>NZ_DATFAN010000091.1:0-18187 GCF_035254525.1 Ideonella sp. | reverse complement strand
GAAGCCTTTGAAAGGATCACTGTTCCGGCGGGGGCGTTCAATGCCTTGCGCATCAAGTCGGTGATCGACATGACCAGCGCCGCCCATATCTCGGGTGGTGCATATTCGTACACGAAGGTTTGCTGGTGGTCCGTGGACCTGGGCCGTAACGTCAAGTGCGAGTTTGCATATGACTACCCCGAGGGAACGCCGGATACGTTTGGCAAGTCCGCGACGCAGACGATGAAGAGCTACACCAAGTGAGCTCGCACGGATCTGGCAAATGAAAAGCGGGGCCGATGGCCCCGCTTTCGTCTTGGGCTCGCAGCGCCTCAGCCCGCCAGCACCGCCGCCATCGCCTCGGCCGTGCGCTCGACGTTGCCGTTGTTCAGCCCGGCCACGCACATGCGGCCCGAGCGCAGCACGTAGACACCGAATTCGCTGCGCAGCCGCTCCACCTGCGCCGGTGTCAGGCCGGTGTAGCTGAACATGCCGCGCTGGGTCAGGAAGTAGCTGAAATCGCGGCCCGGGACCTTGGCGCTGACCACGGCGTGCAGGCGCTCGCGCATCGAACGGATGCGTGCGCGCATCGCGTCGACCTCGCCGGCCCACAGCGCGCGCAGTTCGGGCGTGCCGAGGATGGTGGCGACCAGCTGGCCGCCGTGGATCGGCGGGTTCGAGTAGTTGCGGCGCACGGTGGCCTTCAGCTGCCCCAGCACCAGCGCGGCCTGCGCCGCATCGGGGCAGACGACGCTCAGGGCGCCGCAGCGCTCGCCGTACACGCTCATGTTCTTCGAGAACGAATTGGTCACGAAGAAGGCCAGGCCGGCGTCGGTCATCGCGCGCACGGCGTAGGCGTCTTCGGCGATGCCGTCGCCGAAGCCCTGGTAGGCGAGGTCGACGAAGGCGATCAGCTCGCGTTCCTTCAGCAGCGGGATCAGCGCATCCCATTGCGCCGCCGTCAGATCGACACCGGTCGGGTTATGGCAGCAGGCGTGCAGCAGCACGACGCTCCTGGCCGGCAGCGTCGCGAGCGTGTCGCGCATCGCGTCGAAACGCAGGCCGCCGGTCGCGGCGTCGTAGTACGGGTAGGTGTGCACCGCGAGCCCGGCGCCTTCGAACACCGCCTTGTGGTTGTCCCAGGTCGGGTCGCTCAACCACACGGCGCTGCCCGGAAACCAGGTCTTGATGAAGTCGGCGCCGACCTTCAGGCCGCCGCTGGAGCCGACCGACTGCATCGTCGCGATGCGGCCGGCGGCAATCGCCGGGTGACCCTCGCCCCACAGCAGCGGCGGCACGACGCTGCGGAAGTTCGCCGCGCCCTCCATCGGCAGGTAGGGCTTGGGGCCGACCTGGCCGGCGAGCACGGCCTCGGCGCGCTGGACCGACGCCATCACCGGGATGCGGCCCGCATCGTCGAAGTAGATGCCGATCGACAGGTTGATCTTGTCCTTGCGCGGGTCCTTCTGGAAATCTTCGTTCAGCGTGAGGATCGGGTCGCCGGCATAGGGCGCGATGTGGGCAAACATGGGCAGGCTGGTGTCCGTGTGGGTCGAGAACGCGATTATCCGGCCCGCCACTCGAGCCAGGCCCCGTGCGGGTGCGAGCGCGCGAGCAGGCTGCTGCGCACGCCGCGCCGATCGTCCGGCTCGGTCAGGGCCCACCAGGTCGACGTGCCGGGCTCGGCGGTGGCCGCGGTCGCGGCGAGGCCCGTGGTGGCGGCCAGCCGATGCGCATCCTCGGCGCTGAGCCAGACCAGGCGGTATCGCTGCACCAGCGTGTGCACGCGTTCGACGTGGCGAGCCAGTTCGTCGGGCGCGAAGTAGGCCAGCACCCAACTGTTGAACAGCACCGGCGTCACCTGCGGCGGCAGCGTCCCCAGCCAGTCAGCGAGCACGGCCAGGCCGTCGTCGGCGCGCCGGACCGGGTGGCGCGCGGCGCGCGCCAGGGCCAGTGCCTGCTCGAAGCGCGCGGCGCGCTCGCGCTCGCTCGGCCACAGGCAGGCGCGCAGCCAGCGCAGGCCCGGCGCGTCGTCGAGTGCGATCGGCGCGCGGTCGACACCAAGCCGCGTCGCGAGGCGCCACGGTGTGCGGGGAGGCCGGCCGGGGCCCACCAGGCGGCAGGCCAGGCGCGGCGCGGCCGGGTCGGCCGCGCCAACGGGCTCGTCACCGAAGTCGACGGTGACGCGGTCGACCAGGAGGTTCAGGCCGGCGCTGCAACCGAAGTCGAACAGCGCCAGCGGGCGGTTGCCGTGGCGTGCGGCGATCGCCGCCAGCGCGGGCCACAGCACCGCCGAGCGGCCGGCTTCGTTGGTCTGCGTGGTGCGGGTCGCGACGCGGTCGCGCCAGGGCCCGAGCTCGGTGGCGGCGAAGTCGTCCAGCGCATCGGCGAGCGCGCCGTCCGGCAGGCGCTCGCCGCCCACGCTGGGAAAGTACGCGGCCAGCGCGGGCAGGGCCTGCCCGCGCTCGGCCAGCTCCAGCAGGCGGTCGTGCAACCCGGCCAGCAGCAAGGTGCTGCCGCGCTGCGGCGGTGGTGCCGCATTGAGCAATTCGAGCAGCAGCGGCCGCTCGGCGATCAGGCCGGCCAGTGCGCGGTACAGCGGCTCGCCGGCGCAGGATTCGGCGGCGAACCTGCGCAGGTGGCCGGCCAGCGTGGCAGGGGCGTCGGGCGCGTGCCTCAAGCGCCGGCCGCCAGCGCCGCCTCGATGTCCTTGGCCAGCTTTTCCGGCTCGTCCTGCGGCGCGTAGCGCTTGATCACCTGGCCGTCGCGGCCGACCAGGAACTTGGTGAAGTTCCACTTGATGACTTCGGTGCCGAGGAAGCCGGGCTTCTCGCCCTTGAGCCACTGCCACAGCGGGTGGGCGCCCGAGCCGTTGACCTCGATCTTGGCCATCATCGGGAAGCTGACGCCGTAGTTCATTTCGCAGAACGAGGCGATCTCGTCGTTGCTGCCCGGATCCTGCCCGCCGAACTCGTTGCTCGGGAAGCCGACGACCGCGAAACCCTGCTCGGCGTAGCGGTCGAACAGCGCCTGCAGGCCCTTGAGCTGCGGTGTGAAGCCGCATTCGCTGGCGGTGTTGACGATCAGCAGCACCTGGCCCTTGAACTTCTTCAAGGCGACCGGTTTGCCCTGGATGGTCTGGGCGCTGAAGTCATAGACGCTGGTCGGGCTGCTGCTGCTCATGGCGGGTTCTCCAGGAAAGGGCGGCGCTGATGCTAGCGCGGCCGCAAAGCCGAGCGAGCCTCAGGGCCGCAGTGCGGCCAGCACCGCGGCGCCGACGATCAGCGCGCCGCCGAGCGCCAGCGCCGGCGACAGCGTGCCGGCCCCCAGCGCCAGCGCCGAGGCGGAGGCGAACACCACCTCGGTCAGCATGATCACCGCGGTCGCATTCGCCGGCAGCCGCGCGGCGCCAAACTGCAGACCCAGGTTGCTGAGCAGGAACAGCGAGCCCAGCGCCAGCGCGAAGCCCAGCCAGCCGGGCGACAGCGCCGGCGGCGGTGCCACGCGCGCCGTGCCCAGCGCCAGCGCCAGCAGGCCGGCCACCAGCGCGCCGCCGAGGAACATCGCCAGCGCCCGCGACGATTCGCTGCGCGTCGATTCGCGCCGCAGCATCACGTTGTTGAGCGCGAAGCTGAAGCCGCCGATCAGGCCCAGTGCGTCGGTCAGCCGCAGCGGCAGCAGCGAGGTGCCGTCTTCGGGCCACAGCACGATGGCCGCGCCGGCCAGTGCCATCGCCACGCGCAGCAGCGCGGCGCGGGTGAGCGGCTCGTCCAGCAGCGCCCGCGCCAGCAGCACCGCCCACAGCGGCATCAGGTAGAACAGCAGCACGACGCGCACCACGTCGCCCACCGTCACGCCCCAGTTGAAGCTCGCGTTGGTCGTGCCCGAGGCGAGCACGATCAGCCACAGCGCCGGCGTGCGCGCCAGCTCGCGCCAGGCGGCCGGGCGCGTCGCGCCGATCACCAGCACGGCCATCAGGTAGACGCCGGTGGTCGTCCACAGCGGGTGCAGGCCGGCCTGCTCGTGCAGTTGCCGGAACGGCCACCACGAGGTGCCCCAGATCAGCGCATTGATCACCAGCGCAAGTGCCGGCCACAGCCGCGACGGGGGCATCAATGCCGATCGGAACGCGCGATGGCCAGCAGGCGCTCGACTTCGGTGCGGTGTTCCACCAGGTTGCGCTGGTGCCAGCGGCGGATCCACCACATCGTGCCCGCGACGCCGACGCCGAACACCGCGATCGTCGTGAAGGCCGTCAGGCCGACGCGGGTCATGCCGGTGTAGAACGCCCCCAGGCCGAGGATGCAGGCCTGCTCGTTGAAGTTCTGAACCGCGATCGAGCGGCCGGCGCCCATCAGGTTGTGCCCGCGGTGCTGCAGCAGGGCGTTCATGGGCACGACCAGGTAGCCGCCGATCGCGCCGAGGATGATCAGGAAGGGGGCCGCGACCCAGGCGTTCGGGATCACGTTCAGCCCGATCACCAGCACGCCCATCGCGATGCCGAGCGGGATCACGTTGGTGGCGCGGTCCAGCCGCATGTGGATCGAGGCCGCGATCGCACCGACCGCGGTGCCGATCGCGACCACGCCGACCAGCGACGAGGCCTGGGTCGTCGTGTAGCCCAGCGCGACCGCGGCCCAGGCGAACACGATCACCCGCAGGTTGCCCGACACGCCCCAGAACAGCGTCGTCGTCGCGAGCGAGATCTGGCCGAGCCGGTCGGCCCACAGCCGCGCATTGCACTGGCCGAAGTCGCGCACCAGGTCGACCACGTTGATGGTCAGCGGTTGCAGCGGGGCTTCGGTGCGCGGGATCTTGAGGTTGAACGCCGCGGCGATGATGTACAGCCCGACCATCACGGCGATCGCGGCTTCGGGCGGCGTGTCGATGCCGGTGTCGAACAGCGGCAGGTCGAAGCCCAGCAGCATCGGCGCCATGCGCGGGCCGACCAGCTGGCCGCCGAGCAGCACGCCGAGGATGATCGAGCCGATCGTCAGCCCCTCGATCCACCCGTTGGCCTTGACGAGCTGTGACGGCGGCAGCAGCTCGGTCAGGATGCCGTACTTGGCCGGCGAGTAGGCCGCGGCGCCGAGGCCGACCACGGCGTAGGCCAGCAGCGGGTGGCCGCCGAACAGCATCATCAGGCAGCCGACCACCTTGATGCTGTTCGAATAGAACATCACCTGGCCCTTGGGCACGGCGTCGGCAAAGGCGCCGACCAGCGGGGCCAGCACGACGTAGAACAGCGCGAACATCGGCGTCAGCGCCGGCACCTGCCAGCCCGGCGCGCCGGTGGTCTTCAACAGCTCGATCGCCCCGACCAGCAAAGCGTTGTCTGCCAGCGAGCTGAAGAACTGCGCTGACATGATGGTGTAGAAGCCTTTTTTCATGCGGCTGGGGTTGCCGTGCGCCTGCGGCTGGGCGCGTCGGGGCGGGGTCTCATGTCTCCGGCAGATGGGTCGAAAGCGTCGGGGTTTATAGCACGCAAGTTTTTCAGCCCCCGGCGCACGGCCCCGGCCGCCTGGGGCCGGCTGGCAGAATTCGACGCCAAGGAATCCAGCCCATGCCGCGCCCGATCGAAGCCCTGATCCACACCGATGCCCTCGCCCACAACCTGGCGCGGGCCCGCGAATGCGCGCCCGACGCGCGGGTGTGGGCGGTCGTCAAGGCCAACGCCTACGGCCACGGCATCGAGCGGGCCTATGCCGGCCTGCGTGCGGCCGACGGCTTCGCGCTGCTCGACCTGGCCGAGGCGTCGGCGCTGCGCGCGCTCGACTGGCGCGGCCCGATCCTGCTGCTCGAAGGCGTGTTCGAGCCGCGCGACCTGGAGCTGTGCTCGCGGCTGAACCTGTGGCACGTGGTGCACTGCGAGCAGCAGATCGATTGGCTCGCCGCGCACAAGACGCACCAGCCGCATCGCGTCTTCCTGAAGATGAACAGCGGCATGAACCGGCTGGGTTTCCGGCCCGGCGCCTTCCGCGCCGCCTGGGCGCGGCTGAATGCGCTGACGCAGGTCGACGAGATCGCGCTGGTCACCCACTTCTCCGACGCCGATGCCGACCGCTTCGGCCGCAACGGCATCGCGCACCAGGTGCAGGCCTTCCACGAGGCCACGCACGACCTGCCGGGCGAACGCTCGCTGGCCAACAGCGCCGCGACGCTGCGCCACGTGCAAGACCCGCGCGTGCGCGCCGACTGGGTGCGCGCCGGCATCATGAGCTACGGCGGCGTGCCCGACTTCCCCGAGCACGATGCTGCGCACTGGGGGCTGCGCCCGGCGATGACGCTGCGCTCGCGGCTGCTCGCAGTGCAGACGCTCGAGCCGGGCGAGTCGGTCGGCTATGGCAGCGCGTTCGTGGCCGAGCGGCCGATGCGCATCGGCATCGTCGCCTGTGGCTACGCCGACGGCTACCCGCGCCACGCGCCGACCGGCACGCCGATCCTGGTCGACGGCACGCGCACGACGACCGTCGGCCGCGTCTCGATGGACATGCTGGCGGTCGACCTGACGCCGGTGCCCGCCGCCCAGCCCGGCAGCCAGGTCACGCTGTGGGGCGAGGGCCCGCACGGCACGCGACTGCCGATCGACGAGGTCGCGCGCGCGGCTGGCACGATCGGCTACGAGCTGATGTGTGCGCTGGCACAGCGCGTGCCTGTCACGGTTGTTTGATTCCCAAGGCGCACTGTCATGGACCTGCCCTCGCACCAACTGTCGATGACCGTGCTGATGACGCCGGACATGGCGAACTTCAGCGGCAACGTGCACGGCGGCACGATCCTGAAGCTGCTCGACCAGGCGGCCTACGCCTGCGCCAGCCGCTACGCCGGACGCTACGTGGTCACGCTGAGCGTCGACCAGGTGATGTTCCGCCAGCCGATCCACGTCGGCGAGCTGGTGACCTTCCTCGCGGCGGTCAACCACACCGGCACCTCGTCGATGGAAATCGGCATCAAGGTCGTGGCCGAGAACATCCGCACCCAGGTCGTGCGGCATGCGAACAGCTGCTTCTTCACGATGGTGGCGGTGGACGACGACGGCAAGCCCGCGCCGGTGCCGCCGCTGCGCCCCTTCAGCGCCGACGAGAAGCGGCGCTGGGACAACGCCAAGATCCGCCGCCAGCTGCGCGCCGAGATGGAACAGCGGCAGCGCGAGATGCGCACAGCGGCGCCGCCACCGGGCGAAGCGACGACGTGAAGCCCGCGCCGCGCATCCACGAGTCCGAGGTCGAGTTCAGCGCGATCCGGGCCCAGGGTGCGGGCGGGCAGAACGTCAACAAGGTGTCGAACGCGGTCCACCTGCGCTTCGACATTCGCGCCTCGTCGCTGCCCGAGGCGCTCAAGGCGCGGCTGCTGGCCTGGCCCGATGCGCGCATCAGTGCCGAGGGCGTGGTGGTCATCAAGGCGCAGGAGCACCGCAGCCTGGTGATGAACCGGGCCGACGCGCTGGCGCGGTTGCAGGCGCTGGTCGATGCCGCGGCCTTCGTGCCGCGCGTGCGGCGGCCGACCAAACCCACGCGCGGGTCGCAGCAGCGCCGCCTGCAGGGCAAGGCCATTCGCGGCGCGGTGAAGGCCGGCCGCGGACCCGTCAAGGAATGAGGTGGCTCGCCGCCAAGCACCGTCTCAGGCGGCGCGCTTGAACGTCGCCAGCAGCGCGCCGGCCAGCACGAACAGGCTGCCGAAGACCCGGTTCAGCCCGCGCATCTGGCGCGGCGTGCGAAACAGCCCGAGCACCCGCGCGGCGAGCGCCGCATAGCCGCTCATCACGCTGAACTCGACGGCGCCGAAGGTCGCACCGATCACCAGGTACTGCGCGAGCAGCGGCTGGGCCGGGTCGACGAACTGCGGCAGCACCGCGAGCAGGAAGACGGTGCCCTTGGGGTTCACGGCGTTGACCGTCCACCCGCGCAGCACCAGCTCACGCGTGGTGGTGGTGGCGGCCGCGTCATCGTGCGCGACGAGCGGGGCCGCCGGCGCGCGCCACTGCTGGATGCCCAGCCACACCAGGTAGGCCACGCCCAGCCACTTGACGACGGCGAACGCGGTGCCCGAGGTGGCGAGCAGCGCGCCCAGGCCGACACCAACGATGGCCAGCTGGGTCCAGACGCCTAGCGCGAGACCGAAGGCGATGCGCTGGCCGCGCCGGAAGCCGTGGTTCAGGCCGGCGCCCATCGCGGCGATCGCGCCCGGGCCGGGCGACAGGCTGATCGCCACGGTGGCGAGGAAGAAGGTGATCCAGGTGCCGAGTTCCACGCGCCAGTGCTCCGATGCGGCCGCCCGGGGCCGGGAGCCGGCAGTGTAGAAGGAGGCGCTTGTCCCGCGTCGGCGCGGGGGCGGGTGTCAGTCGTCCAGGCCGACCAGCGCCAGCACCTGCTCGACGACGTCGCCGGTCATCGGACTGCGGAACAAGCGCACGCCGGACTGGTCGGCGCGCCTGCGCGTCGCGGCCGTGCCGGGCTCGGCGAGCAGCGCGACCTGACAGGCCGGCCGGTCCTGGCGCAGGCGCTGCGCCAGGGCCAGGCCGGCCTCGCCGGCCAGCTCGACGATCACCAGGTCGAAGCCGCCCTCGGCCACGGCGGCCAGCGCGCTGATGCCATCGTTCGCCTCCTCGACCCGCGCGTCCGGCCAGCGGTTGCGGATCAGGCAGGCGGCGTGCATGCGAGAGGCGGCGCGGGCGTCGACCACCAGGATGGTCGGGGCGAGAACGATGGCTGTGCTCATGGCGTTTCGAGGGGCGGGCCCGCGAGTAGGGGAGATGTGCGAACGGATGATCTGCCGCGCGGGCTGACAATGAACGCGGGAAACGCGACCCTTCGCGCCCGTTTTTCACGAATGAGCAAAGTCAAGTCGATCTACGTCTGCAGCCAGTGCGGCGGCACCAGCCCGCGCTGGCTGGGCCAGTGCCCGCACTGCCGCGCCTGGAACACGCTGGAGGAATCGGTGGCGGAGAGCACCACCGGGCCGGCCAAGAACCGCTTCCAGTCGCTCGCCAAGCCGCAACCGGTGGCCACGCTGAGCGAGATTGAGGCGGCCGAGGTGGCCCGCACGCCGACCGGGCTCGAAGAGCTCGACCGCGTGCTCGGCGGCGGCATCGTCGAGGGCGGCGTGGTGCTGATCGGCGGCGACCCGGGCATCGGAAAGAGCACGCTGCTGCTCCAGGCGGCCGACGCGCTGGCGGGGCAGATGAAGGTGCTCTACGTGACCGGCGAGGAATCCGGCGCGCAGGTGGCGTTGCGTGCGCACCGGCTGGGCCTGCCGGGCAAGGCGCTGCGGGTGCTGGCCGAGATCAACCTCGAGCGCATCCTGGCGACGATCGAGGCCGAGCGGCCGGCGTTCTGCGTGATCGACTCGATCCAGACGCTGTATTCGGAGCAGCTTTCGAGCGCCCCCGGCTCGGTGGCCCAGGTGCGCGAATGCGCGGCGCAGCTGACGCGCACCGCCAAGGCAGCCGGTTGCACGGTGGTGCTGGTGGGCCACGTGACGAAAGAGGGGGCGCTGGCCGGCCCGCGCGTGCTCGAGCACATCGTCGACACGGTGCTGTACTTCGAGGGCGACACGCATTCGAGCTTCCGCCTGGTGCGGGCGATCAAGAACCGCTTCGGCGCGGTCAACGAGATCGGCGTGTTCGCGATGACCGAGAAGGGGCTCAAGGGCGTCAGCAACCCGAGCGCGATCTTCCTGTCGACCCATGGCGAGCCGGTGCCGGGCTCCTGCGTGATGGTTACGCTGGAGGGCACGCGGCCGATGCTGGTCGAGATCCAGGCCCTGGTCGACTCCGGCGGGCCCAGCCCGCGCCGGCTCTCCGTCGGGCTGGAGCGTGACCGCCTGGCGATGCTGCTCGCGGTGCTGCACCGGCACGCCGGCATCGCCTGCCTGGACCAGGACGTGTTCGTCAACGCGGTCGGCGGGGTGCGCATCAGCGAGCCGGCGGCCGACCTGGCGGTGCTGCTGGCGATCCGCAGCAGCCTGGCCGGCAAGCCGCTGCCGCGCGGCTTCGTCGCTTTCGGCGAGGTCGGCCTGGCGGGCGAGGTGCGGCCGGCGCCGCGCGGCCAGGAGCGGCTGAAGGAGGCGGCCAAGCTCGGTTTCTCGGTCGCGCTGGTGCCCAAGGCGAACGCGCCGAAGAAGCCGATCGAAGGCCTCGCGATCCACCCGGTCGAGCGCATCGAGCAGGCGATCGACGTCCTGCGCGAGCTAAGCTAGGCCCATGAACGGAATCGCCACGCGCTGGGCTGTCCTGTCCGACATCCACGGCAACCTGCCGGCGCTCGAAGCCGTGCTGGCGGTGATGCGCGCCGAGGGCATCGAGCAGGTCGTGCAGCTCGGCGACGCGCTGTCCGGCCCGCTGTGGCCGGCCGAGACGGCCGACCGGCTGATCGCGCTCGGCTGGCCAGCGATCGCCGGCAACCACGAGCGGCAGATGCTCACCCAGCCGCGCGAGCGCATGGGCGCCAGCGACGCCCATGCCGCCGCGCGCCTGAACGACACGCATTGGGCCTGGCTGCGCGACCAGCCTCCCACGCGCTGGTTGAATGCCGACATCTTCTGCTGCCACGGCACGCCGACGGACGACCTGAGCTATTTCCTCGACACCGTGATTCCAGAATATGGCCGGCACGGCTCGCCCGGCGTGCGCCGCGCGACGGCCGACGAGCTCGCCGAGCGGTTGGGGGCCGTGCGCGCGCCGGTCGTGTTGTGCGGCCACACCCATTTGCCGGGCCTGGCCAGCGTGGCCGGCTGCGTGCTCGCCAACCCCGGCAGCGTCGGCTTGCCGGCCTTCGACGACGAGCGCCCATACCGCCACCACGCCGAGACCGGCAGCCCGCTGGCACGCTGGGCGGTGGTCGAGTGCGATGCGCAGGGTTTCGGCGTCGCCCTGCGTGCCACGCCCTACGACCACGACGCCGCGGCGCGGCAGGCCGAGGCGAACGGCCGCGGCGACTGGGCCGATGCGCTGCGCACGGGCCGGGTCGGCCGGACCGAACACGAGGTGCTGGCGTCGGCCGGCAAGGCAGAAGGGGACGCCGCATGAACCGCGACGCGGTGCTGAGCTGGACACTGGGCGTGGCCGCCGTGGCGGTGGGCTATGTGCAGTGGGGGTGGCAGGGCGTGGTGTTCGCCACCACCATCGTGGTCTTCTGGATGCTGCTGCAGTTCAGCCGGGCGCTGCGCGCGATGCGCGAGGCTGCCGCCGCACCGGTCGGCTCGGTGCCCAGCGCGGTGATGCTGCACGCGAAGCTGCGCGCCGGCATGAGGCTGACCCAGCTGCTGCGCCTCGCAGGCAGCCTGGGCCGCCGGGTGACCCACGAACCACAGGAGGTCTATGAGTGGGCCGACGCCTCGGGCGCCTGCCTGCGCGCCGAGTTCGACGGCGGCCGGCTGGCTCGCTGGGACTTGCGCCGCCTGCCCGAGGCGGTCGCGAGCGCCCAAACACAAACGCCGGCGGGGTGAGCCGCCGGCGTTCGGTGGGATGGACGACCGTCGAGCGCCCTTCAGCCGCCCAAACGCCGCCGGCGAACCGCGGACGCGCCCAGGACCACCAGGCCGCTCAGGAACATCGCGTAGGCACCGGGCTCAGGCACGGCGACGGCCTGGTACCACGCGCTGGTCGTGCCACCGTAGTCGATGCCCTGCACATGGGCGGCAAAGTCGGTGAAGTGGCCCGCGCCGCCGATCCAGGTCCAGCTGACCGTTTCATCGTCGGTCAGGCGGGCCTTCTTCTTGTCGGTGAAGTCGAAGCGGAATTCCCAGCTCCCGTTGGGGCCGCCGCCCTTGGCCATCCTGACCGGGGCGTCGCCGCTGACGCTGCCGACGCTCCCGACGCGGTCCCCATCGACGGCCAGCGCGCCGAGGAAGGGCTGGGTGCCGTCGAACAGATCCAGGCCGTGGGCGTCGAGCGTGAACTGGACGTCGCTGCCGGACAGGGTGGCGCTCAGGGTGGCGAAGTCGAGCTGCTCGGGCGCACCGTCGCCCGACAGCAGCTGGCCGAATTCGTAGACGGTGGTCTGTGCGCTGGCCTGCAAGGGTGCAGCCGCCAACACCGCGGCGGCGACGGCACACAGGGCGAGGTGGTGTTGCAGTTTCATGGTCAAACCCCCCACGGGAGCCGAAGACTAGGCAGAGCAATACGGAGGCCGCACTGCCCCCAACTCCGGCATTGGTTCAAAGCGTAACAGGATGTTCGAGGCCTCAGCATCATCAAGCCTCAACGTTTTGTGCAGACGATTTCGCTTGTCCTGTCAAGGAATTTCATCGCGGTCGGCGCCGCCGCGCCATGACGCCGATCACGCCAAGGCCCGCGAGCATCAATGCATACGAACTCGGCTCCGGGACCGCCAGCGTCGCGTCGTACCAGGCATTGGTGGTATCGCCGTACGAAATGCCCTTGACGTGCAATGCGAAGTCGTCGAAATGACCGGCGCCGCCGACCCAGGTCCAGGAGACGACCTCGTTGTCGAGCAGCTTGCCGGTGGTGTCGCTGAAGTCGAACTTGAACTCGAACGAACCGTCGGGGCCGTCGCCCTTGCCCATCGTGACGTTGGCGTCGCCGTTCACATCGGATACGGCACCGGTCTTCAGCCCATCGACCGCCATGGCGCCGATCCACGGCTCGGTGCCGTTGAACTGGTCCAGGCCGTAGGCATCGAGCGTGAACAGGACATCGTCACCGACGACGCTGGTCGTCAAGGTGGCAAAGCTGGCGGTCAGCGGCGCGCCATCTCCCAGGATCAACGAGCCGAAATCGTAACTTTCGGCCGACGCCGGCGCCGATGCGAGCGCGGTGGCTCCGAAGGCCAGGGCGCCGAGCGCGCGGTGCAGAGACAGACGCATCCATACCTCCATCGAATTTGAGTTGCTCGCCGCCCGTCACGCTGTGAAGTCATTCCGCTACGGCCTGTGCACCAGTGTGCTGAAAAGCCTCTGGTGTTAGAAGGTGTAAGGCCGGTTCGAGTTAGGGGGACCGCCGGGGCTGTGGCGAGGACCCAACCTGATGGTGTGATGGATTGCACAGACTTGTGGAATCGTCACGACGCAGCCGGTTGGGTCGGCGCTTGAGCAGAGTCGGGGTCGGCCCGCCGCAGCCCCCTAAAATCGCCCCTTCCGCTCGTTGCCCGGACGAGCCCCACCACACGAGGAAGAGCGCCATGGGAATGGACGACCGCGACGGCAAGATCTGGATGGACGGGCAGATGGTGGACTGGCGCGACGCCAAGATCCACGTGCTCAGCCACACGCTGCACTATGGCTGCGGCGCATTCGAGGGCGTGCGCGCCTACGACGCCGTCGGCGGCACCGCGATCTTCCGCCTGCGCGAGCACACCGAACGGCTGTTCAATTCGGCCAAGATCCTGCGCATGAAGATCCCCTTCTCGATGCAGCAGGTGATGGACGCGCAGTGCGCCGTGGTGCGCGACAACCAGCTGGCCAGCGGTTACATCCGCCCGCTGATCTGGATCGGTTCCGAGAAGCTGGGCGTCAGCCCCAAGGGCAACACGGTGCACCTGATGGTCGCCGCCTGGCCCTGGGGCGCCTACCTGGGCGAGGAGGGCATGAAGCGCGGCATCCGCGTGAAGACCTCGAGCTTCACGCGCCACCACGTGAACATCACGATGACCCAGGCGAAGACGGTGAGCAACTACACCAACTCGATCCTGGCCAACATGGAAGCCACCGACGACGGCTACGACGAGGCGCTGCTGCTCGACCCGTCGGGCTTCGTCAGCGAAGGCGCGGGCGAGAACCTGTTCATCGTCAAGAACGGCGTGGTCTACACGCCGGATCTGTCCGCCGGCGCGCTCAACGGCATTACCCGCAACACCATCCTCGCGATCTGCCAGGACCTGGGCCTGAAGCTGGTCGAAAAGCGCATCACCCGCGACGAGGTCTACATCTGCGACGAGGCCTTCTTCACCGGCACCGCGGCCGAGGTGACGCCGATTCGCGAGCTCGACCGCGTCGAGCTGGGCGCCGGCATGCGCGGGCCCGTCACCGAGAAGATCCAGACGGCGTTCTTCGACATCGTCAACGGCCGCAACCCGAAGTACGCCGAGTGGCTGACGCGGGTCTGATCGGCCCCGAACCCTTTTCGCCGCGAGAACATCCGACATGAGCACCGTTACCTCGTCCGCCGCCGTGGTGGAAGTCACCGCCAAGGACCTGCACGGCCCCGGCGCCGTGTTCTGCCCGAACCCGAAGATGCCGCTGTGGAGCAACCACCCGCGGGTCTTCATCGACCTGGCGCACGACGGCGAAGGCAAGTGCCCGTACTGCGGCACCGTCTACCGCCTGAAGGCCGGCGAGAAGCTCGGCGGCGGCCACTGACCGGCGGCCCCACCGAAAGCCCCGACGGCGGCAGGCGCGACTGGAGACGAACCGACGCGCAATGGCTGCCCGCCGCCCCACTTCCCTGCCGTCCGAGCGTGCCGTCTGGGCCGAAGCTCAGGCTGCGCTGCTGGATCAGCTGCGCAGCGGTGACGCGGCCCACGCGCTGAATCGCCTGGCGCGCGCCGGCGCCCAGCTGCTGCGCGGCGGCTTCTGCCGCATCGAGGCGCTGCACGAGGGCCAGCCGGTCGCCGACGGCGTGTTCGAGGCGGCCCGCCCGCGGCAAGCGGCCGGCGAGGCGGCGACGCGCCCCTGGCAAGCCGCGCTCGTGCACCTGGGCATGCCGGTGGGCATCCTGCAGGGGCGTGTACCGACTGGCATCGACGACGCGGCCCTGGCGCCGCACCTGCAGCCGCTGCTCGAGGCGGCCGCCGCCCTGCTGGCGAGCTGGCTCTCGCGGCGCGACGACCTGAGCAGCGACCCGCTGTCGCCGGTGCGCGCCGCGATGCGCGAGGGCGGCATCTTCGTCTGGGAGTGGGATCTCGCCACCGATTCGCTTGGCGACATCGACGAGGGCGGCCGCATGCTGGGCTATGCGCCCAACGTGATCGGCCACACCCAGGCCGATTGGGACAAGCTGATCCACCCCGACGACTTCGACCTGGTCGAAGACGCCTACCAAGCCCATGCGCGCGGCGAGACCGACAGCTTCCATGCCGTGTACCGCGCCAAGGCGGCCGACGGCAGCTGGCGCTGGGTCGAGGAGCGCGGCCGCGTGGTCGAGCGTGATGCCCAGGGCCGGCCGACGCGCATGTTCGGCACGCAGAGCGACGCGACGACGCAGCACGAGCTCGCGCAGGCGCGGCAGGACCAGCTCGCCGCAGAGGCCGCGAACGCCGCAAAGTCGCAGTTCCTGTCGCGCGTCAGCCATGAGCTGCGCACGCCGCTGAACGCCGTGCTCGGCTTCGCTCAATTGCTCGAGGTCGACCGCGGCGAGCCGCTGACGCCCGGCCAGCGGCGCCGCGTGCAGCTGATCCGCCAGGCGGGCGACTACCTGCTGGCGATGATCGGCGACCTGCTGGACCTGTCGCTGGTCGAGTCCGGCCGGCTGCCGATGCAGGCTGAAGCCGTGCCGCTCGCGCCGCTGGCGCGCGACTGCCTCGACCTGCTGCGCAGCCAAGCTGCGGCGGCCGGCGTGGTGCTGGCCCAGGGCGTCGTGCGCGCCGGCCTGGTCGTGCGCGCCGACGCGATGCGCCTGAAGCAGGTGTTGATCAACCTGCTGACCAACGGCATCAAGTACAACCGGCCCGGCGGCAGCGTCGAGTTCACCGCGCGCGTCGACGGCGAGCGCTGCGTGATCGACATCCGCGACTCGGGCATCGGCTTGCCGGAAGACCAGCTCGACAAGCTGTTCCAGCCCTTTCAGCGGCTGGGCCGGGAGAGCGGCGCGGTCGAGGGCTCGGGCATCGGACTGGCGCTGTCGCACGCGCTGGTGCAGGCCATGGGCGGCCAGCTCACGGCGCACCCGCTGCCGCCGGCAGAAGGCCCGGGCACGATCTTTCGCCTCGACCTGCCGCTCGCGCCGCGTTGAGCCGGGTCAGCCCAGGTGCCGGCGCAGCGCCAGCAGGCACTGCACCTGGCGCGCGATCGGCTCGGGCACGGCCACGCGGCCATCCAGCATCGCGCGGATCGTCTCGGCGGTGCCGGCGGCGTCGATGCCGCCGGGCAACTCCGGCAGGGCGGCCAGCGAGCCGCCCTGCGGCTCGACCGAGAGGGATTCGTCGAGAACGCCGCCGACGAAACACTTCAGCGCCGGCAGCCGGCGCGCATCGGCCACCGGCTCGCCCTCGGTGCCGCGCAGCAGCAGCGCGCTGGCCTGCGTCAGCGTGAGGAACTCGGCCAGGCTGGTCGCGTACTCGGGGTGGGTGTGGTTGACGACCCGCAGCGCGTGGGGAACCGCCGGCAGCAGCTTGGCCAGCGTGTGGCCCGAGTTGCGCAGGCCGAGCACCGCGCGCAGCGCCAGCAGGCCGGCCAGCGAGGGGTGCAGCGCATCGATCGGCATGAAGACCGGCTGGCCGGCGGCCCAGCGGGCTTCGGCCTCGGCGGCGGTGCGCAGCGGCGGCAGGCCGAGCGCGTCGAACACCTGGGCGCTGGTCGTGCGGGTCGCATCCGTGAGCGGCCCGTGCACCAGCACCGGCACGCCCTCGCGCGCCAGCAGCAGCGCGAGCAGCGGCGTCAGGTTCGGCAGCTTGCGCGCGCCGTTGTAGCTGGGCAGCACGACCGCCGGCGAGGTGGAGTGCAGTGCCAGCGTGCGCGGCACGACGGCGTCCATGAAGCCGGCGAGTTCTTCGGGCGTTTCGCCCTTGATGCGCATCGCCAGCGCAAAGCCGCCTTTCTCGAGGTCGCTCAACTGCCCGTCGAGCAGCCGGCTCATCAGGTCGAAGGCCTTGTCGCGCGGCAGCGCGCGGGCGCCGTCCTTGCCGCGGCCGATTTCCTTCAGGTACGGGGCGATGCTCATGCCCGGATTGTCACGCCGCCATCGCGCCGGGCACCACCTGGATGATCTTGCGCAGCGCCGGCAGGCAGGAACCGCAGTTCGTGCCGCATTTCAAGCGGCCTTGAAGCTGCTCGAGGCGCTCGTCCGGCGAGCCGTTGCAGCGGCCCAGCTCGGCGCGGATGGCCGCCTCGCCGACGTTGAAGCAGGTGCAGACCTGTGGGCTGCGCGGGGCGGCCGATTGGCGCGCGAACGTGCCGGGAGCGAGCAGCTGGCGGCCGGGGGCGGGCAGGGTCTGATCGGCTTCGAGCAGGGTGCGCAGCCAGGCCTCGCCGCTGGTGTCGCCGGCCACCCAGAAGCCTTGCAGCCGCTCGGCGCCGTCGGCATCGCGCGAGACCCGCAGCGCGCGCTGCTGGCCGCGGCGCGCGTCGTGGTAAGCCAGCACGCCGGCCTGGGCCAGGCCGAAGGCAGCGCGCAGCGGGGCGAGCACCGCGTCGCTGGGCGCCTCGATGGCGGCGGCGCGCAGCAGCAGGCCGACGCGGCCGGTGCTGCCCGCCGGGGCATCGACCTCTCGACTCGGCCGTGCATCGGCTTCTCGACCAAAAGGCAGCAGGCTCGCATGCCCGAACAGCGCCAGCCGAGGCTTCAGTCGCTCGCGCAGCGCGAGCGCCTCGTCGGCCGGCAGCCAGGCCATCGCGGTCAATCGCCATGGCAACGTGACCTTGTCGATCGCCACGGCGGCGTGCTTGAGCTCGGGCTGCTTGGATTGCGGGCACAGCGCCGGCGTCGTCAGCGCGTTCACCCCGGTCAGCGGCCGGCCTTGCGCATCGTGGCCGGACAGCACCTCCTGGCCCCAGTGCATCGCAATGAAGGCCTGGGTCGGCGCGATGGCGTCGTTCGCACGCACCGGCAGCACGACCTGCCCGCGGCGCGAGCGCACGCGCACCAGCTCGCCGTCGGCCAGCTTCAGCCGCTGCAGATCCTGCGGGTGCAGGTCGATGCAGGGCAGGCTGTCGTGCCCGTACAGGCGGCCCAGCGTGCCGGTGCGGCTCATGCCGTGCCACTGGTCGCGCAGCCGGCCGGTGTTCAGGCTGAAGGGGTAGCGCGCGTCGCGTGGCTCGGCCAGCGGCGCGAACGGCACATCGGCAAAGCGCGCGCGGCCGTCGGCGGTGGGGAAGATGCCGTCCTCGTACAGGCGAGCCTTGCCCAGGCGGGTGGCGGAAGGGCAGGGCCACTGCTGCGGGCCCTGCTGCTCCAGCAGCGCATAGCTCAGGCCGGTGATGTCGAGGTCGCGGCCGCGGGTCGACGCGCGGTGCTCCAGCCAGACCGATTCGGGCGTCGGGTAGTCGAACAGCGCGGCGCGCTCGGGCGCGATGCGCGCGGCCAGGCGGCGCGCGA
>NZ_DATFAN010000090.1:0-16420 GCF_035254525.1 Ideonella sp. | reverse complement strand
GGCGGCGCCCCCGTTCTCCGGCCCACCACGCGGGGCACGCTCGAGGCGAGGCACGGACAGCCGCATCAACACGGTGGTGCCCTGGATGCATGGGAGGCTACCGCGAATGGGGCCTGCGCCCGGGGGCACCACCACCGCCCTGCAGGCAACGTGTGTGGCGTGCCTCCCACCCCGGCCGATGTCGGCATTGCGACAAAGACCACAGCCGTCGGTCGCATGCGTCAAGCGCCTCAAAGTGCCATGAAATCAACCACTTAGGTCATCTCGGCCGGGTGGCACACCGCTTGCGAAGTACCCCTCCAACAAGGCGGAACGGCACCATGGATCGCTCAGCGCACACCCGGCTTCTCACGATCAACGACACCACGCTGCGTGATGGCGAACAGACCGCCGGCGTGGCCTTCACCGCTGACGAGAAGCTGGCCATCGCGCAAGCGCTGGACGATGCCGGCGTGCCGGAGATGGAGGTCGGCATTCCGGCGATGGGCCCGCGCGAGGTCGAGCTGATCCGCGCCATCACCGGCTCGGTGAAGCATGCCAGCACGATGGTCTGGGCCCGCATGGCCGATGGCGACCTCGCCGCGGCGCTGCGCTGCCACGCCGACATCGTGCACCTGTCGATCAGCGTGTCGGACGTGCAGATCGAGCGCAAGCTGGGCAAGAGCCGGGCGTGGGTGCTGGAGACGATCCGCCGCTTCGTCGACCGCGCGGCCGATGCCGGCGCCACCGTCAGCGTCGGTTTCGAAGATGCCTCGCGCGCCGACGCCGGCTTCCTGGCCCGCGCCGCGCAGATGGCGCAGGTGCACGGCGCCGTGCGCGTGCGCTATGCCGACACGCTGGGCCTGCTGGAGCCGTTCAGCACGCACGGCCGCATCGCCGCGCTGCGTCGCGAGGTCGACATCGGCATCGAGATGCATGCCCACAACGACCTCGGTCTGGCCACGGCGAACACGCTGGCTGCCGTGCTGGCCGGCGCCACGCACGCCAGCACCACGGTGAACGGCCTGGGCGAGCGCGCCGGCAACGCGGCGCTGGAAGAGGTGGTGATGGCGGCGCGGCACCTCTACGCGATCGACTGCGGCCTGGACACGACCGCGCTGCCGCGCATCTCGCAGCTGGTGGCCCGCGCCTCGGGCCGGCCGGTGGCGGCGGGCAAGAGCATCGTCGGCGATGCGGTGTTCACGCATGAATCGGGCATCCACGTCGACGGGCTGCTGAAGGACCGCGGCAACTACGAGGCCTTCCAGCCCGAGGAGCTGGGCCGCGCGCACCGGCTGGTGCTGGGCAAGCACTCGGGCTCGCACGGCGTGCGCCATGCCTATGCCCGGCTGGGTATGCACTTGAGCGGCGACCAGGCGCAGGCGCTGCTCGAGTGCATCCGCGAGCACGTGGCCGCGACCAAGCGCGAGCCCACCGACGACGAGCTGATCCGCTTCTACCTCGAAGCCCTGCCGCACACCGCCACGGCCGCCCGCGCCTGAACCGAAAGGAGACCTGCCGATGAACAGCCTGACCGACCGCCTGAAGGCCTTGTCCAGTGCCGAAGACTTCCTCGTCTTCTTCGGCGTGGCGTACGACGAGCCCGTGGTGCAGGTGAACCGCCTGCACATCCTCAAGCGCTTCTACCAGTACCTGCACAAGAGCGAAGGGCTGGCCGGGTTGGAGGAGGTGGAGCTGTTCCGCCGCTACCGCGAAATGCTGGCCCAGGCCTACCAGGATTTCGTGCAATCCACGCCGGCGAAAGAAAAGGTCTTCAAGGTCTTCCAGGACGCCAACGGCACGCAGCACGTGAAGCTGGCCTCGCTGCGCGACAGCCTGGCGGGCCGCCGCGCGGCCTGATTGCCGAGCCACAACCGAGAGCATTCCATGCACATCGTCGTCTGCATCAAGCAGGTGCCGGATTCGGCGCAGATCCGCGTCCATCCGGTCACCAACACCATCATGCGCCAGGGCGTACCGGCTATTCCGAACCCCTACGATCTGTTCGCGCTGGAAGAGGCCCTGAGGCTCAAGGACCAGTTCGGCGGCCGCGTCACCGTGCTGTGCATGGGCCCGCCGCAGGCCGAAGAAGCGCTGCGCAAATGCATCAGCTTCGGCGCGACCGACGCGGTGCTGGTCACCGACCGCGCTTTTGCGGGCGCCGACACGCTGGCCACCTCCTACGCGCTGGCCGCGGCGATCCGCAAGATCGGCCAGGAGCAGGCGGTCGATCTGGTGTTCACCGGCAAGCAGACGATCGACGGCGACACGGCCCAGGTCGGCCCCGGCGTGGCCAAGCGCCTGGGGATGAACCTGCTGACCTATGTGAGCCGCATCGTCGAGGTCGATCTCGACGCCCGGCGGCTCAAGGTCGAGCGCCGCGCCGAGGGCGGGGTGCAGTTGCTGGACACCACGCTGCCCTCGCTGATCACGATGCTCGAAGGCACGAACGAGATGCGCTTCGCCAGCATGGACGACATGCTGCGCGCCGGCCGCTTCGCGGTGCGCAAGTGGAACAAGGACGACGCCGGCATCGAGGACGTGACCAAGATCGGCCTGAAGGGCTCGCCCACCGTCGTCAGCAAGGTCTTCGGCCCGACGCCGCGCACCGAGAAGGCCGATGTGCAGGTGGTGGCCGACAGCAACGTGCAGGACGTCTGCCTGAACCTGCTGCAGAAGATCTTCACCACGCATCCCACGCTGGAAGAAGAGACCGTGGAACGGCTGAGCGCCTGAAGGAGCCCGCAAGATGAACGACGCTGTCAAACCCGCCGCTCCGCGCGCCGCCGGCCGTGCGGGCCGCAACACCGAGTTGCCCGAGCACCTGAAGGCCTACAAGGGCGTCTGGGTCTTCATCGAGCACGACCGCGGCCATGTGCACCCGGTGAGCTGGGAGCTGATGGGCGAGGCCCGCAAGCTGGCCGACAAGCTGCAGGTCGGCGTGGCCGGCGTTCTGCTGGGCGGGCCCGACGAGCCGCTGGACGCCTTCGCGAAAGAGGCCTACACCTACGGCGCCGACCGCTGCTACCTGATGCGCGACCCGGTGCTCAAGGGCTACCGCAACGAGCCCTTCACCAAGGGCCTGACCGATCTCGTGAACACCCACCAGCCCGAGATCATGCTGCTGGGCGCCACCACGATGGGCCGCGACCTGGCCGGCTCGGTGGCCACCACGCTGGGCACCGGCCTGACGGCAGACTGCACCGAGCTGAACATCGACGGCCGCGCGCTCGCCGCCACGCGGCCCACCTTCGGCGGCTCGCTGCTGTGCACCATCATGACCCTGGCCTACCGGCCGCAGATGGCCACCGTGCGGCCGCGGGTGATGAGCATGCCGCGGCGCGACGACACGCGCAGCGGCGACGTGGTCGAGATGCCGCTGGGCATGATCGAGACCGACATCGTCACCAAGCTGCTCGAATTCATCCCCGATGCGAACCGCAACACGGTGAACCTGGCCTATGCCGACATCGTCATCAGCGGCGGCAAGGGCCTGAAGAACGCCGACAACTTCAAGCTGGTGTGGGATCTGGCCCGCGTGCTCGGCGCCGAGGTGGGTGCCACCCGGGCGGTGGTGCAAAGCGGCTGGGCCGAAGCCGAGCGCCAGGTCGGGCAGACCGGCAAGACGGTGCGGCCCAAGCTCTACATCGCCGCCGGCATCTCGGGCGCCATCCAGCACCGCGTGGGCATGGAGGGCTCGGACGTGATCGTCGCGATCAACACCGACCCGAACGCGCCGATCTTCGAGTTCGCCCACCACGGCATCGTCGGCAACGCGATGCAGGTGCTGCCGGTGCTGACGCAGACCTTCCGCACCCATTTGGACAAGCGCATCCGCAAGGTCGCCTGAAGGAGTACACGAATGGCAACAGAAAAGTTCGATGCGATCGTCGTCGGCGCGGGCCCCTCGGGCAACACGGCCGCCTACACGATGGCCAAGGCCGGCCTGAAGGTGCTGCAGATCGAGCGCGGCGAGTACCCGGGCTCGAAGAACGTGCAGGGCGCCATCCTCTACTCGGATGCGCTGGAGCGGGTGATTCCCGATTTCCGGGACGACGCGCCGCTGGAGCGCCACATCATCGAGCAGCGCGTCTGGGTGCTGGACGACAACAGCTTCGTCGGCACGCACTACCGCAGCGACGACTACAACAAGCCGCCGTACAACCGCTACACCATCATCCGCGCGCAGTTCGACAAGTGGTTCTCGTCCAAGGTGCGCGAGGCCGGTGCGCTGCTGATCTGCGAGACCACGGTGGAAGAGCTGCTGATGGACGGCAAGCGCTGCATCGGCGTGCGCTGCGACCGCAAGGGTGGCGAGGTCTACGCGGACGTGGTGATCCTGGCCGACGGCGTGAACTCCACGCTGGCGCGCCAGGCCGGCTTCCACGGCGAACTGAAGGGCGAGAACGTCGCCCTGGCGGTCAAGGAGATTCTCTTCATGCCGGAAGAGACGATCCAGGCGCGCTTCAACATCAAGGAAGACGAGGGCGTGGTCATCGAGATGATGGGCACGGTCACCGAGGGCATGGTCGGCACGGGCTTCCTCTACACCAACAAGGATTCGCTGACCATCGGCGTGGGCTGCATGCTCAGCGACTTCAAGTCCAACCCGAACCGGACGGCGCCCTACGCGCTGCTGGAAAAGCTGAAGAAGCACCCGAGCATCGCGCCGCTGATCGAGGGCGGCGAGATGAAGGAGTACTGCGCCCACCTGATCCCCGAGGGCGGCTTCCACGCCGTGCCGCAGGTTTATGGCGAGGGCTGGATGATCGTGGGCGACTCGGGTGGCTTCGTCAACGCCGCGCACCGCGAGGGCAGCAACCTGGCGATGACCACGGGCCGCTTGGCCGCCGAGACGGTGATCGCCGCCAAGGCCGCCGGGCAGGAGCTCAGCGCGAAGACGCTGCGGGCCTACAAGCAGCGTCTGGACGAGAGCTTCGTGATGAAGGACCTGCACAAGTACCGCGACCTGCCGCAGGTGCTGCACACGAGCCGGCAGTTCTTCACCACCTACCCGGCGCTGGTCAGCCGCGCCGCGAAAACCCTGTTCACCGTCGACGGTGTCGACAAGAAGACCAAGGAGCGCCAGATCCTGGGCAGCTTCAAGGCCGAGCGTCGCTGGCGCGGGCTGGTCGGTGATGCGTTCAAACTCTGGAGGGCTTTCCGGTAATGTCGCCCACCCCCGTAGCGGCTTCGCCGCTCCCCCTCAAGGGGGCGCCGCTGGCGGGCCGGCAAAGCCGGTCCCGCGGCGTCCGCTTGGTTGTGCTGTGCGCCTGCGATGGGCGCTGAGGAGGTCCCGTGCAAATAGTCAATGTCGAAGACAAGCTCTTCCAGAACCGCTACAAGGTCGACCACGGCCGGCCGCACATCCGGATCAAGGATGCGGACGTTTGCAAGAACGATTGCCGTTCGCAAGCCTGCACCTATGTCTGCCCCGCCTCCTGCTACAAGGCCGAGGGCAACGGCGCGGTGACGCTGATCACCGACGGCTGCCTCGAATGCGGGAGCTGCCGCGTGATCTGCACCGAGCACACCAACGTCGCCTGGGCCTACCCGCGCGGCGGCCACGGCATCTTGTTCAAGTTCGGTTGATCTGCATCAAGCGGTGGCGATGTCGGCGTGTTTGAGCCACCGCAAGGGCCAGGCGATGGGGCCGATCGGCTCGTTTCTTGCGGCGAGTTGCCCGTCCCCGCGGCCGATGCCCAAGGAGGTGCACGATGCTGAACCGAACCCGGGGTGACCAGCGCTCTCATGTGGAGCTGATCACCGTCTACGAGATCTGCCGCATCCTCGGTGCATCGCTGGATATCTCGCGCACCTTCCGCACCGCGCTGAACGTGCTCACCGCGCACATGGAGCTGCCGCGCGCCATGATCGTGCTCGCCGATGCGGAAGAGGGCCTGCTGAAGGTGCACAGCTCGGTGGGCCTGGCCCGCGCGCAGGAGCAGCGCGGCACCTGGCGCGTGGGCGAGGGCGTGATCGGCCATGTCTACGCCTCGGGCATGCCGGTGGTCGTGCCCGATGTCGGCCACGCCAGCGAGTTCATCGACCGCACCGGCGCCTTCAGCCCGCAAGAGGGCCACATGATGGCCTTCGTCGTCGTGCCCCTGAAGACCGACAAGGCGGTCGTCGGCGTGCTGGCGGCGCAACGTGAGGTGAAGGGCGGGGCGCGGCTGTCCGACGACCAGCGCATCCTGACGATGGTGGCCTCGCTGATGGCGCAGGCTGCGCAATTGCACCGCGCCGTCAGCGACGAACACCAGCGCCTGCAGCTCGAGACCACGCGGCTGCAAAAGGCGCTCAAGCGCGTTCCGCGTGGCCGCTATGCGCTGGACAACGTGGTCGGCGAGTCCCGCCCGATGCAGCAGGTGTTCGTCGAGGTGCACCAGGCCGCACCATCGCGGGCCACCGTGCTCCTGCGCGGTGAAAGCGGCACCGGCAAGGAGGCGATCGCCCGCGCGATTCACTTCCTGTCGACGCGCAAGGAGGCGCCGTTCATCAAGGTGAACTGCGCGGCGCTGACCGAGACGCTGCTCGAAAGCGAACTCTTCGGCCACGAACGCGGCGCCTTCACCGGCGCCACGGGCGACCGCAAGGGCCGCTTCGAGCTGGCCCACGGCGGCACGCTGTTCCTCGACGAGATCGGCGACATCTCCCCGGCCTTCCAGGCCAAGCTGTTGCGCGTGCTGCAGGAGCGCGAGTTCGAGCGCGTGGGCGGCAGCAAGCCGGTGAAGGTCGACGTGCGCCTGATCTGCGCCACCAACCGTGATCTGGAGAAGATGGTGCAGCGCGGCGAGTACCGCGCCGATCTGTACTACCGCATCAACGTGGTGTCGATCTTCCTGCCGCCGCTGCGCGAGCGGCGCGCCGACATCCCGCCGCTGGTGGCGCACTTCCTCGACCGCTACAACAAGGAAAACCGCCGCTCGCTGAAGGTGACGCCCGAGGCGATGAAGGTGCTGACCAGCTGCTACTGGCCCGGCAACGTGCGCGAGCTCGAAAACTGCATCGAGCGCACCGCCACGATGGTGCAGGACGACACGATCCGCGACCTCGCTTTCCCGTGCAAGCAGAACCGCTGCTTGACCCAGACGCTGCACTTCCTCGACAAAGCCGATGCTGTCGCTGCCGTGGCTGGCGCGAAGCCGCTGCCGGCGCCGGCGCCGCGCACGCCGGCCCATGCGGGTGACGACCTGGACGACGATGGCGACGATGACGACGACGTGTTGCGCATCGGGCCGACCCGCCATCTGCCACCGCCACCGGGCAAGGCCGATGCGGGCGAGCCGCCGCCGCAAGGCGAGCGCGAGCGCCTGATCTGGGCGATGGAGCAGTGCGGCTGGGTGCAGGCCAAGGCGGCACGGCTGCTGCGCGTCACGCCGCGGCAGCTGGGCTACGCGCTGCAGAAGAACCGCATCGAGGTGCTGAAGTTCTGAACGCCCCCAGGAAACGCCTTCGACGTATCCGCCTCCCGAGGGGGTCAAGGACCTCGGGAGCGGCCCTTTGTTTGCTTGAGGGGCCCGGCCTTTAGAGCTCGAAATCCGCCCAGACGGCGGCGCGGGCCGAGGCGGCATCGGCCCGGCGCCGCGCGCCGTCGAAGGGCTGCTCGCGATCGATCGAGTTGCGTGCCAGGTCGGGCATGCCGCGCCGTTCGGCGCCGGCCTGGCGGAAGGCCGCCCGCAGCGCGTCGGACACGAGGATGTAGTCCATCTGCTCATTGCGGCGGCGGTGGCCGGTCCAGCGGTCGTCTGGGATGGGGAACTGCAGCGCGAGCACGTCGCTCAGCCTGGGCAGGTGCAGCAGCGGGGCCAGGCATTGCGGGCCGCGTTGCGGCGAATCGTTGAAGTCGCCGAGCACGGCCACGAGCTCGCGCGACAGGTCGTGGCGCTCGGCCACGATGCGGGCCACGGCGGCGGCCTGGCGGCGCCGGCGCGCATCGTCGGCCGGGCCGTCGTCGGGGCCGTCGAAGTGGTTCAACAGCAGGTGCAGGGTGCGGTCGTCGGGCAAGGCCAGCTCGAGTTCAAGGCAATCGCGGCTGAAGATCGGGCCCGCGGCGTCACGGTCGAAGCAGTGGCTGCGCAGCGCGGCCAGCGGCAGGCGGCTCAAGACGCCGAGGTGGCCGGCGCGCGCGTCGTTGCCTTCGAGCAGCAGGTGGTAGGGGTAGCGGCCGCGTAACAACCGGCGGTTGAAAGCGGCCAGCGAGGCGCGGTCCTCCACTTCGACCAGGCACTGGACATCGGCGTCGACGGCGCGCAGCACACGCGCCTTGGCCTCGCAGTGCGCTGTGCCGATGCGTGAGCGGCGAAAGCGCAACTCGCCCGGCAGTGCGCCGGGCGCAGGCAACTCGAGATAGCGCGCCAGCGCGGCGGCATCATGGCCGGGGCGGCTCGCCGCGGGCCGCGAACCTGTCCTGGCTTGCCGGGCCAGCCAGGCCTGCCAAGTGCGTGCCTCGGCCATCAACTCGGCCCGGCGGGTGGCGTCGGCCAGTCGCAGCACCCGGGCGCGGCTGAACAGGTTCTCGCAGTTGTAGGTCGCTAGCCGGAGCTTCATGCCTCGGGCCGTGCGCGCGGGTGGCGGCAGGCCTCGAAGCCACTGTGCCATTCGCCGCGGCGGCGACCTTCCCCAGCCTGGAGGATGTCGCGGCCCGGACCGCGTGGCAGCGGCAACCCGCGCTCAGTCGTCGGCGTTGCTGGCGTCGTTGATGCGCTGCCAGTGCTGCGTCGCGGCGCGGGCCAACTCGGCGGCGTCGAGGTCCGCGGCGGGGGCCACCTGCTGCGCCACCGCGGCGGCGTCGCGGCCGGCGATCAGGGCATCGGCGACGGCGCCCAGCACCAGCAGGGCGCGCACCGGCTGCGGCCGTTGCGACCAGCGGCTGGCATCGTGGGGCCGCTCGCGCACATAGTCGGCCACGTCGCCGGCCAGGCCCCAGGCGCGGCACAGCGAGGCGCCGAGCAGCTCGTGGCTGACGCCGTAGGCGGCCGTCTCCTCGGCAAGCAGGCCACTGAAATCCGCGGCGACCGCATGGCGGGCGAGCATGGCGGGATAGGTGTCCGGTGCGTGCAGGCACAGCACGGCCTGGCCGCTCTCGGCGAACAGCCCGGCCGACTGGGCACGCCAGGCGTGCAGGCCGAGCGCCACCGCGGTGCGCCCCATCAGCAGGCCGCGCAGGCGAGCGGCGTCCCAGATCTTCGTCATCGCCGGCGAGGGCGGGAAGCGGGTGCGCAGGCCCAGCTCCAGCGTGATGGCGGCGACTTCGCGCATGCCGAGGTAGAGCACCGCCTCGGCGACGGTCTCGACCCGGCGCAGGATGCCGAACATCGCCGAGTTGACGGTGCGCACCACCGCCGACGCGAGCGCCAGGTCGCCCTCGATCACGTCGGCGACTTCGGGCACCGAGGTGTCCTCGTCGGCGAGCAGCTCGGTCAGGCGCAGGGTGGCGGCGGGGCTGGCAGGCAACTCGATGTCGAGCTGGCGCAGGCTGGGGTCGGGGCGGTTCGTCATGCTGGGTCGGCCATGAGGGCGGGGGCCGGCCCGGTGAAGGCGGCCCCCGCGTGGGTGGATGACAGCGATGATGGCCGGAAAGCGCGGCCGGCACAACGCGACCGGCGTGCGAGCGTGGCTTACCTCACGGGCCGCAGGTCGCCGGAGCCGACGACGCGGCTGGTGACCTTGGGCGGGTTGCCGCTGTAGGCGACGTCACCGGAGCCGGCGATCTGCACGGCCAGCGCCTCGGTCGCATGCACGCGCACGTCGCCCGAGCCCGCGATGTCGACGTTGACCCGCTTGGCGTTCAGCTCGGCCGCGTGCACGTCGCCCGAGCCGGCGAGGTTGTAGCCGGCGTCGTCGCACTTGCCCTTGACCCAGATGTCGCCCGAGCCGGCGAGGCGGGCGCTCAGCTTGCCCAGCTCGGCGTTGTCGAGCCGGACGTCGCCCGAGCCGGCGAGCGACAGCTCGAACTGCTCGCCCTTCAGGGCCGCGACGTTCAGGTCACCGCTGCCGCGCAGGTCGGCCTGGGTCAGTTGGGTGAAGTCGACGTTGACGATCATCGGCGACTCCGATCGGATGCCGGTGTTCGGCTTGATCTTGATCACGAGCGTGTCGGCTTCGACCGTGGTGAGGATCAGCGGGGCGATGTTGTCGTCGGCCCGCACCGTCACGCCCGGGGCCGCGGCGGGGCGGGCATTGATGGTGATCGCGCTGTCGACGCGCAGCTTGCTGAACGGGCCGATGGCGCGCTTGTCCTCGATCACCTTGCCCGAGCCGACCACGCGCGAGCTGAACAAGCCGGTCTGGATGTCGATGGTCGCGGCGCGCGCGGTCTCGGGCGCTGCAAAGCCGGCCAGCGTCAGCAGCACGGACACGAGCGGCGCGATCATCAGCAGGAAGGGGCGGCGGGTGGTCATGGTGGCGAACTCCTGGTCTCGAATGCCGCCATGCTAGGCCGCCCGTTGCCAGCCGCCAGCGGGCGGCGATGGGCCGTCGATCCGGCGGATTGAACCGCGTTGACGACCGACGGCCGGCGGCCGCAGGCCGATGGCCCGGAAGCCTCAATCCCCCTGGGCCGCGGCCTGCCAATGCCCGTCGATCAGCAGCTGGTGCGGCCGGAACTGGTCCTTGTAGGCCATCTTCGGGCTCTCGGCGATCCAGTAGCCGAGGTACAGGTAAGGCAGCTTCATCGCCTTGGTCTGCTCGATCTGCCACATCACGCAATAGGTGCCGTAGCTGGCCTTCACGTCCGGGTCGTAGAAGGTGTAGACGGCCGACAGTCCGTCGCTGAGGATGTCGACGATGGCCACCATGCGCAGCAGGCCCAGTCCGGTTTCGTCCCCCTCGGCCGGCGGCTCGCGGAACTCGATCAGGCGGGAGTTGACGCGGGTCTGCAGCAGGAACTGGGTGTACTGGTCGACGCTGTCGTGGTCCATGCCCCCGCCGGCATGGCGGCCGGCCTGGTAGCGCAGGTACAGCTGATAGTGCTCGGGCACGAAGCCCAGGCGCATCACCCTCGTCTTCAGCCCCGCGTGCGCGGCCCAGGCGCGGCGCTGGCTGCGCGAGGCGCGGAATTCGTTGACCGGCACGCGCAGCGGCTTGCAGGCGTGGCAGTTGTCGCAGTAGGGGCGGTAGGTGAACATGCCGCTGCGACGAAAGCCGCAGGCGACCAGGGCCGAGTAGGCCTCGGCGTGGATCAGGTGGCCGGGGGTGGCCACCTGCGAGCGCGCCAACCTGTCCGGCAGGTAGCTGCACGGGTAGGGTGCCGTCGCGTAGAACTGGAGCGACGCGAACGGTAGCTCTTTCGGGTGGGTCACGGCGGGTTATCGGCAGCGGGCTCGTCCAGCCTGAGATCCAGACTCTTCCAGGAGCTTGAATCATAGGCCCAGTGCCGTGGCGCCGCTTGTGCCACGGCCACCCGCAGGTGGGCCTCGAAGGCCTCGCGCGGGATGGCGCGCGCGCCCAGGCTGGCGAGGTGGCGGGTCTGCTGCTGGCAGTCGATCAGGGCGATGCCCTCGACCCGGCAGAAGGCCACGAGCGCGGCCAGCGCCAGCTTGGAGGCATCGGTGCGCCGGGCGAACATCGACTCGCCGTAGAACATCCGGCCGAGGTTGACGCCGTACAGCCCGCCGACGAGCTGGCCGTCGACCCAGGTCTCCACGCTGTGCACGATGCCCAGCCGATGCAACCGGACGTAGGCCGCGACCATCTCAGGCACGATCCAGGTGCCGTCCTGGCCCTCGCGCGGCGCGCCGGCGCAGGCGGCAATGACCGCGGGCGTGTCGCCGTCGAAGCGGAACTCACAGCCCGGTGTGCACAGGAAGCGCTGCAGCGTCTTGCGCAGCGAGCGCGAGAGCTTGAACTCGGCTGCCGGCAGCACCATGCGCGGGTCGGTGCTCCACCACAGCAGCGGCTGGCCTTCGCCGTACCAGGGAAAGATGCCGTGGCGGTAGGCGTCGACCAGCCGCGCGGGGCTCAGGTCGCCGCCGGCGGCCAGCAGGCCCGGCGCGTCGGTCTCGGGGCCGAGCGCCAGGCAGGTGGGTGGGAAGGGCGTGTCGCCGTGCAGCCAGGCTAATTGCACGGCGACCAGGATAGCGTCATGCTTTCTTGAGCTGCGCCGGGTCGATCGGCAGCTTGCGGATGCGCTGGCCCGTGGCGGCGAAGATCGCGTTGGTCACCGCCGGCGCGATCGGCGGGGTGCCGGGCTCGCCGATGCCGCCGGGGTTCTCGCTGCTGGGCAGGATGTGAACCTCCACCTTGGGCATCTCGTTCATCCGCAGCACCGGGTACTGGTGAAAGTTGCCCTGCTCGACGCGGCCATCCTTGAAGCTGATGCGGCCGTACAGCGCCGCCGACAGGCCGAAGACGATCGCGCTCTCGATCTGACGGGCGATGGTCAGCGGGTTGGCGGTCAGGCCGCAGTCGACGGCCGCCACCACCCGGTGCACCCGCGGCTTGCCATCCGGCGCCACCGACACCTCGGCCACTTCGGCCACGTAGCTGCCGAAGCTCTGCGCCACGGCAATGCCGCGGTGCACGCCGGCCGGCAGCGGCTGGCCCCAGCCCGCCTTCTGCGCGGCGGCCTCGAGCACTGCCTTGTAGCGCGGCTGCTGGCCCAGCAGGCCACGGCGGAACTCGAACGGGTCCTTCTTCGCGCGGGCCGCCATCTCGTCGATGAAGCTTTCGATGAAGAAGATGTTCTGCGAGTGGCCCACCGAGCGCCAGAACCAGACCTGCGGCCCCGGCTCGACCCGGCCATAGGCGATGCGCGAAGCGTCGACGTCGTAGGGGTTGTCGTTGATGCCTTCGAGCGCGAAGTTGTCGACCCCGTTGGGCGGGATCTTCATGAAGCCCGAGGCGGCCATGATCGACGGCGAGCCGACGTCGATGCGCAGGAAGGTCGGCTTGCCCTGGGCGTCCAGCCCGGCCTCGAACTTGGCCACCGACGCCGGCCGGTAGAAGCCGGCCGCCATGTCGTCTTCGCGGGCGTAGATCAGCTTGACCGGCTTGCCCGAGATCTTGGACAGCAGGGTGGCGTCGATCGCGAAGTCGGGGGCGAAACGCCGGCCGAAGCCACCGCCCAGCAGCAGCGTGTTGACCTTGACCTTGGCCGGCGTGACCTGCGCCACCTGGCCGAGAATGCCCTGGGCCGGCCCCTGGCTCTGCGTTCCCGCCCAGATCTCGACCGTGGCGTCGTCGCCCTGGCCGCGCACCCAGGCCGTGCAGTTCATCGGCTCCATGCAGGCGTGGGCGAGGTAGGGCGCTTCGTAGATCGCGTCGAAGGTCTGCGCGCTGCCGGCGGCGGCGTCCTTCAGGTTGCCCACGTCCTTCGCGATGGCGTCGGCGTTGTTTGCGCCGTCGCGCAGCATGTCGGACACGGCGGCCGAATTCAGGCTCGCGAGCTGACCCAGATCCCAGGTGATCTCGAGCGCATCGCGGCCCTGCTTGGCGGCCCAGTAGCCGGTGGCCAGCACCGCCACGCCCGACGGCAGGGTGATGACCTGCTGCACGCCCTTGACGGCCTTGGCCTTGGCGTCGTTCACGGCGGCGGGCTTGGCGCCCGGCTGCGGCGCGCGGGCCATCACCGCCACCAGCATGCCAGGCACCTGGGCGTCGATGCCGAACTTCGCCGTGCCGTTGATCTTGCCCGGGCTGTCCAGCCGGCGGGTCGGCTTGCCGAGGATGCGGAAGTTCTTCGGGTCCTTGAGCTGCGGCGCCTCGGGCACCGGCATGGCCGAGGCGGCTGCCACGAGCTGGCCATAGCGCAGCTTCTTGCCGCTCGCGTGTATGACCTGGCCGGCTTCGGTGCGGCACTCGCCGGGCGGGACTTTCCATTGCGCCGCGGCGGCGGCCACGAGCATTTCGCGCGCCGCGGCGCCGGCCTTGCGCATCGGCTCCCAGTGGGCACGGATGGTGGTCGAGCCGCCGGTGGCCTGCATGCCGAAGATCGGGTTGGCGTAGGCCTTGTCGACGGGTGCCTGCTCGACGCCGACCTTCTTCCAGTCGGCGTCCAGCTCCTCGGCGACGAGCATCGGGATCGAGGTCAACACGCCCTGGCCCATCTCGGACGAGCCGCAGATCACGGTGACGCGGTCGTCCGGAGTGATGCGCAGGTAGGCGTTGGGGGCGAAGGGAGCGGCGGCGGCGGTGGCCGCCCGTGTGGCCACCGGCATCGAGAAGCCGATGACCAGCGCCGAGGCGCCGGAGGCCTGGAGGAATTCGCGGCGGGTGGGGGTGTTCATGATGTCAGGCCCCCTTCGCCAGCGTCGCGGCCGCACCGTGGATCGCTTCGCGGATCTGGTTGTAGGTGCCGCAGCGGCAGATGTTGCCGCTCATGGCGGCGTCGATCTCGGCGTCCTTCGGGGCCTTGTTCTTGGCCAACAAGGCGCAGGCGCTCATGATCTGGCCGGACTGGCAGTAGCCGCATTGCGGCACGTCGGCCTCGGCCCACGCCGCCTGCACGACCTTGCCGGTGCGGCTGGCGCCGACGCCCTCGATCGTGGTCACCCGCTTGCCTGCCGCGGCCGACAAGGGCGTCGAGCAGGAGCGCACGGGCTGCCCATCGAGGTGCACCGTGCAGGCGCCGCACAGCGCCATGCCGCAGCCGAACTTCGTGCCGGTGAGCGCGAGGTCCTCGCGCAGCACCCACAGCAGCGGTGTCGCGGGATCCGCGTTCACCGTCATCTGCTTGCCGTTCACGGTCAAGGTGGTCATGAATGTCTCCTCGTGTCTTGCGATAGGGCCGCGCGCAACGATACGAAGTCGCCATGGGGCCGTCAAAGGGTTTCGCATGGCCCGCAACGCCGCACGCCCAAACAAGAAAGGGCCGGCATCGGCCGACCCTTTCGGTTAGGTGGGTTGCGGATCGTCAGCCGCCACTGGCCGCCGACGCGGGCTGGGCGGGCGCCACGGTGTCCAGCGCCGGGGCGGCGGCCGGCGCCGGCGCAGTCACGGCCGCCGGCTCGCTGGCCTTGGCCGTGCTGGCGCTCGTGGCCATGGGCAGCAGCGGCACGATCAGCAAGGCCACGATGTTGATAATCTTGATCAGCGGGTTCACGGCCGGGCCGGCGGTGTCCTTGTAGGGGTCGCCCACGGTGTCGCCGGTGACGGCGGCCTTGTGCGCCTCGCTGCCCTTGCCGCCGTGGTGGCCGTCCTCGATGTATTTCTTGGCGTTGTCCCAGGCGCCGCCGCCGGTGCACATCGAGATCGCGACGAACAGGCCCGTCACGATCGTGCCCATCAGCAGGCCGCCCAGCGCTTCCGGGCCGAGGAACATGCCGACCAGGATCGGCACGACCACCGGCAGCAGGCTCGGGATGATCATTTCCTTGATCGCCGCGGTGGTCAGCATGTCGACCGCCTTGCCGTACTCGGGCTTGCCGGTGCCTTCCATGATGCCCTTGATCTCGCGGAACTGGCGGCGCACCTCCTCGACCACCGAGCCGGCCGCGCGGCCGACGGCTTCCATCGCCATCGCGCCGAACAGGTAGGGGATCAGGCCGCCGATGAACAGGCCCACGATCACCATGTGGTTCGACAGGTCGAAGCTCACGTGCATGCCGCGCGCCTCGAGCGCGTGGGTGTAGTCGGCGAACAGCACGAGCGCAGCCAGGCCGGCCGAGCCGATCGCGTAACCCTTGGTGACGGCCTTGGTGGTGTTGCCCACGGCGTCCAGCGGGTCGGTGATGTCGCGCACGCTGGCGGGCAGATCGGCCATCTCGGCAATGCCGCCGGCGTTGTCGGTGATCGGGCCGTAGGCGTCGAGCGCGACGACGATGCCGGCCATGCTCAGCATCGAGGTGGCGGCCACCGCAATGCCGTACAGCCCGGCCAGCTGGTAGGACGCCAGGATGGCCAGGCAGACGAAGATCACCGGCCAGGCCGTGGACTTCATGCTCACGCCCAGGCCGGCGATGATGTTGGTGCCGTGGCCGGTGGTCGAGGCCTGCGCCACGTGCTGCACCGGCTTGAAGTCGGTGCCGGTGTAGTACTCGGTGATCCACACCATCGCGGCCGTCAGCACCAGGCCCACCGCGCAGGCGCCGAACAGCCGCATCTGGGTGCCCGCGCCGAGGGCGTCATCGGGCACGATGGCCTTCGTCACGAAGTAGAAGGCGATCAGCGACAGCACGCCGGCGACGATCAGGCCCTTGTACAGCGCCGGCATCACGTTCTTCATGCCCGGCGAGGCCTTCACGAAGAAGCAGCCGATCACCGAGGCGATGATGGACACGCCGCCGAGCGCGAGCGGGTAGAGCGCGGCGTGCGCGGCGGCCGTGGTGACCAGCAGCGCGCCGAGCACCATCGTCGCGATCAGCGTGACGGCGTAGGTCTCGAACAGGTCGGCGGCCATGCCGGCGCAGTCGCCCACGTTGTCGCCGACGTTGTCGGCGATCACGGCGGGGTTGCGCGGGTCGTCTTCCGGGATGCCGGCTTCCACCTTGCCCACCAGGTC
>NZ_DATFAN010000089.1:0-27102 GCF_035254525.1 Ideonella sp. | reverse complement strand
CCGCGTTGGCGGTGAAGGCGGCCGAGCCGTCGAGGCCGGTGAGCGCGCTGTCGCAGCCAGATGAGCCATGGGCGGTGGCGATGTGCAGCGTGACGGCACTGCTGCTGACATCGGCGCAGACCAGGCGCCGGTGCGACTGGGCCGTCTGGCTCGCGTAGCGCAACGCGGCCAGCACCTCGTCGTGCGCGGCCTCGCTGCGCGCGCCGGAGGCCCCGTCGAACTTCGGCATCGCGACGACCGCGAGCACGCCGATCACCAGCAGAACCGCGATCAGCTCGACGAGGGTGAAGCCGCGTTGGCGCGTCGGACTAGAAGATTTCGCGTACATGGACCGTCTTCTTCGATTCGGGGCTGTAGATGCCGAAGGCGGCGCGCGCTGAAGGATCGCTGGCCCAGCCGGTGGCGCAGCTGCCGTTGCGCGAGCGCAGCCAGGGCAGGACGGCGCCGGTGCTGGCCGGGTGGTTCGCCAGGCACGACTCGTCCGCCGTGCCGGCGCCCAGGTTCAGGGCCAGGTCGACGGTGCCGGTCGCGCCGCCGGAAGGGGCGGCCAGCGTCAGCGTGCCGACACCGTTCGACTTCATCGTGATCGCCGTGGCGTTGGTGGTCCAACTGCCGGCGCCACCCTTGTGATCACGCACGCTCGACAACGCCACCGACCCGGTCGGAATGCTCGCGGCGCCGTAGCCGGTGCAACCGTCGTCGCCGTTGAGGAGCCACGCCTTGCCGCTCCAGTACTCCACGCGCAGCGCCAGTTGCAGCGCGCTGTTCTCGCTGCCGTAGCCGTTGGCCACCAGCAGCCGGCCGCTGCGCAGCGGCGTGCTGCCCTCGGCGTGGCCGGATGAGCTGACGCCGTCGGCATCGGTCGCACGGATCGCGAGCGTCTGCGGCGCGGTGAGCTTGTCGGTGAAGCCGTAGGTGGGCGCCGCGTTCGCCACGCCCAGGGTGTAGCTGGCGGCGGGCACGGTCGCACCGTCGGTGAAGCCGCCGATCGCCAGCGCACCGGCGTCGCTGAGGGTGGTGGCCTTGGCATAACTGCCGAAGTAGTTGCTCGTCGTCCCACCGGAGGCGTTCTTCGCGGTGATCGTCGCCGGGATCGGCTGGCCCGCGTAGCCGAAGTTGCCGGCCGCGCAGGCCGGCGTCACCGCCACGTCGAAGTGGTGCGGCCGGAACGGGCCGATGGCGCCGTTGGAAGCCGCCGAGCTGCCGCCCGTAGCGACGTACCAGCACTGCTTCGTGTAGCCCGGATCGGGGTCGCCGAAGGCCGCATTGGCACACCAGACGTTTCCGGTCATGCCGGAACGCATGGCCAGGCGCCCGTTGCGGCCGTAGTAGATGGTGGCGGTGGCGCCGGCAGGCAGCACGCAGGTGCCCCACTCGCTGGCGCACAGGACCGGCGTGCCGGCGCTCGAGCCGGCGGCCGTGTAGCCGCTGGCAAGGTAGTTGCCGCTGGCCAGCACGGCGCTCAGGTCGCCGCGGCCGACCTCGCTCCACTGGAAACTGTTGACCGCTGCCGAGCCGCTGGCGAAGCTGCCCACGCTGCCGGTCCAGGTGCCATTGACGGCACCGCTGGCCTGCGGCTGGGTGCGTACCCAGCCGAGCGTGACGCTTTCGGGCGCCGCTTCGCGGCCGAAGTTGGGCGTCGTGGCACCGCTGGCGTTCTGCGCCGTGACGGTGGCCGAGAAGCCGACGCCGGCGACCTGGGTGCCGCTGGCGGCGGCGACGGTGAAGGTGTACGGCGCGGCGATGAAGCTGTCGCTGCCCGTCATCGTCAGGCCGGCATCGCTGCCGCTGCCGGTGTAGGTGGCGTCCAGCGCGACCTGGCCGACGTCCGCGTACTGCAGTGTCGTGCTGGCGGTGCCGGTCGCGTCGAAAGCCAGCGTGACCGCCTGGCTGCCGGCGCCGCACTGGACCGCCGTGCCGCCGACGCGCACCGGCAGCGTGCCGCTGGCCGGGTCCTGGAAGCTGCAGCGGAAGGTGATGGGCTTGCTGACGCCGGCGAAGGCCGGCACGCAGGCGTTGCTGTTGTCGGCCTTCTTCACCGCGCTGACGCTGACGCTTTGCGCACTGTCCGCCACGTGGTTCGGCACGTCGAACCGCAGCCCGCTGTCCTCGGCGCTGAAGCTGCAGGCCGGGCTGCCGAAGGTGCAGCTCGTGGCGCTGGCAGGCGTCACGCTCAGGCCCGTGGTGCCGAAGCTGACGCTGCCGGCCGACACCACCTGGGCGCGCACGGTGGTGCTGCTGGCGCCCGAGGCGATGCTGAAGGCCGCGCCATCGGGCCAGGTCACGGCCGGCGCGCCGGTGGCGGCGAGCGTGCCGGTGAGGCCCGCGGTGTAGAGGCTCGAGCACGCCGCGTCCTGGCAGGCGACGACGGTCAGCGTGCTGGGCGTGCAGGTCAGGCCGGTGCCGGTGCCGTGGCGCAGCTCGACGTGGTGCAGCGGCGGCGGGCAGCCGTGGCTCACTGCCATGTCGGCGGCGATCTCGAGCGCGCTGATCTCGTAGTTGTAGACCTTGACTTCGTCGATGCGGCCGTTGGCCGATGCGGCGGTGGCGTTGCTCGGGATCGCGCTCGTGCGGTTGTCGCCGAGGAAGAGCGTGAGCAGGCTGGGGTCCAGCGCGCCGTTGGTCGTGACCGTCCTGGCGCCGACCTGTTGCCCGTTGACGTAGATGCGCAGCGTGCTCTGGTTGCTGCCGTTGTGCACCCGCCAGCTCACCGCGATGTGGGTCCAGGTGCCGGCGGTGATCGATTGCGCGCTGGATGCCGCATCGATCAGGTTGCCCGCCGAGTCGGTGACCACGAAACGCAGGGTTCCGTCGCTCTTGCGCACCAGGAAGAAGGGCCGGTTGGCCGACCCGCTGGCGTCGAGCAACTGCGCCTCCGTCGAGCTGGTCCAGGCCGCGTTGCTGCGATACCAGAAGGTGACGGCGCCGTCGACGCCGATGCCGGTGTCGACGTCCAGCGAGGTGTCGATCGCCGAGATGGTCGAGGCGTTGGTGTTGGCAGGGATGTCGGCGCCGCGGCAGACATAGCCGCCGACGCTGCTGGCCGCCGCGCCGACGCGCACGCCACCATGGCCGTTGCCGGTCGAATCGGTCACCTCGCCGATGTTGCCGCTCCACGAGAACTCATCCATGCGGTACTCGGCCAAGCGGGTGGGCGTGCCGCTGGGCTGGAACCAGCGGATCGCGCTGCCGTTGGCGTTGTAGCCGCTGTTGAACGAGTACAGCGTGTAGTCCGAATTCGAGACCTGCACGCCGATGGTGGCGTTGCTGCCGGTCGTGTTGGCGTTGCCGTACTGGTACTTGAACTCGCCGTTCTCGTACAGGATGATCTGGAAGGCGTAGGGCGTGTTGGTGCCGTACTCGTAGACGCTGTTCCACGAGACGACGAGGTAGCGGTTCGGCGCCGTGCCTTTCTGTTCCCAGGTGACGTTGCCGGAGCCAGCGCGGCTCGGGTCCAGGTCGGCCCAGTAGGCCATCATCACCCGCGCCGTCGCGGCGGCGGTGCAGCCGCCGCGGCTGTCCGCGTTGCCGGCCGGCAGCGTGGTGTTGACGTAGTTGCGGAAGAAGCCGGTGTCGGCGCCGAACTGCAGCATGCCGTTGCTGAGCACCCGCACCGCGTTGTAGTTGGTGCCGCCGAAATTGAAGCTGAAACCGCCCGGGAAGGTGATCGTCGCCTTGTCGTCGTCGCCGGGGTAGCCGGTGCAGCTCCTGTCCCAGGTGATCGTGTTGGTGGTCGTTTCCCAGGCGTAGGTGTCGCTGCGGAAGGTGTAGGTCGCCGCACCAGCGGGCGCAGCCGCCAGCACGAGCGCGAACACCGCCAGGGCGGCCGGCCAAGTAAGGCCGGCGGCCAGGCGGTGCAAGAGGCGAGCGAGCAGACTGCGCATCGAGAACGCGCGCCCGGACGCTACGTCAGGTGCCGGCGCGGATGGCGGTGAAGGTCGCGGTGGCGCTGCCGTTCGTCTGCGTCAACGTGCAGCTGGCGGTCGTCCCATTGCCCGGATCGATGGCGGCCGGGGCCACCGTGTAGCCGTTCGTACCGGTGGGCAGGCCGCCTTGCAGCAGCGAACCGACGTCGTCGCAGTTGTCGACAGCGACGCACTTGTTGGCGGTGACCACATTGCCGACAGCGGAGCAGCCGGCGTAGTTGAGGCTCATGGCGCTGTTGGCCGCGCCGACAACGCTCTGGAGGGCGCTGGCCTTGGCTTCGGTGCCCATGTCGATGAACTTGGGCATGGCCACGGCGGCCAGGACACCGAGGATGACGATCACGACGATCAGCTCGATCATCGTGAAGCCGGCTTGGATTCGCTTCATGGTGAAACTCCTTCGAATGAAGACACAAGAGAACAGGGAAACGCTAGGGACACGAGGCACCGACCAGCGCGATGCGGGGGGCCGCACCCGGCGACGGAGCCTGGGCGTAGATGAACTCGCATGTGCCGGCATCCGAGCTGGGTTCCAGGCGCGCGCGCAAGGCGGGCACGCCGTCGAGCGACTCGGGCTGCCAGGCGATATCGTCCGTGCCGCCCCAGACCTTGAGCGCGGCCGCGATGCCGTCGGCATTCGCCGCCGGCCAGCCGAAGACGCCGGCCACCGGCCGGCCCCGAAGCGGCAGCCGCTCGCAGGGCCCCGACCGCACTTCGCACTGGCCGTGGAACAGGCTGGCCGTGCTTTGCGCGGTGGCCAGCAGCATCTTCAAGCGCACCTGGCGCGCGGCCACCAGCGGCGCGGCCAGCCGCGGCAGCGCCAGCGCGACCAGCACGCCGATCACCACCACGGCGATGGCGAATTCGAGCCGGGTCAGGCCGGTGGATCTGAACTTGCGCGGAGGTTGGGGCGGCATGCGTGTCCATCTCAGTTGCTCCACCGCAAACCAAGGGATTTGCGAGGATCCGGCTCCGCCGGTCCGCTGCAAAAGCCCCCTCGGGGGGAAGCGACCGGAAGGGAGCGTGGGGGCTTCACTTCAGCCATGGCCGGTCGCGACCTTGCCCAGGTCCCACATCGGCAGGAACACGCCCAGCGCCAGCACCAGCACCAGCACACCGAGGAAGACGATCAGGATCGGCTCGATCTGCTGGCCCAGCGTCTTCAGCTCGTACTGCACCTCGTTGCTGTACAGCTCGGCGACCTCTTCCATCAACTCGTCGATCGCGCCGGTCTCTTCGCCGACGCCGATCATCTGCAGCACGACGGGGGTGAACACGCCGGCCGCCATCGCGGCGCGCACGATGGATTCGCCGCGCTCGACACTGTCGCGCATGCCGTCGATGCGGCGCGAGATCCAGCTGTTCTCGACCGTCTGGGCGACGGCGGCCAGCGCGCGCTCGATCGGCACGCCGCTCTTGAGCGCCAGCGCGAAGCCGCGCGCGAAGCGGGCCAGCATCGCCTTGCGAACGATCTTGCCGGCCACCGGCACGCCCAGAAGGAACTGATCCCAGCGCAGCTTGCCGGCCGGCGTGGCGACCCACGCGCGCCAGCCGAAGAAGGCGCCGACGGCCCCCAGGCCGAGCAGCCAGCCGTGGTCGATCGTGAACCTGGAGGTCGCGAGCAGGATCTGGGTCGGCAGCGGCAGCTCGGCATGGAAGCTGGCGAACACGCCGGCAAAGGCGGGGATCACCAGCACGTTGATGACACCGATCGCGGCGACCATCGCGATCATCACGAACATCGGGTAGCGCAGCGCCGACTTGACCTGCTGGCGCATGAACATCTCGAACTCGAGGTGCTTGCACAGGCGGTCGAACACCTCGTCGAGCCGCCCGGTCATCTCGCCCACGCGCACCATCGCGACGAAGAAGCCGTTGAAGAGCTTCGACTGCTGGGCGAACGACATCGACAGCTCGATGCCCGATTCCAGGCTGCGCCGCACCTCGGCCAGGCTCTCGCGCATGCCGACGTGGGTGGCCGATTCCTGCAGCCCCAGCAGCGCGCGCAGGATGGGCACGCCGGCGCGCAGCAGCGTGTGCAGCTGGCGGCAGAACAGCATCAGCTCGACGGTGCCGACCGGCGGCTGCAGCCAGCGGGCGATCGTGGCCTGGGCCGAGGCGGGGGCGGCGCCGCCGGCCGCGGCCTTGGCGGTGCCGGCTTCGGCTTCGATCTTCAGCGGCGTCACGCCGCGTGCGAACAGCAGGTCGGCCACGGCGCTCGCATCATTGCCTTCGAGCGTGCCGCTGACAGGCCCCGCCGCGCTGCGGCCGGTATAGGCAAAGCGAATCATTGCGGGCGCTTATTCGTCGAACTGCGTGGCCACACGCATCGCTTCGTCGATCGTCGTGCGGCCCTCGGTGGCCAGGCGCACCGCATCGCTGCGCAGTGACGCGCCAGCCATCTGCCGGCGCGCCGCGCGCGCGAAGTCGGCCGGGCTGCCGTGGTTCATCGTCTCGACCAGCTCCTGCGTCATCTCGACGAATTCGTAGACGCCCGAGCGCCCGCTGTAGCCGGTGTCGTTGCACACCGGGCAGCCGCGGCCGTGGCGGAAGCGGTGGCGCCCGACCGAATCGCCCAGCTCCAGCGCCAGCCACTCGTGCTGGTGCGGGTCGGGCTCGACATCGGTCGCGCAGTGCGTGCAGATCAGTCGCACCAGGCGCTGCGCGAGCACGAGCTGCAGCGACATCGCGACCATGTAGCGCGGCACGCCCATGTCGATCAGCCGCAGCGGGGTCGACGGCGCGTCGTTGGTGTGCAGGGTCGAGAGCACCAGGTGGCCGGTCAACGCGGCGCGCAGGCCGATCTCGGCGGTGGTCTGGTCGCGCATCTCGCCGACCAGGATCACGTCCGGGTCCTGCCGCAGTGCGGCGCGCAGCACGCGGCCGAAGCCGAGCTCGATCTTGTCCATCACCTGCACCTGGTTGATGCCGGGCAGGCGGTACTCGACCGGATCTTCGACGGTGATGATCTTGCGGCCGGTGGTGTTCAGCGCGCTCAGGGCCGCGTACAGCGTGGTGGTCTTGCCCGAGCCGGTCGGGCCGGTCACCAGCACCATGCCGCTGGGCCGCGCGATCGCGCGCTGGAGCGCCTTGGCCACCGCCGGCGGCAGATCGAGCTTGTCCAGCGAGAGCAGGCCGCTTTCCTGCGTCAGCAGGCGCATCACGACCGACTCGCCGTGCTGCGTGGGCATGGTCGAGATGCGCACGTCGACGTTGTTGCCGGCGCGCAGCTTGACGTGGAAGCGCCCGTCCTGCGGCAGGCGCTTCTCGGAGATGTCCAGGCCCGACATCAGCTTCAGCCGCAGCGCGACGGCGCTGGCGATCTTCGCGTCGGCCTCGGTCTGCACATGCAGCACGCCGTCGATGCGAAAGCGGATGCGCAGTGCGCGCTCCTGCGGCTCGATGTGGATGTCCGAGGCACGCACGCGCAGGGCCTCCTCGAACACCGAATGCAGCAGGCGAACGACCGGTGCGTCTTCGGTGGTCGCGGTCGACAGGCCCAGCAGGTCGCCGAACTCCTGCGTCACGCTGGCCAGCTCGGTCTGCAGCGCCTGGGCGTGGCCGGCGATCTCTTCGGTGCTGTGGTAGCTGCGGTCCAGCGCCGCGAGCAGCTGGCTCTCGGCGGCCACGGCGAGCTCGATCTCGCGCTTGAGCAGGCGGTTCAGCTCGTCCCAGGCCGCGAGGTCGGTCGGGTCGGCCATCGCCACGCGCAGGCCGGCGGCGGTTTCTTCCAGCGGCAGCGCGCGCAGCCGGCGCGCCTGCACCTCGGGCAGCAGGCGCGCGATCTCGGGCCGGATCATGCGGCCGGCCAGCTCGACGAAGGGCGCGCGCAGCTGGTGCGCCACCGCCTTGGCGATCTGCGCCTCGGTGACGAAGCCCGAGTCGATGAAGATGCGGCCGAGCTTGCGGCCCGATTGCTTCTGCGCCGTCAGCGCCTGCTCGAGCTGGGCGGGCGAGATCAGCTGTTCCTGGATCAGCAGGTCGCCGAGGCGGATGCGTTCGGGGCGGGCCATGGTCGGTGATCCGTGGGGTCGTTGGCGTTCAGCGGCTGAGCGTGTTGTCGAGCTTGAGCCGGCTGTTCGGCAGCGCGACCTTCTCGCTGGGCGGGGCCGCCTCGGCACCGATCGACGCGGTGGCCGGCCAGTTCGCGCCGTCGCCCTGGATGACCGTCGGCTTGATCAGGATGACCAGCTCGCGCTTGGCGCTGGCGTCGCTGGTCTGGCGGAACAGGCCGCCGACGACCGGCGCTTCCTGCAGGCCCGGCACGCCGCTCTTGCTGTTGTTGCTCGACGTCACCATCAGGCCGCCGATGGCGACGATCTGGCCGTCGCCGATGCGCACGATGCTGTCGGTCTCGTTGACGGTGGAGGCGGCCAGCGGCAGGCGGAAGCTGCCGAGCGAGCCGAGGTCGATGTTCTTGGTCTTCTCGGCCACGTTGCTGATGGCCGGGTGCACGTGCAGGATCACGATGCCGTCTTCGTCTATCTGCGGCGTCACGTCGAGCACGATGCCGGAGAAGAAGGGCATCAGCGTCAGCGTCGGCGTCGAGACGGCGTTGTTGCCGCTGGTCGTGGTGGTGGTCGACAGGCCGGTGACGAACATCTCGTCGCTGCCGACCTTGAGCACGGCCTTCTGGTTGTTCAGCGTCGCCACGCGCGGGCTGGACAGAACCGAGACGTCGCCCTGCGTCTGCAGGAAGTTGATCAGCGCGGCGAAGTTGGGCGACTGCAGCGCCAGACCGTAGAAGCCGCGGCCGCTGGCGGTGGTGTTCAGGTTGCTGGCGGGGGTGCTGCTCACATCGCCCGAGCTCAGCGCGCCGGTGGTGCCCAGCGTCACGCCGGCGCCGACCACGCCGAACGAGCCGGCGAGCTTGTCGCCCAGCACGCGGCCGAAGCCGCCCCAGTTGATGCCGGCCTGCGCATCCTTCGACAGCGCGACCTCGACGATCTTGGCCTCCAGCATCACCTGGCGCTCGACCGAGAGCTGGATCGCGTTGAGGTAGCGCTCGACCTGCAGCAGCTCGCCGGGCGTGGCCTTCACGACGATCACACCGGCGGCCGGGTTCAGCACCACGCCGCGCCCGCCGGCCGAGCCGACCAGCGCGTTCAGCGAGGCCTGCACCTCGACCCAGAAATCGGCGTCGCTGGTGGTGCGCACGTGGGCGCTGTCGTCGGCGCGGTTGGCCTGGCCGGCGGGTGGCGGCGCGGCCGGCACGGTGGCGCTGCCGTTGTTGGGGCCGGTGCTGCCGGCGGACGCCATGGCGGCCGAGCCCGTGTTCACGCGCAGGTCCGAGGCGCCCTGGCGGCGGCCGGGCAGGTAGTTGACGCGGAACAGGCGCGCCTGCACCGTGTTCGGCAACACCAGCACCCGCGTACCGTTGACCTTGAAGTCGTAGCCGTAGAGGTCGCGCAGCGATTCCAGCGCCTCGAGCACGGTCACGTTCTTCAGCGTGACGGTGACGTTGCCCGAGACCTCGGGCGTGACCAGCATGCTGTAGGGCGTGCCGCTGCCGATCTGCATGAAGACCTGGGCCGCCGGTGCGTTGTTGACCGAGAGGTCGAAGCGGCCGGGGTCGGCGGCGTGGGCCAGCGTGGCCAGCAGGAGGCCGGCAGCCAGCAGCACCTGCCGCGCGAAGGTGGGGACGTTCTTCATTGGCGTTGTCCTTCGCGCCCGGTCAGGCGCTGGGCCGCCGCGGCCAGGGGCCGCGGTGAACCGCCGTCGAGCTTGACGATGGCGGTCGGGATGAGGTTCAGCCGCTCGCTGCGGCCCTTGGCGTCGCGCAGCGTGAGGCCTTCGGCGTCGATGGCGGCGATGCGCGAACCGCCGAGGGTGTCGCCGATGCTCACGATGCGGCCGTCGACCAGTGCGCTGGCCGAGCCGTCGGCGCCGGTCTGCACCGATTGCAGCCGCGGCGCGGTGGCGGGGGGCGCGGCGGAGGCGGTGCGCGCCGGCCGCGGGGCCGAGGCACCGGCGTCAGCGGCGGGCGCGCCGGCCGGGCGCGTCGGGTCGGCCCAGGCGGCGGCCGGCGGCTGCGCGGCCGCGTGGGCCGTGGCCAGCAGGGCGGTGAGACACAGGATCGGCAGCGTCTTCATCACAGCTCCAGCCACGCGCGATCGAGGCTCAGTGTGTAGACCGTGAAGCTCAGTTGCACAGTGGGGTGGTGTTCGACCTTCAGCTTCACGCCGCCCCACAGCAGCTTCGGCCCCGGCAGGGCCTCGAGCGCCGCGAGGTAGCCCATCAGGTCGGCATACGGGCCTTCGACGGTGATCTCGACGCCGTGGCGGTAAAGGGCCGAGCCGGCCGACGCCGCCGGGGCGCTGGCGGCTGGGGCGCTGGGGTTGGTCGCCACCGCGGTGTGGTTGCGCAGGTCCTGCGGCGCGAGCGTCTTCAGGCCGACGACGCGCACGCCGCCCTGGCGCGGCAGCATCTGCTCGAGCAGCGCGACCATCCGGTCCGGGCCGATCAGGCCGGCCTGGGCGTCGGCCAGGCCCTGGGCCGTCTCGGCGGTGCGCCGGCGCCACTGCTCGACCTCGGCGGCGAGCGCGCGGCGCTCGGCATCGCCCTGCACGCGGCGGTGTTCGGATTCGTCGGCCTGCGCCTGCTGCTCACGCTGCGCTGCGGCGAGCGATTGCGAGGCGGCCTGGAAGTGGCGGAACGACGGCGTCAGCCAGAAGCGGTCACCCGTCAGCAGCAACAGCGCCGCGGCCGCCAGCAGCAGCACCATGCGCTCGCGCTGCGGCCGTGCGTCGAAGCGGCGGGCGAGGGCCAGCCCGCGCTGGCGCCAATCGAACAGGCGGTCCTGGACATTCATCATCGGGCCCCGGCGGCCGGCGCGGCACTGTCGCCGGCCAGCGTGAAGTCGGTATGCCCTTCGGCCTGCGCGAGCTGCAGGCGGGCGAACTGGCGGCCCTTGAAGGCCGGCTCCTGGTTCAGGCGCTGCAGGTAGCCGGGCAGCAGCGCGGCATCGGTCATGCCGCCCTGGATCTCGATCGTGTTGCCGGCGGCGCCGTTGCCCGCGCCGACGCTGAAGCCGGTGATCCACACGGCCGGCTGGCTCTGGCGCGACAAGGCCATGAAGAAGGGTGTGTAGCCGGCGCTGGCGCGGGCCAGGTGCTCGTCGACCTGCGTGCGCACGCGGCGCTGGTCGGCATCGAGCGTCTGCAGGCGCTGGCGCTCGGCGGCCAGGCGCTGGATGGCGTCGGCCCCGCCGGGGTCGCGCGCCTCGAGCTCGGCGCGCTGGCGCGGCAGCTGCTGGGTGAGCGCGGTGGCTTGCGACTGGCGGCGGTCGGCCCAGGCATCGAGCCCGGCGGCGATCAGCCAGGCGGCGGCCAGGGCGCCGCTGGCGGCCCACAGGGCCTGCGCTGCTCGCCAGGGCGGCGCGGCCGGGCGCCGGGCCGGCGGGTCGAGGTTCAGATCAACCGGCGCTTCCGCATCGGGCGCGTCGGCCGGCCGGCGCAGCGCGGCGCCGATCGCGATCCAGTGGTCGGCCGGCTCGGCGCCGGCGGGCAGATCGAGCGCGCCGGCCACGTTGGCCAGCTTGACCGGCACGTAGACCAGCTCGCGGGCGAAATCGGCAAAAGCCTCGGCACCGGGGCCGGGCAGCAGGTCCAACCGCTCCAGGCCGACCTGGCTGAAGACGCGGTCGAAGCCGTCGAGCGTGCGCTGCAGCTCCAGGCCAGCGCGCTCCATCGCCTGCTGGCGGGCGTTGTCGTCGGCCTCGGCGAGCTGGGCCCGGCCGACCTCGATCTGGCGCGCCAGCAGCAGCGCCCCGTCGGTGGTGATCACGAGGGTCGCGTGGTTCTCGCCCAGGTGCAGCAGCGCGTGGCCACGGCCGGGGGTGGCCAACAGGCGGCTCAGGTTGCGCAGCGCGGTCTCGGCCACGTCGACCGCCTGCCAGCGCCAGCCGGCGTCCTCGCCGGCGCGGCGAAGCTGCTCGCGCACGGTGCCGGGGGCGGCCACGGCGATCAGCGTGCGCTGGTTGCGCGGGCCGGCTTGCGGCGGCATCGGCAGCAGGTCGATCGCGGCCGTGTCGACCGGAAATTCGAGCTGGTCCTTCAGGCGCCAGCGCAGGGCGTCGCGCCAGTCTTCGCGCGGCAGGTCGGGGGCTTCGGCCTGCAGCAGCTGGTACTGGCCGCGTTCGAGCAGGGCGACGGCCGACCATCCGCCGCGGGGTGCCGCGCGGCGAGCCCGGTGCAGCGAGGCGGCGGCCGAGGCACGCAGCGGCTCGCTGTGCAGCCAGCGCACGGCCGGGCGCTCGCCGGGTTCGACCAGCGCCAAGCGCAGCCCGCCGGCCTGCGAGGCACAGGCCAGCCAGCCGGTGGCGGAACGAGGTCGTGGCAGCACGGTGAGGCGGGCGTTTGGAGTGATGTTCCTCGCCGATGTTGGCTCGCGGCGGCTCCAGGCGGTCGCTGGAAAAACGCCGTGATTCGGCGGCAGTCAGCACCACCGGCGTGCATGCCCGGGGCGGCATTTGCACCGGCCGCGCGCACCGGGAGCGGCGAGACGACAATGGAGGGCCCGCCCGGACGCAGCTCTTGTGAGTGCTCACCCATCACTTTGAAAGCCAGTCGCAAGTCCTTATTTTTCAAGGATTTTCGATTGTTGCTTCTTCCGCTCTCGCTTGTAAGTGCCTGATTTCATTGAATTTTTCTTTCGGTTTCGTTGACCCGTGCCTGTGCGGTGAGATAAAGTGGGGAAAAGTGGAATTTAGTGGTTGATAGTGGGGCCGGGGGCTGCGTGTCTGAGTTCGTGTTTCAAGGTGAGTCCGCGCTGACGCTGGACGGCAAAGGCCGGGTGACCGTGCCTGCCCGTTTCCGCGACGCGCTGGCCGCCTTGTGCCAGGGCCAGATGACGCTGACCAAGAGCCCGTCGCGCTGTCTGCTGCTGTTCCCGCGGCCGGCCTGGATCGAATTCCGCTCCAAGCTGCTGGCCCTGCCGATGGACGCCGACAACTTCCGCCGCCTCTACCTCGGCAGCGCGATCGATGTCGACATCGACGCCGGCTCGCGCGTGCTGCTGTCGCCCGAACTGCGCGGCTGGGCCAAGCTCGACAAGGAGCTGATGCTGGTCGGCATGGGTGGCCGGATGGAGATCTGGGACCGCGAGCGCTACCAGGCCAACGAGGAAGCCACGCTCGCCCAGCCGATGCCCGACGCGTTGCGCAACCTGGTCATCTAGAGGCGGCCATGGCTTTCGCGCACACCACGGTCTTGTTGAACGAGGCCATCGACGCTTTGGTTTCGAAGCCGGACGGCATCTACGTCGACGGCACCTTCGGGCGTGGCGGGCACTCGCGCCTGCTGCTCGCCCGCCTGGCGCCCGGGGGGCGGCTGTTCGCGTTCGACAAGGACCCGGAGGCCATTGCTGCCGCCGCCGCCGGCGAAGGCGCGATCACCGACCCGCGCTTCACGATCTGCCACGCCAGCTTCGCGGCGATGCGCGACGAGCTGGCTTCTCGCGGCGTCGAGCGTGTCGACGGCGTGCTGCTCGACCTGGGCATCAGCTCGCCGCAGATCGACGACCCGGCGCGCGGCTTCAGCTTCCGTTTCGACGGCCCGCTGGACATGCGGATGGACCCGACCCGCGGCGAGAGCGCCGCGGACTTTCTGGCGCGCGCCGATGAGCGCCTCATTGCACAGGTGGTACGCGACTATGGGGAAGAACGGTTTGCTGCACCGATTTCAAAGGCGATTGTTGCTCGCCGCGAGAGCGGGAACCCGGTTCGAACCACAGCCGAGCTGGCCCAGCTCGTGGCTCGCTCGGTCAAGTCCCGCGAGCCGGGCCAGGATCCTGCAACGCGCACATTTCAAGCTCTACGGATTTTCGTCAACGCTGAACTCGAGGAGCTCGAGCAAGGGCTGAAGGCGGCGATCGAATTGCTCGCGCCCGGCGGCCGGCTGGTGGTGATCAGCTTCCACTCGCTCGAAGACCGCATCGTGAAGACCTTCATCGCGCACGAAAGCCGCGAGGAGATCGACCGCCGTGCGCCGTTCGCACCGCCCCGACGCGTGCTGCGCCTGAAGCCGCTGGCGCGCATCAAGCCGAGCCAGGGCGAGATCAGCGCCAACCCGCGCTCGCGCTCGGCGGTGCTGCGCGTGGCCGAGCGGCTGGGGGGAACAGAATGACGCGCTTGTCGGTGCTCCTGCTGGTGGCGCTGGTGGCCAGCGGGCTCTTCCTCGTCAAGACCAGCTACGAGTCACGCCGCCTGTTCGCCGAGATCGAGCGCGCCAAGGCCGAGGAGGCGCAGCTCGCCGCCGATGCCAAGCGCCTGGACGCCGAGCGCCGCACCGAGGCCACGCACCTGAAGGTCGAGCGCACCGCGCGCGAGAAGCTCGCCATGCGGCTGGCCACGCCGGACGTGACCGTTTACGTGCAGGACACGCGGGCCTCCGAGGGGGTGCGGCCATGAGAGCGCCTTCGTCGAACTCGGTGCGCGGCGTCAACTACTCGACCAGCCCGCTGCTGGCGTCGAAGACACCGCCGTGGCGCAGCCGCTTCCTCGTGATGCTGGTCGGCCTGGGCTTTCTCGCGCTGGCCGGCCGGGCGCTGTATGTGCAGGTGCTCGAATCCGACTTCTTCCAGAAGAAGGGCGAGGAGCGCTACGCCTCGACGGTGCAGCTGCCCGCGAGCCGCGGCCGCATCCTCGACCGCAACGGCCAGATCCTCGCGATCAGCGTCAACGCGCCGACGATCTCGGTCAACCCGCAGCAGTTCAAGGCCAGCGGCGAGCAGAAGCGCGCGCTGGTCTCGCTGCTGCGCATGCCGCTGAAGGAATTCGACGCCAAGATCGCCGACGGCGGCGCCTACGTCGTGCTGCGCCGCCAGATCGATGACGGCATCGCGCAGCAGATCAAGGCGCTGAAGGTCAAGGGCCTGACGATCGAGCCGGGCTACATCCGCCGCTACCCCGAGAACGAAGCCGCGGCCCACGTCGTCGGCTTCACCGACATCGAGGACAAGGGCCAGGAAGGCATCGAGCTGACCTTCCAGCGCCAGTTGCAGGGCCACGGGGGCTCGCGCGGCGTCGTGAAGGACCGGCTCGGCCGCATCGTCGAAGAGCTCGGCGAGCCGGTCGATCCGCGCGACGGCCGCGACGTCCAGCTGACGGTCGACTCGCAGGTGCAGGCGCTGGCCTACCAGCGCATCCGCGATGCCGTGCAGCAGCACCATGCCAAGGCCGGCAGCGTGGTCGTGCTCGACGCCCAGAGCGGCGACATCCTCGCGCTGGCCAACTACCCGAGTTACCTGCCCGGCGAGCGCCGCAACCTGACCGGCGCGCAGCTGCGCAACCGGGCCGTGACCGACGTCTTCGAGCCCGGCTCGACGGTCAAGCCGTTCATCGTCTCGATGGCGCTGGAAAAGGGCTTCGTCAGGCCCGACACCGTGCTCGACACCCACCCGTTCAAGGTCGGCCCGCTGCTGGTCAACGACGGCAGCCACGGCCGCGACGCGATGACCGTGGCCCAGGTGATCCAGAAGTCCAGCAACGTCGGCACGGTGAAGATGTCGCAGCGGCTGGACAACAAGGAGATGGGCGAGATGCTGGCCCAGCTCGGCTTCGGCACCAAGCCGCAGATCGGCTTCCCCGGCGCGGCCACCGGCAAGCTGCGGCCGTGGAAGACCTGGAAGCCGGTCGAGAAGGCGACGATGAGCTACGGCTATGGCCTGTCGGCCTCGCTGCTGCAGATTGCGCGTGCCTACACCGCGATCGCGCGCGACGGCGAGCTCGCCCCGCTGACGCTGATCAAGGGCGAGGAAGCCCTGCCCAGCGTGCGCATCTTCGAGCCCGAGACCGCGCGCACGATGCGGCAGCTGCTGCGCGGCACCGTCAGCACCGACGGCACCGCGCCGCTGGCGCAGCCGATCGGCTACTCGGCCGGTGGCAAGACCGGCACCGCCGAGAAGCAGGAAGGCCGCGGCTACAACAGCGACAAGCACCGTGCGTGGTTCAGCGGCATCGCGCCGATCGACCACCCGCGCGTGGTCGTGGCGGTGATGATCGACGAGCCGACCGGCGTCTACTTCGGCGGCCTGGTCGCCGCGCCGGTGTTCAAGCAAGTGGTCGAGCAGGCCCTGCGCACGCTCGGCGTGCCGCCGGACCTCGACATGCCGGCGCCGCTCGTCACCACGCAGGCGACGAATCCGAAGGCCGGGGCTCGGGCCGTGGCCGTGGCCCAGGCCAACGACGACAAGGTGGCCCACTGACATGCCATTGACCCATCTGAAAAGCCCCGACGCCGCCGCCCGCTGGCTCAGCTCCTGGGTCACCGGCGCGCTGCGCACCGACAGCCGGCAAGTCCAGCCAGGCGATGCCTTCATCGCCTGGCCGGGCTACGCCAACGACGGCCGCCAGTACGTGAAGCAGGCGCTCGAGCGCGGCGCCGCGACCTGCCTGGTCGAGCGCGAGGGCGTCGAAGCCTTCGGCTTCGAAGACGCGCGTGTGGCCACGCTGCCGCAGCTCAAGGCCGCGACCGGCCTGATCGCCAGCGCCTACTACCGCCAGCCCAGCGGCGCGCTGCGGGTCATTGCCACCACCGGCACGAACGGCAAGACCTCGACCGCCTGGTGGACCGCGCAGTGCCTGACCCAGCTCGGCACCCGCTGCGGCGTGGTCGGCACACTGGGGATTGGTGAACCGCCGGTGCCCCGCGAGGGCGAGCCGCCGCACCCGGACGGCGGCCGCGCGCGCATCGAATTCACCGGCCTCACCACGCCCGACCCGGTGCTGCTGCAGCAGGGCTTTCGCCGCATGGCCGACGAGGGGTTCGGCGCCTGCGCGATCGAGGCCTCGTCGATCGGCATCGTCGAGCACCGGCTGGCCGGCACGGCGATCGAGGTCGTGCTGTTCACCAACTTCACGCGCGACCATCTCGATTACCACGGCGACATGGAGGCCTACTGGGCCGCCAAGCGCGAGCTGTTCGGCTGGCCGGGCCTGCGCGCCGCGGTGATCAACGTCGACGACGCACAGGGCGCGAAGCTCGTCGGCGAGCTGGCCGGCAAGGGGCTGGACCTGTGGACCATCTCGACCCAAGGCGCGGCCCGCCTGCGCGCGGCCGACATCGCCTACCGCGACGGCGGCCTGGCCTTCGACGTGATCGAGGGCACGCAGCGCGCGGCGGTGGCCAGCGGCCTGATCGGCGACTACAACGTCAACAACCTGCTCGTCGTCATCGGCGGCCTGCGCGCGCTGGGCGTGCCGCTGCCGATGGCGGCCAGCGTGGCCGAGAAGGTCACGCCGGTGCCGGGCCGCATGCAGCGGGTGCTCGCCGACATGCCGGCGCCCGAGCTGGTGGTCGACTACGCCCACACGCCCGATGCGCTGGAAAAGGTGCTGCTGGCGCTGCGCCCGCTGGCCGAGGCACGCGGCGGCGCATTGTGGTGCGTGTTCGGCTGCGGTGGCAACCGCGATGCGAGCAAGCGCCCGCTGATGGGCGAGATCGCTGCCCACCTGGCCGATCGCATCGTCGTCACCAGCGACAACCCGCGCCGCGAGCCGGCGCAGGCCATCCTCGACCAGATCGTCGCCGGCATCCCGCATGCCGCGGCCATGATGAAGACCCAGGTCGAGGCCGACCGCCGCGTCGCGATCCTCGAGGCGGTGGCCGCCGCCAGCGAGAAGGACGTGGTGCTGATCGCCGGCAAGGGCCATGAGGACTACCAGGAGATCGACGGCGTCAAGCACCCGTTCTCCGACGCGGCCGAAGCAGCGGCGGCGCTGAAGGCGAGGCTGAAGGCATGACCGCCACCATGATGACGCTGGGCCAGGCGCGCACGCTGCTGCCGGGCTCGACCGTGGTCGGCGATCCCGGCACAGCCTTTTCGCGCGTGCACACCGACACCCGCACGCTGCAGGCGGGTGACCTGTTCGTCGCGCTCAAGGGCGACCGCTTCGATGCGCACGACTTCCTCGACGCGGCACGCGTGTCCGGCGCGGTGGCCTCGCTCGCGTCGCGTGGCATCGCCGAAGCGGGCCTGGCCGGCCTGCAGGTGGCCGACCCTCTGGCCGCGCTGCAGGCGCTGGCCACCGCCTGGCGTGCACGCCACCCGCTGCCGCTGATCGCAGTGACCGGCAGCAACGGCAAGACCACGGTCACGCAGATGCTCGCCAGCATCCTGCGCGCCGCGCACGGCGATGCCGCGCTGGCCACGCAAGGCAACCTGAACAACCACATCGGCGTGCCGCTGACGGTGCTGCGCCTGCGCACGGCGCACCGCGCGGCGGTCGTCGAGCTGGGCATGAACCACCCCGGCGAGATCGCCGAGCTGGCGGCGATCGCGCAGCCCACGGTGGCGCTGGTCAACAACGCGCAGCGCGAGCACCAGGAGTTCATGCACAGTGTCGAGGCGGTCGCGCGCGAGAACGGCAGCGTGATCGCGGCGCTGCCGGCCGATCAGGCGGTCGGCGGCACGGCGGTGTTCCCGGCCGACGACGCCTACACGCCGCTGTGGCGCGAGCTCGCGGCGGGCCGCCTCGTGATGACCTTCGGTGTCGACACGGCTGCCGACGTGAAGGCGACGGCGCGTTGGCTGCTCGACCACTGGCAGGTGACCCTGTCCACGCCGGTGGGCCAGGCCGACGTCGTGCTGCACATCGCCGGCCGCCACAACGTGAAGAACGCCGCCGCCGCGGCTGCCGCGGCGCTGGCCGCTGGCGTGGCGCTGGAAGCCGTGGTGCAAGGGCTGGCCGCGTTCACGCCGGTCAAGGGCCGCTCGCAGGTCAAGCCGCTGCTGGTGCGCGGCCAGCCGCGCACGCTGATCGACGACAGCTACAACGCCAACCCCGATTCGGTGAGCGCGGCGATCGACGTGCTGGCCGAGCTGCCGCGCCCGCGCTGGCTGGTGATGGGCGACATGGGCGAGGTCGGCGACCAGGGCCCGGCTTTCCACGCCGAAGTCGGCCGCCATGCGCAGGCGCAGGGCATCGAGACCGTGTGGTGCGTCGGCGAGTTGATGCGCCATGCCGTGGCCGACACCGGCGCGCGTCACTTCGCGAGCGTCGACGAGCTGCTCGCCGCGTTGCCCGACGAGGCGCCGCCGTTCGCGTCGGTGCTGGTCAAGGGCTCGCGGTTCATGCGGATGGAGCGCGTGGTCGACGCGTTGCAGGGAGGGCTGCCGCATGCTGCTTAGCCTGGCGCAGTGGTTGCAGTCGCTCTACCCTGAGCAGTTCGGCTTCCTGCGCGTCTTCCAGTACCTGACCTTCCGCGCCGTGCTGGCGGCGATGACCGCGCTGCTGATCGGCCTGGTTTTCGGGCCCTGGGTGATCCGCCGCCTGACCGAGCTGAAGATCGGCCAGCCGATCCGCTCCTACGGGGTCGAGGCCCACATGGTCAAGGCCGGCACGCCGACGATGGGCGGCGCGCTGATCCTCATCGGCATCGGCATGGCGACCGTGCTGTGGAGCGATTGGAGCAACCGCTTCGTCTGGATCACGATGCTGGTCACCTTCGGCTTCGGCGCGATCGGCTGGGTCGACGACTGGCGCAAGGTCGTGCTGAAGGACCCGGAGGGCATGCCCTCGCGCGAGAAATTCTTCTGGCAGTCGGTGATCGGCCTGGTCGCCGCGCTGTACCTCGCCTTCAGCGTGTCCGAGACCTCCAACATCCGCGTGCTGGAGCTGTTCCTGCGCTGGGTGCAGAGCGGCCTGTCGAACGACCTGCCGCCCAAGGCCGACCTGATGGTGCCGTTCTTCAAGACCATCAGCTACCCGCTCGGCGTGTTCGGCTTCATCGGGCTGACCTACTTCGTGATCGTCGGCGCGAGCAACGCGGTGAACCTGACCGACGGGCTGGACGGGCTGGCGATCATGCCGGTGGTGCTGGTCGCCTCGGCGCTGGGCATCTTCGCCTACGTCACCGGCAACTCGGTCTACTCGCGCTACCTGCTGTTCCCGTACATCCCGGGTGCCGGCGAGCTGATGATCTTCTGCGCGGCCATCGCCGGCGCGGGCCTGGCCTTCCTGTGGTTCAACGCCTATCCGGCGCAGGTCTTCATGGGCGATGTCGGCGCGCTGGCGCTGGGCGGCGCGCTCGGCACGATCGCGGTCATCACCCGGCAGGAGATCCTGCTCGGGATCATGGGCGGCGTCTTCGTCGTCGAGGCGCTGTCGGTGATGGTGCAGGTGGCCTGGTTCAAGTACACGAAGAAGAAGTACGGCGAGGGCCGGCGCATCTTCCTGATGGCGCCGCTGCACCACCACTTCGAGAAGACGGGCTGGAACGAGACGCAGGTCGTGATCCGCTTCTGGATCATCACGATGCTGCTGTGCCTCATCGGCCTGGCCAGCCTGAAGCTGCGGTGAGCGGGACGGAACGATGAAGCATCTCAGTGACCTTTCCGTCCTGATTCTCGGCCTCGGTGACTCGGGCTTGGCGATGGCGCGCTGGTGCGCGCGCCACGGCGCCCGGGTGCGGGTGTGGGACTCGCGCGAGACCCCACCGCAGGCGGCCGCGCTCGCGCTCGCGGTGCCCGAGGCCACGTTGATGACGGGCGCGCTGCCGGCCGACCGGCTCGAAGGCACGGGCGATCTGGCCGGCGTGAAGCTGATCCTGAAGAGCCCCGGCCTCGCGCCGGCCGACGAGCGCATCGCGCCGCTGCTGGCCGCCGCACGCACCCGCGGCCTTGCCGTGCAGGGCGAGCTCGACCTGTTCGCGCACGCGCTGGCCGACCTGAAGGCCGAGCGCGGCTACGCGCCCAAGGTGCTGGCGATCACCGGCACCAACGGCAAGACGACCACAACCTCGCTGACGGCGATGCTGGTCGAGCGCACCGGCGCCCGCGTCGCGACGGCCGGCAACATTGGCCCGACGATGCTCGACACGCTGGCCGCGGCGCTGGACCTCGAGCCCGCGCCCGCCGCCGCGCCCCCAGCACCTGCCGCCGGCATGGTGGATGCCGAACGCACCATGCCGCTGCCGCACCTCGCCGTGGCGGACGACCGCGACGGGCCGGTGACGCTGCCCGGGGCCTTCGTCGACGCCCGCCCGCTGGCCGACCGCACCGTGCCGATGCCGCTCGACGCCACCGGCCATTCGCCGGATTCGGTCGACGTGCCGGTCGACGTGACCGGCGTGGCCGACAAGGTCGATGTGGCAATCGACGTGAGCGGCGCCGGCGACCGGGTCGACGTGGCCGTGGACGTGACCGGTGCCGGTGACCGGGTGGACCTGAATGTCGAGCTGGACCTGGCCAGCGCGTCGATCGAATTGCCGCTCGACGCCAAGGTGCCGGATGGCGACGAGGCGCCGTTGCAGCTCGCGCCGCCGCCGCCGGCCGCACCGGTGTTCGAGCATCTGCCCGAGGTCTGGGTGCTGGAGCTGTCGAGCTTCCAGCTCGACGGCGTGCAGGGCTTCGAACCCAGCGCCGCCACGGTGCTGAACGTCACGCAGGACCACCTCGACTGGCACGGCGACATGGCGGCCTACGCCGCGGCCAAGGCGCGCATCTTCGGCCGGACCGCGCTGATGGTGATCAATCGCGACGATGCGCTGGTCGAGGCGATGGTGCCCGCGCCGGTCATGGTCAAGGGCGCGCGCGGCAAGGCCGCCAAGGCGGTGACCCGCCCGGTGCTGCGCTTCGGCCTCGACGCGCCGCAGCGCCCGGGCGATTTCGGCCTCGTCACCGAAGGCGGCATGGCTTGGCTGGTGCGCGCCTTGCCCGCTGACGAAACCGTCAAGCGCAAACCAAGGCCCCCAGGCCGCCGCGCTGCGGCGTCCGCCCCCCAAGGGGGTGTCGAAGACTTGGGGCGGCCCGGCGTCTTCGAGGACGAAGACGAGGAGATCCACTTGCAACGGCTGATGCCGGCCGATGCGCTGCGCATCCGCGGCCGTCACAACGCCGCCAATGCGCTGGCCGCGCTGGCGCTGGCCACGGCCATCGGCTGCCCGCTGGCGCCGATGCTGCACGGCCTGCGCGAATACCACGGTGAGCCGCACCGCGTGGAATCGATCGGCATCGTCGGCGGCATCGAGGCCGTCGACGACAGCAAGGGCACCAACGTCGGGGCGACGGTCGCCGCGCTGAACGGCCTGGGCGCCGACCGCCTGTCGTCCAAGCTGGTCGTGGTCCTGGGCGGCGACGGCAAGGGCCAGGATTTCGCGCCGCTCGCCGCGCCGGTGGCCCGCCATGCGCGCGCGGTCGCGACGATCGGCAAGGATGCGCAGGGCATCGAGGCCGCGCTGGCCGCGACCGGCGTGCCGCTGCAGCGCCACGCCACGCTCGAGGACGCCGTGCGCTGGTGCTTCGCGCAGGCGCAGTCGGGTGACGCGGTGCTGCTGAGCCCCGCCTGCGCGAGCCTGGACATGTTCCGCAACTACGCCCACCGCGCCGAGGTGTTCGCGGCGACGGTGCGGGACATCGCCTCGGAACGCGGGGAGGTCCTCGAGTGACGCGTGGGGCCGCGGCCATCGCACCGCGCGCTTCCTGGCGCGAGCGCCTGGCCGCGCTCGTCGCCTGGTGGCCGCGCGCGCGCCGCAGCGCCGAGGCCCTGCCGATCCGCGACTGGGTCTCGGTGGGCAGCGGCAAGCCGAGCGCCGTCTCGGGCTTCGACCAGCCGCTGGCCTGGGTCGTCGGCGCGCTGCTCGCACTGGGCCTGGTGATGGTGTATTCGGCCTCGGTCGCGATGCACGACAACCCCAAGTTCTCGAACTACGCCCCCACCTACTTCCTGAGCCGGCAGGCGCTGTTCATCGCGCTCGGCTGTGTCGCGGCGCTGGTGACGCTGCAGGTCCCGATCGCCGTGTGGGAGAAGTGGGCGCCGTGGCTGTTCGCCGCCTCGCTGGCGGCGTTGATCGTCGTGCTGGTGCCCTTCATCGGCAAGGGCGTCAATGGCGCGCGCCGCTGGATCCCGCTGGGCATCATGAGCTTCCAGCCCAGTGAGCTGGCCAAGCTGTCGATCGCGATGTACGCGGCCAGCTACATGGTCCGCAAGATGGACGTGAAGGAGAACTTCGTCAAGGCGGTCTGGCCGATGGCCGTGGCGCTGGGCGTGATCGGCGTGCTGCTGCTGGCCGAGCCCGACATGGGCGCCTTCATGGTGATCGCTGCGGTGGCGCTGGGCATCCTGTTCCTCGGCGGCGTCAATGGCCGCATGTTCCTGCTCAGCGTGATGGTGCTGGTCGGTGCCTTCGTGCTGATGATCGCGTTCAGCGAATTCCGCCGCCAACGCATCTTTGCCTACCTCGATCCCTGGAACCCCGACTATGCGCAGGGCAAGGCCTACCAGCTGACCCACTCGCTGATCGCCTTCGGCCGCGGCGAGTGGTTCGGCCAGGGCCTGGGCCAGTCGATCGAGAAGCTGTCCTACCTGCCCGAGGCGCACACCGACTTCCTGCTCGCGGTGATCGGCGAGGAGCTCGGCTTCATCACCGTGCTGGTGGTGATCCTGGCGTTCTTCTGGCTCACGCGCCGCATCTTCGTCATCGGCCGCCAGGCCATCGCGCTCGACCGCGTCTTCGCCGGCCTGATGACCCAGGGCATCGGCATCTGGTTCGGCGGCCAGAGTTTCATCAACATGGGCGTGAACCTGGGCCTGCTGCCGACCAAGGGGCTGACGCTGCCGCTGCTGAGCTACGGCGGCTCGGGGGTGCTGATGAACCTCGTCGCGCTCGCGATCGTGTTGCGCGTGGACCAGGAAAACAGGCAGCTCATGCGAGGTGGCCGAGCATGACCCGTCACCTCGTCATCATGGCGGCCGGCACCGGCGGGCACGTGATCCCGGGCCTTGCCGTCGCCCGCGAGATGCAGTCTCGCGGCTGGGCCGTGAGCTGGCTGGGCACCGAAGGCGGCATGGAAAACAAGCTCGTGCCGCCCAGCGGCATCGAGATGGATCGTCTTTCGTTCAGCGGCCTGCGCGGCAAGAGCCTGTGGCAGACGATGACCGGCGGCCTGCGCATGCTCAAGGCCTTCTGGGATTCGGCCCGGATTCTTCGAGCGCGCTCGGCCGACGCGGTGCTCGGCATGGGCGGCTACGTCTGCTTCCCCGGCGGCATGATGGCCTCGCTGCTGGGCAAGCCGCTGATGCTGGTGAATGCCGATGCCGGACTGTTGCTGAGCAACAAGGCGCTGCTGCCGGTGGCCGACCGGGTGGCCTTCGGCTTCGATGGCCCGGCGGCGGCCAAGGTCCGGCAGGGGCTGGTCACCGGCAACCCGGTGCGGCGCGAGATCGAGAACATGGCACCGCCCGAGGTGCGCTTCGAAGGCCGCGAGGGCCCGTTGCGCATGCTGGTGGTGGGCGGCAGCCTGGGCGCCAAGGTGCTCAACGAGATGGTGCCGGCAGCGCTGTCGCAGATGCCGGCCGAGACCCGGCCGCTGGTGATGCACCAGACCGGCGCCGCCCACCTCGACGAAGTCCGCGCCCGTTATGCCACGCTGGGGGTGCAGGCCGAGATCGCGCCCTTCATCGACGACATGGCCAACTGGCTCGGCCACTGCGACCTGATCGTCTGCCGCGCCGGGGCGATCACCGTCAGCGAGCTGTGCGCGGCCGGTGTCGCGAGCATCCTCGTGCCGCTGGTCGTCAGCACCACCGCGCACCAGAAGGACAACGCGGCCTGGATGGCCGAGCGCGGCGCCGCCATCCACCTGCCGCAAGGCGAACTGACGCCGCAGCGCCTGGCCGAGACGCTGCAGCGACTGGACCGCGGGCAACTGCTGGCCATGGCCCAGAAGGCCAAGGTGCTGGCACGCCCGCACGCGGCCGCCAAAGTGGCCGACGAGATCGAAAGGATGGCGAAATGACGACCCCCAGGCTCGCAGCTTCGCTGCTTCACCACCCCCCGAGGGGGCTCGCTTTCTTGGGGCGGCCCGGCGAAAGCGTATGAAGCACGCCGTCAAGCACATCCACTTCGTCGGTGTCGGTGGCGCCGGCATGAGCGGCATCGCCGAGATCCTGCACAACCTGGGCTACGTGGTCTCGGGCTCGGACCAGTCCGACAGCGCGACCACGCGGCGCCTGGCCAGCCTGGGCATCCGCATCCACCTCGGCCACGAGGCCTCGTACATCGACGGCGCGCAGGCCGTAGTCACCTCGACCGCCGTGAAGGGCGACAACCCGGAGGTCATCGCCGCGCGCGCACACCGCGTGCCGGTGGTGCCGCGCGCGGTGATGCTGGCCGAGCTGATGCGCCTGAAGAAGGGCATCGCGATCGCCGGCACGCACGGCAAGACCACGACCACCTCGCTGGTCACCAGCGTGCTGGCCGAGGCCGGCGTCGATCCGACCTTCGTGATCGGCGGCAAGCTCAACTCGGCGGGCGCGAATTCGCGGCTGGGCTCGGGCGATTTCATCGTCGTCGAGGCCGACGAGTCGGATGCGTCCTTCCTGAACCTGATGCCGATCCTCAGCGTCGTGACCAACATCGACGCCGACCACATGGACACCTACGGCCACGACTTCGCGCGGCTCAAGGGCGCCTTCGTCGACTTCCTGCATCGCATGCCCTTCTACGGCTCGGCCATCGTCTGCGCCGACGACCCCGGCGTGAAGAGCATCGTGCCGATGGTCTCGCGCCCAGTGATCAGCTACGGCTTCGGCGAAGACGTGCAGGTGCGTGCCGTCGACGTGCAGGCGCTGCCCGGCGGCCAGATGCGCTTCACCTGCCGCCGCCGCAACGGCGTGCCGATGCCGGAGCTCGACATCACGCTGAACCTGCCGGGCGAGCACAACGTGCGCAACGCGCTGGCCGCGATCGCGGTGGCCACCGAGCTCGAGTTGCCCGATGCGCCCATCGTTTCGGCGCTGGCCAAGTTCAGCGGTGTCGGCCGGCGTTTCCAGCGCTACGGCGAGCTGGCCGCGAAAGAGGGAGGCCGCTTCACGCTGATCGACGACTACGGCCACCACCCGGTTGAGATGGCCGCGGTCATCGCCGCGGCGCGCGGCGCCTTCCCCGGCCGGCGCCTGGTGCTGGCCTTCCAGCCGCACCGCTACACCCGCACCCGCGACTGCTTCGAGGATTTCGTCAAGGTCATGGGCCAGGCCGACGCGGTGCTGCTGACCGAGGTCTACCCGGCCGGCGAATCGCCCATCGTCGCCGCCGACGGCCGCGCGCTGGTGCGCGCGCTGCGGGTGGCGGGCAAGGTCGATCCGGTCTTCGTCGACGACGTGGCCACGCTGCCGGCCGAGATCTGCGGCTTCGCCAAGGATGGCGATGTGGTGATCTCGATGGGGGCGGGCTCGATCGGGGCCGTGCCGCCCCAGGTGGCCGAGATGGCGGGGGGTGCCGCATGACGACAGCCATCGATGTGAAGGCGCTGGGCAAGGTCGCGGTGCTGATGGGGGGCGACTCGGCCGAGCGGCCGGTGTCGTTCATGTCGGGCAACGGGGTGCTGGCCGCGCTGCGCTCGCAGGGCGTGGACGCGCATGCCTTCGACCCGTCCGAGCGGTCGCTCGCCGAGCTGAAGACCGGCGGCTTCGCGCGCTGCTTCATCGCGCTGCACGGCCGCCATGGCGAGGACGGCACGGTGCAGGGCGCCCTCGAGCTGCTGGGCATTCCCTACACCGGCTCCGGCGTGATGGCCTCGGCGATCGCGATGGACAAGGTGATGACCAAGCGCATCTGGGCCTTCGCCGGCCTGCCGACGCCGCGCTGGAAGCTGCTCGGTGCCGGCGAGCATGGCCGCGAGATCGTGCGCTGCGTGCCCGACGAGCTCGGCCTGCCGCTGATCGTGAAGCCGGCGCGCGAGGGCTCGTCCTTCGGTGTCAGCAAGGTGGCCGGGTATTCCGGGATGATGGAAGCGGTGACCCACGCCGCACAATTCGATTCCGACGTGCTGTGTGAAGAATTCATCGACGGCGAAGAGGTCACCTGCCCCGTGCTGGGCGAGGGGGCTGCCGCCCTCGCGCTGCCGGTGATCCGCATCGTCGCGCCGGGCGGCAACTACGACTACGAGCACAAGTACGTCTCCAACGACACGCAGTACCTGGTGCCCAGCGGCCTGCCAGCGCACGAGGAGGCCGAGATCCAGCGCATCGTGGTCGAGGCCTACCGCCTGCTGGGCTGCCGTGGCTGGGGCCGCGCGGACCTGATGATCCGCGCGAGCGACCGCAAGCCCTTCCTGCTCGAGATGAACACCTCGCCGGGCATGACCAGCCACTCGCTGGTGCCCAAGTCGGCCGCGTCCACCGGCATGAGCTACGAGCAGCTGTGCCTGCACCTGCTGTCGCAAGCGGCGCTCGACA
>NZ_DATFAN010000088.1:0-3126 GCF_035254525.1 Ideonella sp. | reverse complement strand
TGCCCGATAGCCGAAGCGGCGGAACCGGACCGCGCCTCCCCCCGCCGCGAACAGGGCGATGCGCAGGCTCAGGAACCCGCCGAACACGTTGTGGTGGAAGCCGGAGACCTCCATCTGCCAGGGGTGCCGCGTCCACTGCTGCCCGTCGCGCGAGTAGTGGAAGCTCACCACGTTCTCGCGGTTGGTGACCTTCACGTGGATCGTGCGCGCGTCGAAGGGCTGGCGCATCCAGCTGACCTCCTCGCGGTGGTAGGTGAGCAGCTGGCCGTTGCCGAAGCCGATGCCGACGAAGGCGTGCGCGTCGTAGTAAAGGCACAGGCCACCTTGCGCCTGGCCTTGGAGCTCCAGCACCACCGAGGCTTCGTAGCTGCGGTCGCCGGGGATGCAGGCCAGCGGCGAGCAGTCGGCGGGCGAGGCGCCCTTGGCTTGCAGCACGAGGGCGTCGTCTTCGAAGCGCATGCGCTTCATCTCGTCGGCAGCGGCGCCGAAGAAGCTCCATTGCAGGCCGGGCCGACCTCTCGAGAAGTCATCCGACAGGGCGATGCCGGAAGGGCTCGTCGTGCCACCCCTCGGCTTGCGCAGCGGCGTGGCAAGCGTGCCGCCCTTGGCGCGGAACCAGCCGTCCCGCGTCCATTCGACGGGCTCCATCAACGTCTGTCGGCCGAGCGTGCGAAAGCCGTTCTCGTAGCCGTGGTAGACCATCCACCAATCGCCGGCCGGCCCTTCGACGAGGCTGGCGTGGCCGCGCGACCACCATGGCTGGTCGGCGCTCCAGGTGCGCACGACCGGGTTGTGCGGGTCGTCTTCCCAGGGCCCGTGGATCGACTTCGATCGCGCGACGGTCACCATGTGGCTGGTCGCAGGCCCGGCGGTGCCTCCGACGGCGGAGATCAGGTAGAACCATTCGCCGCGGCGCACGATCTTCGGCCCTTCGGGCGCGAACATCTCGACCACCCAGTCGTCCGGATAGCGCCAGGGCGTGTGGGCGTGCTCGAGCGGGCCGTCGATCGAGAGCCCATCGTCGGCGAGCCGCACGCGACGGATGCCGTTGACGAACAAGTAGCGCTTGCCATCCTCGCCCACCGCATGGCCGGGGTCGATGCAGCCGGGCAGCTTCAGGTCGACCGGGTCGCTCCACGGCCCGCGGATGTCGTCGGCCCAGACGACGAAGACGGCGGTGCCATCGTCGCGCAGTGCGGGGATGTAGAGGTAGTAGCGCCCGCCGTGGTTGACGAGGTCCATCGCCCACACGGTGCCGATCGGCTTGCTGAGCGCAGCCGCGATCGGCGCCCAGTTGACGAGGTCGGTCGAATGCCAGATCACCGCGCCGGGATACGACTGGAATGACGAGAACGTCATGTAGTACTCGGCCCCGTCCTTCAGGATCGTCGGGTCCGGGTGATCGCCCGGCACGATGGGGTTGCGGTAGGTCCCGTCGCCGAGATCGGCCTGGCGCTGGCCCTCGATGCCACGGCCGAATCGCGCCGCATGCCTCGCCGTGGCCGATGCGGCGGCAGGCACGGCGGGGATCGTGGCCACAGCCACCGCGGCCTTGAAGAGCTTGCGGCGAGACACCTCGCTCATCGCGTCCTTGCTCAATGTGGCGCCACCGTCACGACCACGACCGACTTCGGCGGCAGATCGAGCGCCAGCAATGCGCCGCCCGTTCCTGCGCTGTACGGCGTCGGCACGAGCGCCTGCGGCTGGGCGAAGGTGTTGTGCGCGTCCATCGCGGCGGCGGTGAGCACCCGCCCGCGCGCCGTGCCGCCGAGGTTGGTGTGCACCCTCGCAGGCCGCTGCGGATCGAGGTTGACCAGCGCAAGCACCGTGCTGCCGTCGGCGGCGCGCGCCACCGACGCATCCACGGCCGGCAGCTCGATATCGCCTTCGTGCCAGCGCGGGGCCTGCAGGTCGGCCTTCAGCGGCGTCGCACCGCGGAACGGCTTGTACAGGTCGAAGGCGTGGTAGGTGGGGGTCAGCAGCATGCGCGGGCCGTCGGTCAGCGCCAGCGCCTGCAGCACGTTGACCATCTGCGCGATGTTGGCCATCTTCACGCGCTCGGTGTGGCGGTGGAAGGCGTTGAACGAGAGCGCCGCGACCAGCGCATCGCGCAGCGTGTTCTGCTGCTGCAGGAAAGCCGGGTTGGTGCCGGGCTCGGCGTCGTACCAGGTGCCCCATTCGTCGACGTACAGCGAGACGCGCCTGGCGGGGTCGTGCTTGTCCATCAGGCGGCTGACGGCGTCGATGCGCGGCTCGATGCCGACGGCGCTCTTCAGCGTCCTGGCCCATGCCGGCGCGTCGAAGCCGGTGGCGCTGCCGTGCTTGCTCCAGTCGCCGGGCATCGTGTAGTAGTGCAAGGTCAGCGCATCCATGTGCGAGGCCGAGCGCTCCATCAGCACCTCGACGAGGTGGTCGTTGCCTTGCCCGTCGCCGGAGGCCACGCGCACCACGGGCGCGTGCAGGAAGGTCTCGTACTGGTTGTGCAGGTCGGCCTGGTACTCGGGCCGCATGCTGCCGCCGCAGCCCCAGCTCTCGTTGCCGATGCCGAAGTACTTGACCTTCCAGGGCTTGTCGCGCCCGTTGCGGCGGCGCTCCTCGGCCAGCGCAGATTTGCTGTCGGAGGTCATGTACTCCAGCCACTGGGCCATCGAGCGCGGCGGCAGCGAGCCCATGTTGCCCGCCAGGTACGCCTCGGCGCCGAGCTGCTCGACCAGGTCCATGAACTCGTGCGTGCCCACCCGGTTGGGCTCGATCACGTTGCCCCAGATCTTGTTGAGCCGGGCAGGGCGCTTGGCCGGCGCGCCGATGCCGTCGCGCCAGTCGTAGTCGTCGGCGAAGCAGCCGCCGGGCCAGCGCACGACCGGTACCTGCAGCCGGCGCAGCGCGCCCACCACGTCGTTGCGCCAGCCGCGCGTGTTGGCGATCTTCGATTCGGGGCCGACCCACAGGCCGCCGTAGATGCCGGTGCCCAGATGCTCGGCGAAATGACCGTAGACCTCGGGCTCGATGCGCGGGCCTGCGGCCTCTTGCGAGATCGTCAGGCGCACGTCGACCGGTTCGGCGGCCATCGCGGGAATGGACAGAGACATCGCCAGGATTGCGGCGTGCAGCAGGGTTGCAGGCTTC
>NZ_DATFAN010000087.1:0-12122 GCF_035254525.1 Ideonella sp. | reverse complement strand
CCGGCCATTGGCGCGACGTGCCGGTCGACTGGAGCGAGCAACCCGAGGCGCTGTGCGGCCAGCGCCAATTCCTGGCCGTCCTCGACGCCTGCGTCGAGAAACTGCCGGCGACGCAAGGGCGCGTCTTCATGATGCGTGAGTGGCTGGAGCTCGATACGGAGCAAATCTGCAAGGAATTGGCGATCTCCACGACCAACCTGTGGGTGCTGCTGCACCGCGCCCGGCTGCGCCTGCGCGAATGCCTGCAGGCAACGTGGTTCAACGCCGTGGGCAAGGCCGGAGGGCAGGCATGAAGTGGATGATCAACTGCAAGGAGGCCACGCACCTGGTGCTGCAGGGCGAGGACAAGGCCTTGTCGTGGTCGGACCGGCTGCGCCTGCGCATGCACCTGGCGATCTGCGCCGCCTGCCCGCGCTTCGTGCGCCAGGTGGCGGTGATGCGCATGGCGGTCGGCCGCTGGCGCGCCTACCGCGACGATGCCGACGGGCCGCCAGGCCCCTGAGGCCGGACGGGCTCAGCCCCCGATCGACAGCCCTTGCGCCGTTCGGGCCAGCAAGGCCCGCACGTCGGCCAGGTCCGGCCCCACATGGCGGTCGATGCGCCGGATGAACGGGCAGGTCAGCACCGCCAAGGCATGGCCGTAGGGGTCCAGCAGCGGCATCGACACGTCCGACACGCCGAACACCTGCTGGCTCTCGCCTTCCCAGTGGCCCCGCGAGCGGACCTGCGCCAGCAACGCAGCCCGTTCGCCCGCCGGCAAGGGCACTTCCCCCTCCAGCACCTCGTGCTCGGCCAGCATCTCGCTGCACCGCTCCTCCGACTGGAAAGCCAGCATCACATGGCCCGACGCGGTGTCGACCAGGTTGACCCGCACGCCCAGCCGGATCGACAGGCCCCAGTTGTTCGGGCTGGCCACCTGGGCCACGACCGTGAGATTGCCGCGGTCGTAGACCACCAGGTGGCAGGACTGCTCGGCCGCCTTGGCGAACGCGTCCATCGCCGGCTGCGCGCGGGCCACCAGACGGTCGAGCGGCGGGTGCCGGTGGGCCAGCACGAACAGCTTCAGGCCCAGCGCGTAGCGGTCGCCCTCGGGTGAGCGGGTCACGTAATGCCGGGCGACCAGCCGCTCGAGCATGCGATAGATCTCGCTCTGGCTGCGCCCCATGGCCTTGACGATCTCGGCGCGCGTCAGGCCCAGCGGCTGCTCGGCCAGCAACTCCAGGATGTCCAGGCCCTTGTCGAGCGCGGGGGCACGGTAGCGATCCGGGGCAGCGTCGTTTTCGGTGCTCACGTCAGGCGGGCATGGCGGTTGGGCGTTCAAGGATGGGGCCGACCAAGGGTTAGTACGGGCGGCCGCGGTTCGGCAGTGACTCTACAGTATTCATTCATGAACATCATGTTCGTATATGAACTAATGGTGGAAACCAGAATCCGCCAGGAGACGAGCGCGTGGGACGACTGCAAGGCAAGACGATTCTGATCACCGCCGCGGCGCAAGGCATCGGCCGCGCCAGCGCCATCGCCTGCGCGCGCGAGGGTGCCCAGGTGTTCGCGACCGACATCGCGGCCGAAGGCCTGGCCGCGCTGGCCGGGACGGCGGGCATTCAAACCCACCGGCTGGACGTGCGCGACCCCGCCGCCATCACTGCGCTGGCCGCCGAGCTTCCGCCACTGGACGGCCTGTTCAATTGCGCCGGCTTCGTGCACCACGGCACGGTGCTCGACTGCGACGACGCCGCGTGGGAGTTCAGCTTCGACCTGAACGTCAAGAGCATGCACCGCGTGCTGCGCGCCTTCCTGCCCGGCATGCTGGCCAAGTCCGCGCGTGAGCAGACCAGCGCCTCGGTGCTCAACATGGCCTCGATGGCCAGCTCGATCAAGGGCTTTCCGAACCGCTATGCCTACGGCGCGACCAAGGCCGCCGTGATCGGCCTGACCAAGGCGGTGGCGGCCGATTTCGTGAAGCAGGGGCTGCGCTGCAATGCGCTGTGCCCCGGCACGGTGGACACCCCCTCGCTGCGCCAGCGCATTGCCGCCGCAGCCGACCCGGTGCAGGCCGAGAAGGACTTCATCGCCCGCCAGCCGCTGGGCCGCCTGGCCACGGTGGATGACATCACGCCGCAGGTGGTCTACCTGCTCAGCGATGAATCGCGCTTCGTCACCGGGCAGGCGGTGCTGGTCGATGGCGGCGTGACGATCTGAGCCCCGGCATGACCGCTCCGCTGGTGTCGATCACGAACCTGAGCAAGGCCTTCGGGGCCGTGCGCGTGCTCGACCAGGTGCACTTCGAGCTGCTGCCCGGCGAGGTGCATGCGCTGATGGGCGAGAACGGCGCGGGCAAGTCCACGCTGATGAAGATCCTCGCTGGCGTCTACGCCAGGGACGGCGGCGAAATGCGCCTCGATGGCCAGCCCGTCGACATCGCGAGCCCGCGCGCCGCCCAGCAGCTGGGCATCGGCATCATCCATCAGGAACTCAACCTGATGAACCACCTGACCGCGGCGCAGAACCTGTTCATCGGCCGCGAGCCGCGCCGTTTCGGGCTGTTCCTCGACGAAGACGCGCTGAACGCGAAGGCCCGCGCCATCTTCGACACGCTGCACCTGCAGCTCGACCCGCGCACCGTGGTGGGCACGCTCACCGTGGCGCGCCAGCAGATGGTGGAGATCGCCAAGGCGCTGTCGTTCGACTCGCGCGTGCTGATCATGGACGAGCCCACCGCCGCGCTGAACGACGCCGAGGTGGCCGACCTGTTCCGTGTCATCGCAAAGCTGAAGGCGCGCGGCGTCGGCATCGTCTACATCTCGCACAAGATGGACGAGCTGCAGCGCATCGCCGACCGGGTGACCGTGATGCGCGATGGCCAGACGGTCGCCACCGTGGACATGGCCAGCACGCCGGTCGACCGGATCATCGCGATGATGGTCGGGCGCGAGCTGGCGGCCGGTGAGCATGCCGAGATCCCCGACAGCTCGTCCGCCGAGGTCGCCCTCGAAGTACGCCAACTGAACCGCGGCCGCGCGGTGCGCGACGTGAGCTTCACGCTGCGCCGCGGCGAGATCCTCGGCTTCGCTGGCCTGATGGGCGCCGGCCGCACCGAGGTCGCCCGCGCGATTTTCGGCGCCGACCGGCCGGACTCGGGCGAAATCCGCGTGCATGGCCGGGTCGTGAAGATCGGCGCGCCGGAGGACGCGGTGCGCCACGGCATCGGCTATCTGTCGGAGGACCGCAAGCACTTCGGCCTGGCCACCGGGCTGGATGTGGAGACCAACATCGCCCTGTCGAGCATGCGCCGCTTCGTGAAGGCGGGCTTCGTCGACACCGCCGCCACCCGACGCGCCGCGCAAGCCTACGTGCGCCAGCTGCAGATCAAGACGCCCAGCGTGACGCAACCGGTGCGCCTGCTCTCGGGCGGCAACCAGCAGAAGGTCGTGATCGCCAAGTGGCTGCTGCGCGACTGCGACATCCTCTTCTTCGACGAACCCACGCGCGGCATCGACATCGGCGCCAAGAGCGAGATCTACAAGCTCATCCGCGAGCTGGCCGCGCAAGGCAAGGCCATCGTGATGATCTCGTCGGAGCTGCCCGAGGTGCTGCGCCTGGCCCACCGCATCCTCGTGATGTGCGAGGGCCGCATCACCGGCGAGCTGAGCGGGCACGGTGCCACGCAGGAAGCCATCATGCAACTCGCCACGCGCCGCGAAACGCCCACCGCCCTGGCCCACACCGCCTGAGACTCCCCATGCCGCAGGACCTCTCCCTCCCCCACCCCGGTGCCTTGGCCCGTGTGAAGACCGCCTTGTTCAACCCCGCCACGCGCCAGAAGCTGCTCGCGTTCGCCAGCCTGATCGCGCTGATGGTGTTCTTCGGCTTCGCGTCGCCGAACTTCCTGACCACCGACAACCTGGTCAGCATCCTGCAGTCCACCGCCGTCAACGGCGTGCTGGCCATCGCCTGCACCTTCGTGATCATCACCGCCGGCATCGACCTGTCTGTTGGTACGCTGATGACCTTCTGCGCGGTGATGGCCGGCGTGGTGCTCACCAACTGGGGCATGCCGCTGCCGCTGGGCATCGCGGCAGCCCTCTTCTTCGGCGCGCTGAGCGGCTTCACCTCCGGGGTGCTGATCGCCAGGCTGAAGATCCCGCCCTTCATCGCCACGCTGGGCATGATGATGCTGCTCAAGGGCCTGTCGCTGGTGATCTCCGGCACGCGACCGATCTACTTCAACGACACGCCTGGCTTCACGGCCATCGCGCAGGATTCGCTGGTCGGCGAGCTGCTGCCTTCACTGCCGATCCCGAACGCGGTGCTGATCCTGTTCCTGGTGGCCATCGCGGCCAGCCTGGTGCTCAACAAGACGCTGATCGGCTGCTACACCTTCGCCCTGGGCAGCAACGAAGAGGCCGTGCGCCTGTCGGGCGTGAACGTCGTGTTCTGGAAGATCGTCGTCTACACGCTGAGCGGCGCGATCTGCGGCATCGCCGGCCTGCTGATCGCCTCGCGCCTGAACTCGGCGCAGCCGGCGCTGGGCCAGGGCTACGAGCTCGATGCGATCGCGGCGGTGGTGATCGGCGGCACGTCGCTGTCTGGCGGCACCGGCACCATCCTCGGCACCATCATCGGCGCCTTCATCATGAGCGTGCTCATCAACGGGCTGCGCATCCTCTCGGTGGCCCAGGAATGGCAGACCGTGGTCACGGGCGTGATCATCATCCTGGCCGTCTACACCGACATCCTTCGCCGCGGCAAGGCTTGAACCTTCTGGAGACAAACGAATGATCAAGAAAAGAACGCTGGTTGCCGCGCTCGGCCTCAGCACCATGTTGAGCCTCAGCACCCAGGCGCTCGCGCAAGAGGTCTACATTCCGCTCGTCTCCAAGGGCTTCCAGCACCAGTTCTGGCAGGCCGTGAAGACCGGCGCCGAGCAGGCCGCGAAAGACAACAAGGTCAGGATCTCGTTCGAGGGCCCCGAGTCGGAGGCCATGGTCGACAAGCAGATCGACATGCTCTCGGCCGCACTCGCCAAGAACCCCAAGGCGCTGGGCTTTGCCGCGCTGGACAGCCAGGCCGCCACGCCGCTGCTGAAGAAGGCGCAAGCCGCGAAGATCCCGGTCATCGCCTTCGACTCGGGTGTGGACAGCGACATCCCCGTCACCACCGCCACCACCGACAACAAGGCCGCGGCCGCGCTGGCCGCCGACAAGCTGGCCGCGCTGATCGGTGGCGAGGGCGAGGTGGCCGTGGTCGCCCATGACCAGACCAGCCGCACCGGCGTGGACCGGCGCGACGGCTTCGTCAACCAGATCCAGGCCAAGTACCCCAAGATCAGGATCGTCAGCGTGCAGTACGGCGGCGGCGACCACCTGAAGTCGACCGAGGTCACCAAGTCCATCCTGCAGGCCTACCCCAAGCTCAAGGGCGTGTTCGGCACCAACGAGGGCTCGGCCATCGGCGTCGTCAACGGTGCCAAGGAGATGAAGCGCAAGGTCGTGATCATCGGCTTCGATTCCGGCAAGCAACAGAAGGACGCGATCAAGGACGGCACCATGGCCGGTGCGATCACGCAGAACCCGGTGGGCATGGGCTACAAGACCGTCGAGGCCGCCGTGAAGGCGCTCAAGGGCGAGAAGCTGCCCAAGGTCATCGACACCGGCTTCTACTGGTACGACAAGACCAACATCGCCGACCCCAAGATCGCGGCTGTGCTCTACGACTGATCGCGACTGATCGGACTTCATCCAACCCGACGGACACCTCTCGTGAAACTGCTTCGATACGGCCCCAAGGGCCAGGAAAAGCCCGGCCTGCTCGCGGCCGACGGCACGCTGCGCGACCTCTCCGGCATCGTGACCGACATCGCCGGCGAGGTGCTCACGCCCGCCGGCATTGCGCGTTTGCGCGCCGTCGACCCGGCCAGCCTGCCGGCGGTGCCAGGCACGCCGCGCATCGGCCCCTGCGTCGGCCAGGTCGGCAAGTTCATCTGCATCGGCCTGAACTACGCCGACCACGCCGCCGAATCGGGCGCCACCGTGCCGCCCGAGCCGGTCGTCTTCAACAAGTGGACCAGCGCCATCGTCGGCCCGAACGACGACGTCGAAATCCCCCGCGGCTCGAGCAAGACCGACTGGGAGGTCGAACTGGGCGTGGTCATCGGCCAGGGCGGCCGCTACATCAGCGAGGCCGATGCGCTCCAGCATGTGGCCGGCTACTGCGTGGTCAACGATGTGTCGGAGCGCGAGTACCAGCTCGAACGCCACGGCACCTGGGACAAGGGCAAGGGCTGCGACACCTTCGGCCCGCTCGGCCCCTGGCTGGTCACGCCCGACGAAGTCCCCAACCCCGACGCGCTGGCGCTGTGGCTGGAGGTGGACGGCCACCGCTACCAGAACGGCAGCACCGCGACGATGGTCTACAAGGTGCCCTTCCTGATCAGCTACCTCAGCCGCTTCATGAGCCTGCAGCCGGGTGACGTGATCTCCACCGGCACACCGCCCGGCGTGGGGCTCGGCCAGAAGCCGCCGGTGTACCTGCGCGCCGGCCAGGTGATGCACCTGGGCATCGCCGGCCTGGGCGAGCAGCGCCAGCGCGTGGTGCAGGCATGACGACCATCCGCGCGCTGCGCGTGCTCGACGTGCGCTTCCCGACCTCGCAGCGGCTCGACGGGTCGGACGCGATGAACCCCGACCCCGACTACTCGGCCGCCTATGTCGTGCTCGAGACCGACACGCCGGGGCTGGCGGGCCACGGCCTGACCTTCACCATCGGCCGCGGCAACGACATCTGCTGCGCCGCCATCCGCGCGATGGAGCACCTGATCGTCGGCAAATCGCTGGCCTGGATCGCCGAAGACATGGGCCGCTTCTGGCGCCACATGACCTCGGACAGCCAACTGCGTTGGATCGGGCCCGACAAGGGCGCGATCCACCTCGCCACCGGCGCCATCGTCAGCGCCGCGTGGGACCTGTGGGCCAAGGCCGAAGGCAAGCCGGTGTGGGCGCTGGTGGCCGACATGACGCCGGAAGAGATCGTCAAGCTGATCGACTTCCGCTACATCACCGACTGCATCACGCCCGACGAGGCGCTGGCCCTGCTGCGCGAGCGCGCGCAGGGCAAGGCCGAGCGACGGGCCGATCTGGAAGCCAACGGCTACCCCTGCTACACCACCTCGGCCGGCTGGCTGGGCTATGGCGACGACAAGCTGCGCCGGCTGGTCAAGGAGGCCATCGACGCCGGCTTCTCGCACATCAAGATGAAGGTCGGCCGCGACCTGCAGGACGATATCCGCCGGCTGCGCATCGCCCGCGAAGTGGCCGGCCCCGAGCTCACGCTGATGATCGACGCCAACCAGGTGTGGGACGTCGACAAGGCCCTCGAATGGCTGCCTCACCTCGCCTTCGCACAGCCCTGGTTCATCGAGGAGCCCACGAGCCCCGACGACATCGAGGGCCACCGCCGCATCCGCGAAGCGATGAAGGGCAAGATGCAGGTGGCCACCGGCGAGATGTGCCAGAACCGCATCATGTTCAAGCAGTTCATCATGCGCGGCGCTGTCGACGTGGTGCAGATCGACGCCTGCCGCCTGGGCGGCGTCAACGAGGTGCTGGCGGTGATGCTGATGGCCGCCAAGCACGGCCTGAAGGTTTGCCCGCATGCCGGCGGCGTGGGCCTGTGCGAGTACGTGCAGCACCTGTCGATGATCGACTACCTGTGCATCGCCGGCACCAAGCAGGGCCGCGTGATCGAGTACGTGGACCATCTGCACGAACACTTCGTCGACCCCTGCGTGGTGCGCAATGCAGCCTACCTGCCGCCGAAGCGCCCGGGCTATTCGATCGAGATGAAGCCCGAGTCGCTGGCCCAGCACACCTGGCGGAGTTGAAGCCCATGTCACGCATCGACAGCCACCAGCATTTCTGGCGCTACGACGCGGCCGAGTTCCCGTGGATCGGCAGCGGCATGCAGGCCTTGGCCCGCGATTGGCTGCCTGCGGATCTGAAGCCCCTGATGCAGGCAAGCGGCATCGGGCGCTGCATCGCGGTGCAGGCGCGCACCTCCGAGGCCGAGACCGACTTCCTGCTGGCGCTTGCCGCCGAGCACCCGTGGATCGCCGGCGTGATCGGCTGGGTGGAGTTGCGCGAAGGCGACGTGGAACAGCGGCTCGCGCGCTGGCAAGGGCCATCCGCGCTGAAGGGCTTTCGTCACGTGCTGCAGGACGAGGCCGACGTGCCCGCCGTGCTGGCGAGCCCGGTCTTCCGGCGCAACGTGGCGGTGCTGCAAGCGCGCGGCCTGGTCTACGAGTTGCTCGTGCACGCGCACCAGTTCGAGGGCCTGGCGGACTTCTGCGCCGCGCTCGACGGCCACACGCTGGTGCTCGACCACCTGGGCAAGCCCGCGATCCGCGAGCCCGGTGACGAGGCCTTCGCCTCCTGGCGAGCCGCGCTGCAACCCGTGGCCGCACAGCCGCACGTGATGTGCAAACTCTCGGGCCTGGTCACCGAGGCCCGCTGGCGTGACGGCCGCCTTGACGGCCAGGCACCAGCCGATTTCCACCGCTACCTCGACACCGCACTCGAACTGTTCGGCCCGCATCGCCTGATGTTCGGCAGCGACTGGCCGGTGTGCTTGTTGGCACAGCCGCACGCTGGGGTGGTGCATTTGATCGACGGCTGGGCGCAACGCCTGTCGCCCGGCGAGCGCGAAGCCCTGTGGGCCGGCAACGCGCAGCGCTGCTATGACCTGACCTGAAAGACCCTGCGCATGGACCTGCACTTGAACGGCAAGATCGTCATCGTTACCGGCGGGGGCAGCGGCATTGGCGCGGCCATCGCGCTGCAACTCGCCCGCGAGGGCGCGGTGCCGGTGATCTTCGACCGCCAGCCCTTGCCACCTGCACTGCAAGCCGAATTGAGCAGCCTGTCGGCGAACACGAGCTTTCAGCAACTGGACCTCACCGACGAGGCCGCGTGCCGCGCCGCCATCGACGCCACGGTGGCTGCGCACGGCGGGGTCGACGGGCTGGTCAACAACGCCGGCATCAATGATGGCGTGGGCTTGAGCGCCGGCCGCGAGGCTTTCGTGCGCTCGCTCGAAGCCAACCTCGTGCACTGCTACCTGCTGGCCCATCTGTGCGAGCCACTGCTGAAGGCCCGCGCCGGCGCCATCGTCAACATCGCCTCCAAGACCGCCCTCACCGGCCAGGGCGGCACCAGCGGCTACGTGGCGGCCAAGGCCGGCCTGCTGGGCCTCACCCGCGAGTGGGCTGCCTCGCTCGCCCCCTTCGGCGTGCGCGTCAACGCCGTGCTGCCGGCCGAGGTGATGACGCCGATGTACGAACGCTGGCTCGCCAAGCGCCCCGACCCGGCCGCGACGCTGGCGCAGATCACGGCCCGCATCCCGCTGGGCCAGCGCATGACCACGCCGGAAGAGATCGCCGATCTGGTGGTGTTCCTGCTGTCCGATCGCTCGTCACACACCACCGGCCAGTGGCTGCACCCGGACGGTGGCTACGTGCATCTCGATCGGGCGCTGTGATACGACAAGGGCGCCCGACGGCGCCCTTGTCATGCAGTTGCGGCGACGGGATTCAGCGCACTGCCGCGGGCGGAATCGCTTTGCCGGTATCGACGTAGTACGTGACCCAGGGCGGCGCCGACAAGACTTCGCCGCTGTCCATGACGAACTCGCTGTGGTCCATCACCCAGCGGATCTTCGTGCCCTCGTCGCGCAGCGGCGTCCAGCGCCGGTTTTGCACGAAGTCGCCGGGCCGCACTCGCTGCCACCAGAGGTCGTGCCCATCCAGGCCCCAGGACGTGATGGGGTCGTGGTATTCCAGCCCGGTGTCCAGGTACTTCAGCAGCCGTTCACCGGTGCCATTCTTGTAGAGGTTTGTGAAATAGGGCGTGTTGGTGCCGATCGTGGCGCCGGACTGCCACGAGCGCGCCGCCTGCCTCATCGTGCCAAATCCCGCTGTAGGTGCGGTCTTGACGAACATCGAGGTGCCCACGCGTTGCGGTAGCCCGCCCGACCAGTCGGCCACCATCCACGTCTCGCCCGCCGTCTTGGCGTCGGTTGACAGGCGCGTCTGAGCCCGCTGAAAGCCGGATACGTCCATCACCCACCAGCCATCTGGGCTGAACGACGCGGGAAAGCTGTGGCCAGTGCCCATGAAGGCGACCGCACCGTCAAGGACCGTCACCACATCCTGGCCCGGCGCCCGATAGTCGGTCGGCCAACTCGCTTCGCTGGGGCCGGCAATCTGGACGCCGGGCAGCAGATCGCTCATCGGCGGGCGCAGAGACATGGCCAGCCGCTTGCCGATGTGACCCTCGTCGTCCGGCGAACCGAACGGCGTTGACTGCCCGTCCTGGCAGCCACCGAAGAACTTGTCTTCGCCCATCTCGATGATCTGCGCCTGGCCGTGTGGCAGGTCGCGCACCAGCACCTGTTCGGTCAGCAGTCGTTCTTCGAAATCGCCGCAGCTGTCGTTGCCCGACCAGTTCAGGTATGAGAATGGCTCGTCGAGCGTCACCAGGCGGTAAGAACCGTTGTCGACGACTTGACCACTGCGGGCGCCGGCGCCGCTGACCACGCGCGCCTGCTGCGTGCCCTTCCAATCGATGAGGTACGTAACGCCGCCGCCGTAGTAGGCAACCGGCTTGGCGATGGACGCCGCCGCGGCGGTAAGCGCCGCGGCGGCAAGAACAAATCGGGACCGCTTCAAGGTGACTCCCTCGTGGTGGTTCGATGATCGGTGCTGCTTCCGACACTCACATGACAGGTGTTCGGTGCATGTGCAACGCACCGACGTCGGTGCGCTGCGGATTCTCCCGTTTCGACACCGGTTGCCAGGGCCCCAGACCGTCAAGCTTCGTCACGCCTGCCCAATTTTGTGGAGGGCTGGAGGCGCTCACGTTCAGGCGATCTGCCCCTCTGCCTGCCCGGCATCCCGACCTCGGTGTGCAACGGCGACCCGCAACGCCTCACGCACGCCATCGCCCATCAGCGCCAGCGGCATGCTCGGCTGCCCTGGCTGACCCGCGGCCTGCTCGGGCAGCAGCGGCAGGTGCATGAAGCCGGCGCGCACGGTGAGTTCGTCACGCAGCGCGTGCATCAGCGCGTAGAAGACGTGGTTGCAGACGAAGGTGCCGGCTGACTGGGACACCGAGGCGGGAAAGCCCGCCGCGCGCAGGCCGGCGACCATGGCCTTGATCGGCAGCGTTGCGAAGTACGCCGCCGGGCCGTCGGCGGCCACTGGTTGGTCGATCGGCTGTGCGCCGGCGTTGTCGGGGATGCGGGCATCGTCGACGTTGATCGCGATGCGCTCGATCGAGAAGTCGCATCGGCCGCCGGCCTGGCCGAGCGCCAGCACCCAGCGCGGTTGTGCCTCGTCGATCAGGCTGCGCATCAACGCGGCCGCATTGCCGAAGCAGCAAGGCAGGCAGCGCGCGACCACGCGCGCGCCTGCGATGCGCTTGCCATCGAGCGAGCGCGCCACCTCCCAGCTCGGGTTGATGGCCTCGCCGCCGAAGGGCTCGAAGCCGGTGAGCAGGATCGTCAGGTCAGGATTCATCGACGAAACCATACCCGCCGCCGCCCGGCGTGTCGATCACGAACACGTCACCGACCCCCATCTCGACCGATGCGATGTGAGGCAGCGGCTCGACTCTCCCGTCGGCCCGCTCGACCCGGTTGGCGCCGAGTGCACCCGGCTCGCCGCCGGCCATGCCGAAGGCCGGGTGGATGCGGCCGTTGCTGAGGATCGAGGCGGTCATCGGCGCCAGGAAGCGCACGCGCCGCGTGCCGCCATCGCCACCGCGCCAGCGCCCTGCCCCGCCCGAGCCGGTACGGATCGCATAGGAATCGAGCCGCACCGGGAAGCGGAACTCGAGCACCTCCGGGTCGGTGAGGTAGGAGTTGGTCATGTGGGTCTGCACGACTGCCGTGCCGTCGAAGCCCGGCCCGGCGCCCGAGCCGCCCGAGATCGTCTCGTAGTACTGGTGCTTCGCGTCGCCGAAGGTGAAGTTGTTCATCGTGCACGGCCCCGAGGCCATCACGCCGAGGGCGCCGTACAGCGCGTTGGTCACGCACTGCGAGGTCTCGACGTTGCCGGCCACCACGGC
>NZ_DATFAN010000086.1:0-8620 GCF_035254525.1 Ideonella sp. | reverse complement strand
TCGCCGCCTGGCTCCCGGGCACCGAGGGTGGTGGCGTGGCCGACCTGCTGGTGCGCGCGGCCCCGGGCCAGGCGCAGCCCGATTTCCGCGGGCGGCTCGCCTTCTCGTGGCCGGGGGCCGCTTGCCAGACGCCGCTGAACGCCGGAGAGCGCGGGGCGCGGCCGCTGTTCGCGGTCGGCTACGGGCTCACGCTCGCGCAGCGGCGCACCGTCGCACCGCTGCCGGTCGTGGCCGCGTCGGGCGGATGCGGTGCGGCGCGCGAGATGCTGGTGTTCCGCCAGTCGCCCCGGGTGCCGTACTCGATGCACGTGGGAGAGCTCGACGGTGCGCATCCCGCGCCCGGCCTGCCGACGGACCCGTCCGAGACGATGCGCTGGCCGCCGGCGCAGCCGCGGGTCGAGGTGTCGACCGTGCAGATGCACACCCAGCAGGATGCCAAGCGCGTGCAGTGGACCGGCGCCGGCCGGGTCTTCGCGTGGGCGCCGCAGCGCGCGGTGCTGAGCGCCTACCCGGATGGCGCCTTGCTGTTCGACGTGCAGGTGAGCCAGGCGCCGGCTGCACCGGTGGAACTGGCCATGCGCTGCGGCCCCGGTTGCGTCGGCCGGCTCGACGTGACCGGCCTGCTGCAGGCCGGGGCTGCGCCGCGCACGATCAAGATCCCCTTGTCCTGCCTGGCCGCGGCGGGTGCCGACCTGTCGCGCATCGAGGAGCCGTTCAGCCTCGGCACGACCGGCCCCTTCACCGCGGTGCTGGCCGACATCCGCATCGCCGCTGGCGCGTCGCGCGATGCCGACGTCGCACGCTGCCCCGATCCCCGTCAACCCTTGACCCGATGACCACGTTTGCGAGCCCCGAGCTGCCCGGCATCCGCCGCAGCGACTTTCCGCCCGATTTCCGCTGGGGCTGTTCGACCTCGTCGTACCAGATCGAGGGCGCCATCCATGAAGGCGGGCGCGGCGAATCGATCTGGGACCGCTTCTGCCGCACCCCCCGCCACATCCGCGATGGCTCCAGCGGCGCCGTCGCCTGCGACCACTACCACCGCTGGCCGCAGGACCTGGACCTCGCCCGCGACCTCGGCGTCAACGCCTACCGCTTCTCGATCGCCTGGCCGCGCGTGTTCCCGCAGGGCCGCGGCGAGCGGCCGAACGAGGCCGGGCTGGCCTTCTACGACCGCCTGGTCGATGGCATGCTCGAGCGCGGGTTGGAGCCCTGGGCGACGCTGTACCACTGGGACCTGCCGCAGGCGCTGCAGGAGGCGCACGGCGGCTGGGCCAGCCGCGACACCGTGGCCGCCTTCCTCGAGTACACCGACGCGGTCACGCGCCGGCTGGGCGACCGCATCAAGCACTGGATCACCCACAACGAGCCGTGGTGCACCGCCTTCCTCGGCCACCACGAGGGCAACCATGCGCCGGGCATCATGAACTACCGCACGGCGCTGCAGGTCTGCCACCACCTGCTGTTGTCGCACGGGCTGGCGGTGCCGCAGATCCGCGCCAACGTCGCCGGTGCCCAGGTCGGCATCACGCTCAGCCTGCACCCCATCTTCCCGGCCAGCGATTCCCTGGCCGACCAGGCGGCGGCGATGCGCCACGACGGCTCGCGCAACCGCTGGTTCCTCGACCCGCTGTACGGCCGCCACTACCCGGCCGATGTGGTGGCGCGCCTGGGCGACCTGGCGCCGATCGTGCAACGGGGCGACTTCGAGGCCATGGCCGCGCCGACCGACTTCCTCGGGGTGAACTACTACTTCCCCGAGGTGGTGGCCGACGCGCCGGGCCATGGCCCGCTGGCCACGCAGGTGGTCGAGCAGCCCGGTGTCGAGCGCACGGCGTTCGGCTGGCCGGTGTCGCCGCAAGGCATGGTCGACCTGCTCACGCGCATCCAGCGCGACTGGGCGCCCGCCAGGGTCTACCTGACCGAGAACGGCTCGACCTACGACGACGTCGTGCTGCCCGACGGCCGCATCGAAGACACCCAGCGCCGCAGCTACCTCGAGCGGCACCTCGCGGCGGCGCGGCAGGCTCGGGATGCCGGCGTGCCGCTCGAGGGCTACTTCGCCTGGAGCCTGCTCGACAATTTCGAGTGGGCCGAAGGCTACGTGCGGCGCTTCGGGCTCACCCACGTCGATTACACGACCCAGCGCCGTACGCTCAAGGCCAGCGGCCGGTGGTATGCCGGCTTCCTGGCCGGCTGATGCAAGGACGATTCATGCTCTCCATTCCCAAGCGCCTGGCCAGTGCGGCCGTCGCGCTGGCCGCGGCCGGCGCGCTGGCGCAGGCCGCCCCGCCGCCCAAGGCCGAGGTGATCCACTGGTGGACCTCGGGCGGCGAATCCGCTGCCGTCAAGACGCTGGCCGATGCCTACCGCAACGCGGGCGGCGTCTGGGTCGACATGGCGGTGGCGCTGGGCGAGCAGGCCCGCTCGGTGGCGATCAACCGCATCGTCGGCGGCAACCCGCCGACCGCGGCGCAGTTCAACACGTCCAAGCAGTTCATCGACATCGTCGAGCAGGGCATGCTCAACCCGCTGGACGAGGTGGCCCTGCGCGACGGCTGGGACAAGTTCCTGCCCGAGACGGTGCTCAACGTCATCCGCGTCAAGGGCCACTACTACGCGGTGCCGGTCGACATCCACATGCCGACCTGGATCTGGTATTCCAAGGCGGCATTCAAGCAGGCCGGCATCGCCGCCGAGCCGAAGACGATGGACGAGTTGTTCGCCGCGCTGGACAAGCTCAAGGCCGCCGGGCTGGTGCCGCTGGCCCATGGCGGCCAGGCCTGGCAGGACAACATCGTCTTCACCGCGGTGCTGACCAACCTCGGAGGGCGCGAGCTGTACCTGAAGGTGCTGCGCGACCGCGACCCGGCGACGATCCAGGGCGAGGCCTTCCGCCAGGTGCTGCTGACCTTCAAGCGCCTGCAGTCCTACGTCGACCGCGGCTCGCCGGGCCGCAACTGGAACGACGCGACCGCGATGCTGATCAACGGCAAGGCCGGCGTGCAGTTCATGGGCGACTGGGCCAAGGGCGAGTTCTCGCTCGCGGGCCAGGTGGCCGGGCGCGACTACGGCTGCATCGCCGGCTTCGGCCCGGCATCGCCGTACATCATCCAGGGCGACGTGCTGGTGTTCCCGAAGACCACCCAGCCCGATGCGCTGCGCGCGCAGAAGCTGCTCGCCACCATCGTGACGCAGCCGGCGACCCAGGTCGCGTTCAGCATGAAGAAGGGCTCGATCCCGATCCGCACCGACGTCGACGCCTCGAAGATGGACGTCTGCGCCCAGCAGGGCCTGGCGATCATGAAGGACAAGTCGCGCCAGCTGGGCAACGGCGAGGTCTACCTGACGCCCGACCAGAACGGTGCGCTGGCCGATGTGCTGACGGCGTACTGGAACCGCAACATCCCGGTCGAGAAGGTGCAGCGCGACATCGTCGCGGCACTGCGCAACTGAGCATGACGATCCGCCACCTACGGCCGTCATGGCCGCGCGTGACCGCCTGGAGCGCCCTGCTGCCGATGGCGCTGACGGTGCTCGTCGCGTACCTGGGGGCCGCGCTGTGGTCGCTGCGCGTGTCGCTGTCGAGCTCGCGCACCTTTCCCAGCGACGACTTCGTCGGCCTGGCGCAGTACGAGCGCCTGTTCGGCAACGAGCGCTGGCTGCTGTCGCTGCAGAACCTGGCCGTCTACGGCGTGTTGTTCATCGCCGCCTGCATGGTGATCGGCTTCCTGCTGGCGGTCTTCATCGACCAGAAGGTGCGCGGCGAAGGCGTGCTGCGCACGGTGTTCCTGTACCCGTACGCGATGTCCTTCGTCGCCACCGGCCTGGTCTGGCAGTGGATCCTGAACCCCGGCAACGGGCTGCAGCAGGCCCTGCGCAACCTGGGCTTCGCCGACTTCACCTTCGACTGGATCATCGACCAGGACAAGGTGATCTACACCGTGGTGCTGGCCAGCGTCTGGCAGGCTTCGGGGCTGGTGATGGCGCTGATGCTGGCCGGCCTGCGGGGCATCGACGACGAGCTCTGGAAGGCCGCGCGCATCGACGGCATCCCGACCTGGCGCGTCTACCTCTCGATCGTGCTGCCGATGCTCGGGCCGACGGTGGCCACCGTGTTCGTGCTGCTGTTCACCGGCGTCGTGAAGGTCTTCGACGCGGTCGTCGCGATGACGCAGGGCGGCCCCGGCACGGCCAGCGACGTGCCGGCCAAGTTCATCATGGACCACCTGTTCGGCCGCGCCAACATCGCGCTGGCCTCGGCCGGCTCGATCGTGCTGCTGGCGATGGTGCTGGCGCTGGCGGCACCGCTGATGTATGCCCGCAGCCGCCGGCGCAGCGCGGCAGGGGGGCACGCATGACGGCCCGCCGCCGTCCCGCCTGGACCCCGGCGCGCCTGGGGGTCTATGCCTTTCTCGCCTGCGCGGCGCTGTTCTTCCTGCTGCCGCTGTATGTGATGCTCGTCACCTCGTTCAAGTCGATGGACGAGATCCGGCTGGGCAACCTGTTCGCCTGGCCGGCCAGCGCCACGGTCGAGCCCTGGCGCGCGGCCTGGAGCGAGGTCTGCACGGGGGTGTCCTGCGAGGGCATCCGGGTCGGCTTCTGGAACTCGGTCGCGATCGTCGTGCCGAGCACCATCGTGCCGATCCTGATCGGCGCGGTGAACGGCTATGCGCTGAGCTTCTGGCGCCCGCGCGGTGCCGAGTGGCTGTTCGCGCTGCTGATGCTGGGCGCCTTCATCCCGGTGCAGGTGATGATCTACCCGCTGGTCAAGCTGCTGGCGATGGCCGGGCTGTTCAGCTCGCTGGCCGGCATCGTCGTCGTGCACGTGATCTTCAGCATGCCGGTGATGACGCTGCTGTTCCGCAACTACTACGCCGCCGTGCCGGCCGAGCTGTTCAAGGCGGCGCGCATCGACGGCGGCGGCTTCTGGCGCATCTTCGTGCAGCTCATGCTGCCGATGTCTGCGCCGATCGTGATCGTCGCCGCGATCATGCAGGTCACCGGGGTGTGGAACGACTACATCCTCGGCCTGGTGTTCGCCGGGCGCGAGCACCTGCCGATGACGGTGCAGCTCAACAACGTGATCAACACGACGACCGGCGAGCGTCTCTACAACGTCAACATGGCGGCCACCATCCTCACGTCGCTGGTGCCGCTGGGTGTCTATTTCGTCTCCGGCCGCTGGTTCGTGCGCGGCATCACCGCCGGGGCAGTCAAGGGGTAAGAACAAGATGGCCGGCGTGAACATCCGCAACCTCAGCGTCCGCTTCGGCGGCCAGGCCGTCCTGCAGGGGCTGGACCTGGACGTCGTCGACGGCGAGTTCCTCGTGCTGCTGGGCCCCTCGGGTTGTGGCAAGTCGACGCTGTTGCACAGCATCGCCGGGCTCGTCGACGCCAGCGACGGCGCGATCGAGATCGGCGGGCGCGACATGACCGATGCCGACCCGAGCGATCGCGGCATCGGCATGGTCTTCCAGTCGTATGCGCTCTACCCGACGATGACGGTGGCGCGCAACATGTCCTTCGGGCTGCGTGTGGCGGGCCTGCCGCGTGCCGAGGTCGAGCAGCGCGTCGCTCGCGCGGCGCGCATGCTGCAGCTCGAGTCGCTGCTCGAGCGCAAGCCGGCGCAGCTCTCGGGCGGCCAGCGCCAGCGGGTCGCGATCGGCCGCGCGCTGGTGCGCGACGCTGGCGTGTTCTTGCTCGACGAGCCGCTGTCCAACCTCGACGCCAAGCTGCGCGCGGAGTTGCGGCGCGAGCTGAAGCTGCTGCACCAGACGCTCGGCTCGACCATGATCTACGTGACCCACGACCAGGCCGAGGCGATGACGCTGGCCACGCGCATCGTCGTGCTGCGCGGCGGCAAGGTGCAGCAGATCGGCAGCCCGGCCGAGGTCTACCAGCGGCCGGCCAACCACTTCGTCGCCGGGTTCCTCGGCTCGCCGGGCATGAACTTCCTGCCCGGCCGATTGGTCGAGGGCGCGCGCGGGCTGGCCTTCGCCGGCGATGCGATCACGCTGGAGCTGGACGGTTATGCCTTCGAGCGCCCGGCGCAGGCCGGCCAGGCGGTCACGCTGGGCTTCCGGCCCGAGTGCGTGCGGCTGGGGCCGGCCGGCGAATGGAGCGCCGACGTGGCGCTGGTCGAGCCGATGGGCAATCACCAGGTCGTCTGGCTCGACCGCGCCGGCGCGAGCCTGGCGGCCGTGCTGCACGACGGCGCCGCGGCGATCGCCGAGCGCCAGGTGCGCTTCGATCTCGACCGCGCGCGGCTGTCGCTGTTCGACGCCGCCGAGGGCCACCGACTCTGAACCACGAACGCGAGGACGCCGCGCCATGAACCCCACCCCTGTACGCGACATCGTCATCGTCGGCGGCGGCACCGCCGGCTGGATGACGGCGGCGGCGTTCTCGAAGATGCTGACGCCGGCCTACCGGATCCGGCTCGTCGAATCCGACGAGATCGGCATCATCGGTGTCGGCGAGGCCACGATCCCGCACATCAAGAGCTTCAACGAGGCGCTGGGCATCGACGAGAACGAATTCGTCCGCGCCACGCAGGGCAGCTTCAAGCTCGGCATCGAGTTCGTCAACTGGGGCGCAGTGGGCGACCGCTACATCCACGGCTTCGGCAAGATCGGCCACGAACTGCACGGCATCCCGTTCCACCACTACTGGCTCGCCCGCCGCGGCCACCGGCCGCTGCCGGATCTGGGCGCCTACTCGATCAACACCGCGGCGCCGCTGGAGGCCAGGTTCATGCGTGCGCGGCCCGAAATGACCGGCTCGCCGCTGGCCGACATCGCCTACGCCTTCCACTTCGATGCCAGCCTGTACGCCCGCTTCCTGCGCCGCTATGCCGAGGCGCGCGGCGTGCAGCGCACCGAGGGCAAGATCGTGCAGGTGCAGCAGCGCGAGGGCGACGGCCACATCCAGGCCGTGGTGCTCGAAAGCGGCGAGCGCATCGCAGGCGACTTCTTCATCGACTGCTCCGGCACGCGCGGCGTGCTGATCGAGCAGACGCTGAAGTCGGGCTACGAGGACTGGCGGCACTGGCTGCCCTGCGACCGCGCGATCGCCGTGCCTTGCGCATCGGTCGAGCCATTGATCCCGATGACGCGCTCGACGGCGCGCGGCGCCGGCTGGCAATGGCGGATTCCGCTGCAGCACCGCATCGGCAACGGGCACGTGTTCTCGAGTGAGTTCATCGGCGAGGACGAGGCCACCGCCGTGCTGCTGGCCAACCTCGACGGGGAGAAGCTGGCCGAGCCGCGCACCATCCGCTACATGACGGGGCGGCGCAAGCAGTTCTGGAACCGCAACTGCGTGGCGGTCGGCCTGGCCAGCGGCTTTCTCGAGCCGCTGGAATCGACCAGCATCCACCTGATCCAGACGGCCATCGCCCGCATCGCGACCTTCTTCCCGCACCAGGGCTTCGACGCCGCGGACATCGCCGAATACAACGCGATGACGCAGTACGAGTACGAGCGCGTGCGCGACTTCATCATCCTGCACTACCACGCCACCGAGCGCGAAGACACGCCGTTCTGGCGCTACACCCGCCACATGAGCATCCCCGAGGCGCTGCAGCGCAAGATCGACCTGTACCGCTCCAACGGTCGCATCTTCCGCGAGGGCAACGAGCTGTTCGCCGAGCTGAGCTGGCTGCAGGTGATGCAGGGCCAGCGCATCGAGCCGCGGGGGCACCACCCCTTTGCCGATCTGTACCCGCCCGAAGAGGTCGACGACTTCCTCGACAACGTGGCTGGCGTGATCCGCAAATGCGTCGCGGTGATGCCGACCCAGGCCCAGTTCATCGCCGCCGAGTGCGCGGCCGCGCGGGCATGAGGGTCCGTCGCTTCGCGGCCTGGGCGCGGGTGGCGGCCGCCGCGCTCGGCCTGCTGGCCGGTGCCACGGTGCCGGCGGCCGAGGCACCGGCCTTCAATGTCGCGACCTACAACCTGCGCCTGAACACCGAGGACGACGGCATCAACCAGTGGCCGCACCGAAGGGATGCCGTGCGTGCGCTGATCCGCTACCACGAGTTCGACCTGCTCGCCACCCAGGAGGGCCTGCCCGACCAGATCGACGACCTGGCCGAGATGCGCGAGTTCGGCCACGTCGGCGTGGGCCGCGACGACGGCCGACGCGAAGGCGAGCATTCGGCCATCTTCTACCGCAGCGCGCGTTTCGAGCTGCTCGCCCAAGGCGACTTCTGGCTCAGCGAAACGCCCGACAAGCCCTCGGTCGGCTGGGACGGGCGCTGCTGCAATCGGCTGGCCTCCTGGGCCAAGTTGCGCGACCGGCGCACCGGCAAGGTCTTCGCGGTCTTCTCGGCGCATTTCGACCACGAGGGCGTCGTCGCGCGCCGCGAGTCGGCCCGGCTGATCCTGCGCAAGGCGCATGCGATCGCGGGCAGGCTGCCGATCATCTGCCTGGGGGATTTCAACTCGACACCCGAGTCGGATGCGGCGCAAGTGATGTCGGCCGAGTTGCGCGATGCGCGGGCGATCTCGAAGGCGCCGCCCTACGGCCCGGTGGGCACGTTCAACGGCTTCAAGCTCGATGCACCGCTGGTCGACCGCATCGACTACATCTTCGTCAGCGATCGCTTCGAGGTGCA
>NZ_DATFAN010000085.1:0-4836 GCF_035254525.1 Ideonella sp. | reverse complement strand
CCAGATTCGCCGCGCGCTGGAGCCGATGACGTCGATTCGAGCGCTTCGCTTCGACCTCGCAGCCCGAACCTTGGGCGTCGACGCGCCGCGCTCGGACTGGCCAGACATCACGCGCGCCATCCGGGCAGCAGGTTTCCACGCCGAGGCAGCGGTGGCTTCGCCCGACCACTCGCAGGTGAAGCGCTCGCAGCGGCTGGAGGGTGTTCGCATTCTGCTGGCCCTGGCAGCCGCATCGCTCGCGGAGTACATCTCGTTCGTCGCACCCGACCGCCCAGGCTTGGAAACCATGGGCATGCTGGTCGCCGCAGCGGCCGTTGCGATGTCGGGCTTCGCTGTTCTTCGCAAAGGCGTCGCCGCGCTACTGGTGGGCAGGCTCGACATCAGCGTGCTGATGAGCGTGGCCGTTCTCGGTGCATTCGCCATCGGCCAATGGCCGGAAGCGGCGATGGTGATGGCCTTGTACTCGCTGGCCGAGCTCATCGAGGCTCGTGCAGCTCAAGGAGCGAGGCAAGCCATCCAGCGCCTGTTGGAACTTGCGCCTGCGCAGGCAGAAGTGCTTCAAGCGGACGGCACGTGGGTTGGCATGCCGGCGCAACAGGTCTGCGTCGGCTCGCGTGTCCGCGTCAAGCCCGGCGAGCGATTCCCGCTGGATGGCGTCGTGACGAATGGGTGCAGCACGGCAGACCAATCGGCGGTCACCGGCGAAAGCATGCCGGTCGACAAGGAGGCTGGCGATGAGGTGTTCGCGGGGACCATCAATCAAACCGGAGCCCTGGAGTACGACACGACTGCCGAAGCCGACGACACGGTCCTGGCACGGGTCATCCACGCCGTCGAGGCCGCACAGCACAAGCGCGCCCCGACGCAACGATTCGTCGACCGGTTTGCGGCCGTCTATACGCCGGGGGTCCTGGTCATTGCGTTGGCCATCGCGGCGGGAGCGCCGTGGCTGCTGGGGTGGCCCTTGCACACCAGCCTCTATCGCGCGCTGGTCATGCTCGTCATCGCGTGTCCGTGCGCCTTGGTGCTGTCGACGCCGGTGACCATCGTGAGCGGTTTGACCGCCGCGGCGCGCAGAGGCATCGTCATCAAGGGCGGCGCGTTCCTCGAACGTGCCCGTGAGCTCCAAGTCATCGCGCTGGACAAGACTGGCACGCTCACCGAGGGCAAACCAAGACTCGTGGCGACGGTGATGCTGTCGCCGAACCACTCGGAACGAGAGGTGCTCAGCCACGCACGCAGCCTCGCCCTGCGCTCAGACCATCCGCTGTCGCAGGCCGTCGCGGCGGGGCTCGACGCCGAGCCGCTTGCGGTGGAGCGCTTCGGCGCGGTCCACGGTCGAGGCGTCCATGGCGCTGTCGCTGGCACGGACTACACCCTGGGCAGCCATCGCTGGGTCGAGGAGCGCGGTCAATGCTCGACGCGCTTGGAGGCCCTGCTGGACGAGCACGAACGGAATGGGCGCAGCCTCGTGGTGTTTGCGGATGCAAATGGTCCGCTCGCCTTGTTCGCCGTTGCCGACACCACCCGGTCGACTGCAAGAGACAGCGTCGCGGAACTGCACGCGCTGGGCCTGCGAACGGTGATGCTCACCGGTGACAATCAAACGACGGCGCGGTTCATCGCCGCCGAGACGGGCGTCGGGGATGTCTGCGCGAATCTCCTGCCTGAGGACAAGTTGCTTGCGCTTGAGCATCTCAGGCAAGGGACTACGCCGGTGGCCATGGTGGGCGACGGCATCAACGACGCGCCTGCACTCGCAGCGGCGGATGTCGGATTCGCGATGGGCGGCGCCGGTGCGCACGTCGCGGTGGACGCGGCCGACGTGGTCGTCATGAACGACCAACTCGGTCGCGTCGCCGAGACCATTCGCTTGTCTCGCCGCACGCACGCCATGCTGTGGCAGAACATCGCCATCGCGCTCGGCATCAAGGCCGTGTTCTTCGCCATGGCCCTCGCCGGCAGCGCCACCATGTGGATGGCGGTCTTCGCCGACATGGGCGCCAGCCTGCTCGTGGTCGGCAACGGCCTGCGCCTGGCGCGCGCGTCGTCATCCATAGCTTAGCGGTACCGTCGCCATACTGCGCCCACTCGTCATTGGGGAGTAGCCGTCCTGCGCAACTCAGGGGCTCGCGTCAACACACTCGGCGCTCACGGCCATGGCGCGAGCCGCTCCTCTTGCGCGACGCAGACGGCGGAAACCAGGGCCGATGAGAGGCCGAATCGGCGAGGCGAGTGGCAGTCAGGCAGTGAGGAACATCACCGCCACGGCCACCGCCATGACGCCGGTGGCGGCCCAGCCGAAGAAGCGATGCCGCCTGGAAATCGTCAGCTCGCCCATGATGCGCGGCGACTGTCCAATCCACATCATCACCACCATGATGGGCACCGAGATGACGCCGTTGACGATGGCGCTCCAGACGAGCGCCTTGATGGGGTCGACCTCGAAGACGCTCACCAGCGTGCCGATGCCGGTGGCCGCGATGATGATGGCGTAGAAGCCGCGAGCTTCATGGAAGCCATGCGACAGCCCGGCCTTCCAGCCGAACACTTCGCTGACCGCATAGGCCGCCGAGCCCGCCAGCACCGGCACCGCGAGCAAGCCCGTGCCGATGATGCCCAGCGCGAACAGCGCAAACGCGAACTCCCCAGCCAGCGGCCGCAGCGCCTCGGCGGCTTGCGCCGAGGTCTGGATGTTCGTGATGCCGTGCAGGTTCAGCGTCACGGCCGTGGCCAGTACGATGCACAAGGCGATGATGTTGGAGAAAGACATGCCGACATAGGTGTCCTGCTTGATGCGATAGAGGTGCTCGCGCGCGTAGGCGGGAACCAGGCGCAGCACCGCGACATCCGGCCGGCGATGGTTGTCCTCCACCTCCTGCGACGCCTGCCAGAAGAAAAGGTACGGGCTGATGGTGGTGCCCAGGACAGCCACCACCATGCTCGCGTAGTCGCTCGCCTTTACGTCCGTAGGAAAGAAGGCCCAGGGCTGCAGCGACTCCACCGTCGCCTGGCGCCACGGCACCTGCACCACCATCAGCACCGCGAAGTAGGAGAACAGCGCCAGCGTCAGCCACTTGAGGATGCGCACCGAGCGCTCGTAGGAGAACAGCACTTGGCCGAGCACGCACAACGCGCCGAATGCGACGATGAACACGACCTGCGTGCCACCCATCAGCAGGTGCGCGGCTTCGGCCATCGCGCCGATGTCGGCGGCGATGTTGATGCTGTTGGCCACCACGAGCAGCGTCACCAGCGTCATCGTCAGCCAGCGCGGGCAGATCTTGGCGATGTTGGCGGCCAAGCCTTCGCCCGTGACCCAACCGATGCGGGCCGACAGCATCTGGATGCCAATCATCAGCGGCGTGGTCAGCAGCAGCGTCCACACCAGGCCGAAGCGGAACTGCGAGCCGGCTTGCGAATAGGTGGCGATGCCGCTCGGGTCGTCGTCGGCGGCGCCGGTGATGAGGCCGGGGCCCAGGCGCTGGGCGATGGCCCGGGTATCAGGCAGTCTGTTGCGTGCGGTCGCGACGGCGCGCGACAGCAGAACATTGCGGGCGATGAGTTGTTGCACGGGTGGCTCCCCGCCGCCGTGCTCGAGGGCACGACGGAAGATGCGGCGCTTCTTGGAGCCGCAAGGTGACGAAGGTCTCCGGGGAGTGAGCCGAGCGGCGCAGCGCCGCTCGGTAAGGCTCGCTGGTCCCGGGGGTGGTCAGGTCAGTGCCCCCACCGCCCGGTGCGCGGCCCGTGTCGACGCGAGGTCAGACGAGCTGCAGACTGGACGGCGAAGGCCAGCAACTAGGCGCTGGGTTCATGGCAATGCCGTCAAGTGAAGGAAGCTCGATTATCGCGGGGGCCGGTTGAAAGCGTCAATCGCAGGGTGCGCACAGCGGTCGCGGCGTCCTCAGCCGGAGCGACACGTCCGCAAGAAACGCCGCGTTGATGACGGTCACGGTCTATCACACGCGCCTGTGCCACAGTCCAAACACCACAGGACCATTGCTGGTCCCAGGAGTCGCCATGAAGCGCACGATTGAGCCCACGCGCGCCGGCGTGCGCATCAGCGCGTCGGCAGCACCCGACAAGCAGCGAGCCTTGCTTGACGAACTCGCCAGATGCGCGAGCGGCACATGTTCCTGTCCGAGCCCGCAATACGACAAGGTCCAGGCGATGGAGGTCAGAGCCCAGCCCTCTGGCGTGACGGTCGAGCTCACCGTCAAGCCTGGCGAACACATTGACGTGGCGGACATCGAGAAGTGCTTGGACCACACCGCCAAGCAGATTGGGGCGTAGTCGCTCCGATGCCTCGTGGGGGAAGGGCGGTTGACTTGGCGGGCAACGGTGGGCGGCAGGTGCATCGTCGTTCGTTGCGGCCAACCCGTGTGCCCGACGTGTCGCAACTCTGCGGCACCTGACGTGACGCAGGCAGTCAGGCGAGCCGTTTGAAGGGTGCAACAGCGCATAGCCAATCTCGCCACGATGGTCTCCTTTGGGTCAATGAAGCCGCAGCGGCGAGCCTGCATTGCGTCGACTCACGCCGGCCACGATGCCAAGAAGCGGTCCTGCAACTTGAGGCGATAGCGAACGGCGACGACGGAGAACGGACAACTCGAGCACTTCGCGGCAGATCCCGTCACTCGAGGTACATGGCAGACAAGAGTGCGCGTCGCCGCGCATCGATGAGGATTGCCTGCATGGCCGCCGGCTCCAATGGCTTGCGGACGAACAGGTCAAACCCGGCCCGTATGCATCGCTCCTCGTCTTCGGGGGGGGTCTCGCCCCGTCCAGCACACGAACCACGGGTTGCAGAGATTCGAGTTCTCCTTCTTGGCTTCT
>NZ_DATFAN010000084.1:0-6436 GCF_035254525.1 Ideonella sp. | reverse complement strand
GCCCGAGGGCCTGCGCTGGCTGATCAACGAATGCATCACGGCCGGTTCGGTGGACCGCATCGCGCTGCCGGGCCTCAAGCCCGAGCGCCGGGCCGTGCTGGCCGGCGGCCTGGCGATCCTCTACACGCTGGCGACGCACTTTCGCATCGACGCCCTGCTGCCCGCGCGTGGCGCGCTGCGCCAGGGCGTGATCGTCGACTTGCACGACCGGCTGATCGCCCGCCACCGGGCCCGCGGCCACGACCTGCGCGACGACTCGGTGCAGCGGCTGCAGCGCCGCTTTGCGGTCGACCGCGAGCAGGCGCGCCGGGTGCGTGACCTGGCGCTGCGCTGGCACACCCAGGTCGAGCCCGGCGCCGACCTCGAGCGGCGCAACGAATTGCGCTGGGCCGCGGAGCTGCACGAGGTGGGGCTGATGGTGTCGCATCACGACCACCATCGCCACAGCGCCTATCTGGTGGCGCATGTCGACGCGGCCGGCTTCTCGCAAAGCCAGCAGCGCCGCGTGGCCGACCTCGTGCTCGGCCAGCGCGGCGGCCTGCGCAAGATCGACGAGGCATTGGCGCGACACGAGGTCGCTTGGCAATTGATGTGCCTGCGGCTGGCGGTCATCAAGTGCCACGCCCGCGCCGCCATCGACGACGGCGCACTCGACCTCGAGCGGCGCGGCAGCAGCGCGCGCCTGCGCTGGCGTGCCGACTGGGCCGAGGCCCAGCCCCGCACGCTGCACCTGCTGCGCGAAGAGGCCGAGGCCTGGTCGCGCAGCGGGCCGCTGACGCTGGAGCTGTCCTGACGCTCAGCCCATGAAGCCGAGCGAGCGGGCGCTGCCGAACGCGGCAAGCCCGGGCAGGATGGTGTCGACCTGCGCGCTCGTCGCGCCGAACCAGCTCAGCAGCGTCGCGGCGTACTGGTCGACGCTGGCGGTCGGGATCCAGCGCCCCTGCAACTCCCAGGCCTCGACACCGACGTCGTCCGGCCCGCCCAGCACCGGCGTCGGGTAGTCGCCGTAGCTGGCACCGCCCTTGACGGCCCCGCCGCAGACGAGTTGGACGTTGCCCCAGGCGTGGTCCGAGCCCGAGCTGTTGTTCGGCGCGAAGGTGCGGCCGAAATCGCTCTGCGTGAAGGCCGTCACCTGCTTGCCCAGGCCCAGGCCCTGCATCGCATCGTGGAAGGCTGCCATCGCATCGGCGACCTGGCCCAGCAGATCCGCGTGCAGGCCCTGCGTGCTGTCGCCGCTGCTGACCTGGCCGGCATGGGTGTCGAAACCGCCGATGCCGGCAAAGTAGATGTGGCGGTCGCCCTGCACCTGCTGGCGGCCGGCAATCAGCTTGGCGATCTGGTAGAGCTGGCCGGCCAGGTCGGTGGCGAGCTGGTCGCCTTCGATCAGCGGCGCGAACGCCGTGTCGATCGCCGCCGGCACGTCCGGGTCGCCGGGCCGGCTCACCACCAGCGCGGCGAGGCGATCGGACATCGCGAACGCATCGCGCTGCATGCCGGCAAACACCTCGGCCAGCTGGCTGGACTGCCCCGGCGCGTACATCGCATCGACCGCCGCCTTGCGCTTCTGATTGGCCACCCAGCCCATGTCGGCAGGCGTCAGGCCGGTCGCCGCGAACACGCCGCCCGGGCCCGGCAGGGCCAGCGCGAAGGCCTGGTTGCCGGTGCCGAAGCGGCTGTTGCCGCCGAGCGAGATCACCGGGTAGGTGGTGGCCATGGTCTCGGCCGTGCGAGCGCCCCAGCCGGTGCGCGCCAGCGCGTCGGTGCTGGCGCTTTCCCAGGCGCGCTGCTGGTCGGAGTGGGAGAACAGGTTGTCGGGGATCAGCGGCGAATCGGGCCCGGCGGCGAGGTAGCCCGCCTTGGTCAGCGGCGCGGCGAGCGGGCCGACGTTGACGACCGGCGCCAGATGTTTCGCCGACCAGGCTGGCAGCAGCGACTGCATCGCCGGATGCAGGCCGAAGAGGCTGCCCGGCAGCGGCAGCAGCGAGGCCTTGGGTAGCGCGAGGCCGCCGCGCGCGGCCAGGTACTGGCTGTGGCGCGTCGTGTCGGTCGGCACCAGCATGTTGAAGCCGTCGTTTCCGCCGAACAGGAAGATGCAGACCAACGCCTTGTAGTCGCCAGCCTGGGCGGCGCGCGGCAGCATCAGCGTGCCGGCGCCGCCGAGCGCGGCCAGGCCGGCGGCGCCGCCGAAGAAGCGCAGCCAGTCGCGCCGGCGAAGATCAGTGGGGTGGGAGCGGGACATCGGGGGCTTCCGTTCGTTCTGTTCGTACTGTTCGTGCTGTTCGCTCGAAGGGCGCTCAGCGGACGATCTGGTACTGGGGCGACGCCAGCACCAGCCAGGCGGCGCGGCGCACGCGCCATTCGCGCCAGGTGTCGGGCCACCCCTTGTCGTTGAACTGCGCGACCGCCTCGATCACCTTCGTGCGCCCGGGCTCGGCCAGGAGCTGGCCGAGCACCAGCCGGCTCATGCGGTCAACCAGCTTGGCGGCGTCGGCCGCATCGGCCAGCCACGCGTCGTAGGTGACGTAGGTGCCGATCGCGCCGGGGATGTCGGCCTGCGGCGCGGCGCCGTTCCAGTCGAACAGCATCGTCAGGTAGTTCATCCGGTTCAGCGCGGTGCTCGCGTTGTGGATGCCGAAGGCCGGCCCGACCAGCGTGGTGCCGCTGACCGGGAAATCCGGTGCGTAGAAGTTGAAGACCGAGGGGGCGCGGAACGCATGCTGGGTCAGGGCCTCGCCTTGCCAGAAACCGAACACCGCGCCGTCGGTGTTGCCGCCGATCGCCCGGATCGCCCCGGTGAAGAGCTGGATCGGCTCGCGCAGCCGGCCCGCGCTGGCCGACGGCGAGGCGCTGCGCGCCTCCTTGTCGAGCAGCACCGCGGCGACGGTGGCAGAGAGGTCGCCCTTCACGCCGCTGCCGATGTCGACGTACAGCCCTGCGTTGAAGGCCCTGGCCACCCGGGCGACATAGGCCGGTGACGGGTTGCTCGTGACGAGCTGCTGGATCAGGTGGCGGCCGACGAAGGGGCCGACGTTCGGGTGCGCCATCAGGCTGTCGAGCACCTTGTCTAGCGCGACCGGCGCGCCCGTGCCGGCCGGCACGACGATGCCCGACAGCAGCTTGCGCGATTGCGTGTCGCGCAGCGTGCCGCCCGCCGGCACCATGTCGCCCCCGAGGTAGTGGCAGTTGGCACCGACCGGCCAGCAGCCCCAGCGGTTGGCCCCGCCCGCGGGGTAGGTCCAGCCGGTCAGCGCATAGGCGTAGGCGCGGACGCGCTCGTTGTCGTAGGTGGCGGTGCAGCGGCCGCCGGCCAGCGTGCCGTCGGTGTTGAGCTTGCACGGGCCGATCGTGAACAGCTGCAGCAGCTCGCGCGCGAAGTTCTCGTTCGGTGCTGCGGCGTCGTTGTTCACGTGGTTCAGGTACTCGCCCATCATCGGCGAGCGGGCCACCTTGCGCAGCAGATCACGGTAGTTCCCGAAGGCGCCGTTGAGCAGGTTGTTGTAGAAGATGCGCAGGCCGTAGGTGCCGTCGACCTCGACGTTGCTGATCACCAGCAGCTGCGACAGCGCCAGCGCCACGCGCTGCCGCAGCTGATCGGGGTTGCGCACCGCGTTGCGGTAGAAATCCCACAGCAGCGGCTCGCTCGAGTAGTAGTCGCGCCAGCAGTTCTTGTTGGCCTGCTGCTCGGGCAGTGCGCAGAAATCGGTGCGCGAGGTGTTCTGGTCGGGCGCGTCGTCGCCACCCAGGCGATAGTGCGACCTGTACAGGCCCAGTTGCTCGACGATCCACGGTTTGGCACCCTTGGCCTGGATGTCGGCGACCAGGGCCTCGCTCGGGCCGAAGGTGGCCTGATGGGCCAGGCGAACCGCATCGGGTTGGGTGGTGCCTTGGGCGGTCTCGGCCCCGGTGATCCCACCCTGCGCCTGGCGGCGCTCGGCGTTGTCCGCCGAGGCCTGGCTGCCGTCGCCGCTGCCACCGCAGGCAGCCAGCGCGAGCACCAGAGCGGCAGCCGCGCTGCCAGGGAGACCCCGCCGCCAGCCGCGGCGACCCTCCCGGTCGGTTTGTCGAATCATGTGGTCGCGGGCTCGGCACGGCCGCCCGACGGGGCGGCGTTGCATGCCGGATCGGCCGCAACCACAAATGATGTAGCGCGCAGCCGCAAGCAGGCTGCGCGCTTGGTCACCAGTTGTGACGGCAATCGGTGTGCCCGCCCGGGCCGCCGATGCGTGGTGTCACAAATTCAACGGGCCGTGACGGCGGCGCAGCGTGCGCCCCAGGCCTCGGGCGAAAAGCCCACGGTCACCGCCCCATCGGGCCACTCGATCACCGGCCGCTTGATCGTGCTGGTCTGGGCCTGCATCAGGCGCAGCGCGCTGGCCGCATCGACCACCTCCGCCTGCAGCGCCGGGTCCAGCCTGCGCCAGGTCGTGCCCTGGCGATTCAGCAGCCGCTCCCAGCCCACCGCATCGGCCCAGCGCTGCAGGTCCGCCGCACTGGCGCCCGCCTTCTTGAAATCGACGAAGTCGTGAGCGAGGCCCTGGCCGGTGAGCCAGGCGCGGGCGCGCTTGACGGTGTCGCAGTTCGGGATGCCATGCAGTCTCAGGGTCACAGCAGGTCGTCCTTGTCGTTCACTTCACACAGCGGGTCGGGGCCGTAGCCGGCGTCGCGCACCCGCCCGTCGGGCTCGACGGTCACCCGGAACCACTGGCAGAAGGGCGATTCGTAGCGCCACGACCAGACCGTGGCGCCTCGCCAGATGCCCATCACGTCGCTCGGACGGCCGAAGCGGAACCGCAGCTCGTCGCTGGTCATGCCGGGCACGACCTCGTTGAACAGGTCCTCGCGCAGCACCTGGTCCCAGCGCTGGACGCGGCCGGACGCGTCCAGGTCGACCATGAAGGCGTGCTTGCCGAAGGGGCCACGGGCGAATTCGAGGCGCTGGCCGCCGCCGGGCAGCGGGTGGCGGCCGGTCGGCTCGCCCATGTCGGCGATGACCTCGGCGACCGTCTGGCCGGGGCGCAGCGAGCCGGTGCCGTAGCTGGTGCAGGAGGCCAGCAGCGCAGCGGCCAGCCAGGAGAGGAACGGGGTGGGGCGCATGATGTCCTGTGGGGTCCGGTGAATCTATCACCGCGCCTAGAATTGCACCCTTTTCCTCGCGGAAAGAACCTGCGCCGACGCCGGCGACGCCACCCATGACCCGCAAGCTCTTCGTCACCACCGCCCTGCCCTACGCCAATGCGCCGTTCCACATCGGGCACATGATGGAGTACATCCAGGCGGACATCTGGGTGCGGTTCCAGCGCATGCGGGGCGCCGAAGTGCATTTCGTCTGCGCCGACGACACCCACGGCGCGCCGATCATGATCGCCGCCGAGAAGGCCGGCAAGACGCCGCAGGCCTACGTGGCCGAGGTGGCCGCCGGCCGCGCGCGCTACCTCGACGGCTTCCACATCGGCTTCGACAACTGGCACTCGACCGACGCGCCCGAGAACCACGCGCTGGCCAAGGAGATCTACCTCGCGCTGCGCAAGAACGAGCTGATCGACGTGAAGACGATCGAGCAGTTCTTCGACCCCGAGAAGGGCATGTTCCTGCCCGACCGTTTCATCAAGGGCGAGTGCCCGAAATGCGGCTCGAAGGACCAGTACGGCGACAACTGCGAGGTCTGCGGTGCCGTCTACGCGCCCACCGAGCTGAAGAACCCGTATTCGGCGCTGTCGGGTGCGACGCCGATCATCAAGAGCAGCGAGCACTACTTCTTCCGCCTGTCCGACCCGCGCTGCGTCGAGTTCCTGCAGGGCTGGATGAACGAGACCGGGCGGCTGCAGCCCGAGGTGCTGAACAAGGTGCGCGAATGGTTCGCGACCGACGCCGACGGCAAGACCGCGCTGGGCGACTGGGACATCTCGCGCGATGCGCCCTACTTCGGCATCGAGATCCCCGACGCGCCGGGCAAGTACTTCTACGTCTGGCTCGACGCCCCGATCGGCTACCTCGCGTCGCTGGCCAACTACTGCGGCAAGCGCGGCATCGACATGGCCGCCCTGCTGGCCGACCCCGAGTTGCAGCAGGTGCACTTCATCGGCAAGGACATCACGACCTTCCACACGCTGTTCTGGCCGGCGATGCTGCACTTCTCGGGCCGCAAGGTGCCCGACCACGTGTTCGTGCACGGCTTCATCACCGTCAGCGGCGAAAAGATGAGCAAGAGCCGCGGCACCGGCATCTCGCCGCTGAAGTACCTCGAGATTGGCCTGCATCCCGAGTGGCTGCGCTACTACATCGCGGCCAAGCTCAACGCCCGCGTCGAGGACATCGACTTCAACCCCGACGACTTCATCGCCCGCGTCAATTCGGATCTGGTCGGCAAGTACATCAACATCGCCAGCCGCGCGGCCGGCTTCCTGGCCAAGCGCTTCGGCGGCACGCTGTCGGGCGA
>NZ_DATFAN010000083.1:0-26489 GCF_035254525.1 Ideonella sp. | reverse complement strand
GGTTTCGGCCATCGGCGCGGCAGGCGAGAGATCGATGCGGCCCTCGGCCACGGCGCGGGCCAGCGCCTGGATCGCGCCGACCCGGGCCCGCACGATGCCCAGTGTGCCGATCGATTCGGGTGTCGCCTCGGCCAGGGCCTGGGGCGTCGGGAACAGGTGCGTCAGGCCGTCGAAGGGAACCGCTCCGGATGAGACCAGCGGCTCGCCGAAGCGTGCCACCAGGCGCGCCGCCAGCGTGCAGGCCGCGGCCACCGTGACCTGCTGGCCGAGGATCACCCGCACGGTCGTCTCGAAGCCGTCGATGCACCCAGGCAGGCGCAGCCCGGGGCGCAGGGCGACCGGCAGTGCAGTAAGCGCACCGTCGATGGCGGTGGCCTCGGCATCCAGATCCAGCAAGTGGCGCAGGCGCTCGAGCACGGCGCCCAGCACGGGCGCCAGGCCCGGGCTGACGGTGGCGGCCACCTGGTTCGCCGCGGGTTCGAAGCGCAGCCCCAGCCAGCCGGTGTGGCGCGCGCCGCGGGCATCGACCAGGGCGAGTGTGCGGCGCCAGGTGCCGGCGGCCACGGCTTCCACGCCCACCAGCGGCCGCGCGGCGAGGAAGCCGAGCATCGCTTCGGCGTCGTAGGGCGGTCGCCAGGCCAGGCGCACGGCCACGGGCTCGTCTCGGCTGGCATCGGCGGTGCCGGCGGCCGACCTGCGCAAGGCCGATGGCGAAAGGCGATAGCGCTCGGCAAACGCCGCATTGAAGCGGCGCAGGCTCGCGAAGCCGCTGGCCAGCGCGACGCGGGTCACCGGCAACTCGGTGTCGGTCAACAGGCGCTTGGCCAGCAGCAGGCGTTGCGTGGCCAGCCAGTCCATCGGGCTGACGCCATGCACGGCCTGGAACACACGGCGGAAGTGCCGATCGGTCACGCCCAGCCGCCCGGCGACTGCGGGCAGGGCCAGGTCGATCCCCTGCGCGACGGCGTGTTCGATCAGGCGGGCGCCGGCCCGGGCCAGCGCATTCGACGAATCGGTCGCCGCGAGCCCCGGCGCCAGCTCGGGCCGGCAGCGCAGGCATGGCCGGAAACCCGCGCACTCGGCGCTCGCGGCATTGCCGAAATAGCGGCAGTTCTCGCGGCGCGGCAGCCGCACGCGGCACACCGGCCGGCAGTACACGCCGGTCGAGGTGACGCCGACGAACAGCCGCCCATCGAAGCGGGCATCGTGCGTCTGCAGCACCTGGTAGGCGGCGTCGGCATCGAGGTGGGCGGTGGGGTCCATGGCGGCCATCATAGGCGCCGCCCCCGTTGCCGCTGGCCGTTTTCGGACCTGTGCCTGAAGGGTCTTCGGCGCCTTGGCGCAGGCGGCCCGGCACGGCCCGTGCTCCCGCTTGGCGCTCGTAACGGGGCCGAAACCCCGCCTGCCTACAATCCGCCGCCAAGGAGAAAGACGCATGAAGCTTGCAGCATCCGCATTCAAGGCCTACGACATTCGAGGGATCGTCGGCCAGGCGCTCGATGAGCAGTTCGCCGAACACCTCGGCCGCGCCTTCGGCACCGAGGCGCTGAAGGCCGGCGAGAAGGCGGTGGCCGTGGGCCGCGACGGCCGCGTGTCGGGCCCGGGGCTGGCGGCGGCGCTGATGCGTGGCCTGGCGTCGACCGGGCTCGATGTCGTCGACCTCGGCGCGGTGACGACCCCGATCGTCTACTACGTGGCCGCGACCCGGGCCAGGCATGGCTGCTCGAGCGGCATCCAGGTCACCGGCAGCCACAACCCGAAGGACTACAACGGCTTCAAGATGGTGCTCGCCGGCCGTGCGATCTACGGCGAGGAGATCCAGAACCTGCGCCGTCGCATGGAGGCCGAGGACTACGCGCGCGGCACCGGCCGCATCGCGGTGATGGATGTGGTGCCCGAGTACGGCCACCGCATCACCAGCGACTGCAAGCTCGCGCGACCGATGAAGATCGTCGTCGATTCGGGCAACGGCATTCCAGGCGCCACCGCGCCGGCGATCCTGAAGGCACTGGGCTGCGAGGTGATCGACCTGTACTCCAAGGTCGACGGCGACTTCCCGAACCACCACCCCGATCCGTCCAAGCCCGAGAACCTGGCCGATCTGATCAAGGTGGTGCATGCGACCGACGCCGAGCTGGGCCTGGCCTTCGACGGCGACGGCGACCGCCTGGGCGTGGTCACCAAGGACGGCCAGATCATCTACCCCGACCGCCAGCTGATCCTGTTCGCGCGCGACATCCTGAGCCGCGTGAAGGGCGGCACGATCATCTACGACGTCAAGTGCACCCAGCGCCTGGCGCCCGACGTGCGCGAACATGGCGGCAAGCCGATGATGTGGAAGACCGGCCACTCGCTGGTCAAGGCCAAGCTGAAGGAAACCGGCGCGCCGATCGCTGGCGAGATGAGCGGCCACATCTTCTTTGCCGAGCGCTGGTACGGCTTCGACGATGCGATGTACACCGCGGGCCGCTTGCTCGAGATCCTGTCGCGCTCGGCCGACCCGAGCGCGGTGCTCAACGACCTGCCGACCAGCTTCAGCACGCCCGAGCTGAACGTGCCCTGCGCCGAGGGCGAGCCGCATGCGGTGATCGAGAAGCTGCGCGAGACGGCCAGGTTCCCCGGCGCCGAGATCGGCACCATCGACGGCCTGCGCGCCGACTATGCCGACGGTTTCGGCCTGGTACGCGCATCGAACACAACGCCGGTGCTCGTGATGCGCTTCGAGGGCCACACGCCCGAGGCGCTGCACCGTATCGAGCGCGACTTCATGGCGGCGCTGCGCGAGGTGAAGCCCGACGCCCAGTTTGCCGCCGCGGCCCACTGAGCATCGGCCCATCATGAAGCGGGCGCTGGCGCGCGCCGCCTATTCCAGTCTGTTGCGCCTGGCCACGCCACTGTATTTGGCGCGGCTGTGGTGGCGCGGCCGGCGCGAGCCTGGCTACCGTGAAGCCATCGGAGAGCGGCTGGGCCGTGGCCATGGGCGTGCCCATCCGGCCGCCTTGTGGATCCATGCCGTGTCGCTCGGCGAGACGCGCGCAGCGCAGGCGCTGATCGACGCGCTGCGCGCCGAGCGACCTGACCTGCGCTTGCTGCTGACCCATGGCACGGCGACCGGCCGCGCGGCCGGCGCCGCGCTGCTGCATCCGGGCGATCACCAGGCCTGGCTTCCCTTCGACACGCCGGGCGCGGTGCGGCGCTTCCTGCAACGCCACCGCCCGGGCGTGGGTGTGCTGATAGAAACCGAGGTCTGGCCCAACCTGCTGCACGAGGCACGCCGCGCGGGCGTGCCGATGGTGCTGGCCAATGCGCGGCTGTCCGAGCGCAGCGCGGCCAAGGGGCGGCGGCTCGCGGCCTTGCTGCATCCGGCCGGGCAGGCGCTGGCGGTGGCGCTGGCCCAGAGCGAGGCGGATGCACGCCGGCTGCGGGCGGTGGGCGTGCCGCGGGTCGAGGTCTGCGGCAACCTGAAATACGACCTGCGGCCGGAAGAGGCTCAACTGGCCACCGGCCACGCCTGGCGAGCGCGAGCAGCGCGACCCGTGGTGGTGGCGGCCAGCACGCGCGAAGGCGAGGAGGCCGAGTTGCTGAGCGCCTGGGCGGGCCTGCCGGCGCCGCGGCCCTTGCTGCTGCTGGTGCCGCGGCATCCGCAGCGGTTCGACGAGGTCGCCCAGCTGATCGAGTCGCGCGGGTTGATGCTGCGCCGGCGCAGCGCCTGGGGTGCCGATGGGCCGGCCGTGGACGATGCGCAGGCCGATGTGTGGCTCGGCGACACGCTGGGCGAGATGGCGCTGTACTTCGGCCTGGCCGACCTGGGCCTGCAGGGCGGCAGTTTCCGGCCCTTCGGGGCGCACAACTTCATCGAGGCAGCGGCCTGTGGCTGCCCGATGCTGCTCGGGCCCTCGGTGTTCAACTTCGCCGAAGCTGCGCGGCAGGCGCTGGACGCCGGCGCCGCGTGGCAGGTGGGCGGTTGGGACGAGGCGCTGGCGCGCATGCAGGCGCTGCTGGCCGACGAGCAGCCCGCACGGGCGGCCGCGGTGCGCGCGGCGCAGGCCTTTGCGGCCGTGCACCGCGGTGCAGCGGCGCGCATGGCCGCGCGCATCCTTGTGCTGCTGCCGGGCGGCTGATCAGGCTTCGTTGCCGGCTGCAGCCATCAGTCGCCGTTGCCGGCCGTCCATATCAATCGCCGTTTGCGGCGAGTGCGCTCAGCAGCAGCCGCGCGCTCGACAGGTTGGTCGCGCAGGGCACGTCGTGCACGTCGCAGGCGCGCACGAGGGCGTTGATGTCGGGCTCGTGCGGCTGCGGCGTCATCGGGTCGCGCAGGAAGACCACCGCATCGACCTCGCCCATGGACAGCCGTGCACCGATCTGCAGGTCGCCGCCCAGCGGGCCGCTGAGCAGGCATTCGACATCGAGGCCGGCCTCCCGCTGCAAGCGGCCACCGGTGGTGCCGGTGGCCATCAGCCGGTAGGCGGCGAGCTGGGCGCGGAACTCGCGCGCCAGCCGCACCATGTCGTCCTTCTTGTGATCGTGTGCGATCAATGCAACGCGGGTGGTCTTCATGGGCCGCGATTGTCCCTGCCAGGAGTTACTTGCGGGTACGAATCTTGGCCAGCTCGGCCTGCGTCTCGTTCCACAAGTCCATGCCCACGTTGGCGGCGACGCTGGCGTTCACGCGGGTCAGCTTGTCACGCATGCGGGCCGATTCGGCGGGCGACAACTCGTTGATCTGCATGCCCTTGGCCTTCAGCTCGGCGAGCGCGCGGCCGGCTTCCTCGCGCGTGTCCTTGCGCTCGTAGTCGCGGCTGGCCTTGGCAGCGTCGACCAGCACCTTCTGCTCGTCCTTCGACAGCGTGTCCCACCACTTCTTGCTGGCCAGCACGATCCACGGGCTGTACACGTGGTTGGTCACCGACAGGTACTTCTGCACCTCGTAGAACTTGCTCGACAGGATGGTGTTGTACGGGTTCTCCTGGCCGTCGACCGTCTTGGTCTCGAGCGCGCTGAACAGCTCCGAGAAGGGCAGCGGGATCGCGTTGGCGCCCAGGGCCTGGAAGCTGTCGAGAAACACGTTGTTCTGCATCACGCGCAGCTTGATGCCGTTCAGGTCCTCGAGCTTGGCCACCGGGTGCTTGGAGTTCGTCAGGTTGCGAAAACCGTTCTCCCAGTAGACCAGGCCGACCAGGCCCTTCTCGGGCAGCCTGGCGATCACCTTCTGGCCCACCGGGCCGTCGAGCAGCGCATCGGCCTCCTGGCCGCTGCTGACCAGGAAGGGCGTGTCCCACAGCGCCATTTCCTTGGTGATGCCGACGAGCGTGGCGGTCGAGCCGACCATCATCTCCTGCGCGCCGCCGATCAGCGCCTGCTGCATCTGCGTGTCCGGGCCCAGCGCGGCGGCGCCGATGGCGCGGACCTTCATCTTGCCGCCTGAGGCCTTGGCGACGGCGTCGGCGAAGACCTTCACGGCGCGGCCCTGGTTGCTCTGCTCGTTCAGGCCGTAGCCGAAGCGGATCAGCCGGGGCTTGATGTCTTGCGCCAGCGAGGCCAGTGGCGCGGTGGCGAGCGCCGCGAGCGTGGCGGCGGCGAGGATGCGACGGGTGAGTTTCACGGTTGTCTCCTGGGGGAACGGGGGAGGGCGCTCAGCGCATCCACGCGACCGGCGCGGTGACGAGCGAGGGGAAGGCGACGAACAGCACCAGCACGGCGAGGTAGGTGACGAGGAAGGGGTTCACCCCCTTGATCACCTGGTGCAGCGAGAGGCGGCCGACGCCGGCGACGACGTTCAGCACCGTACCCACCGGCGGCGTGATCAGCCCGATCGCGCCGTTGAGCACGAACATCAGGCCGAAGTAGACCGGGTCGATGCCGGCCTTGGTGGCAATCGGCAGCATCACCGGCGCGAAGATCAGGATGGTCGGCGTGAGGTCGAGCGCGGTGCCGATGATCACCAGCACCACCATCATCACGGCCATCAGCAGGCGCGGGCTGTCGATCAGCGGGCCCAGCCAGCCGCTCAAGGTGCCGGGCAGGTCGGCCAGGGTGATCATGTAGCTCGCGACCTGCGCGCCGGCGCACAGGAACATCACGATCGCGGTGGTCTTGGCCGCGCGCACCAGCACGCCGTGGATCTCGGCGAGCGTCATTTCGCGGTGCACGAACAACGCGATCGCGAGGGCGTAGAACGCGGCCACCACCGCGGCCTCGGTCGGCGTGAAGACGCCGGTCTTCATGCCGCCGATGATGATGACCGGCATCAGCAGGGCCCAGAAGGCCTTGGCGGACGCGCGCAGCCGGTCCTTCATCGGCAGCGGCTGGCCCTCGGGCAGCTCGATGCGGCGCAGCACCCACTTCCACGCGACGATCAGGCCCGCGCCCATGATCACGCCGGGCACGATGCCCGAGACGAACAGCGCCGAGATCGAGGTATTGGTCGTGACGCCGTAGATCACGAAGGGCATCGACGGCGGGATGATCGGCGCGATGATGCCGCCCGAAGCCAGCAGGCCCGCCGAGGTGGCCATCGGGTAGCCCTGCTGGCGCATCATCGGCAGCAGGATGGTCGCGAGCGCGGCGGTGTCGGCCAGCGCCGAGCCGCTCATGCTGGCCATCAGTACCGCGGCGCCGATCGCCACGTAGCCGAGGCCGCCGCGGATGTGGCCGACCCAGGCCTGCGCCATGTCGATGATGCGGCGGCTGATGCCACCCGCGTTCATCAGCTCGCCGGCGAGGATGAAGAAGGGCACGGCCAGCAGCGGGAAGCTGTCGATGCCGGCGACCAGGTTCTGCGCGAGCAGCTGGGTATCCCAGAAGTCCAGCGCCCAGGCCATGCCGGCGCCGGTCAGCACCAGGGCCAGCGCCATGTTCATGCCGATGCCCATCAGCACCAGCATGCCCAGCGAGAAGACGACGAAGGCGAGTGCCTCTGAACTCATGGCTTACTCCACCTCGGCGCCGTGGCCCAGGTCCAGCGGCTTGCGTTTGACGATTTCGAGGACGGCCATCACGCCGATCGCGATGGCGCACAACAGGGCCGGCATCGGCAGCAGGGCGGTCGGATAGCCGAGCACGACCGAGCGGCTGTCCATGCCGACGACCACCTGCTGCCACGCGCCCCAGGCGAGCAGCGCGCAGGCCAGCACGACGAGCAGGCGGATCAGCAAGGTCGCCGGGCCCATCAGCGCGGGCCGGTCCTTCATCATCCCGACCAGGCTGGTGAAGGCCATGTGCTCGCCGGCCGGGTAGGCGGCGGTCGCGCCGATGAAGACCATCCAGACGAAGAGCAGGCGCGACAGCTCCTCGCTGGCGGCGATGCCGCTGCCGAAGCCGTAGCGCAGCACGACGTTGACGAACACGGCCACCGCCATCACGCCGAGGCACAGGGCCATGGCGGCGTGGGCGATGCGCTGCACGGGGGGCTCGCGTTGGGCTTCGGGGTTCATGATTGTTCCTCGCGGGCGATCCAGCCCGTGACTTCGGCGCTCAGGCGGTCCAGTGCTTTGGTGGCGTCCAGCCGCAGCACGCCGGGCTCGCCGTCCGGCCGTTCGAGCGTGGCGAACTGGTTGTCGACCAGGCTGGTGGAAAAGAAGTGCGCTGCCCCGCGCGCGGCGACCCGGCGCAGCGCCTCGTCGCGCCCGATGTCGAGAAAGGCAAAGCGCAGGCCCGGCGCGGCAGCGCGCAGCCGCTCGCGGTAGCTGCGCTTCAAGGCCGAGCAACTCAGGACCGCCGGCAACGGCGGGCGGCGCAGTTCGGCGGCCAGGGTGTCGAGCCAGCCGTCGCGGTCGGCATCGGTCAGGGCGATGCCCTGGCGCATCTTGGCCAGGTTGGCCGGGCTGTGGTGCGCGTCGCCCTCGATGAAGCGCGCGCCCAGGGCCTCGGCCACGGCCTCGGCCAGGCTGGTCTTGCCGCAGCCCGACACCCCCATCACGACCAGCGAGTTCCTCATTTGGATAGCGCTATCCCAGACAATTCAAAAAAGCGGCGACCTGGTATGGCGGCAAGCTCCTGGACAGTTGGTATCTGCCTTCGGGGAACTGCCGGCTTGCGAACAGGTGCCGGATAGCGCTATCCTAATCACCATCACCACCTCGCCCATTCGTGCAAACCCTTAGATGACGAGTGCCACCCCCAGTCGCCGTGCCAGCGGCCGCGTCACCTTGAGCGATGTGGCCAAGGCCGCGGACGTGAGCCCGATCACCGTTTCGCGTGCGCTGCGCGGCGAGCGGGCGGTCGACCCGGCGCTGGTGGCTCGCGTGCGCGAGGCCGCCGACCGGCTGGGCTACGTGCCCGACCCGGCCGCGCGCGCGCTCGCGTCGCGCCGCAGCACCCACGTGGCGGTGCTGATCCCGATGTTGTCGAACGCGTTGTTCGTCGACCTGCTGGAGGCGGTTCAGCGCACGCTGCGCCCGGCCGGCTACCAGACGCTGATCGGCGTGACCCACTACGACGAGGCCGAAGAGGCGGTGCTGCTGCGCGAGCAGTTGCTGCACCGCCCGGCCGGGCTGCTGGTGACCGGCATCGACCGGCCTGCCGCCACGCGGGCGCTGATCGCGCAGGCCGGCGTGCCCTGTGTCCACATGATGGATCTGGCCCCGCTCGCGGCCGGGCTGCACTGCGTGGGCCTGTCGCAGGCCGATGCGGGTGCGGCGCTGACGCGCCACCTGCTGGCCCGTGGCCACCGCCGCATCGCCTTCGCCGCCGCGCAGCTCGACCCGCGCACGATGCAGCGGCTGGAGGGCTGGCGGCGCGAGATGACGGGAGCGGGTCTGTACGAGCCGACACTGGAATGGCTGAACCCGGCGCCCTCGTCGATCGCGCTCGGCGGCCGCATGTTCGAGCAGATCATCGGCCAGCACCCCCCGATCGACGCGGTGTTCTTCTGCAACGACGACTTGGCGCAGGGGGCACTGCTCGCCGCGCTGCGCCGCGGCATCGAGGTGCCGGATCAGATCGCCATCGCAGGCTTCAACGACCTGACCGGCAGCGACCAGATGGTGCCGCCGCTGACGACCGTGCGCACGCCGCGCTCGGAGATCGGCCAGGCTGCTGCCGCGATGCTGCTCGCGCTGATGCGCCGCGAAGCCGTCAAGCAGCCGGTGGTCGACCTGGGCTTCGAGCTGGTCGTGCGGGCGAGCGCTTGATCACGCCCTGACCAGCGGCGGCAGTTTCATGCCCGCGGTGCCCGGGAACACGTCCTTGTCCAGCGCGGCGCTGGCGATGCGCAGGTGGTCAGCCAGCACGCTCTTGAAGACCGCGCGCAGGTCGGTCGTGATCTTCAGGTCGCGGCCTTCGTAGCGATCCTGCTTCGCCAGGCCCGGCCAGTCGGCAAGCACCTGCCCGCCGCGCACCGCGCCGCCGACGACGAAGGCCGCGCCGCCGGTGCCGTGGTCGGTGCCGCGGGTGCCGTTGATCGCGACCTCGCGGCCGAACTCGGTGGCGACGACGACGATCGTGCGCTTCCACAGGCCCTGTGCGTCGGGCGCGTCGAGTGCGTCGCGCAGCAGGCCCAGGCTTTCGTCGAGCTGGTGCAGGTTGTTCAGGAAGACGCTCTTCTCGGCGGCCAGGTTGGCATGGCTGTCCCAACCGCCTTGTTCGAGCATCACGATCTGCGGCGCCTTGGGCTGGCGCAGGAACTCGGCCGCCTTGCGCGCCATCGCGGGCAGCGTGCCGACCGCGTTCTTGCCGGTGCTGGCGCTGGCCATGTCCGTCATCTGGCTGGCGGTCGGCATGTCGGTGCGCAGGCCCTGGGCCCGCATCAGCGCGCCCGACAGCGCCGGGTCGTTCGCATAGACCTTGGCCAGCCGGGCGATCAGGTCGGGCGAGGGATCGGGCAGGGCCGAGGGTGCCCAGGTGTCGATCTCCTTCGGCCCGCGCATCAGCAGCGGGACCGCCGTGGACAGCGCCAGGCCCGGTTGCCCGCCGGCGGCCAGCGCGCGGCCCAGCCAGCCGGTGGGCAGCTGGTACGGGCGCTCGCCACCGCCTTCGAGCACGTTCTGGGCGTCGAAGTGCGAGCGGTCGCGGTAGGGCAGGCCGGCGGCGTGCACGACCACGAGCTCGCCGCGGCCCCACATCGCATGGAGCTGCTCGAAGCCCGGGTGCAGGGCGAACGGTCCGCGCAGCGCCAGCGGTGCGCCGGGGTACTCGGCCAGCGCGCCGCGCGCCGCCGCGAAGTCGGGGTCGCCGGTGGCCGGCACGGCCCACAGGCCATCCATGCCGCCGCGCAGGATGATCGCGACCAGGCGCGGCGTCTCCGGGGCCGCGGTACCGCCCATCGCGAGCGTGGCCCAGGAGCCGGTGGCCGCGGCCGCACTCGCGGCCAGCGCGCCGCGCAACAGGTGACGCCGGGAGAGGTTCATTTCCATCATGGGTGTCCTTGCGGCGGGCGCGATCATCGGCGCTGGAATTCGGGCGACATCAGCAGCAGCACCAGCGCCTGCGTGCCATCGGCGGCGCGCTCGATCTGCTGGTAGGTGGCCTCGCTCAGCCGGGGCCCCAGGCTCGCGCGGGCCAGTGCGCGCGCATCGATGCGGTCGCCCACGCGCTCGGCCAGGCGCAGGGCCCACTCGACACGCTTCCAGATCGCGTCGGGGCCCAGCCACTCATCGGCCTTGTCGGGCCAGCCGGCGGGCGAGGGCGCGGTGTGCGGGCGCTGGCCGAGGCTGCCGAGTGCCGAATCCTTGCCCTTGGCCAGCTGGCGGTCGTCCGTGCCGAGCACGCGCAACGAGCTGATCGCGAACTCCTCCGGGGTCTTCAGCTTCGCGAGCCCACCGTCCCACGATTCGGGCGCGTCGATCAGCGTGCGGTACACCGCGGCCAGGTCGCCGCCGGACTGCGTGAAGGTGTCGGCCAGCTTGTCGACCAGCGAGCGCGGCGGCTCGTCGGCCACGAAGTGGCGCGCCAGCTTGGTCGAGACGAAACGCGCGGTGCTGGGATGGTGCGCGAGGTCGTGGATGACGAGATCCAGCGCCTGCGCCCCTTCGGGGTAGCGCTTGCCCATGATGGTCTTGTCGCCCGGCTCGTGCCAGTTCGCCTCGAAGCGCACGGCTTGGTCGTCGCGCGGCGGATCGTAGGCGCGCCAGCCGGTCAGCACCGCGGCGAAGGCCGTCACGTCGGCCTGGGTGTAGCCACCCCACGGGCCGTAGGCGCCGCCGCCGCCCGCCACGCCCAGGCTGTGCAGTTCCATGATCTCGCGCGCCAGGTTCTCGTTCAGCCCCGTCGAGAGCTTCTTGCGCCGCTCGTCGTCGGCGCCCTTGCGCACCACGCGCAGTGCCGCGCGCGAGTGCGGGCCGGTCGAGGCGTTGTTGTCGAGGTAGCGCAGCATCGCCGGGTGCAACGAGGCCTGGCGCAGCAGCGTCTCGAACTTGCCCGCGATGTTGGGCCGGATCGCCTCGCGTTCGAGGGCGCCGGCCAGGCCGCGCACCGTGCCCTTGTTGATCGAGACGGAGAAGTGGTTGGCCCAGAACAGCATCAGCCGCTCGGCGAACGGGCGGCGCGTGGTGACGGCGGTGGTCAGGCGCGACTGCAGATCGGCGCCGATGATCTTGCGCAGCTCGAACTCCGGGCTGCTGGCCATGGGCGTCTTGCCGGGGATATCGAGCAGGCCTTTCAGCGGCACCTTCTGTTCGGCGTACGCGGCCAGGGCCTGCGCGGCGGTCGGGAAGGGGCCACCGGCCGGCGGGTCGGCCGGGCCGATCTGGCCGCGCAGCCAGGCCGCGGGGTCGGCGCCGACCGCGGCGAGCGACGGCTCGCCCAGGCCGAAGCGGTGGGCGGCGATGGCCGCTTTCAAGGGGTCAGTGGTCATCAGGGGCTCCGGACGCATGCCCGGCAGGCATGTGCCTTCTTATAACGCCCGTCGGATGACATCGATCACCGCGCAACGATGCGCGGTGGTAAAGAAACTTGTCCCAGGGGTGACCGCGGGCGGCCACCGCCCGCCAGCGGGCTACTTGGCCAGCAGCGCGTCGGCGGCCTGCAGGTCTTCGGGCTGCAACTGGCCGGTGGTCTGGCGCAGCTTCAGGTCGTTGACGATCACGTCGTAGCGGGCCTTGGCGAGATCGCGCTGGGTCGTGAAGAGCTGGGTCTGGGCGTTCAGCACGTCGAGGTTGACGCGCACGCCGACCTTGTAGCCGAGCTGGGTGGCCTCGAGCGCCAGCTTGCTCGACGATTCGGCGGCCTCGAGTGCCTTGACCTGCGCGCGGCCGGTCTGCACGCCGAAGAAGGCCTGACGCGTGCCCTGCGTGACGCCGCGGCGCGCGGCATCGAGGTCGTTGCGCGCCTTCTCCTCCAGCGAGAGGGTTTCCTTGACGCGGTTCTGGATCGCAAAGCCGGCGAACAACGGGACGTTGACCGTCAGGGCCAGCGAGCCGCTGCTGCCGTTGCCGGCGCGAGTCGAGTTGAGCAGGGTCGAGCCGAGGCTGGTGTCGGTCGTGCCGCTGGGGAAGGACTTGGCGTAACCGGCCCCGAGCGTGACGGTCGGCAGGTGGCCGGCGCGGGCCTTTTCCGTCTCGAGCTTGGCGACCTCGAGGCCGAGCTGGGCCTGCTGGATCACTGGGCTGCGGCCCTCGGCGCCGGAGACCCAGTCGTCGACGTTGGCCGGGGCCAGCGGCGGCAGCGTGACCGGCAGCGCGAGCGCCTTCGGCGCCGCGCCCTGGCGGCCGACCAACTGGTCCAGCGCCAGGCGCTTGACGCGCAGGTCGTTCTCGGCGGCCAGCTCCTGGGCCAGCGCCAGGTCATAGCGGGCCTGGGCTTCGCGCGTGTCGGTGATGGTCGCGGTGCCGACCTCGAAGTTGCGCTTGGCCGAGGCGAGCTGCTCGGAGATGGCCTTCTTGCTGGCCTGCACCGTCGACAGGGTGTCGTTCGCCCCCAGCACATCGAAGTAGGCCTGGGCCACGCGGACGATCAAGTCCTGCTCGGCGCCGCGCAACTGGGCCTGCGCAATCGCAACGCCGCGATCGGCCTGGCTGATGGTGGCGCCGTTTGCCTTGTTGAACAGCGTCTGCTGAGCGGACAGGGCGACCTGGCTCGTCGTGGTCCGCACTTCGGTGTCGGTGGTGGCCGTCGAGTACGTCACGCCGTCGGCGTTCAGCGAGCGGGTGGTGTTCGTGGCATCGGCACGCACCAGCGTCGACGACGCCTGCAGCCCGACGGTGGGCAACCGCAGCGCTCCGGCCTGGTCGGCCCGGTACTGCGCCGACTCGGCCTGCGCGCGCGCAGCGAGGTAGGTCGCGTCATAGGCGCGCGCGGCTTCGTACAGCTCGCGCAAGCTCTGCGCTTGGGCCGCACTGGCCGCGAAGCCGAGGGCCAGCGCCAGGGCGAGAGGCGTGAGCCCGGCGGCGCGGGTCAGGGTCGGGCGGCGGCGCGTCGGCGTCATGGTGGGTTCCTCTCGGTTCGATGCGTTGTGTTTGGACAGACGGTGGAATCAGCGGCACCCGAGCGGCGCCACGCCGGCGAGGTTGTACGCGAGACCGCAGCGCCGGCGCAGCCGGAATGCGACGACTTGCGCGCAGCGCAGGCCGTGATGACAAAAACCGGCGACGGGCTGCGCTGGATCGGGGGCGAGGGCCCCGGCGCAGCGTCGTGGCTCGTTCATGCGTCGGGTCAGAAGTGGAAGCGGGTCGGCTCGGCGAAGCCGTCCAACCGGGGCGCCACGGTGTCGAACAGCACGGTCTTCGCGAAGGCCTTGCCGGATTGGGCGGTGTAGAGCGTGGCCTGCATCATGGGCTCGGCGCCCTCGATGGCGATCAGCCGGCCGCCGGGCTTCAACTGGGCCAGCAGCACCTCGGGCACGCTGGCCACCGAGCCGGACAGCACGATTGCATCGAACGGGCCGGCCTCGGCCAAGCCATTGCGGCCGTCGGCCTCGCGCACCTCGACATTGGTGATGCCGGCGCGCTTGAGGTTGTCGGCCGCCATGCGAGCCAGCGTGGCACGGTTGTCGAGCGTGATGACGCGGCGCGCCCGATGGCCCAGCAGCGCGGCCATGAAGCCAGAGCCGGCGCCGACTTCGAGCACCGACTCGTGGCGCTGCACCTTCAGCTCCTGCAGCAGGCGCGCTTCGACCCGGGGGGCCAGCATGCACTGGCCCTCGGGCAGCGGCACCTCGGTGTCGACGAAGGCCAGCGCGCGGTAGGCGGGCGGCACGAAGTCTTCACGCTTGACCACTGCCAGCAGTTGCAGCACGGCCGGATCCAGCACCTCCCAGGGGCGGATCTGCTGCTCGATCATGTTGAAGCGGGCTTGTTCGATGTTCATGGCATGGACCGGTGCGGTGATTCGGGACAACCTTTCATTCTAGAGAAGGGTTCATGCCGTTTCGGGCCTCGCACGCAGGCCGTTCAGCACCAGATCAAGGTGATGGCGAATGAATTCTGCGGGTCGGGTCAGGTGCGAGTCGGCAAAGCCGCAGGCGCCCATGGAGTGCTTATGCAGGCACAGCATGACCATCGGCAGCACGATCGAATGCACGACGCCATCGACATCCACCGGGCGGAACTCACCGCGGTCGATGCCGCGCTGGACCAGGCTGCCGATCAGCCGGTGGCCCGGCTCAATGACCTCGTGCAGGTAGAAATCGCCGATCTCGGGGAAGTTGCGCACCTCGGTCATCACCAGCTTGAAGATCGCCGAACTGGGGCTCTCGTACACGGTGACCCACCATTCGGTCATCAGTTCGAGCAGCAGCGCGCCGGTCGGCCCGTCTTCCTGCGCCACCCGCTCGGCGCCGCGGGCGATGTCGGCCATCAGCGTGTGGCGGATGACGGCCTTGAGCAACTCTTCCTTGCTGGGGAAGTACAGGTACAGCGTGCCTTTGGAGACGCCCGCGCGCGCGGCCACCTCTTCCGATCGGGTGGCGGCGAACCCTTTCTCGACGAAAAGCGCCATGGCCGCATCCAACAGCTCGTTGGGGCGAGCGTCTTTTCGGCGTTGGCGAATGGGGGTGGGGGCGGACATCTCGATTAATGACTGACTGGTCAGTAATTTTAGCAGTGTGTGGCCCGACGTCAAGCCAGCCCGTCCCGGAGTTGGGCACCGCTATCATTCCGCGCTTTGCTTGTTGCCGGAGCGCCCTCTTTGGACCCGTTGCTGTTGCTCAAGGCCGCCATCATGGGGGTGGTCGAGGGCCTGACCGAATTCCTGCCGATCTCGTCGACCGGCCACCTCATTCTCGCGGGCGCCTTGCTCGATTTCACCGACGGCAAGGCCAAGGTGTTCGAGATCGCGATCCAGAGCGGGGCGATCCTCGCGGTGGTGGTCGTGTATTGGCAGCGGCTGGCCGGCGCGATCATCCACCTGCCGACCAGCGAGGGCGCGCGCCGCTTCGTGCTGAACGTGCTGATCGGCTTCATGCCGGCGGCTGTCATCGGGCTGCTGGCCTACAAAACGATCAAGCTGTACCTGTTCAACGCGCCGGTGGTCGCGACCTCGTTCATCGTTGGCGGGCTGATCATCCTGTGGGCCGAGCGACGCCAGCAGGCTGAGCAGCCGCGCATCGCGCATGCCGACACGATGAGTCCCCGGGATGCGCTGCTGGTCGGCCTGGTGCAGTGCCTGGGCATGATTCCCGGCACCAGCCGATCGGGCGCGACCATCATCGGCGGCATGCTGCTGGGCCTGTCGCGCCGCGCGGCCACCGATTTCAGCTTCTTCCTGGCGATCCCGACGCTGGTCGGCGCCGGCGCCTACAGCCTGTGGAAGGAGCGGGCGCTGCTGTCCGTGGCCGACTGGCCGCTGTTCGCGACCGGCTTCTTCGTCTCGTTCATCGCGGCCTGGGTGTGCGTGCGCTGGCTGCTGCACTACATCGCGAGCCACCGCTTCACGCCGTTCGCCTGGTACCGCATCGCCTTCGGCGGGCTGGTGCTGCTGACCCACTTCATGGGTTGGGTGCGCTGGTCCGATTGAAGACCAGATCCCACACGCCGTGGCCCAGCTTGAGGCCACGCGCCTCGAACTTGGTCAGCGGCCGATAGCCCGGGCGCGGCGCGTAGCCGTCGGCCGTGTTCTCGAGCAGCGGCTCGGCGGACAGCACCTCCAGCATCTGCTCGGCATAGGGCTGCCAGTCGGTCGCGCAGTGCAGCACGCCGCCCGGCGCCAGCCGGCTCGCCAGCAACGCAACCAACGGCGGCTGGATCAACCGGCGCTTGTGGTGCTTCTTCTTGTGCCAGGGGTCGGGGAAGAAGACATGCACGCCGGCCAGCGAGGCGGGGGCGATCATCTGCTCGAGCACCTGCACGGCATCGTGCTGGACGATGCGCAGGTTCGTCAGCCCCATCTCGCCGATGCGCTTGAGCAGCGCGCCGACGCCCGGCGTGTGAACCTCGACGCCGAGGAAGTCGGTGTCGGGCCGCTCCGAGGCAATCTGTGCGGTGGCAGCGCCCATGCCGAAGCCGATTTCCAGCACCAGCGGTGCCGTGCGGCCGAAGGCTGCGGCCGCGTCGAGGGGCGTCGGGGTGAAGGGCAACACGAAGCGGGGCCCGAGCTCGTCGAGCGCGCGCTGCTGACCCGTGCCCATGCGGCCGGCGCGCAGCACGAAGCTGCGGATGGCGCGGCGCGCCGGTGATGCGGGCGTGGTGTCGGTATCGTTATCGGCGGCCGGGGCCGGGGTGTCGGGCAGGGGCGTCACGGGAAGAACAGAGGGAGCGGGCGGGAATTGTGCCCGAGGGCCGGGACGGCCATCGCCTCGCGCAGGCTAGAATCGCCCCCGCTGCGGGTGTAGTTCAATGGCAGAACGGCAGCTTCCCAAGCTTCATACGAGGGTTCGATTCCCTTCACCCGCTCCACGCGCCCGCTCCGGGCGTGCTGCCTTCAGGCTCATCCCACCCGCTCGACCTGCATGAAGCAGTCCTTGTTGGCCTGCAGGTAATCGTTGCGAACGTGTGAGCGCACGACGCCGTAGACGATCTCGCCGGCCTGGACCTGCTCGATGGGCGTCTGCAGCATCTGGAACGCGTCGTCGTTCTCGCCGCAGGTGAGCACGGCGTTCATCGCCACCACGTTCAGCACGCCGTCGGGCACGACGATGCCGTCGGCGATGGTCGGGTTGTACAGGCATACCCGCACCCGGTCGGGCCCGACGACCTTGGCCTGCACGCCCAGGGCATTGACCGCGTCGGGGCCGATCACCGCATCGCTGATCTGCGTGTGCGAGGCGAAGGCCACGTCGCCGATGCCGACCACGCCGGCATTGGCCAGCGTGACCTCGGTGGCGACGATGCCGCCCATCGGGATCAGCCCGGGCGCCCAGCGGCCCTGGTAGCGCGCCGATTTCGGGGGGTTGGAGCCGGGCACGTCGACCCAGGCCAACCGGTCGTCGTGGAACGGGGTCGGCGTGCGCTGCCGGCGCTGGGCAGCCAGCCGGGTGCAGAGGATGCCGTAGATGCGCAGGTCGATGTCGGTGCCGGCCTGGGCGACCCAGTCGATCGTGATGATGATGCGGTACAGGCCGGTGGTGTTGATCAGGATCTTGCCGTCGGGCTGCAGCGTCCAGTCGGTGCCTTGCTGGAAGTAGGTGACGTTCCAGGGCACGACCGTCACGGTGTTGTAGACCGGGCTGAAGTCGGCAGTCAGGCCGTAGCGCCCGCGCTTGATCGTGAACGCCTGCGGCGCCGCATCCGCGCGGGCTGCCGCCCCCAAGCTGGCCAGCGCCATGGCCGCACTGGTTCCCACCAGGCGGCGGCGCGTCGACTGGTCGGGGTCGGTTTTCTCTGGCTTGCGCATGGTGCCGTCCTCGCTCGTTCGATCGCCCGGTTCGGTCAAGAACATTGGAGACAGCATCGCGCCCGGCGTCAACGCCACGATTGCAGTTCAACGAATGCCGGATGATCGTGATATGGTATCTAAGTGGTATTAGACTGGTGCTAAATCGGCGGAGGCGCCGCAGGAGTCGTCAGGTGGACAGGTTTCGGGCAGGCGCATTGCGCGCCGCGGTGGGGGCGGCGTTCATGCTGGCGGCGACGCTGGCGGGCGCCGCGGAGGGGGCGAATGCGGCGGCACGGGCAGCACCGACGCCCGACCTGTTCAGCGGGCGCTTTCTCGGTTTCGAACGCAGCAGCGGCCAGGTCGTCGGCGTCTATGTGCCGAGCTGGGAGCCGGTCGATCTGGTTGACCGGCTGGATGGCCACAACGTGACCCATCTGCTCTACGCTTTCCTGCATGTCTGCGGGCCGGGCCAGCGGCCGCAGGACGCGCCGCGCTGCGAGGGGCAGGCCGAGCACGAGCTGGCCGACAGCGCCATCGACAGCCGCTTCGGCGAGGCCTTCGTGCGCCTGAAGGCGCGCGCGCCGCACGTGACGGTGCTGGCCTCGGTGGGCGGCTGGGGTGGCTCCGACCCGTTCTTCCACTTCGCCAACGACGCCGCCAGGCGCGCGCGTTTCGCCACCTCGGTGGCCCGGTTCCTGCGCACCCACCCCGGCTTCGACGGTGTCGACATCGACTGGGAGCACCCCACGTCGAACGGCAGCGCCAACGGCGCGGCGCTCGGCACGCCGGCCGATGGCCAGGGTTATGCGGACCTGATGCACGCGCTGCGCAAGGCGCTCGATGCGCTGTCGGCCGAGACCGGGCGGGTCTACCTCGTGACCAGCGCGATCAACACCAGCCCGGCACTGGTCGCGAAGGTCAACTACCGCGAGGCCGCGAAGGCCCTCGACCTCATCTTCATGATGACCTACGACTACTACGGGCCGTGGACATCGCGGGCCGGGCACCACACGCCGCTGCACGGGCGTGGCCCGGCCGACGACGACAGCCTGGCCGGCGGCTTGCGCACGATGCTCGCCGCGGGCGTTCCGGCTTCCAAGCTCGTGGCCGGGGTTGCGATGTATGGCCGGGGCTTCACCGGCGTGAAGCCGCCCGCACCGGGCACCGGCTTCAACGGCAGCCCGCGTGAAGGCGTGTTCGCCGGCGCCGACGGCTCGATGCCGTATCGCGAGATCGCGGCGCGCTACCTCGATGGCCAAGGTCGCGGCCGCGACGGCTTCGAGCTCGTGCACGACGCGCAAGCCGGCAGCTACGCGCTGTGGAACGAGCGCTCGCGGATGTACCTCGGCTACGACGACCCACGCGCCGTGCTGGAGAAGGGGCGCTTCGCGCGGGAGCACGGCCTGGCCGGCGTGTTCGCGTGGGAGCTGTCGCAGGACAACGGTGACCTGCTCAACGCGATGAACCTCGGCGTCGGCCACGTGCCCCACCCGCGCTGACGTGGCTCGGCCGCGAGCCGGGTGATTGCGAATTCTCATTTCCGGGCCGCGCCCGGCGCGCAGAATTGCCGCGTCTGATGCGTGGCCTCGATGCAGCGCAAGGGGGGATGAGCATGAAGCGGCTCGAACGATGCGGGCGCCTCGCCGCGCTCTGGTGGCTTCTGGTGATGTTGGCCTGCCGTGCGCACGCCGCCCAGCTGAGTTGCGAATACCGCACCCAACTCGACCAGCTGTACGCCTATGGCCAGATGGAGCAGGGCGTGCAGATGCCGCTGCGGCTCGACGCTTACCTGCCCACCACCTGCAGCAACGCGCCGGGCGTGATGCACCCGCCGGTGATGCTGCTGCCCGGCGGCGGATTCGGCGATACCGTCGTCGGCAAGCGGCAACCGCCCATCGTGCAGATGGCCGTCGAGCTGGCACGCGCCGGGTTTGCCGTCTTCGTCGCCGAATACCGCCCGCGGCTGTGGCACGACGTGGCACCGGTGTCCGAGACGATGACGCCGGACGAGCTCGAGGCCTACAAAGCGCTGGCCGCGCAAGGCCCCTACCCGGTCTCGACGGCGGTGGAGGCGCTGATGGCCGTCGAGGATGCCTTCAAGCTGCAGGCCTGGATCCGATCCAGGGGCGCGGACGACCAGCTGGACCTGGCCGCGTTCGGCATGATGGGCCCGTCGTCCGGCGCGACCACCTCGCTCAGCATGGCCTATATGGGTGACAACCTCGGCGTGGGCGACGCCGGCCTGCACGCGGTGGTCGACCTGTGGGGCGACTTCTTCCCGCACGAGACGATGATGCCCGGCGAAGCGCCGCTGCTCGTGGTGGCCGGCACAGCCGACGCGTTGATCGACTACCCGCTGACCACGGACACGATGCACCGGGCCTTTCTCACCGGCGTCGATGCGAGCCGCATCACCATGCCGGGCGTCGGGCACGGCCTGGTCGATGCCGATATCTTCAACCGCATGGTCGACGGCACCGGCATGACGGTGTTCGAGGTCATCGTCCAGTTCCTCGAGGCCAGGCTGCGGCCGCTCGGCGGCCAGGTGTGGCCGCCCGCCGGGCAGGGCAACGAGATGACGACCGCACCGTCGGCCGCGGCGTCGCGCTGATGTCGCCCCCGCGCCGGTCCGCTCAGCCGTTGCTGGTGGCGCGCACTTCCTCGATCGTCGTCAGGCCGGCGAGCACCTTCTCGAGCCCGTCCTGGCGCAGCGTGCGCAGCCCTTCGGCCATCGCCTGGCGCTGGATCTGTTCGGCGCGTGCGCCGGTCTGGATCAGGTGGCGCAGCTCGCGCGAGACCAGCAGCAGTTCGTGGATGCCGGCGCGCCCGCGCAGGCCGCTGTGCTCGCACTTCTCGCAGCCCGGTGCGCGCCAGGCCTGCAGCCGGCCGTCGGTGCCGGCGAAGCGGTCGGTCCAGCCGGCGATCACCGCGTCGGGCGCCGGCGCGGCGGCCGGGTCGGCCCAGGCGTGCAGGTAGTCGTGCAGCCATTCGTCGATTTCGTCGGCATGTGCCGGCCTGGCCGTGCGGCAGTGCGGGCACAGCCGGCGCACGAGGCGCTGGGCCAGCACGGCGAGCAGCGAATCGGCGAAGTTGAACGGATCCATGCCCATGTCGAGCAGGCGGGTGATGGTCTCGGCCGCGCTGTTGGTGTGCAGCGTGGACATCACCAGGTGGCCGGTCAGCGACGATTCGACGGCGATCTGGGCTGTCTCCTGGTCGCGGATTTCGCCGACCATGATCACGTCCGGGTCGGCGCGCAGGAAGGCGCGCAGCGCTTTCGCGAAGGTCCAGTCGATCCTCGGGTTGACCTGCACCTGGCGCAGCCCCGGCTGGGTGATTTCCACCGGGTCCTCGGCCGTCCAGATCTTGCGTTCGGGTGTGTTGATGTGGCTGAGTGCCGAATGCAGCGTGGTCGTCTTGCCCGAGCCGGTGGGGCCGACGCACAGCACCATGCCGTAGGGCCGCCCGATGGCGTGCTTGAGCGCCGCGAGGTTGTCCGGTGACATGCCGAGTTGGTCGAGCGGGATCGGCTTGGCCGAGGCCAGGATGCGCAGCACCGCGTCCTCCAGGCCGTTGGCAGTCGGAATGGTCGCCACGCGCAGCTCGATCGGGCAACTCGCCACGAAGCGGCTGAAGGCGATCTTGCCGTCCTGCGGCCGGCGGCGCTCGGAGATGTCGAGGTCGCACATGATCTTCAACCGCGCGATCAGCGCGCTGCGGTAGGTGTGCGGGAGCTCGAGGTAGGGCTTGAGCACGCCGTCGCGCCGGAAGCGGATGCGCACCTTCTCGCGGCCCGGGTGCGTCTCGATGTGGATGTCGGAGACGCGCTGTGCATGTGCCTCGACGATCATCGTGTTGATCAGGCGCACGAGCGAGTTGTCGCTCTGCTCGATCGGCGCTTCCTCTTCGGAATGGGCGTGGCCGCTGTCGAACGACTGCTCGAGGGCGGCGAGCAGCCTGTCGGTGCCGCCTTCGTCGAAGTTGATCGCGCCGCTGCCGTCGACCAGCCCGCCGACGCTGCCGTCGTCGAAGCCGTGCTTCTGGTAGACCTGCGCGATGCTGCGCGCCAGGTGGTCGGCGGCCGGCAGCACCGGCACGACCTTGCACTGGGCCAGGAATTCGACCTCGTCGAGCACGTCGCGCCGCGACGGGTCTTCGATTGCCACGACCAGCCGGCCGGGCAGCTGCTGCAGCGGCAGCACCCCCAGGCGCTTGGCGGCAGCCACCGGCACCTTGCGCACCGCCTCGGCCTCGATCGGGTAGACGTCGACGTCGACCACCGGGTAGCCCATCTTGCGGGCCAGCGCGGTGCGCAGGTCCTGCCGCTGCACCGCGCCGCTGCGCACGAGGATCTCGCCCAGGGGCACCGAGCGATCTTCGCGCTGGCGCGCCAGGGCATCTTCGAGCTGGCCCGAGGTGATGAAACCGAGCGCGAGCAGGGCCTCGCCGACACGCACCATCGGCATGCGCGATTGCGCATCGAGCGCCTGCGCCATCTGCTCGGGCGTGACGACCTTGGCGGCGAGCAGCACGTCGCCGATGCGCTGTTCGCGCAGGCGCGACTGCTCGGCCAATGCCGCGTTGATCTGCACCGGCGTGGCCGAATCCTCGGCCACCAGCACCTCGCCCACGCGCGGCCCGACCGCGAACGAGTCGTAGGCACTGCGCGGGCAGAACAGGCGCAGCACGGCGCCCTGGTCGCCCACCGGCGGGAAGAGAAACAGGCCTTGCGGCACCTCGAGGTGGCCGATGGTGCGGCCGACCAATTCGCCGCCTCCGGCGAGCCGCACCGTGTAGTCGGCGGCGGGATGGAAATCGAGCAACTGCCCTGGCGCGCCGGTGGCAACGCTGATCGCCGGGCGCAGCGGCGTGGTCAAGGTGAGACTGCGGAACTGCGACAGCCGCAGCGGCATGGGGGCCCGGGCCGGCGGCACCTGCACCTGGGCCACGCCGACCATCGGGTCGAAGGCGATCAGGCTTGCCAGCATCGCCTTGCCGTTCAGGCCCAGCACCTCGCAAGGTTCGGCGGCGAGCAGCGGCGCGGCGTCGGGGTAGACGGCGTACGGCGGCGTCGGCCATGCGAAGGCCGCTCCGCGCGCGGCGGCGCGGCGCGGCGGCGAGAGGGCGTCCAGTTCGTTGGGAACCAGGGACAGCTGCGTGGACAGGTCGGACATGGCCGGGGCTCGTTCGGCCACGGCCGACGCAACACGCGTGCGGCCGGGCCCTTCCATGCTACGAATCGACGCCACCCGGCGTGCCCGGAAAAGCCGGCCCAATCCGGCGCAATTCGCCGCCGTGCGGCCGCCACAATCGCACGTCATGAACCTGCGTTTCGTCGAAGCCTTCTACTGGGTGGCCACGCTCAAGAGCGTGTCGCGCGCGGCGGAGAAGCTCTTCATCACCCAGTCGGCGATGTCCAGCCGCATCGCGGCGCTGGAAGACGAGCTTGGCGTGCTGCTGCTGGATCGGCGCGACAAGCAGGTGCGGCTGACGGCCGCCGGCGGCCGCTTCCTCGTGATGGCCGAGCGGCTGCTGTCGCTGCAGCGCGAGATCCGCGACGAGATGGGGCGCAGTGCCGAATCGGCCTTCAGCCTGCGCATCGGCGCGATCGAATCGGTGCTGCACTCCTGGCTGATCGACTGGGTGCGCGAAATGCGCGCCGCGCAGCCCGGCCTCGAGCTGGAGCTGACGGTGGAAACCACGCCAGTGCTGGTCGACCAGATGCGCCGCGGCCGGCTCGACCTGGCGCTGGCCGCGCTGCCGGCGCCGGGCGAGGGGCTGCGCCAGCAGGCGCTGCCGCCGATGCCGATGTGCTTCGTCGGCCACGCCGCCCTGCACCGCAAGCGCCGCTACTCGCTGGCCGACCTGGCCACGCTGGAACTGCTGACCTTCCAGCGCGGATCGCAGCCGCATGTCGCGTTGGTGGACCTGATGCGCCAGGCCGGCCACACGCGGCTCAAGGTGCACGCGATCTCGTCGGTGTCGGCCATGGTCGAACTGGTCGAAGGCGGCCTCGGCGTCGCCACGCTGCCGCTGGCGGTGGTGCGCCGCCTGGCCGAGCGCCAGCCGCTGCGCGTGCTGCCCTGCGAGGTCGCGCTGCCCCCGCTGCCGATCTTCCTGACCTACCGCGACGACCCCGGCTCGGGGTTGACCCGCACGGTGGTGGACGCGCTGCTGGGCTTCAAGGCGATCCAGTCCGGTGCATCGAAAAAATCGATGACCTCATAGAGAAATTTCCCGTTGGCGAGGTGCCGCGGGTGGCTCCCACAATGCGCCCCATTCCAGCAGCCGCGACGAGCGCGAGGTGACGAGATGGGGACCGCAGACACGTCGATCGAGCACGCCACGCAGGGCACGGCGGACACTGCGGCACGGGCCCGCGCGGCGATCCGATCCGGCCAGTTCGACGGCCACACCAGCGGCCTGGCGGGCCGGCACGTGCAGGGCAACGTGGTCATCCTCCCGGCGGCCTGGGCGGGCGAGTTTCTCGATTACTGCACGGCGAACCCGCAGGCGTGCCCGCTGCTCGCGGTGACCGAGCCGGGCGATCCGATGCTGCCCATGCTGGGCGAGGGCATCGACATCCGCAGCGACGTGCCGCGCTACCGCGTCTGGCAGCACGGCGAGCTGGCGGCCACGCCGACCGACATCACCTCGCTCTGGCGCGATGACCTCGTCACCTTCGTGATCGGCTGCTCCTTCTCGTTCGAGCAGGCCCTGCTCGACGGGGGCGTGCCGCTGCGCCATGTCGCCCAGGGGCGCAACGTGGCGATGTACCGCAGCAACCGGGCCACGGTGCCGGCCGGCCGCTTCGCCGGGCCGCTGGTGGTCTCGATGCGGCCGCTGCGGCCGGACGATGCCGAGCGCGCCGGGCGCATCACCGCCCGCTACCCGCGGGTGCACGGGGCGCCGGTGCATGCGGGCGACCCGGCGGCACTCGGCATCGCCGATCTCGGCCGGCCCGACTACGGCGATGCCGTGGACGTGCTGCCCGGCGAGCTGCCGGTGTTCTGGGCCTGCGGGGTGACACCGCAAGCCGCGCTCGCCGCCGCACGGCCCGAGTTGTGCATCACGCATGCCCCCGGCGCGATGCTGATCACGGACTGGCTGAACCACCAGCTGGCCGACCACTGAAGACCCAGAGACAGCGAATCAAAGGAGACAAGACATGCTCGACAGCACCACCACCCACCCCGCCGCCACCGGTGCACCGCCGCGGCGCACGTCCTGGCTCGGCCAGCTCAACGGTGGCGAGCGGCGCACGCTGGCCGCGTCCTTCGGCGGCTACGGCGTGGATGCGTTCGATTACTACACGCTGCCATTGGTGACGCCCATCCTGCTGTCGCTGTGGGGCGTCTCCAAGACCGAGATCGGCCTGATCGGCACCGCGACGCTCGTCTCGTCGGCCATCGGCGGCTGGCTGGCCGGCATCCTGGCCGACCGGTACGGGCGGGTGCGCATCCTGCAGCTGACCATCCTGGTCTTCGCGTTGTTCACCTTCGCCTGCGGGCTGTCGCAGACGCCGGGCCAGCTGATGCTCGCGCGCATCCTGCAGGGCCTGGGCTTCGGCGGCGAATGGGCGGTGGGCTCGGTGCTGATCGCCGAGGCGATCCGGCCCGACTACCGCGGCAAGGCGGTCGGCCTCGTGCAGAGCAGCTGGGCCGTCGGCTGGGGCGCGGCGGTGCTGGTCTCGGTGGCGCTGTTCTCGTGGCTGCCGCCCGAGCAGTCGTGGCGGGTGATGTTCTTCCTCGGCGTGGTGCCGGCGCTGCTGATCATCTTCATCCGGCGCTCGATCAAGGATCCCGAGATCTACCTGCGCTCGCGGGCAGAAGTGCGTGCCGGCCAGCGCCGGGCCAGCTTCCTCGGCATCTTCAGCCCGAAGCAGGGCGTGCTGCGCAGGACGGTGCTGGCCAGCCTGATGTTCACGGGCATGCAGGGCGGCTACTACGCGATCAGCGTCTGGCTGCCGACCTTCCTGAAGACCGAACGCCACCTGACCGTGCTGGGCAGCGGCGGCTACCAGGCGATGTTCATCGTGGGCGCCTTCATCGGCTACCTGAGCGGCGCCTACCTGTCCGATCGCCTGGGTCGCCGCGTTGCGTTCATCCTGTTCGCGCTCGGCGCCGGCTCGCTGGTCGTCTCGTACATGCTGTTGCCGATCACCGATGGCGCGATGCTGCTGCTCGGCTTCCCCCTCGGCTTCTTCATGTCCGGCATCTTCAGCGGCGCGGGGGCCTTCCTGGCCGAGCTGTTCCCGAACGAGATCCGCGGTTCCGGCCAGGGCTTCTGCTACAACTTCGGACGCGGCATCGGTTCCACCTTCCCCGCGGCGGTCGGCGTGCTGAGCGACCAGTTCCACGTTTCGCTGGCCGGCGCGATCGGTGCCTGCGCCGGCACCGCCTATGCGCTTGTGGTGCTGGCTGCGTTGCTGCTGCCCGAGACACGCGGCCGCGACCTGCACTTGAACTGACCCCTTCTCCAATCCAGGAACCGAATCCCATGCAAGCAACGTCGTCCCGCGCCTCGCGCTGGCAGTTCTGGATCGACCGCGGCGGCACCTTCACCGACATCGTCGCCCGCCGCCCCGACGGCACGCTCGCGACCGCCAAGCTGCTCAGCGAGAACCCCGAGGCCTATCGCGACGCAGCGATCGAGGGCATCCGCCGCCTGCTGGGCCTTGCGGCCGGCGAGCCGATCACGCCGGACCGCGTCGAGTGCGTGAAGATGGGCACGACGGTGGCCACCAACGCGCTGCTCGAGCGCAAGGGCGACCGCACGCTGCTCGTCACGACGCGCGGCTTCCG
>NZ_DATFAN010000082.1:0-2340 GCF_035254525.1 Ideonella sp. | reverse complement strand
AGCCGGCGGCGAACATCGGCCAGATCAGTTGCGTGAGGTACAGGCCGAAGCTGGTCAACTGGCCGATCGTCAGTTCGCCATGCCAGACCAGCCAGCCGCCCAGGCCGAGTGACAGCACGATCGAGGTCGCCAGCGTCATGCCCACGGCCGGCTCGTAGCGCGCCTCCCAGCGCTGCGACCAGTAGGCCGCGTCGGCTGCCTTCTCGGCTAGGTCGGCGAACACCTGGCTGCTGCGCGCCTCGAGGCCCAGCGCGCGCAGCGTGCGCACGCCTGACAGCGTCTCCTGCACATGGTCGTTCAGCGCACCGAAGCAATCGAGCGCTTCCTTGGAGCGGTCGTGCAGGTGGCGCGAGATCCAGGCGAAGCTCCAGGCCATCAGCGGAAAGGGCACGAGCGCGATGGCGGCCAGCCGCCAGTCGACGCCGATCGCCATCGTCGCGACGACCAGCACGAGGGTCAGCGTGCCGTCGAAGCCGGCGAGCATCGCCTCGCCGGCCGCCATCTCGACCGCGTCGACGTCGTTGGTGGCCAGCGCCATCAGGTCGCCGGTGCGGCGGGTCTGGAAGAAGCGCGGGCCCTGCGCGGCCAGGCGCTGGTACAGCCGCCGGCGCAGCTCCACGCCCATCAGGTAGGCGGCGGCATACAGCCGGATCCGCCAGCCCACGCGCAGCAGGTAGATCGCGACGCCGGCGGCCAGCAGCAGCGCCAGCTCGCGCCACATGGCCGCGCCGGCGAGCTGCCGCGCCACCAGCGCATCGACCAGGTGGCCGATCTGGCGCGGCAGCCAGACCGTCAGCAGCGCGATGCCGACCAGCATCACCGCCGCGCCGGCATAGGCCGCGGCGTGGCGGCGCACGAAGGCGCGGATCAGGGCGGCAAGCGGCATGCGGTCGGTCAAAAGCGGGCGATTCTAGTGATCGGTGCCGACCTTGCTGCTGCCACGAGAATGTCAATTCAGCACGCAACAGGACACGCCGCCATGGCCAAGGATTTCGATGCGATGGAGGACTCCAATCGCAGCGCCAACCCCAGCATCCACGAGCTGTCGGACCCGGCGCGCCGCGTCTGGTTGCGCGGTGGCGCGGCGGCCGCGGTGGCGGGCCTCATCGGCGGCGTGCCGCTGGCCGGCTGCATGAGCGTGGCCGCGCGCGGGCCGGCCGCAGGCCCGCTCGAGCTGGGCCGGCGCATCGGCTTTGCCAGCGTGCCGATGGCGGCGATCGACGGGGTCGACGTGCCGCCCGGCTACACCGCCCGCCCGATCTACCGCTGGGGCGACCCGGTCGGGGTGCCGGGCCGCATGCCCGCCTTCCGGCCCGACGCCGGCAACAGCGCTGCGGAGCAGGCCGTGCAGGCCGGCATGCACCACGACGGCATGGGCTTTTTCCCGCTCGCCGGTGGCCAGGAGCGCGGCCTGCTGGCGATCAACCATGAGTACGTCGACGAGGGCCTGCTGTTCACCGACGGCATGGCCAACTGGAGCGCCGAGAAGGTGGCCAAGTCGATGGCCGCGCACGGTGTGTCGATCATCGAGCTGGCCCGCGCCGAGGTCGGTTGGCGCCAGGTCCTGCCATCGACCTACGCGCGCCGCATCACCGCATCGACACCGATGCGCCTGGCCGGCCCCGCAGCGGGCCACCCGCTGATGCGCACCGCCGACGACCCCGGCGGCCTGCAGGTGCTGGGCACGTTCAACAACTGCGCCAATGGCGTGACGCCCTGGGGCACCTACCTGATCTGCGAAGAGAACTTCGCCGACTACTTCGAGGGCCCGGCCGAGCCGGATGCCCACCAGAAGCGCTGGGGCCTGCGCCAGCGCGGCGGCCACTACCGCTGGCACGAGCACGAGCCGCGCTTCGACGCGACCCGGCACCCGAACGAGCCCAACCGCTTCGGCTGGGTGGTCGAGATCGACCCCGCCGACCCGGCCAGCACGCCGGTCAAGCGCACGGCACTGGGCCGCGCCGCGCACGAGGGCGCGGCCACCGCGCTGACGGCCGACGGCCACGCCGTCGTCTACATGGGCGAGGATGCCCGCTTCGAGTACATCTACAAGTTCGTCAGCCGTGATGTCATGCAGCCCGGCGGCTCGGCGGCCAACCGCGAGCTGCTCGACCACGGCACGCTGTACGTCGCCCGCTTCGACGCCGACGGCAGCGGCCACTGGCTGCCGTTGCGCCACGGCCACGGCCCGCTGACGGCGGCCAACGGCTTTGCCGACCAGGGCGAGGTGCTGATCAAGTCGCGCCAGGCGAGCGACCTGCTGGGCGCGACCAAGATGGACCGGGCCGAATGGACCACGGTGGATCCGATCACCAAGCAGGTCTATTGCACGCTGACCAA
>NZ_DATFAN010000081.1:0-8260 GCF_035254525.1 Ideonella sp. | reverse complement strand
GGTGGCTGTGTGCCGCGGCCAGGTGGCAGCTCGGGCATTCGCCGCAAGGCCGCGGCTCGCCTTCGCAAAGCCAGGCCTGGGCGACACGCCAGGCCAGCTCCCACTGCCCGGAGCCGGCGCCGCCGTGCAGGATCAGCGCGTGGCTGCGCGCATGGTCGCGCAGCTCCGCCAGCGGCGCCGCCAGCCAGGGCAGGTCGCGCTCGTCAAGCATCGCCGGGCTCCGCGCGCCCACTGATGCGGTCCAGCGCCTCGAGCACCGCAGCGCGCACCACCGACAGCTCGGCGTCGGCATCGATGCGCACGATGCGCCCGGGCGCCGCTGCGCAACGCGCGGCGTAGCCGCTGCGCACGCGCTCGAAGAAGGCCTCGGCCTCGCGCTCCATGCGGTCGGGCTCGCGCGCCGCGGTGCGGCGCTGGGCGGCCACCGCGGGCGGCACGTCGAACCACAGCGTGAGATCCGGCTGGATGCCCTGTTGCACCCATTGCTCCAGCGTGGCCAGCACGGCCAGGTCGAAGCCGCGGCCGGCGCCCTGGTAGGCGAAGGTCGCGTCGGTGAAGCGGTCGCACAAGACCGTCGTGCCGGCCGCGAGTGCGGGCGCGATGCGGGTGTGAAGGTGGTCGAGCCGGGCGGCAAACACGAGCAGGGCCTCGGTCAGCGCGTCCATCGGCTCGTGCAGGAACAGTTCGCGCAGCTTCTCGGCCAGCGGCGTGCCGCCAGGCTCGCGGGTCAGCAGCACCGGCGTGCCCTGCGCACGCAGCACCTCGGCCACCGCTTCGATGTGGGTGGACTTGCCGGCGCCGTCGATGCCCTCGAAGGTGATGAATCGGCCGCGCAGGGTCATCGCTTCGGATTCTTCTGAAACTGGTTCACCGCCCGATTATGGTCGTCGAGCGTTTCGGAGAAGACGCTCGAGCCGTCGCCCCGCGCCACGAAATACAGCGCCCTCGATGGCTCCGGCCGCAGCACGGCCTGCAGCGAGGCCAGGCCGGGCATCGCGATCGGCGTCGGCGGCAGGCCGGGGCGGGTGTAGGTGTTCCACGGCGTGTCCGCAACCAGATCGGTGCGGCGCAGGTTGCCATCGAAGCGGGTGCCCAAGCCGTAGATGACCGTCGGATCGCTCTGCAGCGGCATGCCGAGCTTGAGCCGGTTGAGGAAGACCGCGGCAATGCGCCCCCGGTCGGCGGCCACGCCGGTTTCCTTCTCGACGATCGAGGCCAGCACCAGCGCCGCCTCGGGCGTGGCCAACGGCAAGCCCTGCGCGCGCGCCTCCCAGGCGCCGGCGAGCTGGCGGCTCATCGCGGCGGTGGCGCGGCGCAGCACCGTCATGTCACTCACGCCACGGCTGTAGGCATAGGTGTCGGGGAAGACATGGCCCTCGATCACGCCGCCCGGCAGATCGAGCAGGCGGGCGACCTGCTCGTCGCTCAGTGCCTGGATCGTCTGCTTCAGGTTCGGCGCGTCGGCCATGGCCTGGCGCACCTGGCGGAAGGTCCAGCCGTCGATCAGGCGCAGCATTTCCAGCGCTTCGTCGCCGCGCACCATCTTGTCCAGCAGATCGCGCGGTGTCGTGCCGGTACCGATTTCGTAGCTGCCGGCGCGGATGCGCCGCGCCTGGCCGGACCAGCGGAACCACTGGTACAACGCCTCGGGTGGCACCGCCACCCCGGCATCGACCCACAGCCGTGCGACCTCGCGCGCGGTGGTGCCGGGCTCGATCGAGACCTCGACGCGCTCGGCGCGCAGCGCAAGCGGGTGGCTGATCCACCACCACGCACCGGCCGCCGCGGCCGCGAACAACAACAGCGCGGCCACCAGCAAGCGACGCAACCACTTCACAGGTATCCCTTGGAGCCTTCCGAATTCCGGCCGGCGATGATAATCGTCGCCATGAGCGATCTGGCCCTGGACACTGCTTCCGCCCCTGCCCCGTCTGCTGCATTCCATGGCGCCGTCCGGCTGGCCGACTGGGGCCTGATCCGAGCCCGCGGGGCCGACGCGGCCAGCTTCCTGCAAGGCCAGTTGACGAGCGACATCGTCGGCCTGGCGCCGGGGCGCGCGGTGCTGGCGGGCTATTGCTCGCCCAAGGGCAGGCTGCTGGCGAGCTTCGTTGTCTGGTCGCCGGCGCCCGAGGAGGTTTTGCTGGCCTGCTCCGCCGATCTGCTGGCCGCCACCTTGAAGCGCTTGTCGATGTTCGTGCTGCGCGCCAAATGCCGGCTGAGCGATGCGACTGCCGAGCTGGGCCTGTGGGGCCTCGCCGGCGACGCGGTGCCGGGCGGCGACGCGGCGCCGTGGTCGGTGCTGGCGGCCGACACGGAAACCCAGACGGTGCGTCTGCCGGATGTGGCGGGCGTGCCGCGCGCGCTGCACTGCCAGCCGGCGGCAGCGGCTGCCCCGGCGGCACCGCTGCTGGACGCGGCGGCGTGGCGCTGGCTCGAGGTGCGCAGCGGCGTGGTGCGCATCGTGGCGGCCACGGTCGACCAGTTCGTGCCGCAGATGGTGAATTTCGAGCTGGTCGGCGGCGTGAACTTCAAGAAGGGCTGCTACCCCGGCCAGGAGGTCGTCGCCCGCAGCCAGTACCGCGGCACGCTCAAACGCCGCGCGATGCTGCTCGCGCTGCCGCCGGGTGCAGGCCCGGCGCTCGCCGAAGGCCGGGAGGTGTTCCACGATGCCGATCCGGCCCAGCCCGCCGGCTTGGTGGCGCTTGCCGCGCACGCGGCCGGCGGCGAACAGCTCGCGCTGGTCGAGCTGAAACTCTCGCTGGCCGAGGGCCCCGGCGCCTTCCACCTCGGCGGGGCCGACGGGCCCGCGCTGAAGCTGCAGCCGCTGCCGTACCCGCTGCCGGCCGAGGGCGATTGACGACGGGCCGGCAGGCGCCGCGCACGATGTCTCGTTCTGCCTCGCCGGAGCCTGCCGCCACGGCCGGCGGGCCGTGCTGGTTCATCTACTATCGCGTGCAGCTCGATGACCTGGCCCAGGCCGTGGTCGTGGCGCGCGTCGGTCAGCGGCGCCTGTGCCAGGCGCACCCCGGGCTCACGGCCGAGCTGATGCAGCGGCCCTCCTCTTCAGGCCCGACACCGCAGATGACCTTGCTCGAAACCTACCGCGCACCGGCGGACTGGCCTGCCGGACAGGCCCGCGCACTGCCGGCCGCCATCGAGCGCGTGCAGGCTGCGGCGCTCGCCCGGTGGCTGCAGGGCCCCCGCCATCTGGAAATGTTCGAGCCATGTGCCTAGCCGCCCTCGCGCTCGATGCCAGCCGTCGCTTCCCACTGGTGGTGGCGGCGAACCGCGACGAGTTCTTTCATCGCGCAGCCGCGCACCTGGCCTGGTGGACGCCCGACGGCGGCAGCCAGCCCATCCTCGGCGGGCGCGACCTGGCGGCCGGCGGCACCTGGATGGGGCTGACCGCGTCGGGGCGGTTTGCGCTGGTGACGAATGTGCGCCGCCCCGGGGTGGCACTGCTCGGCGACGGCCCGTCGCGCGGCCTGATCGTGCCCGCCTGGTTGCAGGGCCAATTGCCGGCCGACCGCTTCTGGGCCGAAACCGCGCTATCCGGCTTCGCGCCCTTCAACCTGATCGCGGCCGACTTCCGCCGTGGCGAGTGCTTCTGGGCGAGCAGCCAGCACGCCAGCGGCTGTCGCCTGGAACGCGGGGTCACGGTGATCAGCAACGCCGCCGAGATCGACGCGCCGTGGCCGAAGGTGCAGCTGTTGAAGGCCCGTGTCGACAGCGCGCTGCAGGAGGCCGACGACACCACGGGCGTCGAGGCCTTGGCCGGCCAGCTCTTCGCCATGCTGGCCGACCGCACGCCCGCCGCCGACGAGCATCTTCCCCACACCGGGCTGGATCGCGAGCGCGAACGTCTGCTGTCCCCGGCCTTCATCCGAACACCCGACGGCGCCTACGGCACGCGCTGCTCGACGCTGGTGATCACCGAGCGTGCCGCCAAGCGCCTGACGACGCACGTGTTCGAGCGCAGCTTCGCCAGCGGCGCCGGGCCCGCCCTGCTGCGCCGGGCGGCGTTGAAGGATTGGCCGCCGAAATACGAGGCCGACGAGGCGCCCGCGAGCTCCACTGGGCCATCCCCTGCGCCCGCCTGGGGCACGGTCGACGACAGCCAGCTGGCCGAGGTACCGCTCGACGCCCCGAAAAAGCGGCGCGTGCGCAGCCTGATCAGGCCGCTGCGCTGATCAAAGGCTGCGCACCATCTCGACGTGCGCGATGCCGGCTTCCTCGAACACCGGCCCGCGCTGACTGAAGCCGGCGCGGCGGTAGAACGGCTCGGCGCTCATCTGCGCATGCAAGATGACCTCGCGGTCGCCACGCTGGCGGGCGGCCTGCATCAGGGCATCCAGCACGGCACGCCCGACCCGGCTGCCGCGCAGCTGCCGCCGCACCGCCATGCGGCCGATCTTGGCCACGCCGGGCACGTGCTCGAGCAGGCGGCCGGTGGCCACCGGCATGCCGAGCCGGTTGTAGGCCACGGCATGCACGCAGGCGGCGTCGGCCGCGTCCCACTCCATCTCGGCGGGGATCTTCTGCTCCTGCACGAAGACCTCGGCGCGGATCGCCCCCGCATCGCGGCCGAGCTCGTCCCAGCCGCCGACGCGCACCTCGACCATCGATTCGCCGGCCTCGAAGCCGACCATCGTGCTGCGCAACTCGGCCGGCACCGGCCGCGACTGCTTTGCCACCGGATCGGCGTAGACGTACACGAGCTCGCCGCCGACCAGCAGATCGTCGGCGCGGAAGACGCCCGTCGCGAACAGCAGCGAGGAGTTGCCGATGCGCTCGCAGCGCACGCCGATGTCCAGCACGTCGTCGTAGCCGGCCGAGGCGTGGTATTCGAGTGTCGATCGGCGCACGAACAGGTCGCCGCCGAGTTGGTGCATCGTCTCTTCGTAGGGCAGCGCGAGCGCGCGCCAGTAGCCCGCCACCGCGGTGTCGATGTACATCAGGTAGTGGCCGTTGAAGACGATCTTCTGCATGTCGACCTCGGCCCAGCGCACGCGCAGGCGCTCGAGGAAGCGGAAATCGTTGCGGGTCATCGGGTGGTCTCCAGGGCGCTGTGCGGTTCGAACTTCCAGGCGTCGCGCAGGGCGCGCGCAGCCACGTCCTGCGCGTGGCCGGCTTCCTTCAGCACACGGCCGAGCTTGATGAAATCGTGGGTCAGGCCGCGGTACAACTCCAGCTCGACCGGCACGCCGACCGCGCGCAGCCGGTCGGCATAGGCCACGCCCTCGTCGACCAGCGGGTCGCATTCGGCCAGCAGCACACAGGCCGGCGCGACCTCGTCGAGGTCCGGTGCGTTCAACGGGGCAAATCGCCAGTCGCTGCGGTGGCGGCGGTCGATGTAGTGGTCGAAGAACCAGGCGATCGCATCGGCATCGAGCAGGAAGCCGTTGGCGAACAGCGTGTGCGAGGCGGTGTCCGCATGGGCGGTGGTGCCGGGCGTGATCAGCAGTTGCAGCGCGAGGGGCAGGCCTGCGTCACGTGCCAGGATCGCGCAGACGGCGGCGAGCGTGCCGCCGGCGCTGTCGCCGCCGATGGCGAGGCGTGTCCCGTCCAGGCCGATGGCCTCGGCGCCGTCGCCCGCCAGCCAGCGCAGTGCGGCGAAGGCGTCGTCCACGGCGGTCGGGAAGCGGTGTTCGGGCGCGAGGCGGTAATCCAGCGAGACGACGGCGCCGCCGCTGCGCAGCGCAAGCTGCCGGCACAGGCTGTCATGGGTTTCGATCCCGCCGATCACGAAACCGCCGCCGTGCAGGTACAGCAGCACCGGCAGGCGGCCGGTGCTGGCGGCGTACAGCCGCGCCGGCAGCGGCGTGCCGTCGGCGGCCGGGATGGTGAGGTTCTCGACGCGTGGCAGCGGTGCGCGCGGCGGCTCCAGCACCTCGGCGGCGGCCAGGTAGGTGGCGCGCGCGTCGGCGGGGGTCATCTGGTGGAACGGCGTGCGCCGGGCGCGGTGGATGCGCTGCAACAGGCCGGCCATGGCCGGCGTCAACAGCGTGGTGTGGCGGGAGTGGCTCAGGGTGATCCTCATGCGCCCCCATTGGCTTGGGGCCGGGCCGTGAGCATACTGGCTGCATGGCACGCATCCAGTACCTGACCCAGATCGAGATCGACTTCGGCGCGGTGCGCCTGTTGCCCGAGGAGTGCGCCCGCGTCGGCATCAGACGCCCGCTGGTCGTCACCGACCCGGGCGTGCGGGCGGCCGGCGTGCTGGCCAAGGCCGAGGACGCGCTGCAGGGCCTGCCGCACGCGGTGTTCGACGCCACGCCGCCGAACCCGACCGAAGCGGCCGTGCGTGCAGCGACCGCGCTGTTTGCGCAGCAGCGCTGCGATGGGCTGATCGCGGTCGGCGGCGGCTCGGCGATCGACCTCGCCAAGGGCGTGGCGATCGCCGCCACGCACCCCGGGCCGCTGACCGACTACGCCACCATCCTCGGCGGCAGCCCGAAGATCAGCGAGGCGGTGGCGCCGCTGATCGCGGTGCCGACGACGGCGGGCACCGGCAGCGAGGTGGCGCGCGGCGCGATCCTGATCGTCGACGACGGCCGCAAGCTCGGCTTCCACAGCTGGCACCTGATGCCCAAGGCTGCCCTGCTCGACCCCGAGCTGACCCTGGGACTGCCGCCACTGCTGACCGCCGCGACCGGCATGGACGCAATCGCGCACTGCATGGAGACCTTCATGGCCCACGCGGTCAATCCGCCGGCCGACGGCATTGCGCTCGATGGCCTGGCGCGCGGCTGGGCCCACATTGAGCGCGCGACACGCGATGGGCAGGACCGCGAGGCGCGCTGGAACATGATGAGCGCGAGCATGCAGGGCGCCATGGCCTTCCAGAAGGGCCTGGGCTGCGTGCATTCGCTCAGCCACAGCCTGGGCGGGCTCAACCCGCGGCTGCACCACGGCACGCTGAACGCCGTCTTCCTGCCGGCGGTGGTGGCATTCAATGCCGGTGCCGAATCGATCCAGCGCGAGCGGCGCCTGCAGCGCATGGCCCACGCGATGGGCCTGCCCGCCTGCGATGCGCAAGGCACCGAGGTGAGCGAGGCAATCCGCGCGATGAACGCCCGGCTGGGCCTGCCCAACGGGCTGCGGGCCATGGGCGTGGACGAGTCGCTGCTCGACCGCATCATCGAGCACGCGCTGGTCGACCATTGCCACAAGACCAACCCGCGGCTGGCGAGTGCCGACGACTACCGAGACATGCTGCGCGCCTCGATGTAGGGGTGATCTCGGTTTCAGGGCCCAGTCCGCGACTTGGCAGCGGCAGGCGAACATCATAGATACCATCCAAGTGGATGGTTGTATGATCCGACCATGCCCCGCCGAAGCGCCCTTGCCGGATCGCCCGCCACACCGACCGACGAGAAGATCACCCTGAACCTCGGCTGCGTGGATTTGGGGCAGATCGACCTGCTCGTGCAAGAAGGCTTCTATGCCAACCGCAGCGATTTCATCCGTTCAGCCATCCGCAGCCAATTGACTGTCCACAGCGAGGCGGTTCGGCAGGTGATGTCCAGAAAGACCTTGGTCCTGGGCATTCAGCACTACACCGCCGCTGACCTCGAAGCCGTCAAGGCCTCAGGCCAGCGCCTGCAGATTCGGGTGCTGGGGCTGGCGTCGATCGCCAGCGACGTCAGCCCTGCCTTGGCGCGCGCGGCCATCGAATCGCTGACGGTCCTCGGCGCGCTGCGAGCCAGCGACGACGTGAAGAAGGCACTGGCAGACCGCCTGCAATACGCCTGAAGCAGTTCTTCCACCAGCGAAAGTCCGCCATGTCCGACAACTTCACGGCCGCGATGCGGGAGGCAACGAGCCTGACTCGGGCAGGCAACCTGCACGAGGCAACCCAGCTGATCCAAGCCGCGTTGCAGCGGCGCCTGGGCGATGGTGCAAGCACGCCGATGGCGGCCTCGGGCTCTCGACAGGGCCCGGCAGCCATGGTGATCGATGTGCTCGCGCGTGAGCTGCCGGAAATGCCCACTGTCGAGCCGATGCCGGCGCACGGCCCGTCACTGGCGCCGGATGGCGTGAGCACGGGGTTCTTTCCCGGGCACTACGCGGGGCCAGCCGGCCAACGCCCGTACAAGCTGTTCGTGCCGCCCCGCCTTGGCACCCGGCCGATGCCGCTCATCGTGATGCTCCACGGCTGCACCCAGGATCCAGACGATTTCGCCGCAGGCACGGCGATGAACGAAGCGGCTGCGGCGCAAGGTTTCTACGTGCTGTATCCGGCGCAGACGGCCAAGGC
>NZ_DATFAN010000080.1:0-6345 GCF_035254525.1 Ideonella sp. | reverse complement strand
CACGTCGGTGGTGGTCATCAGCTGGCCGCCCTGGGCCAGGCCGGTGACCAGCAGCGGCTTGAGGTTGGCGCGCGCGGCGTAGATGGCGGCCGAGTAGCCGGCCGGGCCGGAGCCGAGGATCAGGACTTGGGCGTGGGTGGTGGTGGTGCTCATGACGTGCAGGTGGGGGCGCGCGGCGCGGCTTGCAAGCGGCCCGCAGGCAGCCGCGCGGCGGCGGGAATCGGTGGCGGCGCCGGGGCGTGCAGCATTTCACAGGGAAACCGCTATGCTCGCGCCTGCGCAAGAATACGGGCGACCGCATTCTAATGAGCGGCAGGCGGGGGCGGCCCTCAGTGCGGGAATACAAGGCACGCCTGGCTGCCCTGCTGTTGATCGAAGCCAATAGAAGAGGGGATGACTGATGTCGATGCTGTCCAACCTGGACCTGATTCGCCGGGTGCCGTTGTTCTCGATGCTGACGAACGAGCAAGCGCGCGCGGTGGCCGACGGCGTGGTCAAGCGCCGCTACCGGCGCGGTGAGATCGTCGTCGAGCAAGGCAAGAAGAGCAACGCGCTGTTCATCCTGCTCAACGGCCGGGCCCGGGTGCTGACCTCGGATTCGCGCGGCCGCGAGGTCATCCTGGCGGTGCTCGAAGCCGGCGATTACGTCGGTGAAATGAGCCTGATCGACAACCAGCCGCACTCGGCGACCGTGCGCTGCGAGGTGCAGAGCGACATGCTGATCCTCGGTCGCCCCGAATTCGCGCGCTGCCTGCCGGAGAACTCCAGCCTGTCCTACGCGATCATGCGCGGCCTGGTCGGGCGGCTGCGCAGCGCCGACCGGCAGATCGAGTCGCTGGCGCTGCTCGACGTCTACGGCCGGGTCGCCCGCACGCTGCTCGACATGGCCGAGGATGCCGATGGCCAGAAGATCATCCGGGGCAAGGTCTCGCGCCAGGACATGGCCAAGATCGTCGGCGCCTCGCGCGAGATGGTCAGCCGGGTCATGAAGGACCTCGAAGAGCGCGGCGTGATCGAGACGCAGGAAAATGGCTCGGTCGTATTGAAGGACCGCGTACCTGAATGACCCGAGGTCGACCTACCGATGTGGCGTAGCGCCACCCTGACCGGCACCGGCCCGCAGCCCGCGCGGGCGCCGGCGCCCGAACCCCATCCGATCCGCCAGCGTCTGCGCCTGCTGCTGCTCTCGGCTGCCTGGCTGGCGGTCACGCTGGCGCTGGCCAGCCGGCGCATCGACGACCCCGGCTTCTCGACCAGCGGTGCCGGCGGCCCCGTGCTGAACTGGCTCGGCGCGCCCGGCGCCTGGGTGGCCGATGTCCTGCTGGTGCTGTTCGGCTTCTCGGCCTGGTGGCTCGTCGTGGCCGGCGCCCGGCGCTTGCTCATGGCCTGGGGAGCGGTCACGCGGCGCGAGGCGGCGGGGCCCTCGCCGGGCCCCCGTGGCGCGTTCGTCGCAGGCCTGGCGCTGCTGCTGCTGGCGAGCTGTGCGCTCGAATGGACGCGCCTGTACGGCTGGGAGGCGCACCTGCCCGGCCATGCCGGTGGCATCGTCGGGTGGTGGCTGGGGCCCTTGTCGATGCGCCTGGGCTTTCTCGCCTCCGGCGTGTTGTGGATCAGTCTGCTCGTCGTTGCGCTGCCGCTGGCCCTGCGTTTCTCGTGGGTGCGGGTGGCCGACAGCCTGGGCGCGTGGGTCGAGGGCTTCCGCGAGCGTCGCATCGAGAAGCGCGAGATCGCCGAGGACGTGCGCCTGGGCGAACTGGCCCAGCGCGAGCGCGAGATCGAGGTCGAGGAAGAGCGCGAGGAATTCGCCGAGCACGTGCCGCTGGTGATCGAGCCGCCGGTGCTCGAGGTGCCCAAGTCCGAGCGCGTGGCCCGTGAGCGGCAGAAGCCGTTGTTCATGGAACTGGCCAACAACAAGCTGCCGCAGATCGACCTGCTGGACAAGCCGCCGGCGCGCGTCGAGACGGTGACGCCCGAATCGCTGGAGATGACCAGCCGGCTGATCGAGAAGAAGCTGTCGGACTTCGGCGTCGAGGTGCGCGTCGTTGCCGCCCAGCCCGGCCCGGTGATCACCCGCTACGAGATCGAGCCGGCCACGGGCGTGAAGGGCTCGCAGATCGTCAACCTCGCGAAGGACCTGGCGCGTTCGCTGTCGCTGGTGTCGATCCGCGTGGTCGAGACGATCCCCGGCAAGAACCTGATGGCGCTGGAGCTGCCGAATGCCAAGCGGCAGACGATCCGCCTGGCCGAGATCCTCGGCTCGCAGGTCTACAACGACGCGCAGTCGCTGCTGACGCTCGCGCTCGGCAAGGACATCATCGGCGCCCCGGTGGTGGCCGACCTCGCCAAGATGCCGCACTGCCTGGTGGCCGGCACCACCGGCTCGGGCAAGTCGGTCGGCATCAACGGCATGATCCTGAGCCTGCTGTACAAGGCCGAGCCGCGCGACGTGCGGCTGATCATGATCGACCCGAAGATGCTCGAGATGAGCGTCTACGAAGGGATTGGCCACCTGCTGTGCCCGGTCGTCACCGACATGAAGCAGGCCGGCAACGCGCTGAACTGGTGTGTCGGCGAGATGGAGCGGCGCTACAAGCTGATGAGCAAGCTGGGTGTGCGCAACCTGGCCGGCTACAACAAGAAAATCGACGATGCCAAGGCGCGCGGCGAGCTGCTGCCGAACCCGTTCAGCCTGACGCCCGAGGCCCCCGAGCCGCTCGAGCGTCTGCCCTACATCGTGATCGTGATCGACGAGCTGGCCGACCTGATGATGGTGGTCGGCAAGAAGATCGAGGAGCTGATCGCCCGCCTGGCGCAAAAGGCGCGTGCGGCCGGCGTCCACCTGATCCTCGCCACGCAGCGGCCCAGCGTCGACGTGATCACCGGCCTGATCAAGGCCAACATCCCGACCCGCCTGAGCTTTCAGGTGTCGAGCAAGATCGACAGCCGCACCATCCTCGACCAGATGGGCGCCGAGGCGCTGCTGGGCATGGGCGACATGCTCTACATGGCCTCGGGCACGGGGCTGCCGGTGCGCGTGCACGGTGCCTTCGTCTCCGACGACGAAGTTCATCGTGTCGTCGAGGCGCTGAAGATGCAGGGCCCGCCGAACTACATCGAGGGCATTCTCGAGGGCGGCACGCTCGATGGCGAGGGTGGCGAGGCGGGCGAGGGCGGTGGTGCCGCTGGCGGCGAAGCCGATCCGATGTACGACCAGGCGGTGGCCATCGTGCTGCAGCACCGCAAGGCCTCGATCTCGCTGGTGCAGCGGCATCTGCGCATCGGCTACAACCGCGCCGCGCGGCTGCTGGAACAAATGGAGCAATCCGGGCTCGTAAGCTCCATGTCGACCAATGGCAACCGTGAAATCCTGTTGCCCAAGCGTGATGAATAGTTTCCGGTTCGCCGTGCGCCTCGCGGCCTGCACGGCGTTGACGGCGGCGAGCGCCGGGGCGTTCGCCGATGCGGCCGATTCGCTGCGCGCCTTCGTGCGCGACGTGAAATCGGGTCGCTCGGCCTTCACCCAGACCGTGACCTCGCCCGATGGCAAGAAGCAGAAGGTCTCGTCCGGCAGTTTCAGCTTCGCGCGGCCGAACCGCTTTCGCTTCGACTACGCCAAGCCCTATGCGCAGGCCATCGTCAGCGATGGGCAGAAGGTCTGGTTCCACGACCCGGACCTGAACCAGGTGACCGTGCGCAAGGTGGCCGACGCGCTGGGCAGCACGCCGGTCGCGCTGCTGACCGGCTCGTCGATCGAGAAGACCTTCGAGCTGAAGAACCAACCCGACCAGGGCGGGCTGGAGTGGGTGCAGGCCACGCCGCGCGACACTGGCGGCACGATCCAGTGGCTCAAGGCCGGCTTCAAGGGCCGGACGCTGGTGGCGGTCGAGATCGCCGACAGCTTCGGCCAGCGCTCGATGCTGAGGTTCGACCAGCTCGAGACCGACTCGGCCTTGCCGCCCGAGACCTTCCGCTTCGACGCGCCGGCTGGCGCCGACGTGTCGGAGCAGTAGAAACGACGAAGGCGCCCGCGGGCGCCTTCTGTGCAACTCGGCCGGGGCGTGCTCAGTGCATCGCGGTGTCAGCGTCGATCAGGCCCATGTCAGGGGCCATCATCATCTGCTCGATGTCCATCAGGATCAGCATGCGCTCGTCGTCGCCGTGCTTGATCGTGCCCAGGCCGGTGATGTAGGCGGCGTCGATCGCGCCGTTGAACTCGGGCGCAGGCTTGATCTGGCCGGGGGCCAGCTCGAGCACGTCGCTGACCGAATCGACCACCATGCCGACCGTGCGGTGGCCGATGTTCAGGATGATCACGACGGTGAAGCTGTTGTACTGCACGTCGGGCAGCCCGAAGCGCAGCCGCATGTCGACGATCGGCACGATCACGCCGCGCAGGTTCACGACGCCCTTGATGAAATGCTGGGTGTTGGCGATGCGGGTCGGCGGCTCGTAGCCGCGGATCTCCTGCACGCGCAGGATGTCGATGCCGTATTCCTCGTTGCCGAGCTTGAACGACAGGTACTCGCGCGGCGAGCCGGTCTGCGCGGCGGCGGTGGTGCCGGCTGGGGTGGCGGGGGCGCGGTTGTCGGCAGACGGATGGGCGCTCATGCGGAAGGGCTCCTTGCGTGTCAGGCCCCCAGTGTCCGGCCCGCCGCCGCGGTGCCAAAGCGTGAAAAGTGGGCGTGGCCGGCGGCAATTCGCCGCTTCGCACTGCCTGCCACAATCTCGCGATGACCCGGCAAGATGCCCTCTTCGACGACCACGACCTGCCCGATGCCGGCGCAGCGCCCGGCGCGGCCGAGGCACCCGCGCCCGAGACGGCGCCGTTGGCCGAGCGCCTGCGCCCGCGCCGGCTCGACGAGGTGATCGGCCAGGCGCACCTGCTGGGGCCCGGCAAGCCGCTGCGCACGGCGTTCGAGCAGGGCCGGCTGCACTCGATGATCCTGTGGGGCCCACCGGGCGTGGGCAAGACCACGCTGGCGCGGCTGGTGGCCGGTGCGGTCGACGCGCGCTTCATCGTGCTGTCGGCGGTGCTGTCGGGCGTCAAGGAGATCCGCGACGCGGTCGCCCAGGCCGAGCTCGCGCGTGCGCAGGGCAAGCGCACGATCGTCTTCGTCGACGAGGTGCACCGCTTCAACAAGGCGCAGCAGGATGCCTTCCTGCCGCACGTCGAATCGGGCCTGTTCACCTTCATCGGCGCGACCACCGAGAACCCGTCGTTCGAGGTCAACTCGGCGCTGCTGTCGCGCGCGACGGTGCATGTGCTGAAGGCGCTCGACGACGAAGATCAACAGAAGCTGCTGGCCCGCGCGCGCGAGACGCTGAACGCGCCCCCGCTCGACGACGCCGCCGCGCAGCGCCTGATCGGTTATGCCGACGGCGATGCGCGCCGGCTGCTCAACGCCTACGAGAACCTCGTCGCTCAGCTCGGCCCGGGCATCGAGCGCATCGATGAGGCGATGCTCGAGCGCTCGCTGGGCGAGCAACTGCGCCGCTACGACAAGGGCGGAGACCAGTTCTACGACACGATCTCCGCGCTGCACAAGTCGGTGCGCGGCTCCGACCCCGACGCCTCCTTGTACTGGTTCGCCCGCATGCTCGACGGCGGCGCCGACCCGCGCTACCTTGCGCGCCGGCTGATCCGCATGGCCAGCGAAGACGTCGGCAATGCCGACCCGCGCGCATTGCGGCTCGCACTGGACGCCGCCGAAACCTACGAGCGCCTGGGCACTCCCGAGGGTGAGCTGGCGCTGGCGCAGGCGGTGGTCTATCTGGCCGTCGCGCCGAAATCGAACGCGGTCTACACCGCCTGGGGCGCGGTGCGCAGCTTCGTCAAGCAGGACACGACGCGCCCGGTGCCGGCGCACCTGCGCAACGCGCCGACCAAGCTGATGAAGTCCCTGGGCCACGGCCAGGGCTACCGCTATGCCCACGACGAGCCCGGCGGCTTTGCGGCCGGCGTGTCCTACTGGCCCGACGGCCTGCCCCAGCCGCCGCGCTTCTACGAGCCGGTACCGCGCGGGCTCGAGCTGCGCATCGGCGAGAAGCTCGCCGAGTTGCGCCGCCTCAACGACGAAGCGCGACCGGCCGATTCGGCCGACGACGAAGGTTCCTGACCGCGCGTGCCCCGAGGGGGCAAACCCGGGGGAAGGTGTCGTAAGCGCTTCCTACAATCCGCGAGCCGTACAACCCTGGGGGCTCGCGATGGACATCTTCGTACAACAAATCATCAACGGCCTGGTGCTGGGGAGCATGTATGCGCTGGTGGCGCTGGGGTACACGATGGTGTACGGGATCATTTCGCTGATCAATTTTGCGCACGGCGAGATACTGATGGTGGGGGCG
>NZ_DATFAN010000079.1:0-10218 GCF_035254525.1 Ideonella sp. | reverse complement strand
GCCCGGCCCGATGGACCGCCTGCTGCAGGCCACGGCGCCGCTGCTCGCCGAAGCCTTCACGCTCTGGGGCAGCCCGACCACCTGGCTCGAGGTCGCCGGCTTCGTGCTCTCGGTGTGGATGGTGGGCTGCAACATGCGCGTCAACCCGCTGGGCTGGCCGCTGGCCATCGCCAGCTCGCTGCTGTATGCGCTGCTGTTCGTGCACAGCAAGCTCTATGGCGAGGCCAGCCTCCAGCTCTTCTTCGTCGCGGTGGCCGGCTGGGGCTGGTGGCAGTGGCTGCGCGGGCATGGCGCCGACGGCGGCGAGCTGAAAGTGCACCGGCTGTCGCCTCGGCAGCGGCTTGGCGCCGCGCTGGCGACCCTGGCCGCCTGGCCGGCGCTTGCGCTGCTGCTGGCGCGCTACACCAACTCCGATGTGCCCTGGCTCGACGCGCTGCCCACGGTGGCCAGCATCACCGGCCAGTTCCTGCTCGGGCGCAAGCTGATCGAGAACTGGGCGGTCTGGCTGGCGGTGAACCTCGTCAGCGTCGTGCTCTTCGGCGCGAAGGCGCTGTGGCTGACCGTGCTGCTGTACGCTGTGTTCGCCCTGCTGTCGATTGCGGGCTGGCGCATGTGGAGCCGGCTTGAAGGACACGCCGATGCAAACCACTGACCCCGCCTGGATCTTCGCCGTCGTCGGTGCCGAGAGCACCGGCAAGAGCACCTTGGCCGAGACGCTGGCCGAGCGGCTGGCGGGCGACACCGGCTGGCGCAGCACGTGGATCCCCGAGGTGCTGCGCGAATGGTGCGAGCGCGAGGGCCGCACGCCCGCCGCGCACGAGCAGGCCGGCATCGCGGCCGAGCAGGCCCGCCGCATCGAAGAGGCCGCGAGGGCCCACCGCATCGTCGTCTGCGACACCACGCCGCTGATGACCGCGGTGTACCACCGCCACATCTTCGACGATCGATCGCTGGACGCACCGGCGATCGCCTGGCAGCGTCGATGCACGCTGACGCTGCTGACCGCGCTCGATCTGCCCTGGCAGGCCGATGGCCTGCAGCGCGACGGCCCGCACGTGCGCGAGCCGGTCGATGCCGCGGTGCGCGAGATGCTGATCGGCGCCGACCTGCCCTTCGTCGTCGTCGGCGGCCTGGGCAAGGCCCGGCTCGAGGCGGCGGTGGACGCCGTCGCGCCGCACCTGCGACAGGCCGATGCGCCCGTGCCGGGGCTGTTCAGCCGCCTCGCCGAACGCGACGCGGCACAGCCCGAATGGCGCTGGGTGTGCGAGACCTGCGATTCGCCCGATTGCGAACACGCGAGCCTTCGCTTGAAGAACGCCCTACTGCAGCGAGGTTGACACGGGCGGCTGGTCGCGCCCCGGCGTGAACAGCTCGCCCACGTCGACCGCGTCGAAGTGGTACTGCTGGCCGCAGAAGTCGCAGCCGATCTCGATGTCGCCCCGCTCGGCGAGGATGGAATCGGCCTCCTCGCGGCCCAGGCCGCCCAGCATCGCGCGCACCCGTTCGCGCGAGCATGAGCAGGCAAAGCTCGGCGCCAGCGGCTCGAAGCGCAGCACCTGCTCTTCCCAGAACAGGCGGCGCAGCACGGTGTTCGCGTCCAGCGTCAGCAGTTCCTCGCGCGTCAGCGTCGCCGCCAGGTGCGCGATGCGGTTGAAGCCCTCGCTCTGGCCGATCATGTCTTCGTTGGCGACATTCACACCGGAGAGATTCGCCGCCCCCTCGACCGGCAGGCGCTGAATCAGCAGACCCGCCGCCACCTTGTCGTCGGCCGCCAGCACCAGGCGCGTGTCGAGCTGCTCGGACTGCAGCATGTAGTGCTCCAGCACCTGCGACAGCGCCTGCAGCGGCTCGCGCCGGTCGCCGTGCAGCGGGACGATGCCCTGGTAAGGCTGCTGCCCGGGCAGGCGCTCCTCGGGGTCCAGCGTGATGGCGCAGCGCCCCTTGCCGTGCACGTTCAGCATCGCCTCGAGCCCGGCATCGGCCGGCACCTCGCCGACGACCTTGGCCGTGGCGCGAAAGCTCAGGTCCGAGCGTGCCTCGGCCACCGCCAGCTTCACCGGCCCGTCGCCGAACACCTGCAGGATCAGCGAGCCGTTGAACTTGATGTTGGCCTGCATCAGCGCGGCGGCCGCCGCCATCTCGCCCAGCAGTGCACGCACAGGCGCCGGAAAAGGGCCCTCGGGGCCGCTGGCCTGGCGCCGGCGCAGCACCTCCTGCCAGCTGCCGGTCAGGCGCACGAGCATGCCGCGCACCGGCAGGCCCTCGAACAGGAACTTGTGCAATTCATCCATCGAATTCAGCTTTCGAGCCTCTTCAGGCCATCACGGTGCCGGCGCGCGTTGTCGACGTAGTGGGCCGCGCTCAGCGTCATCCGGGCGATCTGCTCGGCTGTCAGCTCGCGCACCACCTTGGCCGGGCTGCCGACGATCAGCACGCCGTCCGGAAACTCCTTGCCCTCGGTCACCAGCGCACCGGCACCGACGATGCAGTGGCGGCCGATGCGTGCGCCATTGAGGATGACCGACTGGATCCCGATCAGCGAGCCGTCGCCGATCGTGCAGCCGTGCAGCGCCACCTGGTGGCCCACGGTCACGTCGGCGCCGATCGTCAGCGGCACGCCGGCATCGGTGTGCAGCATCGAAAGATCCTGGATATTGCTGCGCTCGCCGATCGTCAGCCACTCGTTGTCGCCACGCAGCACCGAGCCATACCAGACGCTCGAGTGGGCCGCGAGCGACACCCGCCCGATCACCTGGGCCGATTCGGCGATCCAGACGTTCTCGGCAATGCGCGGGGCGTCGTCGCCCAGTTGGTAGATCGCCATCGATGCCCTCCTCTTCGGCTGCTCGCCTGTTCGTTGGCCCGCAAGGGCAAGCCGATAATTCTAGGGATGGAACTGAGAGCCGAGGCGCTGAAGGTCTTGTGTGTCGCCGAGCCGGAATCGAAGGCGCGACAGGCGCGCGACCTGCTCGACGCGACCCGGCGCGGCGCCCCGCTCGACCCCACGGCCTCGCTGCAGGCTCCGGCCGGCCTGCCCGGCCGCCCGCCGCGCCCGCTGCTGGTGCCGCCGGAACAGGTGCCGCGCCGCACGCCGTTCACGCCCGAGGGCCGCGCCGCGCTGCTCCACGCGGTCTGCCACATCGAATTCAACGCGATCAACCTCGCGCTGGACGCCGTCTGGCGCTTTGCCGGCATGCCCGAGCGCTTCTACCTCGACTGGCTCCAAGTGGCCGGCGAAGAGGCGCTGCACTTCGGGCTGCTGCGCGATCACCTGCGCGCGCAAGGCCACGACTACGGCGACTTCGAAGCGCACGACGGCCTGTGGTCCATGGCGGAAAAGACCCGCGCCGACATCACCGCCCGCATGGCGCTCGTGCCGCGCACGCTGGAGGCGCGTGGGCTGGATGCGACGCCGCCGATGCAGGCCAAGCTGCGCCGGGCGGGCGACCTGCGCGCCGTCGACATCCTCGACATCATCCTGCGCGACGAGATCGGCCACGTCGCGATCGGCAATCGCTGGTACCGCTGGCTGTGCGAGCGCGACGGGCGCGACCCGGTCTCGAGTTACGCCGAGTTCGCCGCGCGGTACGGCGCGCCGCGGCTGAAAGGCCCATTCAACCTCGACGCGCGGCGCGCCGCCGGTTTCGAGCCCGACGAGATCGAGCGGCTCGGCATCTAGGCCCGGCAGCTAGGCTTCGAAGAAGTAGCGCTTCAGGCCCGCCAGCACCATCTCGACCGCGATCGCGGTCAGCACCAGGCCCATCAGCTTTTCCAGCGCCGAGACCATCGGCCCGCCGATGATCTTGCGAATGCGCTCGGCGGACAGCAGCACCAGGCCGCTGATGGCCATCGCCAGCGTCAGCGCGCCCACCCAGTGCACGATGCGCTCGGGTTGGCGCGACGCCAGCAGCAGCACCGTGGCCATCGCAGATGGGCCGGCCAGCAGCGGCACGGCCAGCGGGAAGATCATCGGCTCGCGCTTGCCGTCGGTCGCGTAGATCTCGCCGCCCGAGGCGAAGATCATCCGGATCGCGATGATCAGCAGGATCACGCCGCCGGCGACCTCCAGCGAGCGCTCGGACAGGTGCATCAGGCTCAAAAAGCCCTGCCCTGTGAACATGAAGGCCAGCAGAACGCCGAAGGCGATCGCCACTTCGCGCACCGCCACCACCGTGCGCCGTTCCGGCGCCACGCCGCGCAGCACCGAAATGAAGATCGGCAGGCTGCCGAACGGGTCCAGTACCAGCAACAGCAGCACGAACGCGGAGACGAAGGTGTGTTCCATCGCCGGCGATTGTGCCCGCCGCCGTCGCCGTGACATCCGCCCGGATTGCTGTCGTGCCCTCGCCACAGCGCGGACGCGATCTGCACAGAAGGTTGAGGCTGCGGCCGAGCCGCCTTGAGATGCCTGAACACAATGGATACAGAATGACACACCTCATGGCGCATCACCTGCGGCCCATTGCAGCGATCCGGTGCGCGGCTCCCCCGTCAGACCTTCTGGAGACTCATCTTGAGAAAACTCGCCTTGGCCGCGCCCCTGGCCGCCATCGTCATCGCCACGCCGGCATGGGCCCAAAGCAGCGTTTCCATCTACGGCCGCCTGAACGTCACCGTCGAACGAGTCCGGTTCAATGACGGCGACAGCCAGGGCGTCGTCAACGACAACTCCTCGCGCATCGGCTTCAAGGGCACCGAAGACCTCGGCGGCGGCCTGAAGGCGGGCTTCCAGATCGAACACGGCTTCGATGCCACTGACGGCAAGGCCAAGGCCACGTTCTGGGGCCGTCAATCGGAGGTCAACCTGACCGGCGCCTTCGGCACCGTTCGGCTCGGCGCCTGGACGCCGGATTCGTACTTCGCGACGTCCGACTACATCGGCATGCACAACCACGAGACCGGCGACTCGGCGGACGCGTTCTACGTCAGCGCCTTCGCCTACAAGAACAAGGTCGGCTACGTCACGCCGAACCTGAGTGGCTTCCAGGGCTACGTCGCAGTCGCCGAAAGCGACCCGGCCAATGGCGTGGACGACAAGAACTACGACCTGGCCGCCTACTACGATCACGGCCCGCTGCACCTGGGCGCCGGCTTCGAGAAGCAAGGCGACCTGAAGCAGGCCAGCATCCGCGGCCTGTACGAGGCCGGGCCGATCACCGTCGGCCTGCTGTTCCAGCGCAACGCCGACTTCCAGCGCCTGGGCCGCGGCTACCGCAACTACTTCCGCGTGTCGTCGATGTACGTGCTGGGCCGCTCGGAGTTCCACGTCAACGTCGGCGCCGCCGGCGAGTACGCGAACATCGACAAGAGCGATGCGCTGCAGATGACGCTCGGCTACAACTACAACCTCAGCAAGCGCACCAAGGTCTACGGCTACTACACCCGCATCGACCGTGACGACGTGCTGAAGGTCTACGGCGGCAATTTCGACGCCCTTGCGCTGGGCGTCCGCCACAACTTCTGATCCGTCCTGCCTGGCGGATGACCCGAGAGCCGGCCGCGTGCCGGCTCTGTCGTTTTCAGCCCCTCGGATGGTGCCGGGCGTGCAGCGCCTTCAGGCGCTCGCGTGCGACGTGGGTGTAGATCGTCGTCGTCGAGATGTCGGCGTGCCCCAGCAGCATCTGCACCGCGCGCAGGTCGGCGCCGTGGTTCAGCAGGTGCGTCGCGAAGGCGTGGCGCAGCGTGTGCGGCGACAGCGGCACGTTGATGCCGGCCTGCAGCGCGTACTTCTTCACCAGCGTCCAGAACATCTGGCGCGTCATCGGCCCGCCGCGCGCGGTGACGAACAGCGCCGGGCTGGCCTGGCCCGCCAGGATCAGCGGCCGGGCCTCGGCGGCATAACGCGACACCCACGCGGCAGCCTCCTCGCCGAACGGCACGAGCCGCTCCTTGGCCCCCTTGCCGGTCACGCGCAACACGCCGTCGGCCAGGCTCAGGTGCACCGTCGGCAAGCCGACCAGTTCGCTGACGCGCAACCCGCTCGCATACATCAGCTCCAGCATGCAGCGGTCGCGCAGGCCCAACGGCACGGCCACGTCGGGCGCGGCCAGCAGCGCCTCGACCTGCGCCTCGCTCAGGGTCTTGGGCACGCGCAGGCTCTGGCGCGCGCTGCTCAGGCGCAGCGTCGGGTCTTCACCCACATGGCGCTCGCGCAGCGCCCAGCGGTAGAAGCGCCGGAACACCGCCAGCCGCCGGTTGGCGCTGGCGGAGGTCTTCGGCTGGCTCGGGCTCCGTGCGCGTCCGCTGTCGTGCCGGGCGACCGCGTAGGCCTCCAGGTGCGGCTGCTTCACCGCGGCCAGCGTCGTCACGCCCTGCGTGGCTGCGAGCCAGCGCGCGAGCAGGCTCAGGTCGCGCCGGTAGGCCGCGAGCGTGTTGGCCGCGAGGCCGTCCTCGACCCACAGCGCGGCGATGAAGGCATCGATCAGCGGATCTGGCGCGGGCGTGGCGCTCATGGTGCCTGCTGTGTCAAGGCCCAGTCGATGTGCTCGCGCACCAGCGCGTCGCTGCTATCACGCACATCGGCCAGCGCCTCGCGCAGGGCCAGCGCCGCCACGTCGCCCGCCGCGATCGCGTTGCCCATCGCCACCGCAAGGTTGCGCCGCCAGCGCACATGGCCGATGCGGCGGATCGGGCTGCCCTCGGTGCGGCGCAGGAACTCGTCCTCGCTCCAAGCCCACAACTCGAGCAGGCTCGCGCCGCCCAGCGGCTCGCGCTCGTCGAAATCCGGCAGTGGGCTGCGGCGGGCGTACTTGTTCCAGGGGCAGACGAGCTGACAGTCGTCGCAGCCGTAGACGCGGTTGCCCATCAGCGGCCGCAGCGCCTCCGGAATGGGCCCGGGGTGCTCGATCGTCAGGTAAGAGATGCAACGCCGCGCGTCCAGCCGGTAGGGCGCAATGATGGCCCGTGTCGGGCAGACGTCCAGGCAGGCCGTGCAGCGCCCGCAGTGCGCCTCGGCCGGTGGAGTCACGGGCAGCGGCAGATCGACGTAGACCTCGCCGAGGAAGAACATCGACCCGCCTTCGCGCGACAACGCCAAGGTGTGCTTGCCCCGCCAGCCGATGCCGCTGCGCGTGGCAAGCTCCGCCTCGAGCACCGGCGCCGAATCGGTGAACACGCGGTGGCCGAAGGGCCCGGCGACCTCGGCGATGCGATCGGCCAGGGCCTGCAGGCGCTGGCGCAGCACCTTGTGGTAATCCCGCCCGCGGGCATAGATCGACACGGTGGCCTGGCCGGGCGCGGCCAGGCGCTTCCATTCGCGTTCGGTCCAGCCCTCTTCCGCGCCGCGCGGCAGGTAGTCCATGCGCGCGGTGACCACCCGCACCGTGCCGGGCACCAGCTCGGCCGGCCGCGCCCGCTTCAGGCCATGCGACTGCATGTAAGCCATCTCGCCATGAAAGCCCGCGGCGAGCCAGTCCAGCAGGCCTTGTTCGGCCGCGCGCAGGTCCACATCGGCCACGCCGATCTGGGAGAATCCGAGCGACTGCGCCCAGCCCTCGAGTTGTTGCGCGACCAGCGCGACCACGTCCTGACCTTGACGACCCATCCGCCGATTCTAGAAACCCGCTCACTGCACTGGCCCGACGAAGCGGCCTGTGCCCGCTTCGCCGCCGCGCTGGCCGATGCCATCGCCTCGCAGCGCAGCCTGCAGGACGCGAAGCTCGAGCTGGACGGGCCGCTCGGCGCCGGCAAGACCACCTTCGTGCGCCACCTGCTGCGCGCGCTCGGCGCCACCGGCCGCATCAAGAGCCCGACCTACGCCGTCGTCGAGCCCTACGCGCTGACGGCTCGCGACGGCTCGCCGCTGCCCGCATCGCACTTCGACTTCTACCGCTTCGACGACCCGCGCGAGTGGGACGATGCGGGCTTTCGCGAGATCTACGCCGAGCCGGGCCTGAAGATCGCCGAGTGGGCCGCCAAGGCCGCGCCGCAGTTGCCGCCACCCGACCTGAAGCTCGCGATCGAGCCGCAGGCCGACGACAGCCGCCGCGTGCGCGCCGAGGCCTGCAGCGCGACCGGCCGGCAGCTGCTGGCCGCGGCGGACGCCGCCGCATGATGCGCCGGCGCGAGTGGCTGGCCGGTGCCGGCACCGTGGTGCTGGCCCTCGGGCCCGCCGAGCTGGCCTGGGGAGCGGCCATCGTCGCGGTGCGGGTCTGGCCGGCGGCCGACTACACCCGGGTGACGATCGAGTCGGACCAGGTCCTCGCGGCCAACCATTTCCTGGCCGACAACCCGCAGCGCCTGGTCGTCGACATCGAGAACCTCGAGCTGAGCCCGGCACTGCGCGAGCTGGTGGGCAAGGTGCGGCCGGACGACCCCTTCATCGCCGGCGTGCGCGTCGGCCAGAACCAGCCCCGCGTCGTGCGGCTGGTGATCGACCTGAAGCAGGCCGTGAAGCCGCAGCAGTTCGCGTTGGCCCCGGTGGCCGCCTACCAGCACCGGCTGGTGTTCGACCTGTACCCCACCGAGGCCCCCGACCCGCTACTCGCCTTGATCCGCGAGAAGGACGCCGCCGAGCGCGAGGCCGCACGCGAAGTGCAGGATGCGCTGGGCGAGTTCATCGGCCGCGTCGACAAGCCGCTGCCGCCCGTTGCCGGGGCCGGCGGGCCGCCCCGGGCCGCGCCTCCTGTCGAAACGCCGGCCCCGCCGCCTCCGCCCACGGCCGCCCAGAAGGACCGCATCAACCGCCTGGTCATCGTCGCGATCGACCCCGGCCACGGCGGCGAGGACCCGGGCGCCGTCGGCCCGAGCGGGCTGAAGGAGAAGGACGTGGTGCTGCAGGTCGCGCTGAAGCTGCGCGAACGCCTGAACACCAAGGCCGGCATGCGCGCGATGCTGACACGCGACGCCGACTTCTTCGTGCCGCTGCACGAGCGGGTCAACAAGGCGCGCCGCGTGCAGGCCGACCTCTTCGTCTCGATCCACGCCGATGCCTTCTTCACGCCGGAAGCGCGCGGCGCCAGCGTGTTCGCGCTGAGCCAGAACGGCGCCACCAGCAGCGCCGCGCGATGGATGGCCCAGAAGGAGAACGCCGCCGACGTGGTGGGCGGCGTCAATGCCGCCACCAAGGACCAGCAGGTGCTGCGCGCGCTGCTCGACATGAGCACCGCCGCCCAGATCAAGGACAGCCTGCGCGTCGGCCACGAGGTGCTGAACCGCATCGGCCTGGTCGGCCGGCTGCACAAGGCCAAGGTCGAGCAGGCCGGATTCGCGGTGCTGAAGGCGCCGGACATCCCGTCCATCCTCGTCGAGACGGCCTTCATCTCGAACCCCGACGAGGAAGACAAGCTGCGTGACCCGGACTACCAGCAACGCCTCGTCGACGCGCTGTACTCGGGCATCGAGCGCTACTTCGCCAAGAACCCGCCGCTGTCACGCAAGCGCACGACCTAGCCGGGGCCTGTCGGCTCTGGCGAGCGCCTCAGGCCGCCGGCGCCGCCTGCTTGCGGCGCGCGCGCCAGGCGCCGGCGAGGATCACGATGCCGGGGATCAGGATCATCGCCCAGATGATCTTGTCGAGGTTGGCCTTGACCCAGGGCACGTTGCCGAACAGGTAGCCCGCCATCGTCACGCTGCCGACCCACAGCGCGCCGCCGGTCACGTCGAAGAAGGTGAAGCGCCGCCGCGTCATCTCGGCCACGCCGGCCACGAAAGGCGCGAAAGTGCGCAGGAAGGGCAGGAAGCGCCCGACGACCAGCGTGACGCCGCCATAACGCTCGTAGAAATCGTGCGCCTTCAGGAACGCCTGCTTGTTGAACCAGCGCGAGTGCGGCCACTGGAACACCTTGTGGCCGACCAGCCGGCCGATCGTGTAGTTGCTCTGGTTGCCGGCCACCGCCGCGCCGAACATCAGCGCCAGCGAGGTCGGCAGGTCCATCAGGCCCACGCCGCACAGCGCGCCGACGACGAACAGCAACGAGTCCCCCGGCAGAAAGGGCATCACGACGACCCCCGTCTCGATGAAGATGATCGCGAACAGTAGCGCGTAGACCCAGGTGCCGTACTGCACGACGAACGCCGCGAGGTGTTGGTCGACGTGGACGACGAGGTCGAGCAGAAAAGCGAGGAACTCCATGACGCCGGATTATCCCCGCCCCCTTCCTACAATCCCGTGATGACTGATCTGGCCACCGACTCCGGCGCGGCGCTTCGCCGCGCCATCCGCGAACTGCCCGACGAGCTGGTGAGCCAGATCGCGGCGGGCGAGGTGGTCGAGCGGCC
>NZ_DATFAN010000078.1:0-40939 GCF_035254525.1 Ideonella sp. | reverse complement strand
CCACCGGTCACGCGTGACACCAGCCCGCTTTGCAGCAACACCGCCTGCCAGCGCAGAGCGGCGCTTGCGCCCTCGACGCGCAGCTCGAGCCGCAGGTTGACGCCCGCGCGCTCGATGTGCGCCAGGGCGAGCAACAGCGCGCCCGCCGGTGTGGCCGAGCGCAGCACGCGCGAGCGGAAGGCACGCGCGTCGCGCCAGCCCGCGAAGCCGCGCCCGTCGAGGAAGACCTGCGGCGTCGCGACGATCTTCGCGCCGGGCTGCGCCTGCGCGAGCGCCTGCTGCCGGTGCGACGATTCGGCCAGCGCAAAGCGGTCCTTCCAGCCCTGGTCGTCGAAGTAGTCCACATGCCAGACGACCGGCACGATCTCGCCATCCGCCTTCAGCCCGTTGAAGAAGCGCTCAGCCGGCGGGCAGGCGTCGCAGCCCTCGGAGCTGAACAGTTCGGCCAGCACGATGTGGCGCGCCGGTGGCGCCAAGCGGCAAACGAGCGCTGGCGCCGAAGCCGCGAGCGCCAACGCGATCAGGGTGCCGGTGGCGAACATGGCGGGCGGGTTCAGAAAGTCCAGTTGGCGCGCAGGTAGACGAAGCGGCCGCGCGGGTCGGCGTAGGTCGGGTCGTAGCCCGCCTGGAAGAAGGACTGTCCGCCGTTGTTGGTGTAGGGCGGGTCGGTGTCGAGCAGGTTCTTCACGCCCAGCGCCAGTTCGAACTGGCGGTTGAAGCGGTAGCTGGCCAGCAGGTCGTAGGTGGTGTAGTCGCTGACGTGGTGGTAGCGGTAGTTCGGGTCCTCGGTGTCGTCGAAGGTGCCGGGCACGTCCTTGTAGCCGGTCTGGAAGTTCTGCGCGAAGGTGGCCGACCAGGGCCCGAGGCGCCAGTTCAGCGCGAGGTAGTGCTTCCAGCGCGGCACGATGCCGGCCGCGTTCGCGCTGGCCAGGCTGTTCGCGTCGGCGATGCCGGGCGAGAACGTGCCATCCAGGTCCTGCACGTCATAACGGCTGAAGTACGTGCCACTCAGGCTCAGGCCGAAGCTGCCGAACTCGGTCCTCGGCAGGCGGATCTTCGCGTCCAGGTCGACGCCCTGGATCTTGGTCTGCCCGAGGTTCAACGCGATCTGGTCGATGCGGGTGATCGGCCCGGGCAGGTTCGGGAAATCCGGCTGCACCGGGCCGCGGTGCACGAGGTCGCCGAAGCGCTCGATGTCGCCCAGGATCGCGGCCACCGGCACGCCGGGGATGATCGTGTTCTTCAGGTGGATGTCGAACGCATCGAGCCCGATCGAGACGCCGCTGACCGGCTCGAGCACCAGGCCCAGCGTCGCGTTGCGGCTGCGCTCGGGTTTCAGATCCGGGTTGCCGCCGGCCAGGATGGGGAACTGCGTCGCGCAGTCGTTCGAGCTGTTGTTGCCGTCGATGCCGCAGCGCAGCGGGTCGCTCTGGCCATTGGCCGTGACGCCGCTGACCTGCGGGCCATACAGGTCGGTCAGGCTCGGCGCGCGAAAGCCCCGGCCGACCGAGGCGCGCACCAGCACCTGGGGCGTGGGCTGCCAGCGCACGCTGGCCTTCGGCGTGGTGGCCGAGCCCGAGCCCTGGTACTTGTCGTAGCGCGCGGCGACGTTCAGCTCCAGCCCTTTCAGGATCGGCGCGTTCAGCTCGCCGAACACCGCGGCCACCTTGCGCGAGCGGTCCACCGGCAGGAAATTGCCGCCGTAGCCGGTGATGTCGCCCGACTGGATCGCCGCGCTCGGCGCCGATTCGTAGGATTCGCGCCGGAACTCGCCGCCCAGCGCCAGGCCGAGCCCGCCGCCGGCCAGCGCCATCAGCTCGCCCGAGCCGCGGCCGGACAGGCTGGTCAGGCTGGTCTGGTTGACGTAGGCGTTGCCGTGGAACTGCGTGGCCTCGGCCAGCGCCTGCACCTCGGGCGTGTTGGGGCCGAAGAAGTTGACCTGCCCGCTGTTGAGCAGCGGCAGGATGCCGCTGTACGACGGGTAGCCATGGTTGACCCGCTCGGTGACCTTGGAGGCGCTGTGCAGCAGCGCGCCGTCCCAATCCCAGCCGGCGAAGGTGCCGCGCACGCCGAGCACGCCGCGCACCGGCTCGATGATGTCGGTGATGTCGCGGTCGCCGGCGAGCACCGCGCGGTAACGCACCAGCACGTCGGGCAGCGCCTGCCCCGCGCCGACCACGCCCTGCACGAAGTCGGTCGGATAGTAGGGCGAATCGGGCTTGAGCACGATGGTCGCGCTGCCGTTGTACGGCGCCACGTTGAACAGCGGGTGGTTCGGCGGCAGCGCGAACTGGTCGGAGATCGGCACCGGCTGGATCACCGTGTGCACCGTGTTGCGGGCCAGCGAGAACTCGCCGAAGGCTTCGAAGTCATGGCCCAGCGGCACGATTGCATTGGCCATGAAGCCCAGGCGTTCGGTCGGCGGGATCAGGCTCACCGACGGCGAGGGGTCGTAGCGGCACACGCCCGGCCCGAACAGCGGGCTGGACACCGAGGGCGCGCAATCCGGCGCCAGCGGGTTGTAGGTGTGGCCGTTGATGACGATGTTGGCCGGGAAGGCGTTGCCCGAGGTCACGTCGTTGTTGTGCGCGACGTTGATGCTCGAATCGGCGAAGTCGCGGTCGCGGCCGTACAGGCCGTCTTCCTTCTGGTAGGTGCCGATCAGCGTCAGGTTGTAGCCGTCGGCCGCGGCGTCGCCATGGCCCCAGACGGCGCTGAAGCGGCCGATCGCACCGTCGCCGTGCGTCGAGCTGCCGTACTCGGCCGAGAACTCGCCGCCGCGCAGGTCGCGCCGCAGCACGAAGTTGATGACACCGGCCACCGCGTCGCTGCCGTAGACCGCCGAGGCGCCGTCCTTGAGGATCTCGACGCGCTCGATCGCCGCCAGCGGGATCGAGTTGACGTCGACCGACACGCTGTCGCCGATCGCCCCGAAGGCGCTGACGCGGCGGCCGTTGATCAGGATCAGCGTGCGCGTGCCCGACAAGCCGCGCAGCGAGGCACTGGCGATGCCACCGGTCGTGGCGCCGGCGGCCATCGACGCGGTGACCACGCCGTTGCTGGTGGCCGCCGAGATGCGCGTGAGCAGCTGCTCGACGTTGGCGGCGCCGGTGGCCTGGATGTCCTCGCGCCGCAGCACCTGCACCGGCAGCGCGGTTTCGGCATCGATGCGCTTGATCGACGAGCCGGTGATCTCGACACGCTGCGGCGCCTGGCCGGCCGCGGGTTCCTCGGCGGCGGGTGCCTGGGCCAGCGCGGGCGCGGCGGCGCCGACGGCGATCAGGGCCAGGGTCCTCTTCACGCTCTTCAAGTTTCCCACGGCGTTCTCCCCACGGATGGATGCATCCGCTTCGCCGCGATCGTAGGAGTGGCCCATTGGCGCCGATGGGCCCATTCGGCCGGGGGCCCATGGGCCCATTGCAGGCGGTCGGCGACCGCGCGCGTCAGTCGTCTTCGCGCTCGCGCCGGCCGCCGCCGCGGCCGCGCTCGTCCGGCTCGACGCCCGGGTCGCGGTGGCACTCGACGCAGTCGGTGAAGTCGCTGATGCCTTCTTCTTCGTGCTCGCCGCGGATGTTGGCCTCGGTGTGCTCGTGGCAGCCGTAGCAGGTGTAGCGGCTGTAGTCGTTGGCCTCGTGGCAGGTCACGCAGTCGGTGTCGTGGTCACGGTCGAGCACGAAGAACCGGTCGTGCTCGAAGGTGGCGGGCTTCCAGCGATCGGCCGTGTGGCACGAGCCGCAGTTGCCCGTGATCTTGCGGTGCAGCTTGTCGTCCGGCGCGTCGTGGCAGCTGTCGCAGCGCTCGCGCACGATGGGGCGCAACAAGGCGTGCGAGAAGGGCTTGCGGCTGCGCTGGCTGAGCTTGGGGCCCTGGTGGTCGCTGTGGCAGGCCACACAGTCCTGCTCGATCAGCTCCTGGTGGAACGAGGTCTTCAGGCCCTTGCGCGGCAGCGCCACGCCCTTGGTCGTGCGCAGGCCGATGTCGGCCGTGGCGTGGCATTCGATGCACAGCGCCGACGCGGCGCCGCGCCAGGGCGCGTGGCAGGCGAAGCAGTCGGTCGCGAGCTCGGCGTGGCCGCGCGACAGGTGGCCGGGGCTGACCATGAACTCGGGATAGGCGAAGACCAGCCCCACCAGCACGGCCAGGTTGGCCGCGATGACGGCGAGCAGCCAGCGGCCCTTCATTTCCAGCCCCAGAACAGGAACACCGCGAGGATGTGGGCCAGCGCGAGCACGCCGAAGGCCAGCGTGATCGGGAAGTGGATCACGCGCCACTTGCGCACCGCGTCGAAGGTCAGGCTGTCCCAGTAGGTGCGGTCTTCCAGCTCCTCGGCCGACAGGCCCTGCTGGCGCATGTGCTGGCGGGCTGCCTCGAGGCGGTGGCGCGAGCGATCGAGCAGGAACTTGCCGGTCAGGCCGCTGGCGACATTGACCAGCATCGCGCCGACGGCCAGCCAGCCGAGGATCGCATTGAAGTGGATGCCGGCATGCACCAGCACCAGCAGCGAGCCCGACCAGGCCAGCGCCTCATGCCAGCGCAGCAGCCGGGCCGGCTGGCCCGAACTGATCAGCTTGCGCTTGCGCAGCGAGTAGCCGAACGAGGCCAGGATCAGCAGCACACCGGGGATACCCAGCCAGCGGCCCAGCCAGGCCAGCGAGAACAGGTGTAGCACGGTGTCGGCCAGCGCCGTCGCGCCGACCAGCAGCCCGAGATAGAGCACGAAGGGCAGGACCTCGCGCCGCATCAACCGGGCTTGGATCGGCATCAGGCCTCCAGCACCAGCGCCGACTGGGGCCGGCCGACGCACAGCAGGCAGTGGCCCGGTGCGATGTCGTGGTCCGGCGGCTCCGCGTAGCTCACCGAGCCGGACAACAGCCGGGTCTCGCAGCTGCCGCAGCCGCCCGAGCGGCAGCCCGATTCGACTTCGATGCCGTGCCGCTCGGCGAAGTCGAGCAGGTTGCCGGCCTGGGCATCCCAGTCCAGCGTGCGGCCCGAGCGCTCGAAGCGCACCTGCAGCGCGGCGGCCACGGTGGGGGCGGCCGGCTGCGCGGTGGGACGGCGCACCGCGGCCGGTCCGAAGGCTTCGTGGTCGATGTCGGCCGCCGGCACGCCCCATTCGGCCAGGCCCGGCACCAGCGTGTCCATCATCGCGGCCGGGCCGCAGACGTAGAACTGGTGGCGCCCGTGCGGCAGCGTCCCGCGCAACAGCGCGACATCGACGTGGCCGGCGTGCTGGTAGTCCACACCCTGCCGGTCTTCCGGCCGGGGCCGGCTGTAGGCCACGTTCAGCGTGAGTTGCGGGTGATCGGCGGCGAGCTGCGCCAGCGCCGTCTTGAAGGCCTGCTCACCGCCGTGGCGAACGCCGTAGTACAGGTGGACCGGCCGGCCAGGCTGCGTCGCCAGGCACCAGCCGAGCATGCTCATCATCGGCGTGATGCCGATGCCGCCGGCCACCAGCACCACCGGCACCGCGGGGTCGGGGTCGATGAAGAAGCGGCCGCCCGGCGCACGCACCTGCAGCACATCGCCCGCGTGCACCTGGTCGTGGAGGTGATGGGAGGCCACGCCCGGCGGCCACGCGGGCTCGCCGGGCGGCGCCGGGACGCGCTTGACGGTGATCCGGTAGTGCGTGGGCAGCGGCCGGTCCGACAACGAATAGCAGCGCGTGACCGTGCGTTGCCCGCCCGGTGCCGACGCGTCGGGCATCGGCAGCGCGAAGGTCAGGAACTGGCCGGGCTTGAACTCGGGCAGCGGCGCGCCGTCGACCGGCTCGAGGTAGAACGAGCACTGGGTGCCGGCGGCGTCCTCGTACTGGCGCGAGGCCACGCGAAAGGCGCGCGTGCCGGGCCAGGCGCCGGTGCTGGGCGCTGGCGGCGCCGCCATGAACGCCGGCTGCGCCGGCCCTGCCGCGGCAGGGCGCCGGCGCCACAGCGCGAGGCCGGCGCCGAGCGCGACCTGCAGCAGCAGCGCGAGAAGAATCCACGCCAGCAACTGGCTGGCGCTCGTGGGCGGAAGGTTGAAGCTGGGCATGGGGCGCCGTGTTGGTCGATTGTGGTCGGGGGCACCACCGGCCGGGCCTGACGGCCGTCAAGCCGGCCGCACGGCGCCCTGCGGGGCTCAGCCGTTCAGACGCTCATCGGCACGAAGTCGGCCTTGCCGACGTTGCAGTCGGGGCAGCGCCAATCGGCCGGCACCTCGGCCCACGGCGTGCCGGGGGGGATGCCGTGATCGGGCCAGCCGGCGGCTTCGTCGTAGACCAGGCCGCACACCATGCAGACGTAGACGTTCATCGTGATCTCCGGGGTTGGGTGAAGGGAAGGGGCGTCAGTCGTCGCCGCGCTCGTGCTCGGCCGTGGCGCCGCTCCAGGCCGAGGCCGGGATCAGGCCGCTGGGCGACTGCTGCCACTGCCAGGCGCCGAAGGCCAGCACGGCCAGCAGCAGCAACGCGGCCACGCCCTTGCGCGGCTGGCGAACGAGATCCGGGCCTGGGCCGGGGAGGCGGCCGGTGAGCATCGGCGCGGCCAGGTTGCGACGCCGCAGCAGGCTCAGGCCGGCGATCAGCGCCAGGTGCGCCAGCACGACGATCAGCACCGTGTTGCCGAAGAACTCGTGCAGCTCCTCGAGCCACTCGCCCCCGCCGAACACATCGCCCCAGTCGTCGTAGACGGCATAACCGCTGAGCGACAGGGGCAGCACCAGTGCGAGCAGGGCCACGACCGCCAGCGCCATCGCCAGGTTCTGGCCCTGTCGCCAGTCGATGCCCCCCGGCGCGCCGCGCCGGGCCAGCGAGCGCAGCCAGGCCGGTGCGCTGCCCAGCTTGCGCCACATCAGGCCCAGGCCGGCATGGCGCGGGCCGAACAGGCCGTAGAGCACGCGAAAGACGAGCAGGCCGGCCATGATGTAGCCGAGCGTGACGTGCATTGCGCGCCAGCGCTCGCCTTCGGCGCTGAGGTAGGCCCCGGCGAAGCTCAGTGCGAAGAGCCAATGGAACAGGCGGGTCGGCGCGTCGGTGACGCGGCGACCCGCGGCCGGCGCAGCCGCGCTGCGTGCCGGGCCGGCAGCCACCGGCTGAAAGGTCGGGTTGGAGCTGGTGGATGACATGGGCGTCCTTTCGTTGAATCAGTCGTTCCAGGCGCGGCGCTGGCGCGCATCGAGGCCGGCGGGGAGCTTCAGCCGGTCGTCGTCGAACTGGCCCTTGTCGGCGCCGATGTGGCAGGCCGCGCAGTTGGCGGCGCTCTGCACGCTGGGCAGCTTCCAGACCGCCAGGGCGATCTCGTCGTGCTTGCGCTCGAACCAGGCCGAGCGGGTGATGCGGTCCTCCGGCGGCGGCGTGGCGCTGACGCGCTTGTAGCGGCCGGCGTTGGCCTGCAGCCAGGTGGCGAGCTGCTGCACCGTGGCCGGATCGAGCGATGCATCGGTGCCGTAGTGCTTGTCCAGCCCGCCCATGATGCGTTGCCAGGACTTCGCCGGCAGCATGCCGGGCGGGTAGGCCGTGTGGCAGGACGCGCACTCGGCGACATAGGCCGGTGGCATGTCGGCCGGCATCTGTCGGCCGCTGTCGGCGCGCGCGGCGCCCAGGACAGCCAGACCGAGCACGGCGGCGGCCAGCCAGGTTCGGGGCAAGGAATCGAGCGTCATGGCATTTCCGGCAGTTGGGGGATGGGTCAGGGCTTCAGGCCGATCAGGTAGGCCATCACGTCGGCCTTCTCGCCGGCACTGCACTCGCGCTTGAGCACGTCGCCGCAATTGCGGCGGAACCACTTGTCGACCTTGGCGGTGTCGGTGAACGTGCGCGGGTTGAAGGCCGGTGCGAGCGGGTCGATCGCCTTGCCGGTGCTGGCGTGCTTGCCGCCGGCGGTGGGCGGGTTGCCGTGGCACGACGAGCAGCTCCACTCGCCGCCGTGCCGGCTGGTGAAGAAGGCCTGGCCGCGAGCCGCCTGGCCGGGCGTGCCGGCCGCGGTGTTCCAGCGCTCCTGCTGCTGCGCGGGCGAGGTGTCGGCGGCGCGCACGGCCATCGGCGCCAGCGCCAGGCCCGTCAACGCGGCGCACAGCAGGTGACGCCAGCTCGGGTTCGGGTGGGTCGATCTCATCGCAACTCCTGGTGGCACCGGCAAGGCGCCGGTCGATGGAGGGCATTCTTCGAGCGCGTGCTTGAAGCAATGCTGAAGGGCGCGTTCATCCACCGTTCAGACTCGCCTGCCCACAATGGCCACATGCCTTCCAGCCGCCTGCCTGCCCCTGTCGACCGCCCCGCGCGGCTGGGGCGGCGTGCGCGCACCGTGCTGGCCGGCTTGCTGGTCGGCTTCGCACTGCTCGCCGCCCAGGCGGGCGAGCGCGGGGACCATGAGCGGGCGCGCGCGGCCGTCCAGGCCGGCGAAGTGCTGCCGCTGCCCACGGTGCTGGAACGGCTGCAGCGCTCCCACCCCGGGCAGGTGTTGGCACTCGAACTCGACCAGGAGGACGGGCGCTGGATCTACGAGATCAAGCTGCTGCAGACCGACGGCCAGTTGCTCAAGCTCGACCTCGATGCGCGCACCGCCGAGGTGTTGACCATCCAACGCCGGCGCGGACCCACCTCACCAGACAGGAGAAACCATGAACCAACGCGATAGCGCAGAACACTACGGGCGGATGTCGATCGGGCTGCACTGGCTGATGATGGCCCTGCTGGCCGCGGTCTACGCGTCCATCGAGCTGCGGGGCCTGTTCCCCAAGGGCAGCGACCCGCGCACGGCGATGAAGGCCTTGCACTTCATGCTCGGCCTGACGGTGCTCGGCCTGGCCGTGGTGCGCCTGATGGCCCGCATCACCGCGCCCACGCCACGCATCGAGCCCGAGCCGTCCACATGGCAGAAGCGGCTGGCCACGCTGATGCACGCCGCGCTGTACGGGCTGATGATCGGCCTGCCGATCATCGGGTGGCTGCTCCTGAGCGCGAAGGGCACGCCCATCCCGTTCTTCGGCCTGGAGCTGCCGGCGCTGATCGCGCCGGACAAGGGCCTGGCGGAGCAGCTGAAGGAGGTGCACGAGGCGCTTGCCACGGCGGGCTACTTCCTCATCGGCCTGCACGCCGCGGCGGCCCTGTTCCACCACTACCTGGTGCGCGACAACACGCTGCTGCGGATGCTGCCCAGCAGGGGGTAGATTCGGCCTCATGAGAATCCTGCTGGTCGAGGACGAGCCCACGCTGCGCGCCCAGCTGCGCGCCGGCCTGCAGGATGCCGGCTACGTGGTCGACGAGGCCGACAACGGCCGCGACGCCCAGCACCTGGGCGAGACCGAATCGTTCGATGCCGCCGTGCTCGACCTCGGCCTGCCGGTGCTCGATGGCCTGAGCGTGCTCAAGCGCTGGCGCGAGGCCGGCATCACGATGCCGGTGCTGATCCTCACCGCGCGCGACAGCTGGCACGAGAAGGTCGCCGGCATCGACGCCGGCGCCGACGACTACCTCGCCAAGCCCTTCCACATGGAGGAGCTGCTGGCGCGGCTGCGCGCCCTGATCCGCCGCGCCCAGGGCCTGGCGTCGCCGCTGCTGCGCTGCGGTGCGCTGGCGCTGGACACGCGCAGCGGCCGCGTCACGCTCGATGGCCAGCCGATCAACCTGACCAGCCACGAGTACCGCCTGCTGTCCTACCTGATGCACCGGCCCGGCAGCGTGGTCTCGCGCACCGAGCTGACCGAGCATCTGTACGCACAGGATTTCGACCGCGACTCGAACACCATCGAGGTGTTCATTGGCCGCCTGCGCAAGAAGCTGCCTGCCGAGACCATCGAGACCGTGCGCGGCATGGGCTACCGGCTGGTCGCGCCGCCGTGAGCCCGTCTCGCCACCGCTGGACGCGCTCGCTGCGCTTTCGCCTGCTGGCGGCCACGCTGGTGGCCTTGCTGGTGGCCCTGCTGCTGGCCGGCGTGCTGCTCGCCGGCCTGTTCCGCGAACACGTGCAGGGCCAGTTCGCCGCCACGCTGCGCACCCAGCTCGACCAGCTCACCGCGCGCCTCGAGTTCGATCCGGCCGGCCGGCCGGTGATCGACCCGCAGGCGCTGACCGACCCGCGCTGGTCCAGCCCGTACTCCGGCCTGTACTGGCAGCTCGATGCCGCCGGTGCCACGCCGCAGCGCGGCGTGCTGCGCTCGCGCTCGTTGTGGGATGCCGAGCTGGTGGCCGAGGCCGACGCACTCGCGCCCGGCGCGGTCCACGTACACGAGATCGCCGGCCCCGGCGGCACGCGGCTGCTGCTGGTCGAACGCACCGTGCGGCGCGACGACCCGGCCCGCACGCCGTGGCGGCTGCTGGTGGCCGCCGACCTGCGCGAGACCGACGCCGCCGTGGCCCGCTTCAACGGCGTGCTGACCGTGTCGCTGGCCGCCTTGCTGGGCCTGCTCGGCGCCGCCGCGGTGGCGCAGGTGGCCGTGGGCCTCGCGCCGTTGCGCGCCCTGGAGCGCGCGCTGGCGGACGTGCACGAGGGCCGCGCGGCACGGCTGGAGGGGCGCTTCCCCGCCGAGGTGCAGCGCCTGACCGACGACTTCAATGCCGTGCTCGACCGCAACGCCGAGGTGGTCGCGCGGGCGCGCACCCAGGCCGGCAACCTGGCCCACGCGATCAAGACGCCCCTGGCGGCGATGGCACAGGCCGCCGACGCGGCGCGGCAGCGCCCCGAATCGGCCGCCGAGCTGGCTGCGCTGGTGCAGGAGCAGGTGGCCGTCGCGCGGCGCCAGGTCGACTGGCACCTGGCGCGCTCGCGCGCGGCCGCGGCGCAGGGCGTGCCGGGCGCGCGGGTGGCGCTCGCGCCGGTGTTCGCGGGCTTGTGGCGCGTGCTGCAGCGGGTGCACGCCGAGCGTGGCCTGATGCTCGCCGGCGGGCCGATCGACCCGGCGCTGGCCTTTGCCGGCGAGGCGCAGGACCTGCACGAGATGCTCGGCAACCTGCTGGACAACGCCTGCAAGTGGGCGCGGCACGAGCTGCGCGTGTCGGCGGCGCCGCTGGCCGATGGCCGGCGGCTGCGCATCGTGATCGACGATGACGGCCCCGGCATCGACGCCGGCCGCCGTGAGGCGGTGCTGGCGCGCGGGGCGCGGCTGGACGAGTCGGTGCCCGGCAGCGGCCTGGGCCTGGCCATCGTGCAGGAGCTGGCAAGCCTGTATGGCGGCGAACTGGCCCTCGGCCGCGCCGACGCGGGCGGCCTGCGGGCCGAGCTGACCCTGCCGGCGGCGCCGGCCGTCAGCGCCCCAGCAGCCCCTTGAAGACACGCCCGACGCCCTCGACCACGCCTTCGAGGCTGACGCCCAGGGCTTCGGCCAGGCCGGTCGCGAAGCGCATCGCCAGGCTGTCGTTGATCGAGAAGCCGGGGTCGTCGAGCCGGCCTTCGAGCGTGAACCTCAGCTCGATGCGGTCCTGCCGCTTCAGCGCCACGAGCGCGGCCTGGCGCGACATGCCTGCGAAGCGGTCGAGCACGCCGGGGCCCTCGGCCAGCTCGAGCCCGGTCAGCGTGATCTGGCCCGGTGCCTTCAGGTGCTGGTCGTGCACGCGGGCGTCGAGCGTCAGGTCGAGCAAGCCCTTGCGGATGCCGCCCTCGGCCACCTTGAGCAGGTAAGGCTGCAGCGCGAGCAGGTCGGCGCCCTGCAGGCGCGCTTTCAACTGCGCCTCGCGGGTGGCGGGGGTCAAGGTACCGTCGAGCGACAGCCGGCCGTCATGGGTCGGGCCCTTGAAGACGGCATCGAGCTCGATCTGCATCGCTTCGTCGAGGGCCGGCAGCGCCAGCGTGTCGAGCGTCGCGTTCAGGTCGGCCAGCCGCACATGGTGCGGCCGCGGCAGGCGCAGGCTGGCGTCGTAGAGGTCGACCTGCACGTGCCGGAGCTCGACGTGGTCGATCCGCACGCGAATCGGCTCGGCCGGTGCGCTGGCCGCAGGTGCCGGCGCATGCGCGGCGGACTCCAGCATCGACGGCAGCACGCGCAAGCGCCCGTCGCGCGTGCGCAGCAGCACGATGCGCGCGTCTTCGATCTCGATGCGCTGCACACGCCAGGCGCCGCTGAAGACGCTGCCGAGGTCGGGCCGCACGTGCACGGCACGCGCATACAGCTCCTCCTCGGCCGGCCAGCCGGGGCCGGCACCCGCACGCAGCTCGCGCACCGTCAGGCCGGTCAGGCCGAGCTCGATCGCGCCGACGCTGGCGCGTGGGCCCAGTGCCTGCAGCAGCGCGCCGTTCAGGCGTTGCAGCGCGACGCGGTAGACGACGAACAGCGCCGCGAGCAGCGCGAGCACGATCAGCGAAACGATCAACGGGCGACGGTGAGACATGGTGGCATTGTCGGTGGGGCCGACAATGGCTCGCGATGAACACCCGTCCGGTCTCGCAGGGCCAGGCGCCGCGGCTGCTGGGCGTCGATTTCTCCAGCGCGCCGCGCGCGGCCAAGCCCATCGTCGTGGCCTGGGGCCGCTGCGCGGGCGCCGTGCTGCGGCTCGAGGCGATCGACACGCTGCCCAGCCTGGAGGGCTTCGAGCAACTACTGCACCGACCCGGCCCCTGGGTCGGCGCCTTCGACCTGCCCTTCGGCCTGCCGCGCGAGCTGGTCGAGTCGCTCGGCTGGCCGGCCGAATGGCGCGCGCTGATGCAGCACTATGCGGCCTTCAGCCGCGACGAGATCCGCGCGACCTTCGCCGCCTTCTGCGCGGCGCGGCCGGCCGGCGCGAAATTCGCCCACCGTGCCTGCGACGGGCCGGCCGGCTCGTCGCCCAGCATGAAGTGGGTCAACCCGCCGGTGGCCTTCATGCTGCACGCTGGCGTGCCGCGCCTGATCGACGCCGGCGTGCACCTGCCGGGCCTGCACGCGGGCGACCCGCAGCGCGTGGCGCTCGAAGCCTACCCCGGCCTGCTGGCGCGCGAGCTGATCGGCAGCCGCTCGTACAAGAGCGACGACAAGGCGCGCCAGACCCCCGAGCGCCTCATTGCCCGCAAGGACATGGTCGACGCGCTCGAGCAGGGCCGCACCCGGCTCGGCTTGCGGCTGAAGCTCACCCATGCGCAGCGCGACGCGCTGGTGGCCGACGCGAGCGGCGACCGGCTCGATGCGGCGCTGTGCCTGATGCAGGCCGGCTGGGCCAGCAGCCGACCGAACTGGGGCCTGCCGGCCGACCTCGATTCGCTCGAAGGCTGGATCGTCAGCGCGTGACGCGCGCCCTCTGCCACGGCTTGTTACAGTCGGCTCAGGTTGTGGGGGGACGGGATTGAACTTGCTGCTGGTGGATGACCACGTGCTGTTTCGCGATGGTTTGGCGATGCTGCTGGCCCACCATTGGCCGGCCTGGCGCCTGCACTGCGTGGGCACGATCGCCGAGGCGCTGGCCGCCGTTGGCGAGCATGCGGATCTGGATCTGGCCGTGCTCGACCTGGCGCTGCCCGACAGCGCGGGGCTGGACGGCCTGGTGCGCCTGCGCGAGGGCGCGCCGGAGCTGACCGTCGTCGTGGTCTCCGCCGACGAGCGGCGCGAGACCGTGCTCGCCGCGATCGACGCCGGCGCCGCCGGCTTCATCGGCAAGACGGCCGACACGGCGGTCTTCCTGGGGGCCTTGCGCACAGTGCTCGGCGGCGGCGTGTGGCTGCCGGCCTCGGTGGTCGGCGAACCGCCGGCATCGTCGGCCGCTGCGGACGAGGCGCTGCAGAGCCTCACGCCCCGCCAGCGCGAGGTGCTGTGGCGGATCCTCGAAGGCAAGTCGAACAAGCACATCAGCCGCGACCTCGACATGGCGCCATCGACCGTCAAGACCCACCTGGCCGAGATCTACCGGCGGTTGGGCGTGCGCTCGCGCACCCAGGCCGTGGTGGTGGCAGCCCGCCTGGGACTGCGGCTGGAGCGGGTCACACTGGCACGTTGAGACGGTCGGCTGCCAGCAGCCCGGCCAGCGCATCGACCAGCCGCGCGCCGTCGAAGGGCTTGTGCAGCACCGGCACGCGCAGCGCGGCCTGGCGCGCCAGGTCCTGCGGTGCGGTGCTGCCGGTGATCAGCACGGCGGCGACGGGCAAGGGCGCGCCCGCGCGCACGAGCGCGATGCAGCCAGCGCCGTCGCCGTCGCCGAGATGGTCGTCGCAGACCAGCGCGTCGGGCCAGTTCTGCGCCTCGGCCAGGTGGGCCGAGAGCGCGGCATGGCCGTCGAAGGCCCGGACGCGCGCACCACGCCGCGCCAGCAGCTCGGCCAGGGCCTCACGCAGCGGGGCTTCGTCCTCGACCAGCCAGATGGTCGGCTCGCCCGGCCATGGCGCCGGCGCGGCCGGGGCGGCGGCGGGCCGGGTTTCTTCGCGCGGCGCGGGCTCGGCGCGCGGCAGCTCGACCCAGAAGCACGAGCCACGGCCGAGGCGCGACCGCACGCCGCGCGCGTGGCCGAGTTGCCGCGCCGCGCGGTCGACGATCGCCAGTCCCAGCCCCAGGCCCTTGCTTCGCCGGCCGGCGGGCGAGGGCAGCTGCGCGAACTCCTCGAAGATCAGGCCGTGGTGTTCGGGCGCGATGCCCTGGCCGCGGTCCCAGACCTCCAGCCGCACGCCCTGCGCGCCGCTGCGTCGCACGCCCACGAGCACGCCGCCGCGCTCCGTGTAGCGCAGCGCATTGCTGACGAGGTTGCGCAGGATCTGCTCCAGCAGGGCCGGGTCGCTGTGCACCCAGGCGCTCGTCGGCCGCAAACGCAGCGTCAGGCCGCGTGCCTGGGCATGCGCCAGCTCGTGCCCGGCCACCGCGTCGAACAGGGCCTGTACGGCGACCGGGCGCCGGTCCGGCGGCCGCGTCGGTGCGTCCATGCGCGACAGGTCCAGCAGGCGGTCGAGCAGCGCCCCGAGCGTCGAGGCCGCTTCGTGTGCGCGCTCGACCAGCGCACGCAGGGCCGGTGCCATCGGCGTGCTGCGCGCCATCTCGAGCAGCAGGCCCAGCGTCGCGGCCGGTTGGCGCAGGTCATGGCTGGCGGCCGCGAGAAAGCGCGTCTTGGCGGCGTTGGCGGCTTCGAGCTCGCGTGTACGCTCGGCCACGCGCTGCTCCAGCCGATGCGTCAATCGCTCGGCCTCGTCCATGCTGGCGATCATCCGGTCGAGCAGGATCAACGCGTTGACGCTCAGCGCCACCGGCATCACGTAGGCCAGCGCGAAGGTGTGCGTGATCGGCAGCCATCCGTTCTGGAACATGTAGTCGTGCACCCCGGCCGCGACGCAAGCCAGCAGGCTGGCCGCGAGCACGTAATGCACGCGTCCGCCGGCGAGGTGGGCGGCACGCCAGATTTCGCGCACCGCCAGCAGCGCGAGCCCGATCACGAACGGGTAGACGACCACCCGCAACGCCTGCACGGCCGAGGTCGGCGTGGCCGCCGCGAGCAGCACGGGCGCCGCCATCGCCAGGCCGAGCCAGCGCGGGGCGCCGCGCCCCGGGGTCAGGCTGCGCGCGTAGGCGAACAGCAGCAGGGCCGTCCATGGCTGCGCGCAGAAGAAGGCACGCTCGACGATCCAGGCGGGCGCGCCCGGCAAGTCGCCGAAGTAGCTGTAGTTGCGCAGCGCCCCGATCAGCCCCAGCGCGCCGAACAATCCCAGCGACACCTCGCGCGGTCGGCGCCAGCGCACCATCAGCATGGTCAGTGCGATCACCATCGTGGCCATGTTCGCCGTGCGCGGCACTTCGCGCTCCCAGACGAGGCCCATTTCGTGCCGCTGCCGCATCAGGCCGGCCGGGCCGAGCTCGACGACCGACAAGCCGCCGCGCACGTTGTAGTCGACCTCCAGCCGCAGCTCGTTGCTGCCGGCGCGCAGAAACTGGGACGGCAGGTCGATCAGCGCCGGCACCGGGCCTCGCCGATTGCGGGCCGGTTCGTCCTGAACCGGCGTGCCGTTGATCCACAGCTGCCGTGTCGGGCTGACGCGGGCCAGCCGCAGCGCCCACAACCCTTGCGGAGCGGCCGGCAGCTCGAACTGCAGGAGGTACTCGCCATGACCGCTCGTGTGGCCCAGGCGCGTCCCCCAGGCATCGGGCAGCAGCACCTCGCGCGCGGGATCGTCCGGGCGGGCGCGAAAGGCCGCCGTGGCCAGCCGCTGCACCGCCGCATCGCCTGCCGGCGCGCCGGCGTCCGGCGCCGGCGCGGTCTCGGGCGCGTGCCGCCAGGCCCACAAGACGCCCAGCACCGCGAGCACCAACGCCACGGCCCAGGTTCGGGCCCCACGGCCCCGCGCGATCGATGTCATGGCGCCGAGTATCCGGGCACGCGCGGGTGAGGTGCGAGTCCGGCCCTCAGGAGCAGGCGTCGGACCCGGCGCTGTAGGTGCCGTTGCCGATGGTCGCCGAGTTGCCCGACACCGAATACGACTCGCGATACGGGCCCTCGCTGATGGTGCCCGAGTCGTAGTTGTAGTCGCTGTTGCCGGTCATCTGCTGGCGGGTGATCGTGTAGGTCACCGAGCTGCTCGAGTTGTCGACGGTGTAGCTGATGTCGCTGATCAGGCATGACCCGCCGTCGAACGAAAGCGTGCGGATCTCGCCGCTGCCGCTGGCGCTGCTGCTGCCGCCGGAGAAGGTCCAGCTGGTGGTGAGGCTGCTGCTGTACCAGGTGCCCGCCAGCGGGTTGGCCGGGCCGGCGTCTTCCCCGCCGCCGCAGCCGGCGGTGCCGGCCAGGGCCAATACCGCCAGCGACATGCACAACGCGCGGCCCTTCGACAGGGCCTTCGAAATCCTGGCCCCGGCTGTCGAGGCGGGCATGGCAACGAGATTCTTCATCATGAGCTCCGTGGAGGGTGAGGGATGCGTGCCCACCTCCGGCGGGGCACGTGCAGTCACGTTAGGAAACCGCTGCGGCCGCAGGCATCGGCCATTCGGTGGATGCCGCCACAATGCAGCGCATGAACAGGGCGGATGCGCGGATTCCTTCACGGCGCTTGGCAGCCGCTCGCCGGTCGTCCGCCGTGCCGAATGAGCGGGCACGCTGAGGCCTGGTTCGCCCGCCGCGGCTGGCAGGCCTTTGCCTTCCAGCGCGAGGTCTGGTCGGCGATGGCGGCCGGCGAGAGCGGCCTGCTGCACGCCAACACCGGCGCCGGCAAGACCTACGCGGTGGCCTTCGGCGCGATCGACCGCATCGAGGCGGCTTCCGGCCGAGGCGCGCCGCCGCTGTCCGTGCTGTGGATCACGCCGATGCGCGCGCTGGCGGCCGACACGCTGCGTGCGCTGCAGTCGCCGCTGGCTGAACTGGTGCCCGCGGCGACGCTGGGCCTGCGCAGCGGCGACACGCCCTCGGCCGAGCGCGCCCGCCAGGACAAGCGCTGGCCGACCGTGCTCGTCACGACGCCGGAGTCGCTCAGCCTGATGCTGACCCGGCCGAACGCTGAAGGCGAATTGCGCAGCGTGCAGACGGTGATCGTCGACGAATGGCACGAACTGATCGGCAGCAAGCGCGGCGTGCAGGTGCAACTGGCGCTGGCGCGGCTGGCGCGCTGGAACCCGGGCCTGGTCACCTGGGGACTGTCGGCGACGATCGGCAACCTGGGCGAGGCCATGGCCACGCTGCTCGGGGGCGATGGCGGGCGCCTGGTGCAGGGCCGCGTCGACAAGACGCTGGTGATCGACACGCTGCTGCCCGACGAACCCGGCCGTTTCACCTGGGGTGGCCACCTGGGCGCGCAGATGCAGCCGGCGGTCGTGCGCGAGATCGAGGCCAGCCCGGGCACGACGCTGATCTTCACCAACGTGCGCTCGCAGGCCGAGATCTGGTACCAGCTGCTGCTCGCAGCGCGGCCCGACTGGGCCGGGCAGATCGCGCTGCACCACGGCTCGCTCGACAAGGCCGTGCGCGAGTGGGTCGAGGCGGGGCTGAAGGCCGGCACGCTGCGCGCGGTGGTCGCGACCTCGTCGCTCGACCTGGGCGTCGATTTCCTGCCGGTCGAGCGCGTGATCCAGATCGGCTCGGCCAAGGGCATCGCCCGGCTGCTGCAGCGCGCGGGCCGCTCGGGCCATGCGCCGGGGCGGCCGAGCCGGGTCACGGTGGTGCCCACGCACACGCTCGAGCTGGTGGAAGCAGCGGCCTCGCGCGAGGCCGCGCTGGCCGGCCATGTCGAGCAGCGCCGCTCGCCCGACAAGCCGCTGGACGTGCTGGTGCAGCACCTAGTCACCGTGGCGCTGGGCGGCGGCTTCACGGCCGACGCGCTCTTCGACGAGGTCCGGCGTGCCTGGGCCTACCGCGGCCTGGCGCGCGACGAGTTCGACTGGGCGCTGGCCTTCGTCGAGCGCGGCGGCGTGAGCCTCACCGCCTACCCCGAGTACCACCGCGTGCGCTGGGTCGAGGAGGAGCAGAAGTACCGCGTGCCCGACCGCGGCATCGCGCTGCGCCACAAGCTGCAGGTGGGCACGATCGTCGGCGACACGGCGATGAAGGTCGCATGGCTGTCCGGCGGCACGCTGGGCACGATCGAGGAGAGTTTCATCGCGCGCCTGTCGGCGGGCGACTGCTTTGTCTTCGCCGGCCGCGTGCTCGAGTACGTGCGAACCCGCGAGATGACCGCCTACGTGCGCAAGGCCACCAAGCCCAAGGGCCGCGTGGCGGTGTGGAACGGCGCGCGGATGGCGTTCTCCACCGAGATGGGCGATGCGGTGCGCACCGCGCTCGAGCGCGCCGGCAGCGGGCCCGGCGGCAGCCTGGTGCTGGACAGCCCCGAGCTGAAGGCGGCCGGCCTGATGCTCGATGCGCAGCGGCGCCTGTCGCGCCTGCCCGAGCCGGGCCGGTTGCTCGTCGAGCGCTACCGCTCGCGCGAAGGCCACCACCTGTTCGTCTACCCGTTCGCCGGCCGCAACGTGCACCTCGGCCTGGCGGGCCTGCTGGCCTGGCGGCTGGCGCGCGACGAGCCCAACACCTACTCGCTGGCCTTCAACGACCTCGGCTTCGAGCTGCTCGGCGCCAAGCCGATCGCGACCGAGGCGCTCGAGGCCGGTCATGCCTTCGCGACCGACCATCTGCTCGACGACCTGCTCGCGAGCCTCAATGCACGTGAGCTGGCGCAGCGGCGCTTTCGCGAGATCGCCCGCGTCGCCGGCCTGGTCTTCACCGGCTACCCCGGCGCCAGCAAGGGCGCGCGCCAGCTCCAGGCCTCGTCGTCGCTGTTCTACGAGGTGTTTCGCAAGTACGACGCCGGCAACCGGCTGCTCGCCCAGGCCGAGCAGGAGGCCTTGTCGCAGGAGTTGGAGCTTGCCCGCATGGGCCAGGTGCTGGAGGCGCTGGCCGCGCAGCGCATCGCCTGGGTGGAGCTGCGCGCGCCAAGCCCCTTCGCGCTGCCGTTGATGGTCGAGCGGCTGCGCGAGCGCCTGACCAACGAGAAGATGGCCGACCGGCTGGCCCGCATGATCGCCGAGGCCGAGCAGCGTCTCGACGCGCCGGCGGACACGCGGCGGCGCGGGCCCCGCTCCTACAATCCGACGCCAACATGAGCCCATTCGGCAAGGCCTGGCGCCTCGCAGCCAAGACACGGCTGGCGACTTACCTGATCGCACTGTGGCAGTTGGTGCGCCACCCCGAGACGCCGCGCGCCGCCAAGCTCGTCGCCTGGGGCGTGCTGGCCTACGCGCTGAGCCCGATCGACCTCGTGCCCGATTTCATCCCGGTGCTCGGCCAACTCGACGACATCATCCTGATCCCGCTCGGCGTCGCGCTGGTCGTGCGCCTCGTGCCCCAGCCGCTGTGGCAGGCCTGCCTGCGTGAAGCCGAAGCCCGCGCCGAACGCCTGCCCAGCCTGTGGTGGGGCGCGCTGCTGATTGTGCTGGTGTGGCTGGCGCTGCTCGGGTTGGTCGTCTGGTGGGTGGCGACGACGGTGTCAGCAAATCCTTGATGCCGGCGGCGACGGCGGCCCGGTAAGATCTGGCGCCTGAAAATAGCCACCCAGGGAGGGGAAATGCGAGCTATTCGAGCCTGCGCGACAGCGCTGGTAAGCCTGTGCCTGTTCTTGAGCGCCTGCGGCGGCGGCGATCGGGGGGTGACTCCCCCTGCGGAGTTGCCGGGCGCCATCAGCATCGCCGGCACCACCACCGTAGAGGCCGATGCACCGACGCCGTTCAGCAGCGATGTTGAGACGGCGGACGATCGATTGACGTTCACCTGGGATTTCGGCGACGGCGGCACGAGCCGCGAGCCGTCACCCAGTCATCAGTTCCGGGCCCCCGGTGAGTACGAGGTGACGCTGACAGTCAGCAACGACGCGGGCGACTCTCGACGCGCTGCGCTCAAGGTCACCGTCGGCCACTACGCGATGGTGCAAGACCTCTTGTGCAGCGGCCCGGACCAGAAGGGCTGGTGCTGGCAGCGACCGCGGCCCATGGGCAACACGATCGAGGACATTGCCTTCGTCGATGCGACGACCGGCTGGGCGGTCGGTGAGGCCGGGCAGATTCTCAAGACGGTGGATGGAGGCACCACGTGGTCGGCGCAGGCATCGCATGTGACCGATCGCTTGATCAAGGTTCGGTTCGCCAGCGCCACCGTGGGTTGGGTGGCGGGCGACAACGGTGCACTCCTGCGGACCAGCGATGCCGGTGCCACGTGGACGCGCCAGACTTCGGGCATGAGTCAGCCGTGGGGCTCCTACAACGTGGGGCTGGTGGTTCTGGATGAGCAGCGCGCGGTCGTGACGCCAGGGTATTGGGGCTCGCGTTCAACCATTGACGGAGGGCAGACCTGGATCGACGCCGCGGTGACGCCGAACCAGGTGACCGCGGACGGCACGCTGTGGGAGATGGACTTCTACTGGCTACGCAAATCCGGCAATCTTGGCGCCGATGAATCGACCGTATCGTTCGACGGCAGCCTGGCTGGGCAGTATCTGCGACGGTTCACGATGGGCAGCGAGCGCCATGGTCTGCTGATGGTCTACGACTGGAATACCTCGACCGAGTTGATGAGGCGAACCTCTGACGGTGGCGCGTCGTGGATGACGATTGCCGCCACTGGCCTGCCTGGCGATGTGAGCTATCTGAAGCTCTTCGGCGCCAATGATGCTTGGGCCGTGGCCAGCGGGGGCATGTATCGCAGCACCGATGGGGCCAGTTCATGGATACCCGTCGCGCGCCCGACGGGCGCCTCCTACTGGGAACTCGACGCGCTCAGCGCCCAGGACGCGCAGACGGCGTGGTTCCCCCACGAAAACGGCTACTACTTGACCAGCGATGCGGGCGCGCACTGGACCTGGCTGCACGTCGAACAGGAGCCGTCTTGGCCGACGAGCCTGGCGAGCAGCGCGGGTGCCTTGTGGCTCCGCTACTCGGAGCGCATGTACCGGTCGACCGATGGCGGCACCACCTGGACCCAGGTGTTCGGTGCAGCGCCCGATGAGAGCGCGTCCGGCTTGAGTGCTGTGTGGTTCTTCGACAGCAAGAAGGGCCTGGCAGTGGGCACGGGGGGCTGGATGTTCGAGACGGCCGACGGTGGCCGGCAGTGGGCGCGCAAGTCACTGACGGGGCAGCCAGGCTACCTCAACAGCAGGCTGCAGTTCCAGTCGTCGTCGTTGGGGTGGATGTCGGGCGCCTGGGGTGTCAGCAAGACGACGGACGGCGGTGCAAGCTGGTGGTCGCCATTGACGAGCGCCGGGTTCGCGTACGTCGAGGACTTCCACTTCGTCGATGCCAGGAACGGCTGGGCCATCTCGAATCGGCAGGACGTTTACCGGACCACCGATGGTGGCGACAGCTGGAGCTTGCAGGCGAGGCTGCCCTCGTCCAGCCTTGGCGTGCGTTTCGTTGACGACAGGGTGGGGATCGTCGTGGGCTATGGCGGGGCGATTCGCCGGACCAGTGACGGCGGCGCGACCTGGAGCCTGCGCCCGACCGATGTCTTCGCGGACCTGCGCCGCGTTGCGTTTGCCGATGCGAGCACCGGCTGGGCCGTTGGCGACGGTGGCGCGGTGGTGATGTCTGCCGATGGTGGCCTGACGTGGTCGCGCGTGCCAGTCCCGACAGCGGCCAACCTGCACGATGTGACTTTCGTCGACCCGATGCACGGCTGGATCGTGGGCGACGGGGGCACGGTGCTGGCCACTGCGGATGGCGGCACTACCTGGAGTGTGCAGTCCAGCGGCTCGGCGCTGGGAGTGTTGAGTGCCTTTTTCCTTGACGCCTATACCGGCTGGCTTGTCGGCGAGGGCAGCGCGGTGCTGGCCACTGCCACCGGCGGGCGCTGATCTCCGGGGCGGGACGCTTTCGCTGACGGCTACTTCACACTGACCCAGCGCAGCTCGGCCGTGTCGTTGGCCCACTGCACGAGGCTGACCTTCTTCGCCATCGCCCAGGTCAGCGTTCGGCGGTACAGCGGCACCATCGGGAGATCCTCGCCGATCAGGCGCAGCGCGTCGCCGGTCAGCGCGCGGCGGCGAGGCAGGTCGGGCTCGATGCGGATGGCGTCGATCAGGGCGTCGAGCCGCGGGTTGCTGTAGTTGCCGGCGTTGAAGGTCCCGGCGCCCCCGGGGCCGCGGGTGTGGAACAGCGCAAACAGCGTCGACCACGGGTCGGGCTGGGGCGTGAAGCCGAACTCGACGAAGCTCGCGCTGGCCTGGCTCAGCTTGGGGAAGAACTGGTTGGTCGGTGACGAGCGCAGCGCCGTGCGGATGCCGACCTGCGTCAGCATCGCGGCGGCGGCCTGGCAGACGTTTTCGCGGTAGGCGATGTTCACGCAATCGAGCGTGACCGAAAAGCCGTTCGGGTAGCCCGCCTCGGCGAGCAGCGCGCGGGCCTTCGCGGGGTCGTAGGGCAGGCGGCGGTCGAGTTCGCGTGGCGAGCCGTCGAGCAGCGGCGAGACGAAGGCGCCGGTCGGCCTGGCCTGGCCGCGCAGCACCTTGGCGACGATCAGGTCGACGTTCAGCGCGTGGTAGACGGCGCGGCGCACGCGCAGGTCCTTGAAGGGGTTGCGGCCCTTCAGGTTGGAAAATTCGAGCTCGTCGCGCTGCTGGTCGAAAGCCAGGTACTGCTCGCCGATGTCGGTCGTCTGCGCGAGCTTGAGCTGGCCCTCGCGCTTCAGGCGCTCGACGTCCTGGAATGGTGGGTCGAGCACCAGATCGACCTCGCCGGAGGCCAGCGCCGCCAGGCGCGTGGCATCGGAGCGGATCGGCACGAAGCTGACCTCGTCGACGTTGCCGTTGCGCTTGTCGCCGCGGCCCCACCAGACGGGGTTGGCCTTCAGCACGGCCCTCACGTCGGGCTCGTAGCGCTCCACCTGGTAAGGGCCGGTGCCGTTGGCGTTGCGCACCGCGAAGGTTTCCTGCTGGCCGGCGAAGTCCTGCGCCTTCTCGACACCGTGCTTCACCGCCCAGGCACGGCTCATGATGCACCAGTACTGCAGCTTCTCGGGCAGCATCGGGTCGGGCGCGGCGAGCAGCAGATCCACCGTCAGCGGGTCGAGCGCGCGGGCGCCCGTCACGCCCTGGAGCTGGAAGCCGCGCTGCGAGGGCGGCGCGAGCGCGCGCTCGACCGAGAAGACCACGTCGTCGGCGGTGAAGGGCGTGCCGTCGTGGAACTTCACGCCAGGGCGCAGCTTGAAGCGCCAGGTCGTCGGGTTCGGCTGGCTCCAGCTCAGTGCCAGCGCCGGTTCGAGCCTGAAATCGGCATCGCGGCCGACCAGCGATTCATAGACCTGGTAGACGACGCGCGAGTGGTACAGCAGCGCCAGCGCATGCGGGTCCATCGTCTGCGGGTCGAACCCGCTGGCGATGCGCAGCGTGGCGGCTTGGGCGGGCAGCAGGCCGGCGGCCAGCAGCAGGGCGCCGGCCAGCCGGCGCGCAGTCGAGAGCAGCAGGGGCATGGGCGGCGGGCCTTCGGTGCGGTTCCGCCGCAGTGTCGGGGCCGCGGCCCCGCGCTGTCAAAGGTTGGCCAGCAGCAGTTCGTTCCAGAGGAAGGGCTGGATCATCGCCCACCACTTGCTGGACAGGTCGATCGGCACGGTGTGGCCGCCGTTCGGCGTGGGCACCTTGGTGCAGCTGTCGCCGGCATTGTTGAAACTGTCGCAGGTGGGCACCACGTTGCCGTCCCAGGTGGCGCCGGTCGTGCCATCGGTCGGGTCGGCGTGGAACATCAGCACCGGCGCGTCGGAAGCGTCGAAGTGCAGCAGGCCGCTCGAATCGAACTGGTCGTCGATCAGCGTCGCACCGGTCGAGACCACCGCATTGACCTTGGCCGAATAGCCCGTGTAGTCGTTGGACGTGCCGGTGAGCTCGTCCGCCTGTACCGCATCGATCAGCCCCAGGGCCCCACCTGCCGAGGTGCCGACGATCGCGACGCGCGTGGTGTCGATATGGTAAGTCGCGGCGTTCTTCTTCAAGAAGCGGATGGCGTTCATCACGTCGTCGGCGGCCTCGACGATCGCGGTTTGCCGCAGCTCGGGACTGTCGGTGTTGTTGGGTGTCAGCCGGTAGTTGACCGAGGCGGTGACGAAGCCGGAGCTGGCGTAGCTCAATGCGTCGGCAGTACGGTCTTCCTTGCCGCCCGAGTTGAAGCCGCCGCCATGCACGAACACCACCAGGGGCATTGGCGTGACGCTGGTCGCGTTCGGCGGGACCCAGACATCCATCAGCAGCGTCAGCGTGCCGGTGCCCAGCTCGCTCGCCTTGCGGGCGTCCGAGGTGTACTGCGCGCCCGCGGCATTCGGCCGCTGCGAGAACTCGATGTTGCCGTGACTCTGGATCTGCGCCGCCTGGAAGACCGCCGACTGGAAATACTGGGCAACGCCCTGGCTGCCGTTGCCGCCGCCTCCGCAAGAGGCGAGCATGCCGAGCAGCGACAAGGTCAGGGCAGAGAAGTAGGTACGCATGGTGGGAGCATCCGAGTCGGGATTGGCGGTATTGTGACCAGCCCAGGCAACGCGCATGCCCACGAGACTGTTGTCGGTGGTGAACGGGTGTTACGTCAAGATTTGTGTCGCGCCGCGCCTGCCCTCGGGGCGCGTGGGGGCTCACTTCCTCATCAGCGTGCTCTTGCCGAAGAGGCTCTCGATCAGGTCGACTGCGATCGTGGCGGTCTTGTTGCGAACGTCCAGTGCCGGGTTCAGCTCCATCACGTCGAGGCTGGCCATGCGGCCGGTGTCGGCAATCATCTCCATGCACAGCTGGGCTTCGCGGTAGGTCGGGCCGCCGGGCACGGTGGTGCCCACCCCGGGCGCCACGTCGGGGTCGAGGAAGTCGACGTCGAAGCTGACGTGCAGGTGGGTGTTCGCGTCCAGCGTCGCGAGCGCCAGCTCCATCGTGTGGCGCATGCCCATCTCGTCTATGTAGCGCATGTCGAACACCTCGAGCCCGACCTCGTGGACGAATTTCTTCTCGCCCGCGTCGACCGAGCGGATGCCGATCTGGCGGATCCACTTCGGGTTGATCGCCGGCACCTGGCCGCCGATCTCGATCAGCTCTTTCGGGCCATGGCCGCACAGGCAGGCCACTGGCATGCCGTGGATGTTGCCGCTGGGCGTGAGCTCGTGGGTGTTGAAGTCGGCGTGGGCATCGAGCCACAGCACGCGCAGCTTCTTGCCGGCGTCTCGGCAGTGGCGCGCCACCGCGCTGATCGAGCCCAGGCCCAGGCAGTGGTCGCCGCCGAGCAGGATGGGCATGCGCCCGCCGGCGAGCTCGCTGTAGACGGCCTCGTGCACCAGCCTGTTCCAGGTCACCACCTCGTCCAGGTGGCGGTAGCCCTCGACCGGCGCCTGCCAGGGATTCGGCGGGCCGTTGAGGTTGCCGCGGTCGATCACCTCCAGCCCATGGCTCTCGAGGATCGGGCCGATGTTGGCCACGCGCAAGGCCTCGGGGCCCATGCTGGCGCCGCGCGCGCCGGCGCCGATGTCGGTCGGCGCGCCGATAAGGGAGACTTTCTTCAGCATGGCGGCGATTGTGCGGGTTTCGGCCCGGAGAAGAATGCGTCCGATGGGCCGTCAGGCCGGATTTTCGTCGGCCTCGTCGAGGCCGTAATCTTCGGCCAGCACATCCCATGCCTCGTCAGCGGTTTCCACGAAACGGAACAGCTTTTCGTCGCCCGGGCTGATCATGCCGGTCTCGATCAGCAGGTCGAAATCGATCAGCCGCGTCCAGAACTCGCGGCCGAACATCAGGATCGGGCGGCGGCGGCACTTGCCGGTCTGCATCAGCGTCATCGCCTCGAACAGCTCGTCGAGCGTGCCGAAGCCGCCGGGGAAGCACACCAGCGCGACCGAGCGCATCAGGAAGTGCATCTTGCGCAGCGCGAAGTAGTGGAACTGGAAGCACAGCTCCGGCGTGATGTAGGGGTTGGGCTGCTGTTCGTGCGGCAGCACGATGTTCAGGCCGATGCTCTTGCCGCCGATCTCGTGGGCGCCGCGGTTGCCCGCTTCCATGATGCCGGGTCCGCCGCCGGTGCAGACGTAGATCGGCCGCGCCATCCGGCGCGAGCGCTCGGTGACCAGGCTGGCGAAGCGCCGTGCCTCTTCGTAGAAGCGGCTCATCGAGACCTGCATCTCGGCGCGCCGCACGGCCGCCGCGTCGCCGGCCGCGCTGGCATCGGCCAGGCGCGCGTCGGCCACCTCGCGTGGCGGGATGCGCGCGCTGCCGAAGATCACCACGGTGCTGCGCACGCCCTGGGCTTGCTGGACCATCTCGGGTTTCAACAGCTCGAGCTGCATGCGCACCGGCCGCAGCTCGGGCTGCAGCAGGAAATCGGTGTCGGTGAAGGCCAGCCGGTAGCTGCTCTCGGGCCCGCCGTAGAGCGCCGGCGGGGTCACGGCCTGGGCCTCTTCCTCGGCGCTGGGGAAATTGCGGGCGGTCAGGTCGACGGGGGTGTCCATCCTGGGTGGTCGATGCACTGAAAGGGGGGAGGCAGCTTACTCCCCCCACCACGCCAGGAGTGGGCAGGAGGCGCGTTGCGCCGTCAGGCCGTGCGGTATGGCGCGCAGACCGGGCAATCGGCCTGCCTGGCCAGGCGGATCTCGTCCCAGTGCATGCTGCGCGCATCCAGCATCAGCAAGCGCCCGGCGAGCGATTCGCCGACGCCAGTGAGCAGCTTCAGCGCCTCGGCCGCCTGGGTGGTGCCGATGATGCCGACCAGCGGCGCGAACACGCCCATCAGCGCGCAATGCGCCTCTTCGGTGGTCGCGTCGGGCGGGAAGATGCAGGCGTAGCAGGGCGCGTCGGGCTGGCGCGTGTCGTAGACCGAGATCTGGCCGTCGAAGCGGATCGCCGCGCCGGCCACCAGCGGCGTGCGGTGCCTGACGCAGGCCGCGTTCACCGCGTGGCGGGTGGCGAAGTTGTCGCTGCAGTCGAGCACCACGTCCGCCTCGGCGACCAGCGTGTCGAGCAGGGCGGCATCGGCGCGCCGGCAGATCGTGCGGACGTCCAGCGTCGGGTTGATCGCCAGCATCGCGCTGCGTGCCGACTCGGCCTTGGGCGAGCCGACGCGCGCCATGGTATGGGCGATCTGGCGCTGCAGGTTGGTCAGGTCGACGCTGTCATGGTCGACCAGCGTGATGCGGCCGACGCCAGCCGTGCCGAGGTACAGCGCCACCGGCGAACCCAGGCCGCCGGCGCCGATCACCAGCGCGTGCGCGGCCTGCAGCCTCGCCTGGCCCTCGATCCCGATCTCGTCGAGCAGGATGTGGCGCGAGTAGCGCAGCAGGTCGTCGTCGGTCAACGCCGGGCCGCTCCCAAGTTGACGCACCCCCTCGGGGGGCGGGGGCGCCGCAGGCGCTTCCTGGGCGCGCCCATGAGTCAATGCTCTGTTTCGCCTTCCACCGGGCGCTCGGTCATGGTCTTGCTGACCATCACCGGCCGGTTCTTCAGGCGGTTCAGCGCCTGGGCGAGCTGGAAGTCGTCGGTGCTGCCGAACTCGGGCAGCGGCTTGATCGTGCCGTCCTTGATCTTCTCGGCCTGCTCCTCGAGCTTCTTGCGCGCTTCCTCGCGCGCCTTCTCGCGGGCTTCGTCCTTGGCTTCACCGGGGATGGCCAGGTGCTTGTCGAGATCGGCCTCGCGCATCCGCAGCGCGGCGAAGACGTTGCCCTCGGCGGTTTCGTCGAGCCAGACGTCCGGCACGATGCCCTTGGCCTGGATCGAGCGGCCGGCCGGCGTGTAGTAGCGGGCGGTCGTGATCTTCAGCGCGGTTTCGGCCGACAGCGGGCGGATGGTCTGCACCGAGCCCTTGCCGAAGGTCTGCGCACCCATGACGATGGCGCGCTTGTGGTCCTGCAGTGCGCCGGCCACGATCTCGCTGGCCGAGGCCGAGCCTTCGTTGACCAGCACGATCAGCGGCACGGTCTTCACCGCGGCGGGCAGCTTCTTCAGCGGGTCGACGCCGCCGCGGCGCATGTAGTTGTCAGGCGAGGCGTGGTAGGTGAACTTCGAGTCGGCGATCTGGCCGTTGGTGCTGACGACGACCACGTCGGTCGGCAGGAAGGCGGCCGACAGCGCCACCGCGCCCTCGAGCAGGCCGCCCGGGTCGTTGCGCAGGTCGAGTACCAGGCCCTTCAGGTTGGGCTCCTGCTTGAAGATCTCTTCGAGCTTGCGGCTGAAATCGTCGATCGTGCGTTCCTGGAACTGCACCACGCGCAGCCAGGCGTAGCCGGGCTCGATGACCTTGGCGCGCACGCTCTGCACGCGGATCTCCTCGCGCACGATGCTGACCGGGAAACTGCGGTTCTCCGACTTGCGGAACACGGTGAGCACGACCTTGGTGTTCGCCTCGCCGCGCATGCGCTTGACGGCCTGGTCCATGCCCAGGCCCTTGACGGGGGTGTCGTCGATCTTGGTGATCAGGTCGCCGGGCTTCAAGCCGGCGCGGAAGGCCGGCGAGCCCTCGATCGGCGAGACGACCTTGACGACGCCGTCTTCCATGCCGATCTCGATGCCCACGCCGATGAACTTGCCCGAGGTGGACTCGCGGAATTCCTTGAAGCTCTTCTTGTCGAAGTACTGCGAATGCGGATCGAGCCCGGACACCATGCCCGACAGCGCGTCGTTGATCAGCTTCTTCTCGTCGACCGGCTCGACGTAATCGCTCTTGAGGATGTCGAAGGCGCGGGCGAGTTGCTGCATCTCCTCCAGCGGGATCGGCGCGTAGGTGTTACGCGCGATGGCCGTCAGCTGCATCGTCGTCAATGCGCCGGCCACGGCACCCAGGGTCAGCAGACCCGCCACTTTCAGTTTCGCACCCATCTTGTCCCGCCTTCCACCGCCGCGCCCATACCTGCAGGCACATGCCAGCCAAGTATAGGTCGCCCGGTATTCCCGTAGTTCCCGTTACACCAGAAAAGTTGCTTGAACGACGTGGCAAAAGTCGTCAGCGGGTACTCACAATTCGAGACGAAATTCAGCTCGATTCGCGCGGGAAAGTGACGACGTGCTCGACCTGCGGGCGGATGCCGATCCACTCGCCGAGCTGGTGGTCGTGGTGCGAAGGCACGTGGGCCAGCACCTGCTCGCCGCTGGCCAGGCGCAGCGTGTAGAGGAATTCCGAGCCGCGGAAGGCCTTGCGTTCGATGCAAGCCTTCACCGGCGCCTCGTCGTCGTGGACGATGTCGTCGGCGCGCAGCAGCACGTCGCATTCGCCGCCCGGGTAGGCATCGGGCAGCGGGCATTCGCCGGCGTCGTCCAGGTCGCCCAGGGGCGTGCGCACCCGCGGGCCGCCGGGCATGTCGACGATGCGGCCGGGCGCGAACACGCCGTGGCCGATGAACTGCGCGACGAAACGGCTCGCCGGGCGGTGGTACAGCGCGTAGGCGTCGTCCCACTGCTCGAGCCGGCCGTGCTGCATGACCCCGATCAGGTCGCCGATCGCAAAGGCCTCGAGCTGGTCGTGGGTGACGAACAGGGCCGTCGCGTCGATCTGCTTCAGGATCGCGCGCACGTCCTGCGCCAGACGCTCGCGCAGGTCGACGTCGAGGCTGGAAAACGGCTCGTCCAGCAGCAGCAGGCGCGGGCGGCGCGCCAGCGCGCGGGCCAGGGCGATGCGCTGCTGCTGGCCGCCCGAGAGCTGGTGCGGCGCGCGCTTGGCGGCGTGGCCCAGGCCGACCAGATCCAGCATTTCGGCCACCCGCGCCTCGCGCTCGGCGCGCGGCAGATGGGCCAGGCCGAAGCCGATGTTGTCGGCCACGCTCAGGTGCGGGAAGAGCGCGTAGTCCTGGAACACCATGCCGATGCCACGGTTCTCCGGCGGACGGTGCAGGCCGCTGGCCGCGTCGCTGAGCAGCTCGCCGGCCAGCCGCACCGCGCCGCCGGCCAGGCGCTCCAGCCCGGCCACCGCGCGCAGCAGCGAGGTCTTGCCGCAGCCCGAGGGGCCGATCAGGACGCCGATCTGGCCGCGCGCCAGCGACAGCGAGGCCGCCGCGACGGCCGCCTTGCCGCGGCCATTGCGGCCGTAGGCGACGCTGACGCGGTCCAACTGCAAAAACATGCGCCTATGATACCGACGCAATGGAAATGAGCATCGTTCGTATTTGCTCTGGATCAAGACGCCGAGGAGGGGCTCGATGAGGGCGGCGCTGATTGGGTTGGCGCTGCTGCTGGCGCTGCCGGTGCTGGGGGTGATGGGGGCTTGGCTGGGGCTGGACGGCGGCTCGCTGGACGTGTTGCGGCAGCTGGCCGACACGGTGCTGCCGGCCTATGCCGGCCAGTCGCTGATGCTGGTGATGGCGGTGGCTTTCGGGGTGGCGGTGGTCGGTGGCGCGACGGCCGCGGCGGTCACGCTGTTCGACTTTCCCGGCCGGCGCGTCTTCGAATGGGCCTTGCTGCTGCCGTTGGCAATGCCGGCCTACGTGCTGGCCTACGCCTACACCGATGCGCTGCAGTACAGCGGGCCGCTGCAGGTCGCGCTGCGCGCGGCGACCGGTGCCAGGGGGGCGCTGTGGCCGGACGTGCGCAGCCTCGGCGGCGCGATGCTGCTCTTCGTCGCCTGCCTGTACCCCTACGTCTACCTGCTTGCGCGCACCGCGCTGGCCGAACAGGCGGCGCCGATGATGGAGGCTGCCCGGCTGCTCGGCGCGCCGCTGCGGCGCCGGGTGCTGGAAGTGGCGCTGCCGATGGCGCGGCCCGCGCTGGCTGCCGGCGTGGCGTTGGCGCTGATGGAGACCCTGGCCGACTACGGCGTCGGCTCCTACTTCGGGCTGACCACCTTCACGACCGGCATCTACAAGGCCTGGCTGGTGCTGGACGACCACATCGCCGCGGCGCAGCTCGCGAGCATGCTGCTGGCGGTGGTCGCGCTGTTGATGTGGGCCGAGCAGCGCGCGCAGGCACGGCTGCGCTTCACCGCCAGCCGGCCGTCGGCGGGCAGCGGCAGCCTGAGCGCGCGGCCCATCGCGCTGCACGGGAGCGGCCGCCTGGCCGCCTGGGCGGTGTGCGGCGTGCCGGTGCTGCTGGGTTTCGTGCTGCCGGTGGCCTGGTTGACCCGCCTGCTCTGGCAAGAGGCCGGCGGCGGGGATGACGGCGGCGCGTCGCCGGTCCTCTCGGTCGGCTACCTCGCACGCTTTGCCGACTGGGCGGCGGCGACCTTCCGCCTGGCCACCATCGCCGCGGCGGCCGCGGTCCTGTTTGCGCTGTTGCTGGCCTTCGCGCTGCGCCGCGCGCAGGGGCGCCGGGCGCGCTGGCTGCGCGGCGCGGCGCACGTCGTCTCGCTCGGTTACGCGGTGCCGGGCGCGGTGGTGGCGGTCGGCATCCTGCTGTGGACCGGCGCGCTGCAGGTCTGGCAGCCGCAGTGGGGCGCCGCCGCGCTGGTCACCGGCACGGTGTTCGGCCTGCTCTACGCCTACTTGGTGCGCTTCTCGGCGGTGGCGCTGCAGTCGGTCCAGGCCGGCTACGCGCGGGTGCCGGTGTCGATCGACGAATCGGCCCGCCTGCTCGGCGCCGGCCGGCGCCGCACCTTCGTCGAGCTGCACCTGCCGCTGCTTGGCCGCACCGCGCTGGCCGCAGCGCTGCTGGTCTTCGTCGACACGATGAAGGAGCTGCCCGCGACGCTGGTGCTGCGCCCCTTCGGCAGCGACACGCTGGCGGTCGTGGCCTACCAGTTCGCCCGCGACGAGCGCCTGGCCGAAGCCGCGCTGCCGTCGCTGGCCATCGTGGTGGTCGGGTTGATCCCGGTGCTGCTGCTGTCGCGGGCGCTGCGAAGCCGCTAGAGCCACGGGCCGGCGCGGCGCCCTGACGGGCTGCCTTGGCGACTTCGCCCGCATGCCAGCGCATGCAAGTCTGGCGCCCCCGGCAGGAATCGAACCTGCATCTGAGACTTAGGAGGTCCCCGTTCTATCCATTGAACTACGGCGGCGAGGGGCGGATTTTGGCATGCAGCGTCGCGGTCGCCGGTCCAGCGCGCCGCGGGGGTACGGGAATTGCCCCGCTTCGAGGGAACGCCTCAGGAAGGAGCGCCCATGCCGACCGACACCGACCGCAACCGCCACGCCGGCCAGGTGCTGGGAGGATGGTGATGAACGCCAGCGCCTTCGATGCCCAGGCCTGCGAAGCCGTGCGCGCCGCGGCCGTGCCGCTGTGCGGCGGCGAGCGCGACCACGACGCCCTGGTCGCGTTGGCCGGTGCGGCGCGTTTCGTGCTGATCGGCGAGGCCTCGCACGGCTCGCATGAGTTCTACCGCGAGCGGGCGCTGTTGACCCAGCGGCTCATCGCGCAGCATGGCTTCCACGCGGTGGCGATCGAGGGTGACTGGCCCGATGCCTATCGCGTCAACCGCTACGTTCGAGCCTTGAACGACGACGCATCCGCCGAGGATGCGCTGGCCGGTTTCCGCCGTTTCCCGACCTGGATGTGGCGCAACGCCGTGGTGACCGAGTTCGTCGACTGGCTGCACGACTTCAACCAGACCCGCACGGCCGAGGAGCGCGCCGGCCTCTACGGCCTGGACCTGTACAGCCTGCACAGTTCGATGAGCGCAGTGCTGCAGTACCTGGCGGCGGCGGATCCGGCGGCGGCGCAGCGGGCGCGCGAGCGCTACGCCTGCTTCGACCAGTTCGGCCACGACAGCCAGGTCTACGGCCTCATGGCCGGCCTGGGCACGTCGAAGAGCTGCGAGCGGGAGGTGATCGCGATGCTGGTCGATCTGCGCCGGCGCGCGTCGCAGGCGCTGCCAGGCGGCCGCGGCAACGGCGAGCAGGCCTTCGATGCCGAGCAGAACGCCCGCCTGGTGATGAACGCCGAGGCCTACTACCGCTCGATGTACCTGAGCGATGTGTCGAGCTGGAACCTGCGTGACCGTCACATGATGGAGACGCTCAACGAGCTCGAGCACCACCTGACTCGCGGCGGCATCGAGCGGCCGAAGATCGTCGTGTGGGCGCACAACTCGCACCTGGGCGATGCGCGGGCCACCGAGATGGGCCAGCGCGGCGAGCTCAACCTGGGCCAGCTGGTGCGCGAGCGCCACGGCACCGAGGCGTTCCTGATCGGGTTTTCCACCCACACCGGCAGCGTGACGGCGGCCAGCGACTGGGATGGTGCCGCCGAGCGCATGCTGGTGCTGCCCTCGCGGCACGACAGCTACGAGGGGCTGATGCACGAGGTGGGGCTGGAGCGCTTCATGCTGCCGCTGCGTGGCGCCAGCCGCCAGGCCCAGTTGCTCGGCGTGCCGCGCCTGCAGCGCGCGATCGGCGTGCTCTACCGGCCCGACACGGAGCGCCAAAGCCACTACCTGCTGGCTCGGCTGCCGCAGCAGTTCGATGCGCTGATCCACATCGACATGACACGCGCCGTCGAGCCGCTGGAGCGCAACGCCGAGTGGAGCATCGAGGCTCCCGAAACCTACCCCGCCGGCCTATAACCCACCGGTCCGCCCCCGGAAGGGGGCGTGGGGGCCAATCAATCCCACCGCCAGGACCAGATCAGGTCGAGCGCGCTGTCAGTGCCGGATTGCGCACGCAGCGTGAAGCGCTGGGCGATGCGGTAGATCAGCTGCCAGGTGCCGGTGGTGGCGTTGATGCTGCGCTCGTAGCCCACGTACCAGCGACGCGAGAGCTGCTTGCCGAGCGACACGACGGTGGTGGCCTCGGTGCCTTCGCCGGTCTGGCGCACGCCGAAGTCCGACAGCCCGATGTTGGCCAGGAAGGCGTCGGTCGGCGCCTCGCCCTCGCCGGCCAGCAGCGCGATTGCCGCGCGTTGCAGCAGCGCGGAATCGGCGCGGCCCAGGCCGTCGGACGCGCGCCCGAGCACGAGCCAGCTCAGCTTGTCGGTATCGCTCATGTCCGGGTCGCTGTACAGCCGCACGCGCGGGTTCAGCGCACTGCCGGTGACCGCCACGCCGACCTGCATGTCGAGGTTGGGCCGCACCGCGAGGATGTCCAGCCGCGGGTCCTCGACCGGCCCGGTGAAGGACAGCAGGCCGCGTTCGATCTCGAGCTTCTGGCCATAGGCGGCGTAGGTGCCGCGCTCGGCGCGCACATCGCCGCGCAGCGCCAGGTGGTTGCCGGGGTTGGCCAGTTGCAGGCTGCCGCGCAGGTAGGTGTCGAGCCCGCGGCCCTTGACGTGCAGCGCGGGGCCGAGGTCGAGCGCCATCTCGAGCCGGGTCTCGAAATCGCGGCCGTTCGCCGGCGCTGCGGCGGGCTCACCGGGGGTGGGCGTCGTGGGGGCGCGGCCGACGATGCGCACGTCCTCGTCCAGCGTCGGTGCGTCGCCCCGGCTGACATCGATCAGGCCCTCGTCGATGCGCAGGGCGCCCGCCAGCTTGGCGGAGCGCGGCGCGAGCGACAACGTGGCCTGGCCTGTCGCGACGAGGCGGCGGTCGAGGCGGCCGAGCAGGCGCAGCCGCTCGGCCTGCAGCTTCAGCTCGGCATGTGCGTCGCGGCCGAGCGCGGCCTCGCCGCTCATGGTCAGCGTGCCGTCGCCGCCGCGCCAGGCGAAGCGCTCGATGCGCGCGCTGTCGCCATTGAAGGCGATGTCGACCGTGCCGTCGCTCAACTGCACGCCCTGCAGACCGTTGCGCACCTCGAGCTGTCGGCCGGTCAGCCGGCCGCTCAGCTCGGGGGCGCCCCAGCGGCCGTTGAGCGTGGCAGCGCTCAGCAGGTCGCCACCCAGCCGCCAGCCCGGCGGCACCCAACCGCCCCAGGCGCCAAGCTGCGCCACGTGGAGCTGGAAGGTGCCGTCCAGCGGCGCCTCGGGTGCCGGCCAGCGCGCCTGCGGCGTGGTGCGCACGGTCGCCACGCCGGCCATCTCGCCCAACTGCCGGCCGGCGAGGCCGGCGGTGAAGTGCCACGTGCCGTCGTGTGCGCTCAACGCCACGCGCAGGTCGGACAGGCCCAGCGCGCGGTGCGCGGTGGCGGTGTCGCGCACGTCGTCGGCCACGCTCAGGTCGCCGCGCACGCGCTCGAACACGATGTCGGCATCGACGCGCTCGTTGGCCCGCAGTCGGATGTCGCCGGCCAGCACCAGATCGCCACGCCAGCCGAGCTCGGGCTGGGCGCGTGCCAGCAGCGGCGCGAGCTCGAATGCCTCGAGCTGGGCCGTCAGCGCGATCTCGCCGGGCGCGTCGGGGCGGCGGGCATCGGCCTGGTAGTGCGCCTCGCTCCAACGCAGCGCGGTGCCCGGCAGCACGATCCGCCCGGGCTCGGCCTGGGCGTCGAGGAGGCGGCCGCTGTCGTCCCAGGCCAGGGCGAGGCCGATGTCCTGGCCGGCCAGCCAGGGCTGGCCCGAACCGTCGCTGGCGCGGCCCTGCAGCTCCTGCAGCCGGCCCTGCCAACGGCCGGCGTCGAACGGCCCGCCGCCCGGGGCCGCGGGCTGCCAGCGGCCACTGGCGGCGAACTGCAGCCGGGTGCCGCTGCCGGTGCGCGCCCCCAACAGCTGCTCGGCCCAGGCGGGCGGGCGGGCCGGGCTGTGCAGCACCAGACTGGCCTGGTGCTCGCGCAGGCTGCCCTTGAGTTCGGCGCGCACCGACTGGACCTGCGCCACGCGCCAGGCCAGGCCCTCACCGGCCAGCGTGGCGTTCAGGGCGCCCTCGCCGAGGCCGCTGCCCTGGGCCTGGGCGTCGAGCCGGTCGGCATGCCAGGCGGGGTTCACCAAGGCGCTGGCGTGCAACTGGCCTTGCCATTGCGGGGCGTCCGGGGCGCCCGGCCAGCGGGCACCGGCGCTGGCCTGCAGCTTGCCGGCGCGCGGCAGCCAGACCAGGGGATCGTTCTTGTCGAGGCTGGCCAGCCACGGGGCGAGGGCCTGGAGCGCCGGCGCGTCGATGGCGAGCTCGGCGCTTCGAGCCGCCGGGCCGCCATCCTGCCCGCTGGCGGTCAGGCGGTTGCCGGCCAACTCGATGCGGGCTTGCGCATTGCCGGTGCCGGCCTTGTCGCGGGTGGCGTTGACCTCCCCTTGAAGCGGCAGGCCGGCCCATTGGCTGGGCCGCAGCGTGAGGCCCAGCTTGCCGTTCAGGCCGTCCAGGCTGGCGAGCAGCCCGGTGCCGCGCGTGCCGGGCTGCCAGCGGCCTTCGCTGTCGAAGACGGCGTTGAGGCGGTTCGGGCCGCGGCGCGCCCCGGGGGCGGGCCCGGGCCACCAGACGAGCGGGTCGAAATCGGCCAGCTCGCCCTGGGCCTGCCATGCCCACGGGGCCCCGTTGCCGCTACCGCCGAAATCCAGCCGGCCCTTGAGGCGGGCGCTGGCGCTGCCGGCGCGGGCCAGCGATTCGTTCAGTGTCAGGTGGCGCCGGTCCAGCTCGGCCTGCCAGGCCAGTTGAACGGCGGGCCGGGCAGCGGCGGCCTTCTTGCCGCCGGTGGGTTCGAGCCGCCCTTCGAGTTGGCCGGTCAGGCGGGCTTGCCAGTTGTCCAGCGGGTCGCTGGGGGTGGCTGGGGTGGTGGAGGTGGTGGGGGTGGGCGTGCCTGGCGTGGTGGCCTCGGCGAACGCGGGCAGGCCGTGCAGGTCGAGCGTCAGCGGCCCACTCAGCACCATCGCCGGCAGGCGCTTGTCGAGGGTGGCGGGGCGCAGGCCCTCCAGCGTCAGCTGCAGCGTCAGGCGCTCGGCGCCGTCGGCAGGCTTGAGTTCGCCGCGGCCCTGCAACTGGCCGCCGGGCGCACTGCCGCCCAGATCCAGCACCAGCGTCTGCAGGCTCAGTTCGCCCAAGGCCTGCGGCTGGCCCTGGGCGACCAGGTGCAGGCGGCGCAGCGGCAGCTTGCCCTCGTCCCAGCGACCGGGGGCATCGTTGTCGAGCGTGGCGTCGACCTCGGCGGGCGCGCGCAAGCCGGTGGTGCGAACGTGCGCCTGGCCGCGCAGCCGGGTCTGCGGCGCATCGGCGTGCAGCGCGGCGAGGTCGAGCGCCTCGGTGCGCAGGTCCAGCGCGGCCAGGGGCCAGGGGGCGAAGGGCTCGATCGCAGCCGTCGCATCGAGCGCCGGGGGCTTCGCGCCCGAGCCGGCCAGGTGGGCGCGTGCCTGCAGCCGGGCGAGGGGGCCGTCGGCGTCGAGGGTGGCCTGCCAGGGGCGGGCCGCGCCATCGGCGCTGCGCAGCCGGCTGCGCAGGTCGAGGGCGAGCGGCGCGTCGGTCCCCAGCGTGACGTCGGCCTCGGCCAGCCAGCGCGCGCTGTGAAAGCGCAGGCCGGTCAGCCGGTGGCGCGCGCCGCGGTCGTCGCCGAACGCGGCCTTGGCCCGGACCTCGGCCAGGGCGGGCAGCTCGTCGACCTGCAACCGGCCGATGGCCAGCCGGTCGACCGTGAGCGAGAAGGGCAGCCGCAGGTCGGTCGGCGGCGCGGTGGGGGTGGGGCTCGGGCCGGGCGGGCCGGAGCGCCAGGTGGCCGCCTCGGCCGACAGCGCGTCCAGGTGCAATTGCAGCCAGGGTTCGCGCGCGCGGGGGCGGGTGGTCCAGTCGCCGACCAGGCCGGCCAGGCGCACGCGCTGCAGCTCCAGCACGTTGCCGTCGATCTCGTAGCGCAGGCGCTCGGCCGTCAGCTCGTCGCCCAGCAGCGCGCCGCGCAGGCCCTCGACGCGCAGGCCCGGCACCTGGCCCAGCAGCCAGGCGCCACCGCCTTCGCTGCGCGCCAGCCAGGCGCCGCCGGCGACGAGCGCGCCGACCAGCACCACGACCAAGGCCAACAGTTCCCACGCGAGCTGGCGCAGCCGGCGGCGCTCGGCGCGCGGCAGGGGGGCGGCCTGGGGCGGGGCGGGCGCGTTGTTCATTGGCGCATGCCCGTCAGAACGCGATGCCGACGCTCAGGTGCAGCCGCCATTGCCTGAGCTCTTCGCCGTAGGCGATGTCGAGTTTCAATGGCCCCACCGGGCTGCGCCAGCGGGCGCCGACACCGTAGCCGATCGCCGGCTCGCGAAGGCCGCGGAGGGTCTTGCTCGAATCGCTGGGGTCCACGGTGCGGCCCATGCTGTCCGCCGCGCGGCCGGCGTCGACGAAGGCGGCCCACCAGACGCTGGGCAGGCTGCGCGAGATCGGGTGCGCCACCTCAGCGCTGGCCGTGAACAGCAGCTTGCCGCCGGTGATGCCGCCCTCGGGCGTGGTGGGTGCCAGCGTGCGGTAGTCGTAGCCGCGCACCGATTCGTCACCGCCGGCGCGAAAGCGCTGCGAGTCCGGCACGATCACGTCGTTCTTGACCAGCACGCCGCCGAGCTCGAGCCGCGCCTCGCTGAAGAAGCCGCCGGGCAAGGGCCAATAGCCGGTCGCGCGGCCGTACAGGCGCGTGTAGGGGCCACTCGCTGGCTGATCCTGCGGCTCGCGGCCGGGGGCCTGGCCGGTGGCCCAGCCGGCGCCGACCTGCGCGTTGAGCGTGTAGCCGCGTGTCGGCAGCAGGGCGTTGTCGAGCCGGCGCCAGGTGGTGTGCAGGTTGCCCGATGCCGCCTTCACGGTCAGCGGGTCGATGCAGGGCGTTTCGACGTAGGTGCACTCGTTGCTGCGCTCGAACTGGACGAAGGCCAGGCGCTCCAGGCGCGGCAGGTCTTCCGCGCGGCCCAGGCGCAGCCGCTGCGAGATCGTGCGGTCTTCGTCTGTCTTCAGCAGCTCGTAGGTGCCGCCGACGAGCCAGCGCTGCATGTGCTCGTTGGGGTGAAGCGAGACCTCGCCGTCCCATGCCTGCTTGTCGCGGCCGTATTCGATCTTGTTGCGCGCCGTGGCAGCGAAGCCGAACACGCGGCGGTGCACGTACTCGCCGGTGACCCGCGGGCCGGTGTTGGTGCCGTAGCCGAGGCCGATGGTCGCGTTCTGCAACGGTGCCTCTTTCAGTTGCACCAGCACGCGCGACTGGCCGGCCTGCGCGGCGTCGGAATCCAGGCTGACGGCGACCTGGTCGAACAGGCCGGTGCGCACGAGCCGTTCCTGGTAGTCGAGCAGGCGCGTCTCGGTGAGCGGCGCACCCTCGCCGAAGCCGGCCAGGGCGCGAACACGCTCGGCATCGTGCACCGCCAGGCCCTGGACCGTGATCGAGTCCGGCCCGCCGGCGAGAAACCGAGGCCCGCTGTCGGCGACGGCGAAGATGCGCACGCGGGCCGGTGCGCCGCCGCTGGCCGCGGCATCGGCCGTCGCGTCCGCGTCAGTGATGACCTCGGCGCTGGTGCCGCTCCAGGTGGCGGCGGCATACCCTTCGGCGCGCAGGCGGCCGATCACTGCGTTCTTGGCACTGGCCCAGTCGGCATTGCGAAACGGCGCACCGACCGGCAGGCCCCAGTCGGCCAGCAGCCTCGCGTGCAGCGCGCGGGCATCGGCGTCGCGCCGCTCGAGCGATTCGCCCAACTCACCCTGGATGTCGATCACCAGCTTCTCGACGCGGGCGACCGGGCCGGGCTCGAGCGTCAGGCGCACATGATGGCCTTCGCGCTGGACCTGCGCCTGCGCGGCGAAGAAGCCTTCGGTCTGCACCAGGCTGCGCGCCTGTGCAGGCGCCGCCGCGATCAGGCGCGACCACTCGGCCTCGTTGATCTCGATGCCGGCGTCGGCCGAGGGCGCGCTGGCCCCGGCGGCCGGCGGCGCCGCCTTGGCGGCCTTCGCCGCGGCCTGCTGGTCGGCGATCGCGCGGGCCAGGTCGAGGTGGCGCTCGAGCAGCTGGCGCAGATTCCCCGGCGCGACGATCTCGAGCTCGGGGATCGTCGCGGCGGCTGCAGTGGCCACGGGTGGGGCCGGCTCGACGGCCGGTTCCGGCGCCTGCGCCCACACGGCCACCGGAGCCGCGAACACGCAGGCCAGCGCAAGAGCGAGCCGCCGGGCTGCGGCGCGGGCCCGGCTCATTTGCTCAGCAGGCGCATCGCTCCTTCCAGCCCGGCCAAGGTGAGCGGGAACATGCGCTGCTGCATCAGCTGCTGCACGATCGAGATGCTCTGCCGGTACTGCCAGACGCCCTGTGGTTCGGGGTTGATCCAGGCGTACTTCGGAAATGCGTGCGTGAGCCGCTGCAGCCATTCGGCGCCGGGCTCCTCGTTGTTGTATTCGACGCTGCCGCCGGGCTGCAGGATCTCGTAGGGGCTCATCGTCGCATCGCCGACGAAGATCAGCCGCCAGTCCTTGTTGTACTTGCGCAGGATGTCCCAGGTGGGTGATTTCTCGCTGAAGCGGCGCCGGTTGTTCTTCCACATGAAGTCGTAGACGCAGTTGTGGAAGTAGTAGAACTCCAGGTGCTTGAACTCCGCCTTCGCGGCCGAGAACATTTCCTCCACGCGGTGGATGTGTTCGTCCATGGTGCCGCCCACGTCCATCAGCAGCAGCACCTTCACGTTGTTGTGGCGTTCGGGGACCATCTTGATGTCGAGCCAGCCCGCGTTCGCGGCCGTCGACTTGATGGTGTCGTCCAGGTCCAGTTCGTCGGCGGCGCCCTCGCGCGCGAACTTCCGCAGGCGCCGCAGCGCGATCTTGATGTTGCGGGTGCCCAGCTCCTGGGAATCGTCGTAATCCTTGTAGGCGCGCTGGTCCCAGACCTTGACGGCACTGCGGTTGCGCCCCTTGTCCTGCCCGATGCGGATGCCCTGCGGATTGAATCCATAGGCGCCGAACGGCGAGGTGCCGCCGGTCCCGATCATCTTGCTGCCGCCCTCGTGGCGCTCCTTCTGCTCCTCGAAGCGCTTCCTCA
>NZ_DATFAN010000077.1:0-7943 GCF_035254525.1 Ideonella sp. | reverse complement strand
GGCTGCCTTGCCGGCGCCGTCGATGATGGTGGTGTTCTCCTTCGCCACTTCGACGCGCTTGGCCTGGCCGAGGTCGGCCAGCTGCACCTTCTCGAGCGTGAGGCCGACTTCCTCGGCGATCACCTTGCCGCCGGTGAGGATCGCGATGTCTTCCAGCATCGCCTTGCGACGGTCACCGAAGCCCGGCGCCTTGACGGCCACGACCTTCAGGATGCCGCGGATGGTGTTGACGACCAGGGTGGCCAGCGCTTCGCCTTCGACTTCCTCGGCGACGATCAGCAGCGGACGGCCGCTCTTGGCCACCTGCTCCAGCGTCGGCAGCAGGTCGCGGATGTTGCTGATCTTCTTGTCGTACAGCAGCACGAACGGGTTTTCGAGCAGCGCGACTTGCTTTTCGGGCTGGTTGATGAAGTAGGGCGACAGGTAGCCGCGGTCGAACTGCATGCCTTCGACGACATCCAGCTCGTTGTTCAGGCTCTTGCCGTCTTCGACGGTGATCACGCCTTCCTTGCCGACCTTGTCCATCGCGTCGGCGATGATCTTGCCGATCGATTCGTCGGAGTTCGCCGAGATCGTGCCGACCTGCGCGATTTCCTTGCTGGTGGTGGTGGGCTTCGAGGCCTTCTTCAGCTCTTCGGTCAGCGACAGGACAGCCTTGTCGATGCCGCGCTTGAGGTCCATCGGGTTCATGCCGGCGGCCACGTACTTCATGCCTTCGCGCACGATGGCCTGGGCCAGCACGGTGGCGGTCGTGGTGCCGTCACCGGCGTTGTCGCTGGTCTTGGAAGCGACTTCCTTGACCATCTGGGCGCCCATGTTCTGGAGCTTGTCCTTCAGCTCGATTTCCTTGGCCACCGAGACACCGTCCTTGGTGACGGTGGGGGCGCCGAAGGAGCGCTCGAGCACGACGTTGCGGCCCTTGGGGCCCAGCGTGACCTTGACCGCGTTGGCCAGGATGTTCACGCCTTCGACCATGCGGTGACGGGCGTCAGCGCCAAAGATGACGTCTTTTGCTGCCATGTTTGATTCTCCGGATTCAGTAGGTGTGTGTGTTCGTTGACTTCTGTCTGCGGCCGGGCCTTCGGCCCTTAACTTGGCTGCGCCAAGTTAGCCTGCGACGAAAGCAGATCGCCTCGGCGATTTACTTTTCCACCACGGCAAACAGGTCGTCTTCCTTCATGACCAGCAGCTCTTCGCCATCGACCTTGACGGTCTGGCCGGAGTACTTGCCGAACAGCACGCGGTCGCCGACCTTGACGTTCAGGGCGACGAAATCACCCTTGTCGTTGCGCTTGCCCGGGCCGACGGCCAGCACTTCACCCTGGTCGGGCTTTTCGGCAGCGTTGTCGGGGATCACGATGCCCGAGGCGGTCTTGGTTTCGTTTTCCAGGCGCTTGACGATCACGCGATCGTGCAACGGACGAAGCTTCATTGCATCTCCTTTGTGCATTGGCAGTGAGACTGGATATGGAGCCCAACAGAAGTTGGTGCTCATTCACAACATGGTGCCCCCAGCATGGAGGCCGGCGGGCACCGAAGAGCCTGCTCGCCGCCGCCGGGTGTTAGCACTCCGGCGGGGTGAGTGCTAAAGGGCATTATAGGGACCGGCGCTGGCCTTTCAAGGCCCGATCGGGGGCATCCCCCCAAGCATCGCGCAGGCTCTATTCCTTGTCGTCGGGCGGCGGGTTCGCGCTGACGCGGTAGGCCTCGTTGGCCCACGCGCCGAAGTCGTTGCCCTGGCAGCGGGCGCTGCAGAACGGCCGGTACGGGTTCTCCGGCGAGAACAGCGCCGGCTGCCTGCACGCCGGGCAGGGCACGGTGCGCGGCTTCGGCGAGGCGGGGCCCGGCGCTGCAGGTTCAGCCATGGTGCAAGCTCAAGCGCACAGGGCGAGGTCGAAGGTGGTGTCGCCGTGGTGGGGCTTGAGGCGCCCTTCCGCGTCCGCGCGCATCAGGCGCACCGACACCATCAGCCGGTGGCCGCTGATCTCGGGCACGATGCCCTGCGACTCGTCGATGGACAGCCGCAGCAGATGGTAGGTGCGGCCGGCCGGCAGGCTCTGCTGGTACTGGCCGCCCTGGGCCACGACGCGGTGCGGCACCCCGGCGTCGCGCAGCAGGTTCAGCAACAGCAGCAGCGCCTCGGCCAGCGGCACGAGGGTGTCGACCCAGTGGGTCAGGTCGGCGCGGCGGCGCTCGGGCGGCAGTTGCTGCCAGGCGTAGTAGGCGGGCAGGTCGAACGAGCAGGTGCCGCCGGGAATGCTGATGCGGCTGCGGATGCTCATCAGCCAGTCATTCGAGGTCAGCGTGTGGCCGGCCTTGCCGGCCAGGTGGTTCAGGCTCGCATGGGCGTGGTCGATGCGGGCAACGATCTCGTCCAGGGCCGCCTCGGAAACGCTGGGGTTGCCGCGAAAGGCCTGCAACTGGGCCTTGTGGCGCTCGAGTTCCTTCAGCAGGTCGGACTTCAGGTCGGCGCGCGATGCGACGTCCATGATCTCGAACAGCGTCACCAGCGCGAAGTGGTGGTCGACCGCCGAGTCGCGCGGCAGCAGCAGATGCAGCCGGGCGAACAGGTGCTCCAGCCGCAGCATCGTGCGAATGCCTTCGTTGAAGGGGTATTCGTAAAGAACCAAGCTCAGTCGTCCTTGCGCGGGCTGCCGGGGCCCCGCGGCAGTCCGCGGGGAGCGCCGATTGTTTCACAGCCCTTGCGGGGCAGGCGTTTCAAAGAGCCTGCGGCCACCAGTGGCGCCACAGGGCGCCGACCATCGCGTCGAGCGCTGTCAGGCCGACGCCCTCGCCGTTGCTGATCACCGCATCGGCGATCGACCGGCGCGCGCTGCGTGGAGCCTGCTGCGCGATCACGCGCCGAACCTCGGGCTCGGCCCAGCCCGAGCGTTGCATCACGCGCCGAACCTGCAGGGCCTCGTCGCAGTCGACGACCAGCACCCGGTCGACACGCTCGCGCCAGTGCCCCGATTCGGTCAGCAAGGGCACGTCGAACACCACCGGCTGCGCGGCCCCGGCCGCCGCGGCCCGGGCCTGGGCCTGCTGGCCAATCAGGGGATGCAGGATTGCCTCGAGGCGATGCCGCGCCTCGGTCTGGCCGAACACCTCGGCACGCATGCGGGCCCGGTCGAGGGCGCCGGCCGCGTCCAGCATCTGGGCACCGAACTCGGCCGCGATGGCCGGCAGCGCTGCGCCGCCCGGCGCGGTGAGCTCGCGTGCGATGGCGTCGGTGTCGACGATGCAGGCGCCGCGGCGGGCCAGTGCCGCCGCCACCGTGCTCTTGCCACTGCCGATGCCGCCGGTCAGGCCCACCCGCAGTGGCGGCACCGGCCGCGGGTTCATCCCTGCCCGATCCAGCCCAGCACCCGCTCGGTGCCGGCCAGCAGCACGACCACACCCCCGCCCGCGAGGAAGGGCCCGAACGGCACGTAGCGTCCCTCGCGCAGGCTGCCCGAGAGCTTCATGCCGATGCCGACGGCGGCGCCGATCACCGAGGCCATCAGCACGATCGGCAGGATGGCCTGCCAGCCGAGCCAGGCGCCGAGCGCCGACAGCAGCTTGAAGTCGCCGAAGCCCATGCCTTCCTTGCCGGTGGCCTTCTTGAACAGCCAGTAGATCGACCACAGCGAGAGGTAGCCGGCGACCGCGCCCCACAACGCGTCGGAAAGCTTCAGCGGCGTCCAGTCCAGCGCTGCGGCACCCAGGCCGGCCCACAGCAGCGGCAGCGTCAGCGCATCGGGCAGCAGCGTGGTGTCCCAATCGATCGCCGCCAGCGCGACCAGCACCGCCAGCACCGCGCACCACAGCAGCACCACGGGCTTCGGGCCCACGTGCCACCCGGCTAGCGCGAACAGCACGGCCGTCAGCAATTCGATGAAGGGATAGCGCGGCGAGATCGGCGTCTTGCAGGCAGAGCAGCGGCCGCGCAGCGCGAGCCAGCTCACCAGCGGGATGTTCTCGTACCAGCGGATGGCGTGGCCACAGGCGGGGCAGGCCGAACGTGGGCGCGCGAGGCCGTAGGGCGCGAGGCCCTCCAGCCCCTTCTGTACCTCGCTGGCGGTGCCCGCCAGCGCCTTGGGCGGCTCACGCCCGAAACAGCGCTGGAACGACTCGCCATCGGCCAGCGCGTGGGCCACGTCGCTCCACCAGTCGCGCTCCATCATGCGCGGCAGCCGGTGAACGACGACGTTGAGGAAGCTGCCGATGCACAGGCCCAGCAGGGCCAGCACAACAGGGGAGAGCCACAGGCTCAGTGCATCCGCCCCCAGCACGTCAGACCACCTGGCCGAGCTTGAAGATCGGCAGGTACATCGATACGACGATGCCGCCGATCAAGCCGCCCAGGAAGACGATGATGATCGGCTCCAGCAGCGTCGACAGGCCCTTGACCATCTCGTCGACCTCTTCCTCGTAGAAGTCGGCGGCGCGCGACAGCATGTCGTCCAGCGCGCCGGATTCCTCGCCGATGGCCGCCATCTGCAGCACCATGTTCGGGAACACGCCGGTCTGTGTCATCGAGGTGGTCAGCGCGGTGCCGGTGGCAACGTCGCGCTGGATCTGCTGGGTGGCATGGGCGTAGACCGAGTTGCCCGCGGTGCCGCCGACCGAATCGAGCGCCTCGACCAGCGGCACGCCGGCCGCGAACATCGTCGACAGCGTGCGCGTCCAGCGCGCGATGATGGCCTTGCGGATCAGGTCGCCGAAGATCGGCAGGCGCAGCAGGAAGCGGTCCATCGCGAACTGCATCTTCTCCGAGCGCTTCCAGGTCTGCATGAAGGCGTAGCCGCCGCCGAAGATCACGCCGAAGATCAACCACCACCACTTGACGAACGTGTCGCTCATGGCCATGACCAGCAGCGTCGGCGCGGGCAGCTCGGCACCGAAGGACTTGAACACGTCCTTGAAGGCCGGGATCACGAAGATCATGATGACGGTGACGACGACGAAGGCGACGACCAGCACCGACACCGGGTAGATCATCGCCGACTTGACCTTCTGCTTGATCGCGAGCGTCTTCTCCTGGTACATCGCCAGGCGCGTCAGCAGCTCTTCGAGAATGCCACCCGCCTCGCCGGCTTCGACGAGGTTGCAGTACAGCGCATCGAAGTACTGCGGGTGGCGGCGGAAGGCCGACGACAGGTTGGTACCCGTCTCCACGTCCGAGCGGATGTCCATCAGCAGCCGGGTCAGGCGCGGGTTCGGGCTGCCGCGGCCGACGATGTCGAATGACTGCAGCAGCGGCACGCCCGCCTTCATCATCGTCGCGAGCTGGCGCGTGAAGACGGCGATGTCCTTGGCCTTGATCGCCTTGCCGCCGCCGGAGCGCCGCTTCTTGATCTTGGTGACCATGACGCCCTGGCGGCGCAGGCTCGCGCTGACCGCCGCTTCGCCGCCGGAGCGCAATTCGCCGCGAACGATCTTGCCGTTGCGGTCCTTGCCTTCCCACTCGAAGATGAATTCCTTGACGTCTTTCGCCGTCGCGGTTGCAGTTGCCATTGAGCCTCCGGCCGATCCCCAAACGATCGATGTGTGATGTATCGCGATTGTGCTGCGTCGCCGAGGGCGTGCGCCTACTCGTTCGTGGCGGCGATCACTTCCTCCAGCGATGTGACACCCAGTTTCACCTTCAGCAGGCCGGACTGGCGCAGGTCGCGCACGCCATCGCGCTGGGCGGCGGCGGCGATGTCGACCGCCGAGCCTTGCGACAGGATGATGCGCTGGATCTCCTCGGTCACCGGCATCACCTGGTAGATGCCGACCCGCCCGCGGTAGCCGTTGTTGCAGCTGCCGCACCCGACCGCCCGATAGGGCATCCAGCTGCCGTCCAGGTCGCTGTCGCCGTAGCCGGCCTTCTGCAGCGCGCTGCGCGGGTAATCGCCGGGCTTCTTGCAGTTCTCGCACAACCTGCGCACCAGGCGCTGGGCCGTGATCAACAGCACGCTGGAGGCGATGTTGAACGGCGCCACGCCCATATTGATCATCCGCGTCAGCGTCGACGGGGCGTCGTTGGTGTGCAGCGTCGACATCACCAGGTGGCCGGTCTGCGCGGCCTTGATCGCGATGTCGGCGGTTTCCAGGTCGCGGATCTCGCCGACCATGATGATGTCGGGATCCTGGCGCAGAAAGGACTTCAGCGCCACCGCGAAGTTCAGGCCCGCCTTGTCGTTGACGTTGACCTGGTTGATGCCGGGCAGATTGATTTCGGCCGGGTCTTCGACGGTCGAGATGTTGACGCCCGGCTGGTTCAGGATGTTCAGGCAGGTGTAGAGCGACACCGTCTTGCCCGAGCCGGTGGGGCCGGTGACCAGCACCATGCCGTAGGGCCGGTGGATCGCATGCAGCAGGCGTTCCTTCTCGGCGGGCTCGTAGCCCAGTGCCTCGATGCCGAGCTTGGCGCTCGAGGAATCGAGAATCCGGATCACGATCTTCTCGCCGAACAGCGTGGGCAGGGTGCTGACCCGGAAGTCGATCGACTTGGTGCCGAAGCGCAGCTTCATGCGGCCGTCCTGCGGCACGCGCTTCTCGGAAATGTCCAGCCGCGAGATCACCTTGATGCGCGAGGCGAGCTTGTCCTTGATCGCGATCGGCGGCTGGGTGATCTCGCGCAACTCGCCGTCGACGCGAAAGCGCACGCGGTAGTTGAACTCGTAGGGTTCGAAGTGCAGGTCGGAGGCGCGCAGGTTGATCGCGTCGACCAGCATCTTCTGCAGGAAGCGCACGACCGGGGCGTCCTCGACCTCGGTCGTCACCTCGGCGGCCGCAGGCTGCGAAGTGTCTTCCTCGGTGACGTCGAAATCGAAATCGGTCGTGGCCAGCGTCTCGAGCGCCTGCGAGGCCGGGGTGGCCTGGGCCTCGAGCACGCGGTTCAGCTTGTCGTACTCGACCAGCACCCATTCGGGTGCGAGCTGGGTGGCGAACTTGATGCGCTCACCCGCTTCCTGGTCGGTCGGGTCGGCGCAGGCCAGGAACAGCCGGCTGCCGCGCTTGGACAGCGGCAGCACCTTGTACTGGGTGACCAGCTTGGCGTCGAGGATGCCCCGGGGCAGGCGCTGGGCATCGACCGCGTCCAGGTCGAGCAACGGCACCGCCAATGAACTGGACAGGCTGTGCGCCAGCGTGGATGGCGTCATCTCGCCGGAATCCATCAGCGCCGCGACGAAGCTGATTCGCTTGTCGCGGGCGGTGGTGGTCAGTTCCTCGGCCCGCTGCACCTTCAGCTTCCCGCCGTGAACGAGCACCCGGGCAACGCCGGACAACGCAGAGGAGGGAGCTTCGATCAGGGTGTCCACAAACGCGCACCGCACCGCCTGGGCGCAGAAAGACCATGACCGGCCATCATCGCCGAAGGTTCAGGGGCTGTAAATCGAGATCGGCCTCATGGGCCGCTGCGATGAAAACCTCGTCACGCTTCGTCGGTCTGGCGAGACAGACCGTGCCGCGACGGGCGCCGCGGCATCAGCACGAGAGATCAATGGGAAAAGGAATTCCTGGTCGGGGTGAGAGGATTCGAACCTCCGGCCTCTACGTCCCGAATGTGGGCCAAGTACCTCTACGGACCTCCTTCGGACGAGAACTCAACATCTTAGCGCACCGTTGCGCGTCCTTTCGCGCACTTGTCCACGGTGCCCGTGGAGCGCTTTTGGAGCGCTGCGAGGCGGCGCAGGTCATGTAGCCGTCCTCCTTAAACGTAAAGCGCAGGGATGCCTGAACGTGGTGGCTAGACGGCGAGTCATCAACTTCAGAGGACTCCAGTGACAGCCCACGCCAGCAACTTCCCCGCTCCGGCCGCTACGCCCGCGGAGCTCGCCACTCTTGCCACCTCCGGGACGCACTGCATGGCTGGCCCTGCGCCGCAGGCGTATCCAGGGGCCTTCAAACCGCTTTCGCGCGAAGACGTCGCAACTCCAGGCGGTCACGGATGAAGTCGTGGAAGTGCTCAG
>NZ_DATFAN010000076.1:0-2634 GCF_035254525.1 Ideonella sp. | reverse complement strand
GACATGAAGCTCGTGCACCAGGACTTCGACATCGACCGGGCCAGCTTCAATGCCCTCGTCGAAGTGCTGCAGCAGGCGATGGACGCCCAGGGCATCGGGTTTCGCACGCAGAACCGCCTGCTGGCCAAGCTGGCGCCGCTGCACCGCGACATCGTGAGCGCCAAATGAGGGCGGCCATGACCCGGCACATGCTCGCGGCCTTCGCCTGCCTGCTGTCGCTCACCGTGGCACGGGCCGGCACCGTGCAAGTCACCGTCACCGACCTGGAAGGCCGGCCGGTGCCCGACGTGGTGGTGCTGGTCGAGCCGGCCGGCAAGGTGGCGCCGCGGCCGGCCGACAAGCCAGTCCTGATCGCCCAGGAGCGGCTGCACTTCGTGCCCTTTCTCACCGTCGTTCCCGTGGGCAGCACGCTGCGTTTTTCGAACCACGACGGCTACGACCACCACGTGCGGTCCACGCCGAGCGGCCCGCTGGGCAGCATGCCGGCGGCCAAGGACTTCGAGCTGCGCCTGGACGCGGCCGAGGGTGCTGCGGGCGCCGACGAGTACCGCGCGACCGCGTCGGCGCACAAGAAGGCGGGAACGACCTGGGCCGACGTGAAGGTCGACAAGGCCGGACCGATCGGCCTGGCCTGCCACCTGCATTCCTCGATGCGCGGCCAGGTGTACGTGAGCGGCACGCCCTGGTTCGCCAAGACCGATGCGAATGGCGTGGCGACCATCGACGCGGTGCCCGAAGGCACGGCGGAGCTGCGGCTGTGGCACCCCGACCAGTTGCAGGACCAGGCCACGCAGCATCTTCAGCTGACCGCCGCGCCGATGAAGACCGACGCGCAGCTGAACTTCACGCCGCGCCGCCGGCGCAGCTGAGCCCGGCAGCCGCGATCAACGCACCGCGCCGGGCAGGCCCACGAGGTACTGCGCCAGTGCGTCGATCGCCGCGCGCACCTTGGCCGGCTGCGCATCGCGCTGCGGCGTGGCGGCCCACACGTCGAGCGACGGGCAGCGCCACTGCGGCAGCACCGGCACGAGGCGGCCCGCGGCCAGATCGTCCGCCGCGTCGACACGCGCCAGCAGGGCGAGCCCCAGGCCCGCCACGCACATCTGCTGGATCGACAGCTGGTTGTTGCTGCTGATGCGCGCCTCGATGCGCTGAGTGCGCGACTCGCCCTGCGGGCCTTGCAGGCTGAGGTGCAGCGCCTGGCCGTCGCGCGCCAGCGCGAGCCAGGGTTGCGACAGCAGGTCCTCGGGCCGGCGCGGTGCGCCGTGCGAGCGCAGCAGTTCAGGCGACGCGCACACGAGCAGCTCGAAGGCGCACAGCCGGCGCGCCACCCAGCTGGAATCGGGCAGGCGGCCGAAGCGCACCGCGAGGTCGATGCGCGCCTCGATGAGGTCGATGTGCGCGTCGTCCACCAGCAGCTTCAGGCTGAGCGCGGGATGCGCAGCCAGCAGCTCGCCCAGCGCGGGCGCCACGTGGCGCGCGAATCCCACCGGCGCCGACAGGCGCAGCTCGCCGACCGGCGCCTCGCGCGAGTGCGTGAGCTGCTGCTGCGCGCGCCGGGCCGCCGCCACCATCGCGGCGCAGTGCGCGTGGAACTGCTCGCCCGCCGCCGTCAGCGTCAGCTTGCGCGTCGATCGATGCAGCAGGGTCACGCCGCTGTCGCGCTCCAGTCGGCGCACCTGCTGGCTGACCGCCGAGGTGCTCATCGAGAGAGCGCGCGCGGCCGCGCTCATCGAGTGATGCTCGACGACGGCAGCGAAGACGGCCATGCGTTTGATGTCGTCCATCGTGAAGCAGCGCTTAAGGGTGTTGTGCGATCCAGCCGTCTAGTGGCGGCATTGTGAAGCCCCTATCGTCGGACTTCTTTGCCATTCCCTGGAGTTGCTCATGAAGATCGCCCTCATCGGCGCCACCGGCTTCGTCGGTTCTAAGGTGCTCGCCGAAGCCTTGCAGCGCGGCCACCATGTCACGGCGCTGGCGCGCACGCCGTCCAAGCTGGCACCGCGCGCCGGCCTGGCCGTGGTGGCGGCCGACGGCGCCGACGCCAGCGCCATCGCGCAAGCCGTGGCCGGCCACGACGCCCTCGTCAGCACCTACAACGTACGCGGCCAGGCCGACTTCGCGGCGCAATACCTGCGCGGCGCACGAGCCGCCATCGAGGGCTGCAAGCGCGCGGGCGTGCAGCGCCTGCTGTGGGTGGGCGGCGCGGGCAGCCTGTTCGTCGCGCCGGGCGTGCAGCTGGTCGACACGCCGCAGTTTCCCGCCGAATACAAGACCGAGGCACGGGCCGCGCGCGATGCGCTGGGCCTGTTTCGCGACGAAGCCGGGCTCGAGTGGAGCTTCGTGTCGCCGGCGCCGATGCTCGTGCCGGGCGAGCGCACCGGCCGCTTTCGCCTGGGCGGCGACGAGGTGCTGATGGACGCCGGCCAGCCCGGCCGCATCTCGGTCGAAGACCTGGCGGTGGCGATCCTCGACGAGCTCGAATCGCCGCAGCATGTGCGCCGGCGCTTCACCCTGGCGTATTGAAGGTTCACGGCGTGAATTTCATTAAGCTTTAGAACCAATCGAGCGGACGCGCCGCGGGCTTGGCAACGGCGCGCCTGCTCCCGATGTTTGCTGCAACGCAGCAGCAGA
>NZ_DATFAN010000075.1:0-59528 GCF_035254525.1 Ideonella sp. | reverse complement strand
CTCGCGGATCGTGGCCACCGGCTCGAGCGTGCGCTTGTCGATCAGCGTCAGCGTGTCCTTGGCCGTGGGGCTCATCATCGAGTCGGCCCAGGCGTAGGGCGTGGCCGCGTGGCTGCGGATGAAGAAGCCCGGGCCGGGCGTCGGCACGGTCTTGACCGGCTTCCAAGTCTTCATGTCGATCACGTCGATCGCGCCGGTCTTCAGGTTCGGGCTGGCGAGCACGGTGGTGCCGTTCCACGCGAAGGTGATGCCCGAGCCCAGGTGCGGCATGCCGGCGATCGGCAGCTCGGCGATCTTGCGGCGGATGTCGAGGTTGACGACCTGGGCGGTCGGCGCCGCGTCGGGGCTGCGCGCCCGCGCGGTGCCGATCAGGTGGCGGTAGCCCTGGTCGAAGAAGAAGTCGTCCAGCGGCTCCTCCAGCGGCGTGCGCCGCACGCCGAGGTAGCCGGGCTTGGCGATGGCCTCGCCCATGCGGTAGTCGTGCACGTAGCCGTCGTGGATGGGCTCGGCCTTCGGGTCGTACGAGATCTCCCAGACCTCGGCGATGTCCTTCAGCGCGACGACGAAGCTCTTGCGCGGCGCCGCGTCGTACACGGCCGAGACGCGTGAGTGCTGCGTGCCGTCGAGCGTCGCCGCGTCGTAGGTCTTCACCAGGTTCAGGTCGGCATCGAACAGCGCCAGCGTGCGCGGCAGGTAGTTGGCCGCCATCACCCAGCGGCCGTCGCCGCTGACCGCCACGTTGCGCATGTTCAGGCCCGCGCGCACCTCGGCGACGATCTTCAGGTTCCACAGGTCGTACTTCGTGATCCAGCCGTCGCGCGAGCCGAAGAACACGTAGCGGCCGTCGGGCGTGAACTTGGGCCCGCCGTGCAGCGCATAGCGGCTGGCGAAGCGGTGGATCACCTCGAAGCGGTCGCCGTCGACCAGCGAGACGTGGTGGTCGCCGCCCTCGACGACGACGAACAGGTTCATCGGGTCGGCGCGCCATTGGGGCGCGGCGGGCCACGCGGCCCAGCCGGCGGTTTCGGTGCGCGAGGCGCGGATGTCGGCCTCCGCCCAGGCCGGCGCCGGTTGCACGGGCTGGTAGATCCAGCGGGCGAGCGCGGCCATCTCGTCGCCGCTCAGCTTGTCGGCGAAGCCCGGCATCTGCGTCGCGGCGCGGCCTTTCTCGATCACGGTCTTCGCGTCGGCCGCGCGCAGCCGCTCGAGGCTCTCGGGCAGCAGCGCCGGGCCCATCAAGCCGGTGCGCTGCTCGCCGTGGCAGCTCGCGCAGTGCTGCGCGAACAGGCGCGACGCGTCGGGCGCCTGCGCCCGCGCGAGGTCGGCCCCCATCCAGACCAGGCCGGCGGCCAGCAGCAGCTTGGCCGCACGGGCCAGCGATTCAGGCAGAGGCATGGGCCACCTCACCGGCGACTGACACCACCGGGGGCGCCAGGCCGATCTCGGTGTCATCGAGGTAGCAGCCCGGGTCTTCGGCCCAGGGATCGCCGGTCGTCTGTTGCGCCCGCACGCGGGTGTTGCCGCCGCAGATCGCCAGGTGCGCGCAGGCGCCGCAGCGCCCGGTCACCGGCCGCGGCCGCTGCTTCAGGCCGGCCATCAGCGGGTCGCTGGTGTCGGGCCAGATGGCCGAGAACGGCCGCTCGCGCACATTGCCCAGCGTGTGGTGCCACCACATCGTGTCGGGGTGCACGTTGCCGAGGTTGTCGATGTTGGCCACGCCGATGCCGCTGGCGTTGCCGCCCCAGTCGACGAGGCGCTCGCGCAAGGTGCCGTGCCAGCGCGGCAGCCGCGCCTGCGCCCATTGCAGCAGGTAGGGCCCGTCGGCGTCGTTGTTGCCGCTGACATAGTCCTCCAGCCGGCCTTCGCAGGCGGCCTCCCATGCGCGCTCGAACAGCAGGTCCATCGCCTCGCGGGTGCTGGCGAAGCGGGCGTCCTTCGCGCGGTGGATGTTGCCGCGGCCGGCGTAGTTCAGGTGCGAGAAGTAGAACTTGTCGACCTGCTCGTCGCGCATCAGCTCCAGCAGCGGCGCGAAATCGGCCGCGTTCATCGCGGTCATCGTGTAGCGCAGGCCGACTTTCACGCCGCGCGCGTGCAGCAGGCGCACGGCGGCCAGGCTCTTGTCGAAGGCGCCCTCGAGGCGGCGGAACTGATCGTGCGTTTCGCGCAGGCCGTCCAGGCTGATGCCGACGTAGTCGAAGCCCACGGCGGCGATGCGGTCGGCCATTGCGGCGTCGATCAGCGTGCCGTTGGTCGACAGGCCGGTGTAGAAGCGCATCGCCTTGGCGTGCGCGGCGATCTGGAACAGGTCCGGCCGCATCAGCGGCTCGCCGCCGGACAGGATCAGCACCGGCACGCCGAACGCCTTCAGGTCGTCCATCACTGCGTAGACCTCGGAGGTCTTCAGCTCGCCCGCGTAGTCGTGGTCGGCCGACAGCGCGTAGCAGTGCTTGCAGGTCAGGTTGCAGCGGCGGATCAGGTTCCAGATCACGACGGGGCCGGGCGCCGCGCCGGCCCGCGCCGCACGCGCCACCGGGTAGCTGCCGGTCGCCTCGGCGTGCGCCAGCTCGCGCATGTATTGGCTGATGCGGAACATCGTCAGTTCTCGGTGAGGCGCAGGCCGGTCTTCTTCAGGATCGCGGTCGAATAGAGAATTTCGTGGGCTCGGCAGGCCGGGCCCAGCAGCGTGGCGATCTGCGCGGCCTGGGCCTCGACCTCCTCGCGCGTGCGGCCATGCAGCATCGCGAAAAGGTTGTACGGCCAGGCGGGAGCATGGCGGGGCCGCCGGTAGCAGTGGCTGACGAAAGTCAAGGCGCCGACCTGCTCGCCGAGCGCGTCGACCTGCTCGTCGGCCACGTCCCACACGCTCATGCCGTTGGCGGTGTAGCCGAGCCGGTAGTGGTTGGGCACCGCGCCGATGCGACGGATCAGGCCCGATTCGAGCATCGCGGCCAGGCGCTCGCGCACCAGCTCGCCCGGCACGCCCAGCATCGCGCCCACGGCTTCGTAAGGCCGCGCGACCAGTGGCAGGCCGCCTTGCGTGGCGGCGATCAGCTCGCGGTCGATCTCATCGAGCGGCATCGCCAGTCTCCAGGTGATCGAGCGGCAGCTTCAGCTCGACGAAGTACTCGCGCTCCTTGGGGAAGGCGAACACGGGCAGGCCGGTGTCGGCCTCGATGCGCTGCAGCGCTCCTTCAGCCTTCTCGGGCGAATCGGCGGCGACGACGAACCACATGTTGAGTGCATGCTCGCGGCGGTAGTTGTGGGCGACCTCGGGCAGCGCGTTGACCAGCGTGGTGACCTCGTCGTAACGGTGCTCGGGCACCGCAAGCGCCGCCAGCACGAAACGGCCGCCCGCGCGCTCGATCTGGAACAGCGGGCCGAAGCGGGTCAGCACCCCTTGCGCGAGCAGCTGGCGCAGCCGCTCGATCAGGTGCTCCTCGGCCATGCCGAGCTCGGCACCGATCTCGGCGAAGGGCCGGTCGACCAGCGGCAGGCCGCCGTGCAGGCGCGTCAGGATGCGGACGTCTTCAGGCGACAAGAGCATGGGGCATCGGGTCCATGAGCGCGGGCCGCGCGTCGGCGAAATAGCGGCCACCGGTCTGCTTGTAGCGGCGGCGAGAGAACAGCACGGCGCGCGGGCAGGCGGCCAGGCCGGCCTGGGCCAGCGCGGCGTCGAGCACCGCGTGTACCGCGACGCGGTCGCGGCCATGCACCATGCAATACAGGTTGAACGGCCAGCCCTCGGCGCGCGCGCGCCGGTAGGCCAGCGTCACGCCCGGGGTGCGCGCCAGCGCCTCGCCGCAGGCATCGACGGCATCGTCGGGCACGTCGAACACCGTCATCGCATTGGCGGCGAAGCCGAGTTCATGGTGGCGCACGATGGTGCCGAAGCGCTTCAGCGTGCCGTGCGCGAGCCAGCCTCGCAGCACGTCGAGCACCTGGCCTGGCGTGCGGCCGAGCGCCTCGGCCCAGGCGTCGAACGGGCGCTCGAGCAGCGGCAGGCCGTCTTCGACCAGCGCGGCGAGCGACCGGTCGGCCGGCGCCACCGGCCGCGCGGCCGCGCCGTGCGGCCCGGTGCGTGGCGCGGCGGCCGTGCGGCCGCGCAGGTCGAAGCCGAGGTCGATGCGGTAGGCGCGCTGCATCGGCAGGCGCAGCGCGGCCAGCCCGGTGGCCGCCTCCAGCCCGGCCAGCGCCGCGGCGAGCGCCGACGCGTCCGGCGCGGTCAGCACGAACCACAGGTTGATCGGGTGCTCGCGCTCGTAGTTGTGGTTGACGCCGGGGTGCGCCGAGACCAGCGCCGCCACGCTGGCCAGTCGGGCGGGCGGCACCGCCATCGCGCACAGCATCGCGGCGCCGCCGGCGCCGCCGCCGAACACGCCGCCGATGCGGCTGAGGCTGCCGTCGAGCCGTGCGGCGGCGTAGCCGGCGAGCACTTCGTCGACGCTGGCGCCGGCCAGCGCGGCCACCGTCGCGAACGGTTCGCGCTCGAGCGGGAAGTCGTGCTGCCAGTCGTTCAGCAGGGCCAACTGATTCATAGGCCCATCCGCCCGGCGCGCGAGGTGAAGAAGATGCCGCTCGGCGCGTCGATCGCCAGCGTCGCGAGCGTCGCGAAGCTCTGCGTGTCGATCACGCTGACGCGGTTGTCGTCGCGGCTGCTGATCCACACGGCCTCGCCGCGCGGCGTGAATTCCATGTGCAGCACCGCCTTGCCCGGTGTCAGCGTCTGCACGATGCGCTGCGTCAGCACATCGATCACCTGCACCCGGTCGTAATCGGGCACCGCGAAGTTGACCCAGACCTGGCGCCCGTCGGGCCGCGCCATCACGAACACCGGCTGGCCGGCGACCGGGATGCGGCCCACCTCCAGCCAGCTGTCGGTGTCGACCACCAGCACCTCGTGCCGGCCGATCGCCGGCAGGTAGGCGCGCCGGCCGGCGACGGCCCAGCCGCGCAGGTGCGGCATCTTGTAGACCGGCAGCGGCTGCTCGCCGCGGCCGTAACCGGCGAGGATGCGGCGTGCGCTGGGCGTGGCCTGCCACAGGTCGACCAGGGCCAGGCCATCCTCGCCGAACAGGCCGGCGATGTAGTGGCGGCCGTCGGGCGTGACCAGCGCGTCGTAGGGCATGCGGCCGATGCCGGCGAGCTTGGTCAGCTTCGGCGCCGCGGGGTCCGAGAAATCGGCGATCCAGATCGCGTCGGCGTCGAGCAGGCTCCACGCGAAGCGCCGGCCCGGCAGATCGACCAGCCCGACGACACGCGAGGGCTTGCCGTTCACGTCGGCGGCCGGGATGTCGGCGACCGGCGCGAGCGTGCGCGCATCGAACACCCTGACGCCGCCGGGCGTGTAGTTCTGCGCGGCGACCAGCGAGCCGTCGGCGCTGATCGCGCCACCGATCGAGTTGCCGGCCTGCATCACGCGCGCCGCGATGCGACGCTCGAGCAGGTCGACCTTGGTCAGCCCGCCGTCGCGGCCGAAGACGTAGGCGAAGCGGGCGTCGCGCGAGAACACGACCGACGCATGCGACAGGTCGCCCAGGCCCGCGACCTCGCCCAGCAGCGTGCGCTGGCTGGTGTCGACGATGGCCAGCGTGCCGCGGGCGCGCTCGACGACGACACCGAGGTCGCCGGTGCCGCGCAGCAGGGCCGCGGGTGGCGCCGCACAACCGGCGAGAGCCAGGCCGCCTGCGCCGGCGGCGAACAGGAAGGCGCGGCGGTCGATCATCGTGAGTTCCTTTCGACCCCCAAGACGCCGGCGGCGTCGGCCCCCCGAGGGGACTCCTCGGGAAAACCGGCCTGCAGCCGTTCGGCGATCCAGCGCGCCTCGCCCTCGTCGAGCATCGCGCGCCACGGCGGCATCGGCGTGCCGGGGCGGCCGTGGAAGATCGTCGCGGCCACGCTCTCGGGCAGCCGGTCGGCCAGGGCCTCGCGCGTCAGCGCCGGCCCGAGCCCCCCGGTCAGCCGCATGCCGTGGCAGGAGCCGCAGTCCTGCCGCACCATGCGCACCAGCTGCTGCTGGCGCGCCGGTGCGGGCTCGGCCACGGCCCCGGTGGCAACCGCCAGTGCCACCGCCACCACGAGCATGTCTTTCACGCGGCGCTCGATCAGTAGATGTCGTGTTGCGTGTTGTAGACGTTGAAGTGCCCGGTCGGCGTGATCAGGCGCGGGTCCTTGATCACGGTCTTGAGCTTCAACGTCTTGTCGTCGACGACGACCAGCGCACTCTGCTTGTTCTTGGCCGACCAGACCGCGAACCAGACCTCGTCGCCGGCCTTGTTGAACTCGGGCTGCACAACCCGCTTGGCGCCGTCGTCCGGCAGGCCCGCCCACTCGGCGATCGGCAGCACGGTGTAGCCCTTGTCGAGGTTCTTGATGTCGTACACCGCCACCGACTGCGAGATCTTCGGATCCGGGTTCAGCGGCGTGTCCGAATACAGGTGGGTCGACTTCGGGTGGCTCTTGATGAACAGCGCCCCGCCACCTTGGCCCTTGAGCTCGGCGACCTTCTTGAACGCGTAGTCCTTGTGGCCCTTCGGGTCGGTGCCGATCAGCGAGATCGTCTCGTCACCCAGGTGGCCGGTGGCCCACACGGGGCCGAACTTCGGGTGCACGAAGTTCGCGCCGCGCCCCGGGTGCGGGATCTTGCCGACGTCGATCAGCCGCTCGAGCTTGCCTTCCTTCAGGTCGACCGCGGCGATCTTGTTGCTCTGGTTGGCGGCGACCATGAAGTAGCGGCCGGTCGAATCCATGCCGCCGTCGTGCAGGAAGCGGGCGGTGCCGATCTCGGTGGTCTTCAGCGCGTCGATGTTCGAGTAGTCCACCAGCAGCGTCTTGCCGGTCTCCTTCACGTTGACGACGAACTCGGGCTTGTAGTGCGACGAGACGATCGAGGCCACGCGCGGCTCGGGGTGGTACTCCTGCTTGTCGACCGTCATGCCGCGGGTGGCCACGATCTTCAGCGGTTCGAGCGTGTCGCCCTTCATGATCACGTACTGCGGCGGCCAGTAGCTGCCGGCGATCGCGAACTTGTCTTCATAGCCCTTGTACTTGCTGGTGTCGACCGAGCGGGCCTCCAGGCCGATGCGGATCTCGGCCACGTTGTCGGGCTTCTCCATCCACAGGTCGATCATGTTGACCTTGGCATCGCGGCCGATCACGAACAGGTAGCGCCCGGAGGCCGACAGGCGCGAGATGTGCACCGCGTAGCCGGTCTTGACGATGTTGATGATCTGCTTGGTGTCGCCGTCGATCAGCGCCACCTCGCCGGTGTCGCGCAGCGTGGTCGAGAAGATGTTGTCGATGTTGTAGTTGTTCAGCTTCTTCTTCGGCCGCTGCGCCGGCGGAACGATGACCTTCCAGGTCGCCTTCATCTGCTCCATGCCGAATTCGGGCGGTGTGGGCGGATCCTGCTGGATGTAGCGGGCCATCACGTCGACGGTCTTCTCGTCCATCTCGCCGGAGGTCAGCCAGTTCGGCATGCCGGCGGGCGAGCCGTAGCTGATGAAGACCTTCAGGTAGTCGGTGCCCTTGCCGAGCGTGATGTCGGGTGTCAGCGGCTTGCCGGTGGCGCCCTTGCGCAGCACGCCGTGGCAGCCGGCGCAGCGCTCGAAGTAGGTCTTGCGGGCCAGCTCGAACTCCGCCAGCGTCATGGCCGGCGCCTTCGGGTTCGTGCTCTGGTACATCGGCTCGCCGGCCAGCGGCGAGCCGCCGGCCTGGTAGTTCACTTCGGGCTGCGTCACGTCCTTCTTGTCCTCGGCGTGCGCGACGGCTCCTGCCAAGGTGGCCAGCGTGGCCAGCGCCAGGGCGCTCAGCCGGTTCAGCGTGGGGTTCTTCATCGGTGTCCTCTGTGGGTTGTGCGTCAGGCGACGAGCGAAGGCATCGTGTGCCCGAGCCGCGGGTCGGTCCTTGATCTGCTTCAAGGACGAGAACGGATGTGCCGCCCAACATCGCCGCCACCAGCTACCGATGGCGACGAAGGAATGCCGGCCACCATGCAATTGCTCGACGACCTGATGCTGTTCACACCGCCCCCGCCGGCGAGCACGCCGCCCGCGCCGCGCGCCGCGCTGGTGACCCTGGTCGGCGCCGGGCCGGGTGACCCCGAGCTGCTGACCGTGAAGGCGGCCAACGCGCTGCGCCGCGCCTCGCTGGTGCTGTACGACCACCTGGTGAGCCCGGCGGTGCTGGCGCTGATGGCCGAAGGCGCCGACCGCGTCTACGTCGGCAAGGAGTCGTCGAACCACAGCCTGTCGCAGAAGACGATCATCGAGCTGATGCTGCGGTATGCGCGTGCCGGCCGCCCGCTGCTGCGCCTGAAGGGTGGCGACGGCTACATCTTCGGCCGCGGCGGCGAGGAGGCCGAGGCCCTGGCCGAGGCCGGCGTGCCGTTCGAGGTGATCCCCGGCCTGTCCGCCGCGCAGGGGGCGGCCGCGAACGTCGGCATCCCGCTGACGCACCGCGACCACGCGGCGACGCTGGTCTTCGCCACCGGCCACGGCCGCGAGGGCGGCGACCCCGAGCTCGACTGGGCCGCACTGGCCCGCCCGCGGCAGACGCTGGTGATCTACATGGGCGTCGGCACGCTGGCGCGCAGTTGCGCCAGGCTGGTCGCGCACGGCCTGCCGGCCGACACGCCGGCGGCGATCGTCGAGCGCGCCACGCTGCCCGGCGAGCGCTGCCTGACCGGCACGCTGGCCAGTCTGCCCGAGCTTGCCCGCGCCGAGCAGGTGAAGCCGCCGGCGCTGGTGATCATCGGCCAGGTGGTCTCGCTGCAGCCGCTGCTGGCGCGCGCCTCGGCGAGGCATCCGGCGCCCTGACTCCCGGTGCATCATCCTGTTTGCTGGAGGTCGAATTCCAGTAAACTGGATGGCATGGACATCAACCACCGCATCGCCCGCCGTGTGCGCGAGCTGCGCGACGCCGCCGGCCTGTCGCTCGACGCGCTGGCCGAGCGCAGCGGCGTCAGCCGTTCCAACATCTCGCTGATCGAGCGCGGCCAGAGCAGCCCGACCGCGGTCGTGCTGGACAAGCTCTCGGCCGCGCTCGGCGTCACCGTCGCCTCGCTGTTCGAGGCCAGCCCCGGCCTGGCCGCCAGCGCCGAGCCCTCGCCGCTGGCGCGCGTGGCCGAGCAGCCGCTCTGGACCGACCCGGCCAGCGGCTACGTGCGGCGCAACGTGTCACCGCCGGCGCGCTCGCCGATCCAGCTGGTCGATGTGATCTTCCCGGCCGGCCAGCGCATCGCCTACGAGACATCGGCGCGCGACAACGACGTGCACCAGCAGGTCTGGATGATCGACGGCACGATGGAGCTGACCGTCGGCGACGCGCACTGGCGGCTGGCCGCCGGCGATTGCCTGGCGATGCGGCTGGATGCGCCCATCGTCTTCCACAACCCCGGCCGCTCGCCGGCGCGCTACCTCGTCGCGCTGGCGACGCTGCCCTTCCTGCCGTCCCGGAGGAATTACTCGTGAACGTCTCGATCCGGCGCGTCGGCGCCAACGAAGCCGCGGCCTGCATCGAGGGCCTCGCGGAGGTCCTGATCGATTGCGTCGACGGCGGCGCCTCGGTCAGTTTCATGGCGCCGCTGTCGCGCGAGAAGGCACTGGCGTTCTGGCGCGGCGTGGCCGACGGCGTCGCCCGCGGCGAGCGTGTGCTGCTGGTGGCCGACGACGAGGCCGGCCGAATCGTCGGCACGGTGCAGTTGATCACCGCCTTGCCCGAGAACCAGCCGCACCGCGCCGACGTGGCCAAGATGCTGGTCCATCGCCGCGCCCGGCGCCAGGGCGTCGCGCAACGCCTGATGGCGGCGGTGGACGAGGCCGCGCGGGCGGAAGGCAAGCACGTGCTGGTGCTCGACACCGTGACCGGCGGCGACGCCGAGCGCCTGTACGGGCGTTCGGGCTGGGTGCCGGTGGGCTGCGTGCCCCACTACGCGCTGATGCCGGACGGCGAACCGTGCGGTACGACGTTCTTCTACAAGCGGCTCTGAGGCAGGCCGTACCCCCGGCGGTTTCCTTGCCCTAAGATGGCCAGAGGGATTCGCGTGACTTGGCGGGGTGTCGATGCGGGGAAGGTGGGTTCAGGTGGCCGTGCTGCTCGCCCTGGCCTGCGCGCAAACGGCGGGGGCAGCCGCGGCGCCGGTGCTGCGCGTGCTGGCGTGGCCGGGCTATGCAGAGCCCGAGGTCGTGCACGACTTCGAGGCGCGGACGGGTGCCCACGTCGAATTGACGGTGATCGATACCGACGAGTCGATGTGGCAGCGGCTCAACGCGAACGGGGGCGGCGACTTCGACGTCTTCGCGGTGAATACCGCCGAGCTGCAGCGCTACATCCGGGCTGAGCTGGTGCAACCGGTGGATCCGGCCCTGGTCCCAAACACCCGGGCGCAGCTGCCGCGCTTTCGCCAGCGCAGCTCGATCCCCGGCTTGGTGCACAAGCAGGGCGGCGTGGCGCAGACCTATGCGATCCCGTTCACCTACTCCGAGATGGGCTTGATCTACGACAAGCGCCAGGTCGGCATCCCGCCGACTTCGATCGCGGCGCTGTGGGACAAGCGCTACCAGGGCAAGGTGCTCGCCTACGGCGGGGGAACCCACAGCTTCTCGCTGGCCGCCCAGATGCTCGGGGCCGCGTCGCCGTTCAAGATCGAAGCGCCGATGTGGCCGCGCACGGTGGATGCGCTGATCGACCTGCGGCGCAACGTGCTGGGCTTCTACAACCAGCCCGAGGAGTCGATCAGCCTGTTCCGGCGCCATGGCGCCGCGCTGATGTATGCGAACTACGGCACGCAGCAGCTGCATCTGCTGAAGGCCCAGGGTGTCGACGCGGGCTATGTGATCCCCCGCGAGGGCGCACTGGCCTGGCTCGATTGCTGGGCCGTCACGCGCCGGGCCCGCGAACCCGCGCTGGCCCATGCCTGGATCGACCTGCTGCTGGGCGAGCAGGCCAGCCGGCTGCTGGTGTCGCGCCAGGGGCTGGCCAACACCACCACCGAATCGGATTCGAGCCGCCCCGAGGTGCGCCTGCTCTGGCTCGAGCCGGTCGAAGACGCCGGCCGGCGCGAGGCGTTGTGGGCGCGCATCCGCTCCGGCGATCGCGCCTCGCGCGTGCTGGCGCCATGAAGGTGAAGCTGGGCATCGCCTGGCGCCTCGGGCTCGCGCTGGCCGGCGTGGGTGTGCTGGCAGCCGCCCTGACCGGCTACTACGGCTACACGGCCAGCCGCACCATGCTGATCGCGGGCGCCGAGGAGCGCCTGCAGACCGCCACGCGGGTGCTGGTGCGCCAGTTGGCGGTGGGCCTCAACGGCACCGCGCGCGACGTGCGCCTGCTCGCCAACCACCCGCAGGCCGCGCGCCTGCTGGCCCGCGCCGACCCGCGCGTGCAGGCGTTCAACGAGAACAACGTCGAGATGTTGTTCGAACGCCTGCTGGACACCCACCCCGAGTACTTCCAGATGCGCCTGATCGACGTGACCGATCATGGGCTGGAGCGCATCCGCGTCGATCGCGACGAGGGCGGCCTGGTGCGCGTGAGCGGCGACGACCTGCAGGAGAAGGGGCACTACCCGTATGTGTTCGAGACGCTGCGCCTGCCCCCCGGCGCGGTGTACGTGTCACGCCCGGCCATCAACCACGAAGTGGGCGCCCATGCCGGCCTGGGCAAGCCCTCGCTGCAGGTGGCCGCCCCCGTGCACGATGTGGATGGGCGGGCGCGCGGCGTGGTCGTCATCAACGTCGACCTGAACGGCTTGTTCGCCCAGCTCGCCGCCGACCTGCCCCCCGGCTTGCAGCTGTACCTGACCAACAGCGCCGGCGATTTCCTGATCCACCCGGACCCCGCCCAGGCCTTCGCCTTCGACCGCGGGCAGGTGGCGCGCCTGCAGGATGCCTTTCCCGCCGCGCAGGCGATGACGCGCGAGGGCCCGGGCCGCCAGGACGAGCTCGTCACCACGGCGTCGCTGGGCGCCCAGGGCGCCGTGGTGGCGGCTTTCATGCGCCAGCCGCTGGGCGAGCTGCAGCGCGAGGACGAGTTCATCCTCGGCCTGGCCCAGCCGCTGAGCGTCGTGCTGAAGGACAGCGAGCAGCTGGGCGCGGCCAGCGCCCGCATCGTCGTGGCGTTCAGCGCGCTGGCCGTGCTGCTGGCGGCCTTGCTGGCGCGGGCCATGACCCGCCCGCTGAACCAGATCGTCGACGCGGTGCGGCGTTTTGCCGAGGGCGCCCCGGGCGGCCGCCTGCCCAGCGCGCGCCAGGACGAGATCGGCCTGCTGGCGCGCAGCATCGAGGCCATGCAAAGCCAGATTCGCGCGCAGTTCGCGACGCTGGAGCAGAAGCAGGGCGAGCTCGACCGGCTGGCCAGCCACGACAGCCTGACGGGCTTGCACAACCGGCGCTTCTTCCTCGATCGTCTCGATCACGCGCTGGCCCATGCCAAGCGCACCGACGGGCAGCTGGCACTGCTGTTCATCGACCTGGACAACTTCAAGGCCATCAACGACGAGCTCGGCCATGCCGCGGGCGACCATGTGCTGCGCACCTTGGCGCAGCGCCTGAAGCACGTGGTGCGCGAGGTCGACACCGTGGCGCGCATCGGCGGCGACGAGTTCATCATCCTGCTCGACGAGATCGACGGCATCGAGGGGGTGTCGATCGTTGCGCACAAGGTGCTCGATGTCCTGTCGCAGCCGGTGCGCCGCGGCGAGACGGACCTGGTGCTCGGCGCCAGCATCGGCGCCAGCCTCTACCCGGAGAACGGCGAAGGCGCCATCGAGCTGATCGCCGCCGCCGACCAGGCGATGTACCGCGCCAAGTCGGGCGGGCGGATGCGCGTCTGCCTGGCCGGCGACAGCGGCGGGGCCGACACGATGGCGGCGGCGGTCAGCTGATCCGGGGCTGACGGCTAGGCGGCCGCCGAAGCGCCGGGCTGCGCGGCAAGCAGGACGGATCCGACGCCGAGCACCAGCACGACGAGCGCGACGAGGCCGCCCAGCCAGGGCACGGCGGCGGCCAGCCCGATGAGCAGCATGCACAGCGCGGCGGCCAGCGCCTGCCAACCGCGGTGGGCCTGGCGCTGCGGCTTCCAGCGCGCCAGCGCCATGCGCCCGCCGCTGACGCCGAGCGAGGCATAACCCACCAGCAGCAGCGCGGGGTAGGCCAGCAGCGCGAGCAGGCCCAGCGGCGCGCCGATCACGGTGGCGAGCAGCACGATCGCCAGCACGGGCACGCAGACGATGGCCACGAAGCCGGCCAGCGCGCTGGCGCCCGGCCGCTCGCTCAGGCTGCGCTGCACGCGCTCGCCGAGCCGCGGCAGGGCCGCCGCGAGCACCGCGGCCAGCAACATCAGCCCCGCCGTCCAGACCCAGCCGACGGCGCCACGGTGTCGGCCCGGCTCGGGCGAGGGCGCCCGAGGCACGCGCTCGATGCCGCCGCCGACCCGCGCGGCCGGGTCGCGCACGATCTCGTCGCCGCTGGCATAGCGCAGCTTGCCGCCGATCGCGGCCCGCGGGCCGAGCTCGAGCCGGCCCGCGCGCACGTGCACGTCGCCGGCCACCGGCGCATTGATCAGCACGCGGCCGGCGCCGGCGACGACATAGCCATCCACCGGGCCGAGCACGCGAAGCTCGCCACCCGCGGCCGACAGGTTGCCCGCCACGCGCCCGGCGGGCGAGACCTCCAGGCTGCCGCCGGCGATGCGCGCGTTGTGCTGGACCGGGGCGCCGATCGTCACGCGGCCGCCCGCCGCATACAGGCTCTGCCGCACCGCGGCGTCCAGGCGCAGCGTGCCGCCAAGAAGGAGCGCGTCGCCGCCCACCTCGGCCAGCACCTCCACCGTCCCGCCGGCGGCCATCAGGTCACCGGCCACGGGCTGCATCTGCGAGGGCGCGCCGCCGGCGATGGCCCGGTCCGTGCCCAGGTCACGCGCGGCGACGCCGTCGTGCTCGTCTGCCGCAGCGGCCCCGCAGATGGCGCAGGCGGCGCCGATGGCGATGGCGGTGATCCAGGATTTCATCGTGACCTCCGGCTGCAAACCAGCCCCCGGGGCGCGCTCAGGCCGCGCGCAGGCTCGGCGCTTGCGCCAGCGTCGGCAGCGCCAGCTTCCACAGCCGCAGCGCTCGCCCGAGGAACACGCCGCTGAGCATGCCGTACAGGCTGGCAACCGTCCAGCCGAAGCCGCTGTCCGAGGCCAGTCCGGGCGACATCGCGAGCAGCACGCCGACGGTGTACCTGGTGAAGAAGATGCCCATCATCAGCACCAGCGGCCAGGCGCTGCCGGTCAGCGCGAAGCGGCGGGTGGCGGGGTCGTAGGCCGTGCCGGCCGGCAGCGGGCGCGTCGCCACCGCGGCGCAGGCGGCGGCCAGCGCCCCCAGCCAGCCGAGCAGCACCACCGGCTGGGCGGCGAAGGCCGCGAGCGTGCCGTACAGCGACCAGGCCAGCATGGCCAGCGGCAGGATGGACACGCGCCGCAAGCCGGCGCGGCGTCCGGCCAGCTGCGACAGGCCGAGCAGCAGCAGCACGGTGAACAGCACGAACACCCAGCGCGGGGTGTGGCTCAGGATCTGCATCGACATCATCGGCTCCTCTTGGCGTTTCGGGTGGCGATGTGGTGATGCTGGCCGGGCCCCTGGCCGCCGGCGAGCCGGATGCGACGAACGGGTTCGGTGAGGCGCCGGGTGCGGCCGGCGGGCGCGAACGGTCGGCCGGCGGCGCGGCGCCCTGGCTGGCGCCGCGCCCGGTTGCGTTCTGTCACCAATTGGGTTTCATGCATGGCGGCCGTGGTCGATGAGCACGGTCAGCCCGCAGCCGACCCAGGGAGACCCGACATATGGCGAATGCAGCCGTCCTGCGCAGTGCGTCCTTCTCGGTGGCCAACCAGCATGCGCTGGCCACGATTCTCGAGGCGAGCCAGACGAAGAGCATCATCGCCTCGCGCGACATCTTCGACATCTCCGGCATCAAGCTGTGGGCGCGCGATCAGCCGGTGTCCTCGGCGCTGCAGCGCCGGCTGCTGGACCGGCAGCTGCGCAACCCGCTCGAAAGCTGCCTGCTGGCCGAAGACGGCGTCAGCCCGCACACGCTGGTGCAGGCGGCCGAGGTGCAGCTCGAGCGCGGCGGCCCGCTGGTGGCGCTGCTCAAGCCGCACGCGGCGAGGCTGCTGAAGGAAACCGGCCACCTGCCCTTGCACTCGGTGCCGCAGCTGCTGCTGACCGCGGCCCAGGCCTCGCGGCCCGAGGCCTTCACCCATGCGGTGCAGGCGATGCTGCTGTGCGGTGCGATGATGGATCGGCACGGCGGCGGCGTCGCCGAGCTGCGCCTGGCGCTGCTCGCCGGCCTGCTGCACGACCTGGGCGAGATGTACATCGACCCCCGCTACGGCGAGGCCGAGGCCGACCGCGAGCTCGATTTCGTCAGCTACCAGCAGCTCGTCGTGCACCCGCACGTCGGCCACCTGCTGATCGCGCAGCTCACCAACTACCCCGGCGCGCTGTCGCGCGCGATCGCCGAGCACCACGAGCGGCTCGACGGCTCCGGCTACCCGCACAGCTTGCAGCGCGACGAGGTCTCGCCGCTGGGCCGCATGCTCGCGGTCGCCGAGGCGGCGCTCGGCAGCCTGCGTGGCGCCGCGGCGGCCGGCGCGGGCGAGCAGGTGCCGACGCTGGCGCGCGCCAGCGTCGCACTGCGCGCGGTGCCCGGCGAATTCGACCTGAACTGGATCGGCGCCATCGAGGCCGCCGCGCGCGCCGAGCCGCCCCACCGCTCCCGCATCACCAGCGCCGATGTGCAGGCGCGCCTGACGCGGCTGGACGATGCGCTGCGGGCCGCCGAGGCCAAGGCGGCCGAGCTGGCCCCGCGGGCCGAGGCGCCGCCGTTGAAGAACGCCGTCGCGCTGGTGCGCCACCTGCTCGGCCGCTTGCGCCTGGGCTGGAACGCCAGCGGCTTGTGGAGCGCCTCGGCCGTGCCGGTGCGCGACGCGGCCGAGGTCGAAGCGATCGAGGATGAACTGATCTTTCGCCTGCGGGGGATCGAGCGCGCCGCGCTGCTGCGTGCCGGCGAACTCGCCCCCGGCGACGCCGGCCGGCTCGAGCAGCTGTGCCTGAGCCTGCGGGCGATGGCCGAGTAGCCCAGGACCTCCGTTCAGGGCGGCGGCGGCAGCTCGGCTGCGCCGGCCCAGGCGTCGGCCATCGCGGGCGCGCTGGCGGCCAGCAGATCGGCTTCCACCGGCTGCACCGCGGCCGTCGCCAGGCTCGTCAGCGTGACGACCACATAGAGGATCGCAGCGAGTCGTCGCATGGCGCGCCCTGGCTTGCCCTTACTTGTTGGCGACTTCGAGCTTGTTGTCGACGCTGACCACGCCGTTCACGGCCTTGGCCAGCTCGGTCGCGCGTTCGCGTGAGGCGACGTCGGGCGCGAAGCCGCTCAGGGAGACCTTGCCATCGACCGTGTCGACGTTGATCTTCAGCGCCGACAGGCGCGGGTCACCGGCCAGCGCGGCGTTGACCTTGGCGGTGACGGCCACGTCCTCGGCCTTGGCGGTCATCCGTTCGGCCGCGCCTTCGACGCGGTTCGCGGCGTTCTCCGTCGCGGTCTTCGCCTCCTTGGCACTCTGCTCGGTCTTGGCGATCGCGCTGTCGAGCTTCTGCCCGGCGGTGCGCTCCTCGTCGTTGCGGCCGCAGGCCACCAGCAGGGTGGCGGAGACCAGCGACAGCGCCAGCAGGGCGGTGGGGGCAAGGCGGGTGGTTCGGGTGTTCATGGGGTGCTCCTTTGCGTGGAATGTCCATCGTCGGGTGCCGTCATGGCCGGCCGCCGAGGATCAGAACCGGTCGGCGCGCGAGCGCGCGAGCCAGCCGGCCAGCATGGCCACCGCCGCGCCGGCCGCGACCGCGAACAACATCGACTTCACCGGTTCGTGCTGGATGTAGCCGACCGCGCGGTCGCCGGCGCGGTGGGCCTGGTCGCGCACCTGGTGGGTCGCATCGCGTGCCCGGTCCATGCTGCGCTGGGTCAGCTCTTCCATCTGCGCCGCGGCGCGGCTGAAGGCGGACGGGGCGAGCTGGCTCATGTGGCTCAGCTGGTCCGCGCCGGCCTGGAGGTGGTCGGCCGCCGTGTCGGCGGCGCGCGTGAACGAACGGGTGACGCTGGTCATGGCAAGGTCCTTTCATGGGTGCCGCGTGCGGGGTTGCCGGCGGCAATGGACCCAATGTAGGCAGCCCCCGGCGCGGGCATGAGCGGCGGACAGCGCGGCCGCATGTCGGCCGGCCGAGCGCCCCGGTGTAGGAGGGCGCCTACGCCGAGTCCTGCGCGGCGTCGGACGGCGCGTCCGGGGCGCTCGGGGCGGCCAGCGGCAGCCGCGCGGTCAGCGTGGTGCCGCGGCCCGGCGCCGAGCGCACCAGCAGCCGGCCGCGCTCGGCCTCGACCCGAAAGCGCATGCCGAACAGGCCATGGCTGCCGGCGGGCGATTTCGAGATGTCGAAGCCGGCGCCGTCGTCGTTCACCTCGATCACCGCCTCGCCATCCTCGGTGTCCAGGCTGACCTGCACCTCGCTGGCACGGGCGTACTTGGCGATGTTGGTCAGCGATTCCTGCACCACGCGGAACACGACCAGGTCGGCTCCCGGCGCCAGCTGCACCGGCTGCAGCCGGGTGTGGATCGGCACCCCGATGCGTTCGCTCGACTCGGCACACAGGATCTCCAGCGCCGGCACCAGGCCCAGGCTGTTCAGCGTCGATGGGCGCAGGTCCTCGATGATGCGGCGCTTGAGCGCGATGCCGCTGTTCAGCGCCTCGACCAGGTGCGTCAGCCGCGGCTGCAGGTCGGGCGCGGCCTGCAGCAGCTTGGGCTTGATGCGTGCGACGTCGAGCTTGGCGGCGGTCAGCAGCGCCCCGAGTTCGTCGTGCAGGTCGCGCGCCAGCCGCGCGCGCTCGTCCTCGCGCGCGGTCTGCAGGTGGCGCGCGAGCTCGGTCAGGTCGGCGGTGCGTGCGCTGACCTCGAGCTCGAGGCGGTCGCGCTCGGCACGCACCTCGGCTTGCCGCTCGGCGAGCTGGCGGTCGAGCAGGTTGCTCAGGCGCAGGAAGGCGGCCAGCACCGCCAGGCCGATCACCGTCAGCGCGGCCACGCCGATGCGGTTCAGCAGCAGCGTGTCGTAGACCTTGCCCAGCGTCGCGTGGCCGGCCTCGTTCTGGCGCCGCAGCAGCGCGTCGACCTCCTGCCGCAGCTGCTCCATCTGGTCGCGGCCGATGCCGGTGCGCACCATCTCGATCGCGGTGCCGCGCGACCCGCTGGCATCGAGGCGCAGCACTTCGTCGATCTCGCTGAGCTTGGACACCGCGAGCATCGCGATGCGCTTGCGGTGCGCCTCGGCCTCGGCGTCGCCGACGTCGCCGTACAGCTGCTCGAGCCGGTGCAGGCTGTCGAACACGTCGGCGCGGGCGGACTGGTAGGGCGCCAGGTACTCGGGCCCGCCGGCCAGCAGGTAGCCGCGCTCGCCCGATTCGGCATCGGTCACGCGGCGCAGCACGCGCAGCAGCTCGTAGCGGGCCTGGTCCATGGAGGCCAGGCGCGTCAGGCGGGCGTCGGCGCCGAGGTAGGCGAGCTCGCTGGTCGCCAGCAGCAGCCCGGCCACCAGCGCGGCCAGCGGAAAGGCCATGGCCCGGAATTTGCCCCGGTCGAACCAGGCTGCGAGGCGGGGTAGCACGGCCTACACTCCCAGCGCGATGTTGCAACCCATGATGGACACGCCATGATCCGGGTAGGAATTGTCGATGACCATGTGATCGTGCGCACCGGCCTGCGCCAGTTCTTGTCGGAGCAGGTCGATCTGCGGGTGACCGGCGAGGCGGCCAACGGCCGCGAGGCGCTGAACCTCGTGCGTGCCGGCGAGGTCGACGTGCTGGTGATGGACCTGTCGATGCCCGACCAGAGCGGGGTCGACGCGCTGGCCGCGATCAAGGCGCGCGAGCCGAACCTGCCGGTGCTGATTCTCTCGGGCTTTCCGGAAACGCACTACGCGACCACGCTGCTGCGCCAGGGGGCGAGCGGCTACCTGAACAAGGAGTGCGACCCGGAGGAGATCGTCACCGCGATCCGCACCGTCTACCGCGGCCGCAAGTACATCACCGCCGCCGTGGCCGAGCTGCTGGCCGACGGGCTCGGCGGCAACCCCGACAAGCTGCCGCACGAGCAGCTGTCGGAGCGCGAGTTCCAGGTCTTCCTGCGCCTGGCCAAGGGCGAGACGATCGGCCACATGGCCGATTCGATGGCGCTGAGCGTGAAGACGGTGTCGACCTACCGCACCCGCGTGATGGAAAAGATGAAGCTGTCGTCCAACAGCGACCTGACCTACTACGCGCTGAAGAACGGCTTGATTCAATGAGGCCACGTCAGGACCGGGCAAGCGGCTTGCCCAGTTCTTCGCAGTAGGCCAGCAACTCCTCGAGCTCGGCCGACTTGTCGAACACGCGGTCGGCGCCGAGCTGGGCGCAGCGCTTGCGCATGTCGGCGGTCGCGAAGTTGCTCAACACGACCAGCCGCGCGTCGGGCCGCAGCGCGTGCGCCTGGCGCAGCACCTCCAGCCCGGTGCCCTGGCGCAGGAAGATGTCGATGATCATCAGGTCGCAGGGCTCGGGGCTGGTGCGCAGCCAGTCGAGCGCGCTGCGCTCGTCCTCGGCGGTGCCGACGACCTGCACGGCGAGCAGCTCCTCGAGCGTGGCGACGAGGTTCTGCCTTATGACCGCGCTGTCCTCGACCAGGAAGCACCTGAGCGGGTTCTTCGACGGGTCGGTGCTGGTGAGCGAAAGCGGGTTCATGCGGCAATGCGCGGGAGGCGCGGGGGTTCGAGCGGACTGAGCCAAATTATTGCGGTGCGGTGAAGACGCCGGCGTACGTGCAACGAGGTGTTTCGTGTCGGAGGAATCCTACGCTGGCGTCGATCGGTGCGGCCTCGGGTGGGTTCAGCGCCTGGTCTTGGCCCGTTCCGCGACCAGCCGGTGGCAGCCCGCCAGGTGCTGTTCGGCCGCCTCGCGGCTGCCGGTGTCGACCAGCGGCAGCAATGCGGCCAGCGGGTTCAGCAGCCCGAGCAGCACGGCGGGCACGGCGCGCCGGGCCAACGGGCCCTTGTCGAGCGAGACGCGCGGGTCGCTCAGGGTCCCGCGCACGCGCAGCGGCGTGCGCAGCGCGAGCGGGCTCATGTCCTTGGGCGCCACGCGGGCCAGCAGGTCCAGCCGCTCGTCGGCGAGCGAGACGCTGCCGCTGCCCCAGACCGTCGAATCCGGCGTATCGACGACCAGCAGGCGCGGCTCCACCTGGCCGGCGCGCACGGCCAGGTCGGCCGCCCCGCAGCGCACGGGCAGCGTGTCGTCGCCGCGCAGCATCAGGCCGAGCACCTCGGCGATGTCGATGCCGGCGGCCTCGATCGCCAGGTGCGACACCGTGCCGTCGCTCCACAGCAGGTGCGCGTTGCCGTTGGACGCGCCGAGCAGCTCGGCCACCGAGCGGCCGCGGCCCTGGAGCTGGAAGCGGCCGGCCAGCTCGCCGGTGACGTAGGGCGGCTGGCCCGCGGGGCGCTGCTGGGCGATCCACTGCTCGAGCCGCAGGCCGCTGGCGCTCAGGTCCACGTTCCACAGCGCGCGCGGCTGGCGGCCGTCGAGCTGCACGCGGCCCCACAGCCGCCCCCTGGCCAGCGTGGCGTCGAGGTCCTCGATCGTCAGCACGCCGTCGTTCAGCGTCAGGTGCGCCCGCAGCGGCTGGGCCGATTGCAGCCGTGGGTGGCCGAGCTCGAGCCGGTCGAGCCGGATGCGCACGTCGGCCTGCATGACCGACAGCGAGGGCAGGTCCAGCGGGCGGTCGGGCAGCACGCGCTCGGGCGCGTGCGCCGGCGGCGGCAGCGCGGGCGTGCCGAGCGTGGGCTTGGCGCGCGTGCCGATCGCGGGGCCCAGGTCCTGCAGCCACAGCACCGGCCCGCGCAGCTCGCCGCTCAAGGAGGGCAGCGCGCCAGCGGGGCGGCGGAACTCGAACTCGCCTGCGAGCTGGCTGCGGCCGATGCGCGCCGACTGCACGCGCGTCGCCCAGCGCGGTCCGTCGCGCTCGATCTCGCCTTGCATCGTGAACGGCGGTGTCGTCGGCAGAGTGATGCCCAGCGGCTCGCCGACGGCCGCCAGCGACGGCCCGCCGAGCACGTAGCGGCCCTTGAAGCGGGGCTGGCCCAGCAGGTCGTGCACCATGCCGTCGAAGCTCAGGCGCGCCGTGCCGGCACCGCCGGTCAGCACCACCGGCACCTCGCTGGCCTGCAGGCTGGCCACCTCGGGCAGCACGCTGCCGGTGCGCAGCTTCAGCTCGACCGGCCAGGGGCCATAGGCGCCCCGGGCCTCGCCGACCCAGCCGGGCTGCTGGCCCTGCCACGCGTCGGGCAGGTAGCCGAACTGGCCGTCCAGGCGCAGCGCGGTCGGCGCATCGCGCAGCGTCAGCCGGCCGTCACGGACCTGCAGGGTCTCGAAGTGCACGCCGTTGATGGCGGGCGCAGCGCCGGTCTCGGCCGCGGTGCGGCGGCCGAACTGCCAGCTCGCGCGGCCGTCGGCGTGCCGCTCGATCTGCAGCTCCAGCCCGTCGGCCTGCAGCCATTGCAGCGTCAGCGGCTGGCCATCGCGGGCGGCCATCAGATCGCGCCAGCGCAGGCGCAACTCGACCTGGCGCGCCTGCACCATCGGCCCGAGCTGGCTCCACGCGGGGTTGGCCACCCGCAGCTCGGCGAGTCGAAGCCGCACGTGGCCGAGCAGCGAGAGCCGGAACCCAGGATCGCCGGCCCGGCCGGCACTGCCGCCGAAGTGGACCTCGCGGTCCAGGTGGCGGCCGGCCCAGCGCTCGGCCGGCCCGGCCAGGAAGCGCCAGCCGCTGGCCTCGCCGATGCCGAAGGCGGCCAGCAGCAGCGCCAGCGCGCCCAGCGGCCACAGCAGTCGTCTGGCCAGGGGCGGCATCACGGCCCGGACGCCACCGCGTCAACGCCCGGTCGAATTGGGGTGCCGGTCGACCCAGTTGGGAACGCCGTCGCCGTCGCGGTCGCTGTCGCGTGCGTTGGGCACGCCGTCCCGGTCCTTGTCGTGCCGGGCCCAGTGGCCACCGGTGAAGTACCACTGGCCGTTGCGCTCGACCCAGTGCGGGTGGTTGTAGACGTAGCCGGGGCGGCCGGCCACCCAGGTGCCGCCGATCCAGACATGCTGGTTGCCGCGCCAGGCCCAGTAGCCCGGCACCCAGACGAAGCCGGGCCGCGGGGCCGGCACCACCTCGTAGCGAGGGGCTGGCGGCGGGATGCGGATGGCCACGCCGATGTCGACCGCGGCCGAGGCCGGCAGCGGCAGCGAGGCCGCCAACGGCGCGAGCAGTGACAGGGCGATCACGGAGGCCTTGAACATGGTGCGTTCCTTTCGGGCTGTCGCAAGCAGTGCCATGTCGGCCATCATCGAAGCGGCGCGGCGCGCGTCCTATCGGACAGCGCCCGCTCGCCGTGCAGGCAATCGCCTACAGCGCGGCCAGCGCGAGCGTCAGGTAGTGCTCGGCCAGCAGCAGCGCGAACAGCGCGAACAGATCGACGATCGAGAATCGGAAGGTCGGCATCGCCCAGCGCGCCGGATCCTGGCGCAGCCGCCACGCGTACCAGACGAAACGCCCACCGAAGCCCGCGGCGCCCAGCGTGTAAAGCCAGCCGCCGGGGCCGCCGACCAGCCCGATGGGCAGCGGCAGCAGCGTGAGCGCCAGCAGCGCCAGCGCGTACTGCAGCACCCGCGCGGCGGTGAAGGGCACGCCGTGGGTCACCGGCAGCATCGGCACGCCGGCGCGGGCGTAATCGTCCCGCCGGTGGATCGCCAGGGCCCAGAAGTGCGCCGGTGTCCAGACGAAGATGACCAGGAACAGCAGCAGCGCGCCGGGGTCGATGTGGCCGCTGACCGCCACCCAGCCCAGCAGCGGCGGCGCCGCGCCGGCCGCACCGCCGATCACGATGTTCTGCGGCGTGCGGTGCTTCAGGAACAGGCTGTAGACGCCGGCGTAGCCGATCAGCGAGCCCACCGTCAGCGCGGCGCACAGCGGGTTGGTGAAGACGAGCAGCAAGGCCGTGCCGGCCAGCCCGATGGCGGCGGCGAACAGCGCCACCTGCGGCGTGCCGAGCGCCCCGCGCGGCAGCGGGCGGCCGCGGGTGCGGGCCATCACCGCGTCGATGCGCTGGTCGACCAGGTGGTTCAGCGCGGCCGCGCTGCCGGCGACCAGCGCGATGCCGGCCGAGCCGAAGGCCAGCACGGCCCAGGGCGGTGCGACCGGGCTCGCCAGCAGCATGCCGACGACGGCGGTGAACAGCATCAGCGCGACGACGCGCGGCTTGGTCAGCTCCAGGTAGTTGCGCCAGGGCGCGCGTCGGCCAGCCGGCAGGCTGAGTTCGTTGGCGATGATCGGCTCCTAACGGAAGAACAGCATCCGGGTCAGGTTGACATAGTGCCCTTCGGAGGCCATCAGCCCGACCAGCACCATCAGCAGCGCTGGCGGCAGCAGGATCGCGCAGATCAGCGCCAGCCGCTCCCAGGCCATGTGCATGAAGACGGCGACGATCAGGCCGGCCTTGAGCATCATGAACACGAGGATCAGCGTCCAGCGCAGGCCGCCTTGCAGGTGGAAGTAGTCCACCAGGTATGACAGCGTGGACAGCACGAACAGCAGGCCCCAGATCTTGAAGTACAGGCTGATCGGGTGCTGTTGCGCGTGCTGGACCGGCGCGGCGCCGGGTTGGGCGACATGCTCCATGGCGACTCCTTACCAGAGGTAGAACAGGGCGAAGATGAAGACCCAGACCAGGTCGACGAAGTGCCAGTACAGGCCGGCGATCTCGACGATCTGGTAGTTGCCGCCCTTGTGCTTGTCGTAGAAGCCGTTGAGCAGCCTGGTTGCGACGACCGACAGATAGATCACGCCGGCCGTCACGTGCAGCCCGTGGAAGCCGGTGATCATGAAGAAGGTCGAGCCGAACTGCGCCGCGCCCATCGGGTTGCCCCAGGGCCGCACGCCCTCCTCGAGGATCAGCTTGCTCCACTCGAAGGCCTGCATGCCGACGAAGGTGGCGCCGAAGGCGGCAGTGGCGAACATCAGCTTGGCGGCCGTGGCCTTGTCGCGCCGGTAGGCGCAGTTGACCGCCATCGCCATCGTGCCGCTCGAGCTGATCAGGATGAAGGTCATCACCGCGATCAGCAGCAGCGGCACCGGCTTGCCGCCGATGTCGAGCGAGAAGACCTCGCTCGGGTTCGGCCACGGCACGGTGGTCGAGGTGCGCACCGTCATGTAGCCCGTGAGGAACGAGCCGAAGATGAAGGTGTCGGACAGCAGGAAGATCCACATCATCGCCTTGCCCCAGGCGACCTGGAAGGTCTGCTGGTCGCCCGACCAGTCGGCCACCAGGCCGCGCCAGCCGGCGGGCTGCGCGCCGGTGGGGGCGGCCGCTGCCGGTGTGGCGCTGCGCCCGCCTGGCACGGCGCTCGGCGAATTCAGCGGGATGTCGGCCATGGCATCTCTCCGGTTGTCATCCGCGGCCGCAGATGAAACGAACGACTTCGGGCGTCAACAACGCGAGCGCCGCGAACAGCGCGACCCAGACCACCAGCAGGAAGTGCCAGTAACGCCCGCACAGCACGATGCGCCAGGCGCTGCCCGGCAACTCGGCCGCCGGCTGCGACAAGGCCTGCGCCGCGACACTCCAGGCCACCAGGCCGCCCAGCACGTGCAGGCCATGCAGCGCGGTCAGCACGTAGAAGAAGCTCGCCGCCGGGTTGGCGCCGAGCATCACGCGCTGGTCGATCAGCAACTGCCAGCCCCACAGCTGCGAGCCGACGAAGGCGGCGGCCGCGGCGCCGCCGCCCACCAGCATCGCGCGCATCGCTGCCGGCTTGCCGGCCAGGGCCAGGGCACCGGCGCGCTGCATCAGCACGCTGCCGGCGATGAGCAGCGCCGTCGACAGCCACAGCTGCGGCGGCAGCGTGATCGGCGACCAGTCCGGCGCATCCAGCATGCGCATCGCATAAGCCACGATGAACAGCGAGAACAAGGTGGTCGCGACGCCCATGAACAGCCACAACGCGGTGCCGGCGGCCCGCGCATGGTGGGGCTCGCCGCCGGCTTCGGCCTGGGACAGGGCGTGGGTGTTCATGGCGTTGCCCTCAATGTTCCTGGGAGGGTTCGGTGCCGCCCGCGGACGCCGGCGCGTTCTGCGGGATGAAGTCTTCCTTGCCGCCCGGCATGTTGTAGGCATAGGCCCAGCGGTGCACGGTGGGCAGCGTCGGCCCCCAGTTCAGGTGTTTCGGCGGCGTGTCGGGCGTGAACCATTCGAGCGAGGCGGCCCGCCATGGGTTCGACGGCGCCTTCTGCCCGTGGCGCAGGCTCCACAGCAGGTTGAACACGAACACCATCTGCACCGCGCCGACGAACAGCGCGACCACGGTGATGAACTCGTTCAGCGCATGCGCCGAGGGCGGGATGAACTGGTAGCCCTCGTAGTTGTAGTAGCGCCGCGGCATGCCCAGCACACCCAGGTAGTGCATCGGGAAGTAGATCAGGTAGGTGCCGAGGAACGTGACCCAGAAGTGGAACGTGCCCAGCCGGTCGTCGAGCATGCGGCCGGTGATCTTCGGGTACCAGTGGTAGATCGCGCCGAACACGACCAGCAGCGGCGCCACGCCCATCACCATGTGGAAGTGGGCGACGACGAAATAGGTGCCCGACAGCGGGATGTCGACGCTGACGTTGCCGAGGAACAGCCCCGTCAGCCCGCCGGCCAGGAAGGTGAGCAGGAAGGCCAGCGTGAACAGCATCGGCACGGTCAGGTGGATGTCGCCGCGCCACAGCGTGAGCACCCAGTTGTAGACCTTGATCGCGGTGGGCACGGCGATGATCAGCGTGCTGGTCGCGAAGAAGAAACCGAACCACGGGTTCATGCCCGAGACGAACATGTGGTGCGCCCACACGACGAAGCTCAGCCCGCCGATGATGACGATCGCCCAGACCATCGTGCGGTAGCCGAAGATCGCCTTGCGCGCGTGCACGCTGATCAGGTCCGACACGATGCCGAAGGCCGGCAGCGCGACGATGTAGACCTCGGGGTGGCCGAAGAACCAGAACAGGTGCTGGAACAGCAGCGGGCTGCCGCCCTTGTAGCCGGTGACCTGGCCCATCGACACCAGCGCCGGCATGAAGAAGCTGGTGCCCAGCGTCTTGTCCAGCAGCATCATCACCGCCGAGACGAACAGCGCCGGGAAGGCCAACAGCGCCAGCACGGTCGCGACGAAGATGCCCCAGACCGACAGCGGCATGCGCAGCAGCGTCATGCCCTCGCAGCGCGCCTGCAGCACGGTGGTCACGTAGTTCAGGCCGCCCATCGTCGTCGCGACGATGAAGATCGCCAGCGAGACCAGCATCAGGATGATGCCCCAGTCGTGCCCCGGCGTGCCGGGCAGCACGGCCTGCGGCGGGTAAAGCGTCCAGCCGGCGCCGGTGGGCCCGCCCGGCACGAAGAAGCTGATCATCAGCACGACCACGCTGAGCAGGTAGACCCAGAAGCTCAGCATGTTCATGTAGGGGAACACCATGTCCCGCGCGCCGATCATCAGCGGGATCAGGTAGTTGCCGAAGCCGCCCAGGAACAGGGCCGTCAGCAGGTAGATCACCATGATCATCCCGTGCATGGTGACGAACTGGTAGTAGCGCTCGGCGTTGATGAACTCGAACACGCCGGGGAAGCCGATCTGCAGCCGCATCAGGTTCGACAGCACGAGCCCGACCAGGCCGACCAGGATGGCCGTGCCGCCGTACTGCAGCGCGATCACCTTGTGGTCCTGGCTCCAGACGTACTTGGTGATGAAACTCTGCGGCTCGTGGTGGTGAAGGTCTTCGGTGTCGACGTAGGCCATCGTGCTGTCCTCGTTGCTGCGGCTGCTGCGGCTGCTGCGGCTATTGCGGCGACGCCGCGCCGTGCGACTTGATGTAGGCCACCAGCGCGTCCATCTCGTCGTCGGCCAGCGGGATCGGCGGCATCACCTGCGCGAAGCCCTTGATCGCGCGGGCCTTCGGGTCCTTGATGAAGGCGCGGATGAAGGCTTCGTCGACCTTGGCGGTCGAGCCGTCGACGAAGGTCTCGGTCTTGCCGTACAGGCCCTTCCAGGTCGGGCCGACACCCGGCGCGCCGTCCACCGTGTGGCAGGCGGTGCAGCCCTTGGCCTGCGCGAGGGCGGCACCCTTGTCGGCCAGGCTGGCGCCTGCGCCTGCGGCGGCCGCGGGTTTCTGGCTGGCGCCGAAGGTGGTCTGCCGCTTCAGCCAGGCCTTGAACGCGGCCTCGTCCTCGACGACGACCAGGCCGTGCATCGCCGGGTGGCCGACACCGCACAGCTGTGCGCACATCGCCTCGTAGCGGCCGGCCTTGGTCGGCGTGAACCAGAACCAGCTCATCTGGCCCGGCACGATGTTCATGCGGGCGCGGAACTCGGGCACGAAGTAGTCGTGCAGCACGTCGTGCGAGCGCGCCAGCACCTTGACCGGCAGGTCCAGCGGCAGGTGCAGCTCGTTGCCGTTGACGATCACGTCGTCCTGGCCGGCGGCATCGGCCGGGTCGAGCGCGAACGGGTTGGCGGCGCTGAAAAAGCGCGCGTCGCTGCCGCCGAGCTTGCCGTCGTCTCCCGCGAAGCGGTAGCGCCACTGCCACTGCTGGCCCAGCACCTCGAACTGCATCGCGGCGGCCGGCGGGCGCACGTAGTCGGCATACACCTTCAGCCCCGGCGCCAGCAGCGCGACGATGCCCACCGAGGTGATGCCGACCAGCCAGTGCTCGAGCTTGCGGTTGTCGGGCTGGTAGGCCGCGCGCTGGCTGCCCGGTCGATGCTTGAAGCGCCACACCGTGTAGGCCACGAACAGCATGATGACGATGAAGAACGCGCCGGTCACCGCCATCGTGATCGACAGCGTCTGGTCCATCTGGTTCCAGTTCGACGCGAGCGGCGTCTGCCACCACGGCGTCAGCCAGTGGAAGACGACGCTGGCGACGACGATCAGCAGCAACGCGATGGCAACGCCCATGGCTTCGGCCTCCTGGTCGTGCGGGTCCGGCCGGCGCCTCGGTGGGCAGGCGCCGGCGCCGTTCAGCTTCGCGCGGCGTGCCGCCGCTGGCGGGCGTGCGCGAGCCTGCCGTACAGCACGGCCGCGGTGACGCCGAACACCAGGTGCGCGACGAAGGTGCCCCAGGCGCGCATCTCGGTGAACCAGCCCCAGGCTTCGGTCAGGCCATAGAAGTTCACGACGTAAAGCGCCGCGCCGAACAGCGCGCCGATGACCGGCAGCGAGACGCCGCCGCCATCGTCGTTGTCATAGTGGTAGCCGGCGATCACCGCGCCCAGCACGATGCCGAAGCCAATGCCCAGCGCGTAGTGCGTGAGCAGCGCCACGCCGACGATCGTCGGGTCGAACACATGGGCCGGCGCATGCAGGGTCGTGTACGGCCCCAGCGTCAGCGCCGCCACCAGCTGCGGGATGCGCCACAGCGCATCGCTGCGGAACACGGCGGCCCAGGCCAGCTCGAGCACCATCAACACCGCGCCGGCCGCGAAGCCGGCCACCGCGGCGGCCGTCAGGTCGGGCGAGCGGCCCTCCCAGTGGTGCAAGCGAAGTCGCAGTTCCATGGTTACCTCCAAGAACGCAAAACGGCCGCGTCAGCGGCCGGGCAGGGCGGGAGAGGATCCGACAAGGACAAGGTCGAGGAGCCCGGCCGCAACAGTGCACCGGCCCCCGCGTGAGGGAGCGTTTTGCGGGTGACCCGGCACCGCGCTGACGATGCGGGGTCGCTCGGTTCGCAGCGGGCATGTGAGCCTGCGCATACCACCCCCTTGCCAAGATGCGAGCAAGAAAGAATGCAACCGTTGAGGTTGGTTTTACTCCTGTTGTGCGCCACCGGCAAGGCGGCCACTACTCCCCCTGAACCGCCAGGGGAGGTGGGCCGCGACCCTGCGGATCGCGGCATTGACCGCCACGCCCGATCGGCGTAAGAGCGGTGACTCGCCGTCGACGAACGTTGGCGGCGAGAGTTCCTGCCGCTTTGACTCGTCTCGAAAGGAGTGGCCATGCCAGCAGCTGCGTTCAACGTCGTGCGGTTCCGTGTCAAGCCGGGCCGCGAAGAGGCATTCATCGAGGCCCACCGCCGGGCCGACCCGACCTTCAAGGGCTTTGTGCGCGGCTCGCTGGTGAAGACCGGCGAGCGTGCCTACTGCATGGTCGGCGAGTGGGATTCGTTCGATTCGATCGTCGCCGCGCGACCGAAGATGATCGGCTTGCTCGACACCTTCCGTGACGATCTGGAGGACCTGGGCGGCGGCCTGGGCGTGACCGACCCGGTTTCCGGCGAAGTGGTGGTCGACCTCAAGCCGTGAGCTTCACTTCCCCAGGCGCATCCGCAAGCCCACCGGCGACATCGTGAAGGCCAGGCGCTCTTCGGCCACCTTGCCGCCGGGGGCGTCGACCGCATCGATGCGGAACGACGCGAGCAGCATCGCGGCGACCATCTTCATCTCGGCCATCGCGAGGTAGCGCCCCGGGCAGATGCGCGGGCCGGCGCCGAAGGGCATGGCCACGCGCCTGGCGGAGCTCGCGGCCTGCGCCGGGCCGCCGCCCGCCAACCAGCGCTCTGGCCGAAAGGCCTTCGCGTCGGGGAAGTTCGCCTCGGCGACCGCGCCCGGGCGCATCAGGCACATCACCAGGGTGCCGCCCGGGATGGCCACGCCGGCCAGCTCGCGGTCTTGCGCGGCCTGCAGGATCATGATCGGCGCCACCGGCTTCAGGCGCATGGTCTCGTGGATGCAGGCCTCGAGGTAGTCGAAGCGGGCGAGTTGCTCGTACTGCGTCGGGTGGGTGCCGCCGTCGAGCACCGCCTGCACCTCGGCGCCGGCGCGCAGGATGACGGTCGGGTTCTCGTTGAGCAGCCAGATCAGCCAGGCCAGCGTGTTGGCGGTGGTGTCTTCGCCGGCCAGCAGCATCGTCAGCACGTTGCCCACCACATCGGCATCGGTCAGCGCGCTGCCCTCGCGCTCGCGCTCGACGAGCATCGCCTCGATCAGGTTGCGGGGCCGCTCGCGCAGGCCCGGCTGTCCGGCCAGGCGGCCGCGCGCCGCGTCGATGAAGCCGCGCACGGCCGTGTGCAGAGCGGCCAGGTGGCCGGCGAGGGCGCGCTCCTGCGGCAGCGTCACCCAGCGCCAGTAGGGGAACGGCGCCACCAGCCGGCGAAACAGCGCCGGCAGGATCTTGTCGAGGTGCTGCTGGATCACCTCCTGGCCCGATTCGACGGTGTTGATGTCGGTGCCGAAGGCCAGGCCCGCGGTCACGTCGACCGTGTAGCGCATCAGGTCGCCCTGCAGGTCGATGGCCTGCCCCGCCGCGGCGGCGCGCGTCCAGCGGCCCATCAGGCGCTCGGTCACGCGCACCAGCGTCGGGAAGAAGGCCTTGATGTGGGCCGGGTCCAGCCCGGCCATCACCATCGGCCGCTGGCGGCGCCACGCCTGGCCGTTGGCGGTGAACACGCCGTCGAAGCCGAACTCACGGGCGATGTCCCCCAGGCGCGTGCTGCGCGCGAACCCGTCGGGCCGGTCGCGCAGCACGGCGGCAACCACCTCGGGGTTGGACAGCACGACGAGCTGCCGCTCGCCCAGCGCGAAGCGGTAGACCTCGCCGTATTCCTCGGCCCAGGCCTCGGCCTGCTGGTGCAGACGCTCGCGCTCGATCTGCAGCGCATTGCCCAGCCAAGGCAGGCCGCGCGGGCCGGGCAGCTCGGCGATCTGGCGCAGGCGCGGTGCGGCCCGCACGGGTGGGCTGATGTCCATGGGGTCTCCCTGAGTCAGCGTGGGGCGGTGTCTTCGAGCACCGAGAAGCGCACGGCAAAGACCTTGCGCTGTGACACCGAGCCGTCGGCCGCCTTGTCGAGCACCAGCAGCTGCTGGTGGTCCGGCGGGCCGGCCGGCAAGACCATGCGGCCGCCAGGGGCGAGCTGGTCGATCAGCGCGGGCGGCACCTCCTGCGGCGCGGCGCTGACGATGATCTTGTCGAACGGCGCCTGCTCGGGCCAGCCCTGGCGCCCGTTGGCCACCCGCAGCGTGACGTTGGTGCAGCCCAGCCGCGCCAGGCGCATCCGCGCGGCCAGCGCCAGCGCCTCGATCAGCTCGACGCTGTAGACGTGCTTGGCCAGGCGCGAGAGGATGGCCGTCTGGTAGCCCAGGCCGGTGCCGATGTCGAGCACCCGGTCGCTGGGGCGCGGGTCGAGCAGGTCGGTCATCACCGCGACGATGAAGGGCTGCGAGATCGTCTTGCCGCAGCCGATCGGCAGCGGGGTGTCGGCATAGGCGCAGGCCTGCAACTCGGCCGGCACGAAGGCGTGCCGCGGCACCTCGCCCAGGGCTTCCAGGACGCGCCGATTCAGCGCCGCCTTGCCCAGGCGGCCGCAGTTGAAGATCACCAGCGCGGTGATCTCGGCCAGCATGCTGGCACGCGCTTGCGCATAGTCGTCGTCATCGTCCATGGCGCCTCGCCGCGCCAGAGTGGGCGGCGCCTCGGTGTGCCTGGAAATGCTACGCCGGCCCGGCCGGCGCCGCCAGCGCAGCGGTAGGGGGATCAGCGCACCGGCCGCGCCGGCGCCTTCCCGGTGGTCGGCGCGGCGGCGACCGGCAGCTCGAACCAGAACACGCTGCCGCGGCCCACGCCGCTGCGCAGGCCGAGCCGGCCGCCCATCAGCGCGACCAGCTCGCGGGTGATGGCCAGGCCCAGGCCGGTGCCGGCAACGTGGCCCTTCGCATCGCCGGCCTGCTCGAAGGGCTGGAAGATGCGCTCCTGGTGCTCCGGCGCGATGCCGCGCCCGGTGTCGCTGACCTCGAAGCGCACCGCCTCGCGGCCGTCGTTCGAGCTGCTGCTCACCTGCAGCCGCACCTGCTCGCCGGGCGCGAACTTCACCGCGTTGCCCAGCAGGTTGATCAGCACCTGGCGCAGGCGCCGCGGGTCGCACACGAGGGTGTCGGGCGTGCCAGGGGCGATGGCCTGTTCCAGCTGCACGCCTTGGTCCCGCGCGCGCAGCGCGATCATTTCCATCACGCCGTCGATCGCCTCGCGCAGCACCACGCGCTGCGGCGCCAGCTCGAACCGGCCGGCCTCGATGCGGGCCAGGTCGAGCAGGTCCTCGATCAGCTCCAGCAGGTGCTTCCCGGAGCGCGCAATGTTGTCGACATGGCGGCGCTGGGCGGGCGCCAGCGTCTCGTCGAGCTGCAGCATCTGGGCGAAGCCGAGCACGCCGTTCAGCGGCGTGCGCAGCTCGTGCGTCACATGGGTCAGGAAACGCGACTGGCTCTGCCGCGCCTGCTCGGCCGCGTCGCGTGCGCTGCGCAGGTAGGCCTCGGCCTGGTGGTGGATGGTCGCGTCGCGCAGCACCAGCACGCGCAGCGCCTCGCCGCTGGCCAACAGCGCGCTGTGCGACACCTCGACCGGCAGCTCGCCGTGGCTGGTCAGCGCCTGCCGCTCTTCGGTGATGCCGCTGCGCAGTGCCGGCGAGTGCGACAGGCCGGGCACCAGGCTTTCCACCGTGCAGCCCACCAGCGCGCTGCGCGGCCGGCCGAACAGCGTCTCGGCGGCCGGGTTCACCTGGATCACCGCATCGTCGCGCGCGACGACGATCGCATCGGCCGTGTTCTCGATGATGGCGGCCAGCCGCAGGCGCTCGCCCTCCAGCGCCTGGCGCGTCGCGATCAGGGCCTGCTGGTCGCCGAGGAAGCTCTCGACGCGGCGCGCCATCGTGGCGATCTCGTCGCGCCCGTGCACCGGCAGCGGCAGCCGGGGCGCGTCCGCCGGCGATTTCTGCAAGGCCCGGCTGACGATCAGCAGGCGCCTGACGATGCGGCGGCCGAGGAACAGGTAGCCGATCAGCGCGCCGGCGAGCAGCGTGGCCAGGGCCAGTCCGGCGAACCAGATCTCCTGCTCGCGCAAGGCCCGGGCCTGGCGGGCCATCGCCTCGCCGAAGCGCTGGGTGTGCCATTGCGCCTGCTGGTGGGCCGCCTCCACCAGGGCGATCGTGGCGCGGTTGAGCTCGTCGCTGGTGGCGCGCCAGCGCGCCGAATCGGCGCCGCTGCCGTTGCCGGCGGGAGGTGCGTCGGCCTGCCCGCCCTGCAGCTGGCGCCGGCGCAGCTGCACGGCGATGGAGGCCGCCGCGCGCAGCATGTCGCTGGCGCTATGCAGGTCCAGCACGCCGGCGTCGTCGCTGGCGGCCAGCCGCACCGTCAGCTCGGCCACCACGCCCTGGCCTTCCTCGATGCGCGCGAAGGCGGCCTGCAACTCCTGGGGGTCCAGCGCGGTCCGCAGGATGGCGCTGTCGACCTGCAGCCGCATGGCCTGCAAGGACAGCGACTGCGCGGCCTGCACGAAGACCAGGCGCTCGTCGGTCAGCCGGCGGAAGTTGCGCTCGATCGTGTGGATCCCGACCAGGCTGCCGGCGCAGATCAGCACGAACAGCAGCAGCAGGGTCAGCAGGCTCTGCGCCAACTGCCGCTTGAGCGAGCCGGGCCCGCTGTGCCCCGGCTCGGCGGCCTCGCGCTGCGTGTTCATGGCGCCCCCCGCCCGCCGCGCCAGATGCGGCGGTAGGCGTCGCGGTAGCCGTTGTCGGGGTCGAAGCGCAGGCGTGGCCCGCCATCGGTGTTCAGGTTCGCGGCGGTGAACAGGCGCGGGCGCCCGAAGTACAGGCTGGGCGGCTGGTGCGAGAGCAGCCGGTTGACTTCGTCGACCGCCTGCCAGCCCTGCATCAGCAGCGGCTCGGCCACGGTGGCGGTCTGGAACAACCCGGCGCGGATGCGCATGAAGGCCGAGGCGCTGCCGTCGCCGGCCGACACCAGCGACGGCGTCGGCGCGCCCTCGGGCAGCGCAGCGAACATCGGCGCCAGGTGGTCGAAGTACAGGTCGTTGATCGCCAGCGCATGGGTCCACCCGGCCCCGTGGCGGGCCAGCAGCGCCCGGCCGGCCGCGGCCACCTGCTCGGCCGGCGAGGCCAGCGGCAGGTCGACCACCTCGAGCACGCGGCAGGTCGCGCATTGCTGCACCACCTCGGCCATCGCCTGGGCCTTGGCCCACGCGATGCCGATGCGCGAGTCGCTGAAGATCACCACGCCGGCGCGGCCCTGGCCGTCGACGATCGCCACGCTGGCGGCGGCGCGGGCCACGTCCAGCGGCTCGGTGGTGATGTTCATCGCCACCGGGGTGTCGGGAATCGCCCCGAGCTCGGGCCCGGCGTGCCAGCCCACCACCGGGATGCCGCCGGCCGCGAAGGGTGCGAGATCCGCCTGAAAGCGCTGCGCCGGCAGGCCCGCCAGCACCACGGCATCGGGCCGGGCCGCCACGGCCGCGGCCAGCGCGGCAGCGCGGCCCCCATCCTGGCCGAAGGCGTTGATCAGCTTGACCTTCCAGCCCAGCTCGCGAGCGGCTTCGCGCACGCCCTGCGCGACGCCGATCACACCGCCGTTGCGCAGGTTGTCGGCCACCACCACCAGGGTCTTGCCCGACAGGCCCGGCGGCCCGCTCGACGGCCCGTCCCAGGCCGGCGCGGCGGCCGAGTAGCGGGCGACGATCTCGCCCGCACGCTGCAGCATGCCCGGGTCGGGGGCGGCGGCGCCGGCGTTCGCCGCGGACAGCTGCAGCGCGCACAGGGCCGCACCCAGGACGGCACCCCGAGCGGCACCCGGAATGGCGTCAGAACGGCGAGGGCGGACCAGCGGCATGCGACCTCCTGCGCCCGGCCGCCGAACTGCTGGGGGCCGCCAACGCGAGATGAGGGTATCAGCGGCCACCCGCGGTGGCAATCGACCAGGGTCAGCCGGCGGCGGGCCTCAGGCGGCGCTGGCCGGCGCCGCCTGGAGCGCCTGTTTCAGCATCGACTTCAGCGCCCGGCGTCCGTTCGCGTTGCTGCCGCGCCAGGCCTGCAAAGCCAGCTCCAGGAACTGCGATTCGGCGGGCGACAGCCCGGGCGTGTCGTGCTCGTCGTCCAGCCAGCCGCGCGGCAGGCCGCAGGCGGCCTCGATCTGCCGCGCCAGCTTGTCGCCGATCGGGCGGCTCGACTTGATCTGGCTCCACATGCTGGGGCTGACCTGCAGGGCCCGCGCAAACGCCTGCTCCAGGCCCTTGGGCGGCTCGCCGGCGCGCATGCGGCCTTCGGCGAACTGCTGGAACAGCGCCAGTGCGTTCTGGCGGCGGGCGAGGGTGATGTTGGGCACGGCGGGCGTGGCGCGAGTGGTGACGGGGCGCGAGGCGAAGATTCTCGCATCGGCGTGGAGGCTGGTGTGAAGACTCTTTACGGAACAGCCTCTGGCAGGCCACCGCCAGCGGTGTCTTGATGCGTTCTTGATGCCACGCGGGCCAGTCTTGCGGCCAACTTGACACCGTGCTTCGTACGATCCCTCCCACTGTGACGAGGAGGTCTCATGGATCTGATCTATCTGTGCCTGGCGACAGCTTTCTGGTTCGTCGTGTTCGGGCTGGCCAAGGGCTGCGCGCACCTGATGCACGCACGCAAGCCGTCATGAGCGCGCTGACCGTGATCGCCGCCGTGCTGGCGGCCGGGCTGTTCGTCTACCTCGTTGCCGCGCTGCTGCGGCCGGAGGACTTTTCCTGATGACCGCGTCCTCCTGGAGCCTGCTGGTCGCCTATCTCGTGGTGCTGGCGCTGATCGCCTGGCCACTGGCCACGTGGATCGACAAGGTGATGGCCGGCCGCTTCGAGCTCGGCAAGAAGATCGAGGCGCCGCTGTATCGGCTGGCCGGCGTCAAGCCCGAGCATGAATCGGGCTGGCTGCGCTACACGATCGGCCTGCTGATCTTCAACGGGCTGGGCGTGCTGGCGGTCTATGCGCTGCAGCGCCTGCAAGGCATGCTCCCGTTCAACCCGCAGGGCATGGGCCCGGTGACGCCCGACTCGTCGTTCAACACGGCGATCAGCTTCGTCACCAACACCAACTGGCAGGGCTACGGCGGCGAGACGACGATGAGCAACCTGACCCAGATGCTGGGCCTGGCGGTGCAGAACTTCCTCTCGGCCGCCACCGGCATCGTCGTCGTCATCGCGCTGGTGCGCGGCTTCGCGCGCCACAGCGCCTCGGCCATCGGCAACGTCTGGGCCGACCTGACCCGGGCGACGCTGTGGATCCTGCTGCCGATCTCGTTCGTCTTCGCGCTGGTGCTGGTCCAGCAGGGCGCGATCCAGAGCCTGGGCGCCTACGTCGAGGCCAGGACCGTCGAGACGCAGGCCTGGCAGGAGCCCAGGCTCGGCGCCGACGGCCAGGCGCTGAAGGACGGCCAGGGCCAGCCGGTGATGGAGGACAAGCGCGGCGACACGCAGACGCTGGCGATGGCCCCGCTGGCCTCGCAGCTCGCGATCAAGATGGTCGGCACCAACGGTGGCGGCATTCTGAACGCCAACTCGGCGCATCCGTACGAGAACCCGACGCCACTGGCGAACTTCCTGCAGATGCTCGGCATCTTCGCGATCCCGGCCGCGCTGTGCTTCGTCTTCGGCCGCATGGTCGGCGACCAGCGCCAAGGCCTCGCGGTGATCGCCGCGATGGCGGTCATGTTCGTCGTGATGGCGATGGCCGCGATGAGCTTCGAGCAGCAGGGCAACCCGGTGCTGGCCTCGCTCGGTGCCGACCAGGCGGCGAGCGCCACCCAGCCGGGCGGCAACATGGAAGGCAAGGAGGCCCGCTTCGGCATCGGCGCCACGGGCCTGTTCGCGGCCATCACCACCGCCGCTTCCTGCGGTGCGGTCAACGGCATGCACGACTCGTTCACGCCGCTCGGTGGCGCGGTGCCGCTGGTGCTGATCCAACTCGGCGAGGTGGTGTTCGGCGGCGTCGGCGCCGGCCTGTACGGCATGCTGGTGTTCGCGATCATGGCCGTCTTCATCGCCGGCCTGATGATCGGCCGCACGCCCGAGTACCTGGGCAAGAAGATCGAGGCCTACGAGATGAAGATGGTCTCGATCGCCATCCTCGTGACACCGCTGCTGGTGCTCGTGGGTACAGCGATCGCGGTGATGAGCGCGGACGGCCGGGCGACCATCTTCAACCCCGGGGCGCATGGCTTCAGCGAGGTGTTGTACGCGCTGTCCTCGGCCGCCAACAACAACGGCAGCGCCTTCGGCGGCCTGGGGGCCAACACGCCCTTCTACAACGTGCTGCTCGCCATCGCGATGTGGTTCGGCCGCTTCGGCGTGATCGTGCCCGTGCTGGCCATCGCCGGCTCGCTGGCGGCGAAGAAGCGCCTGGCTGTCACCGCGGGCACGCTGCCCACCCACGGCCCGCTGTTCATCACGCTGCTGATCGGCACCGTGCTGCTGGTCGGCCTGCTGAACTACGTTCCCGCGCTGGCGCTGGGCCCGGTGGTCGAGCACCTGATGCTCTGGAAGTGATCACATGAGCAAGAAGACACTCCCCCTGTTCGACCCGATGCTGGTGCGCCCGGCGCTGGTCGATTCGTTCAAGAAGCTGGATCCGCGCGTCCAGTGGCGCAACCCGGTGATGTTCGTGGTTTTCGTCGGCAGCGCGTTCACCACGCTGCTGGCGGCGCAGCAACCCGGCGGCTTCACGATCGGCGTCGCGCTGTGGCTGTGGTTCACCGTGCTGTTCGCCAACTTCGCCGAGGCGCTGGCGGAAGGGCGCAGCAAGGCCCAAGCGGCCTCGCTGCGCGGGCTCAAGAAGAAGACCTGGGCCAAGAAGCTCGAGGGCGCGTTCACGGCCGGCGTCTCGCGCACCACGATGAAGTGGCACCCGACCGAGGCCGACAGCCTGCGCAAGGGCGACATCGTTCTGATCGAGGCGGGTGACGTCGTTCCCGCCGACGGCGAGGTGGTCGAGGGCGTCGCCTCGGTCGACGAGAGCGCGATCACCGGCGAATCGGCGCCGGTGATCCGCGAGTCCGGCGGCGACTTCTCGGCCGTGACTGGCGGCACGCGCGTGCTGTCGGACTGGGTCATCGCCCGTGTCACGGTCAACCCCGGCGAGACCTTCGTCGACCGGATGATCGCGATGGTCGAGAACGCCAAGCGCCAGAAGACGCCGAACGAGATCGCGCTGACCATCCTGCTGGTGGCGCTGACCATCGTCTTCCTCGGCGTGGTCGTCACCTTGCTGCCGTTCTCGCAGTTCAGCGTCGAGGCCACGGGTGCCGGCCAGCCGGTCAGCCTGCTGGTGCTGATCGCGCTGCTGGTGTGCCTGATCCCGACCACGATCGCCGGCCTGCTGTCGGCCATCGGCGTGGCCGGCATGAGCCGCATGATGCAGGCCAACGTGATCGCGACCTCGGGCCGTGCGGTCGAGGCCGCCGGCGATGTCGACGTGCTGCTGCTGGACAAGACCGGCACCATCACGCTGGGCAACCGCCAGGCCTCGGCCTTCCTGCCCGCGCCGGGCGTGAAGGAGGCCGAGCTCGCCGACGCGGCTCAGCTTGCTTCGCTGGCCGACGAGACGCCCGAGGGGCGCAGCATCGTCGTGCTGGCCAAGCAGAAGTTCAAGCTGCGCGAGCGCGATGTCGCGGCGCTCGGCGCTCACTTCGTGCACTTCACGGCGCAGACCCGCATGAGCGGGGTGGATCTGCAAGACGGGACCCACCCGGGGCGCCAGGTGCGCAAGGGCGCGGCCGATGCGGTGCGCAAGCACGTCGAGGCGCTGGGCGGCAGCTTCCCGCTCGCGCTGCAGACGCAGGTCGACGACGTGGCCCGCCGCGGCAGCACACCGCTGGTGGTCTGCGACGGCACGGGGCGCGAAGGCGGCCCCTGGCAGGTCCGTGTGCTGGGCGTGATCGAGCTGAAGGACATCGTCAAGGGCGGCATCAAGGAGCGCTTCGCCGAGCTGCGCCGCATGGGCATCAAGACGGTGATGGTGACCGGCGACAACCGGCTGACCGCTGCGGCGATCGCGGCCGAGGCCGGCGTCGACGATTTCCTCGCCGAGGCCACGCCCGAGGCCAAGCTGAAGCTGATCCGCGAGCATCAGGGCGCAGGCCGGCTGGTCGCGATGACCGGCGACGGCACCAACGACGCGCCGGCACTGGCCCAGGCCGACGTGGCGGTGGCGATGAACACCGGCACGCAGGCGGCGAAAGAGGCCGGCAACATGGTCGACCTCGATTCGAACCCCACCAAGCTGATCGAGATCGTCGAGACCGGCAAGCAGATGCTGATGACGCGCGGCTCGCTGACCACCTTCTCGATCGCCAACGACATCGCCAAGTACTTCGCGATCATCCCGGCGGCCTTCGTCACCACTTACCCGCAGCTCGAGGCGCTGAACGTGATGCGGCTGGCGAGCCCGAGCTCGGCCATCCTGTCGGCGGTGATCTTCAACGCGCTGATCATCGTCGCGCTGATCCCCCTGGCGCTCAAGGGCGTGCCCTACCGCGCGGTCGGTGCCGCGCTGCTGCTGCGGCGCAATCTGCTGATCTACGGCCTCGGCGGCGTCATCGTGCCCTTCATCGGCATCAAGCTGATCGACTGGCTGCTGGTCGCCCTTGGCCTGAGCTGAAGCGACAACGGAGTCACACCATGCAAGTTCAAGCCACCCACCTGGAAGCCCAACCGGCCGAGGGCCTGCTGCGGCCCGCGCTGACGCTGTTCATCGCGCTGTCGCTCCTGACCGGCCTGGCCTACCCGCTGTTGACCACCGGCGTGGCCCAGGCGGTCTTTCCCGAGCAGGCCAACGGCAGCCTGGTGAAGGATGCCAGCGGCCGCGTCGTCGGCTCGACGCTGATCGGCCAGGCATTCAGCGCCCCCGGGCACTTCTGGAGCCGGCCCTCGGCCACCGGCCCGATGGCCTACAACGGTGGTGCCTCGACCGGCAGCAACCTGGGCCCGAGCAACCCGGCGCTGCACGACGCGGTCAAGGCCAGGATCGAGGCCCTGCGCGCCGCCGACCCGGGCAACACGGCGGCGGTGCCGGTGGACCTCGTCACGGCCTCGGGCAGCGGGCTGGACCCGCACATCAGCCGCGCCGCGGCCGATTACCAGGCTGCCCGCGTGGCCCGTGCCCGTGGCCTGCCCGATGCCGACGTGCGCGCGCTGATCGAGCAACACAGCGAACCGGCCTGGCTGGGCTTTCTCGGCACGCCCCGCGTCAACGTGTTGAAGCTGAACCTCGCGCTGGACGCGCTGCCGGCGAGGCCCCGGTAGGCCAGGGGGCGTGCGAAGATTGAACACCAAGTCCCGCACCCCGCCATGCTGATCAACTGTGTCGCCTATGAAGATGGCCGCAAGCTTGCCGATCTGAGCGCCGAGGAGATCAGCGACTACCTCGGGCGCCCGGGCTGCTTCGTCTGGGTCGCGCTGCGCGATGCCACCGACGACGAGCTGGCGCAGATGCAGGTCGAGTTCGGCTTGCACGATCTGGCGGTCGAGGACGCGCGCCATGGCCACCAGCGGCCCAAGCTGGAAGAGTTCGGCGGCACGCTGTTCCTCGTGATGCAGCTGCTCGAGGTCGAGCGCGGCGAGCTGCATGTGGGTGAGGTCGATGTCTTCGTCGGCGCGAACTTCGTTCTGTCGGTACGCAACCGCAGCGCCCAACACTTCCTTGGCGTGCGCGAGCGCTGCGAGCGCGAGCCGCACCTGCTGCGCCATGGCGCGGGTTTCGTCTTCTATGCGCTGATGGACGCGGTGGTCGACCGCTACTTCCCGTTGCTCGATGCGATCGAGACCGACCTGGACGAGATCGAGACGCAGATCTTCGACCGTGGTGCGGCGCGCTGGAACATCGAGCGCCTGTATGCGCTCAAGCGCCGCGCGACCGTGCTTCGCCATGCGGTGGCGCCGTTGCTCGAGGTGGCTTCGAAGCTGCACGGCGGCCGCGTGCCCGCCGTGTGCGTGTCGACCCAGGAGTACTTCCGCGACGTGCACGACCACCTCGTGCGCATCAACGGCTCGATCGACGCGATCCGCGACACCATCGGCACGGCGATCCAGGTCAACCTGTCGATGGTGACGATCGAGGAGAGCGAAACCACCAAGCGGCTGGCGGCCTGGGCGGCGATCTTTGCCGTCTCCACTGCGCTGGCCGGCATCTGGGGCATGAACTTCGAGGGCATGCCCGAGCTGAAGTGGCACTACGGCTACCCGATGGCGCTGGGCCTGATCGCCGGTGCCGCCGGGCTGCTGTGGTGGCGCTTCCGCCGCGCCGGCTGGCTATGACCGACCAGCGCCCCGACCCCGACGCCCTGCTGCAACGTGTGCAGGCCGAGGAGGCACGCGCCCGGCGCGGCAAGCTGAAGATCTTCTTCGGTGCCTCGGCCGGTGTCGGCAAGACCTACGCGATGCTGCTCGCCGCGCGCGCGGCGAAGGCCCAGGGGGCGGCGTTGATCGTCGGCCTGGTCGAGACGCATGGCCGCAGCGACACCGAGGCGATGCTGCGCGACCTGCCGCTGCTGCCGCGCAAGGCGGTGCCCTACCGCGAGCGCACGCTGCAGGAGTTCGACCTCGACGCTGCGCTGGCCTGGGCCGCCGGCCACGCCGGTGCGCTGGTGCTGCTCGACGAGCTGGCGCACAGCAATGCGCCGGGCTCGCGCCACCCCAAGCGCTGGCAGGACGTCGAGGAGCTGCTCGACGCCGGCATCGACGTCTGGTCGACGATGAACGTGCAGCACCTGGAGAGCCTGAACGACATCGTCAGCGGCATCACCGGCATCCGCGTCTGGGAGACGGTGCCCGACCGGATCTTCGACGAGGCCGACGAGGTCGTCGTGGTCGACCTGCCGCCCGACGAGCTGCTGCAGCGCCTGGCGGCTGGCAAGGTCTACATCGCGCACCAGGCGGAGCGTGCGACGAAGAACTTCTTCCGCAAGGGCAATTTGCTCGCCCTGCGCGAGTTGGCGCTGCGCCGCACCGCCGACCGCGTCGACGACGAGATGCAGGCCTACCGGCGCCAGAGTGCGGTCGCACCCGTGTGGCCGAACCGCGAGGCGCTGCTGGCCTGCGTGGGCCCGGGCGAGCACGGCGAGAAGGTGGTGCGCAGCTGCGCCCGCCTGGCCGCGCAGCTCGATGTGAGCTGGCACGCGGTGCACGTCGAGACGCCGGCACTGCAGCGCGTGGGCGAGGCCGAGCGCCAGCATGTGCTGCGGGTGCTCAAGCTCGCGCAGGAGCTGGGCGCGACCACCGCGACGCTGGCTGCGCCCGACGCGGCGCCGGCGCTCGTGCGCTACGCGCGCGAGCACAACCTCGCGCGGCTGGTGGTGGGCCGGCGCGAGCGGCCGCTGCGCTGGCCTTGGCAGCGGTCGCTGGCCGACATGGTGGCCACGCAGGCGGGCGACCTGGACGTGTTGCAGGTCGCCTTGCCGCCGGCGGGTGCGGCAAGGCCGGGCCCGGCCGCCGAGCCGCCGCCCGCGCTGGCCGCCGGCGCCTGGCGCGGCTACGCGGCGGCGCTGGCAGTCTGCTCGGCGATCGCCCTGGCCGCCACGCCCTTGCTGGGCGTGCTGGAGCTGACCAACATCGTGATGCTGTTCCTGCTCGCGGTGATCGGCGTCGCGCTGCTGTGGGGGCGCGGGCCGGCGGTGGCGGCGGCGTTCTTCGGCGTCGCGCTGTTCGACTTCTTCTTCGTCCCGCCGCGCTTCACCTTCGCCGTCAGCGACGCGCAGTACCTGGTCACGTTTGCCGTGATGCTGGTGGTTGCGCTGGTCGTCGGCCAGCTCACCGCCGGGCTGAAGGTGCAGGCCGAAGCGGCCACGCAGCGCGAGCATCGGGTGCGGGGCCTGTACGAGATGTCGCGCGATCTCTCCGGCGCCCTGGTGAGCGATCAGGTGGCCGAAATCGGCGCGCGTTTCCTCGAGGCCGAGTTCGGCACCAAGAGCGCGTTGCTGGTGGCCGATGGGCAGGACCGCCTGCAGCCGGCCGCCGGCGGTACGGCGGCGGTCGACATGGGCGTCGCGCAATGGGCCTACGACCGCGGCGAGGCTGCCGGGCGCGGCACCGATACGCTGCCCGCCAGCGCCTGCCTGGTGCTGCCGCTGAAGGCACCGATGCGGCTGCGCGGCGTGCTCGCGATCGAGCCGGCCGACCCGCGCCTGTGGGGCCCCGAGCAGCGCCGCGTGCTCGACACCTGCGCCTCGCTGATGGCAATCTCGCTCGAGCGCATCCACTACATCGAGGTGGCGCAGACGACGACCGTGCAGATGGAGTCCGAGCGGCTGCGCAATTCGCTGCTGTCGGCCATCTCGCACGACCTGCGCACGCCGCTGGCGGCGATGGTCGGGCTGGCCGATTCGCTCGCGCTGACACGCCCGGCGCTGGCCGGGCCGCAACAGGAGATCGCCCAGGCGATGCGCCAGTCGGCACTGCGCATGAATGCGCTGGTGGCCAACCTGCTCGACATGGCGCGGCTCGAATCCGGCGCGGTGCAGCTGAACCGGCAATGGCAGCCGCTGGAGGAGGTGGTGGGCAGCGCGCTGGCGGCGGTGGCACCGGCCCTCGCGGGCCGGCCGGTGCACGTGGCGCTCGCCGACGACCTGCCGCTGCTGCACCTCGATGCGGCGCTGATCGAGCGGGTGCTGGTCAACCTGCTCGAGAACGCCGCCAAGTACACGCCGCCCGGCTCGGCCATCGAGATCAGCGCGAGAGCCGACGCGGACGAGGTCATCGTCGACGTCGACGACCATGGCCCGGGCCTGCCGCGCGGGCGCGAGGAGGCGATCTTCGAGAAGTTCGAACGCGGGCGCAAGGAGAGCGCCACGCCCGGCGTGGGCCTCGGGCTGGCCATCTGCCGCGCCATCCTGCAGGCCCATGGCGGCACGATCCGCGGCCAGACGCGGCCGGGTGGCCCGGCGGGTGGGGGAGCGCGCTTCACCATCACGCTGCCGCGCGGCGAGCCGCCCAGCGATGTCGGGGCCGACCAGGCGCTGGCGCTGCCCGCAGCGAGCCCGGAGGACTGGCGGTGAGCGCGGCCCCCGCACGCGTGCTGGTCGTCGAGGACGAGGCCGACATCCGCCGCTTCGTTCGGCTGGCGCTCGAATCCGAAGGCCTGGAGGTGTTCGAGGCCGATGGCGTCAAGCGGGCGCTGATCGACGCCGGCACCCGCCGGCCCGAGCTCGTCGTGCTCGACCTCGGCCTGCCCGATGGCGACGGTGTCGACTTCATCCGGGATCTGCGTGGCTGGTCGGCGATGCCGGTCATCGTGCTGTCGGCGCGCTCGAGCGAGGCCGACAAGATCACGGCGCTCGATGCCGGTGCCGACGACTACCTCGTCAAGCCCTTCGGCGCCGGCGAGCTGCTGGCCCGCGTGCGCGCGCAGCTGCGCCGGCATGCACGGCAGACGCCCGCCGGCGAGCCGGTTGTCGCGTTCGGCGAAGTTCGCATCGACCTGGCGCGCCGCGTCGTCGAGCGCGCCGGCTTGGCCGTGCACCTGACGCCGATCGAATACCGCCTGCTGACCCATCTGGCGGCCCAGCCGGACCGCGTGATCACGCACCGCCAGCTGCTCCAGGCCGTCTGGGGGCCCGGCCACGCCGAGGACACCCACTACGTCCGGGTGCACATGGCCAACCTGCGCAAGAAGATCGAGGCCGACCCGTCGATGCCGCGCCACCTCGTCACCGAGGCGGGGATCGGCTATCGTTTCAGACTGTGAGCCCCCACGCCCCCTTCCGGGGGCTGCCCCCCGAGGGGGCTTCTGCAGCGGACCGGCAAAGCCGGATCCGCGCAGACGACTTGGTGGGGCGGCGCTGCGCGCGCCCGATGGGGTGCACACTGACAGAAGGAGGCGCGGATGCAACGTTGGACGCCTCGGGTCACTGACCTGGCCGGTGGGCTGCAGGTGCGGCGGGCCCTGCCCGTGGCCGCGCGCCGATCGGTCGGGCCGTTCGTCTTCTTCGACCACTTCGGACCGGTGTCGCTGCCGGCCGAGGCCGACACCGATGTCGGCCCGCACCCGCACATCGGCCTGGCCACCGTCACCTACCTGTTCGAAGGCGGCTTCCTGCACCGCGACAGCCTCGGCACGGTGCAGGAGATCACCCCCGGCGCCGTGAACTGGATGACCGCCGGCCGCGGCATCGTGCACAGCGAGCGCACGCCCGAGGCCCAGCGTGGCCGGCCGCGCCGGCTGCACGGGCTGCAGCTGTGGGTCGCGCTGCCGCCGGACGCGGAGCAGGGCGAGCCGGCCTTCCAGCATGTGCCGGCCGAGGCGATACCGCAGCTGGACATCGATGGCGCGACGGTGCGGCTGCTGCTCGGCGAGGGCTTCGGCCTGGCGTCGCCGGTGCGCGCCGCGTCGCCGATGCTGTACCTCGACATCGCGCTGCCGGCCGGTGTGCCGTGGACGCTGCCGCGGCTGGCCGATGAGATGGCGATCTACAGCCCCGAGGAGTGCATCGAGCTCAAGGGCGAGGTGCTGCCCGCCGGCGAGATGGCGGTCGTGCTGGGGCCCGACGGGGCCGTGCTGCGCTCGGCCCTGCCGACGCGGGTGGTCGTGATCGGCGGCGCGCCGCTGGATCCGCCGCGCGTGATGTGGTGGAACTTCGTCGCCAGCGACCGCGCGCTGATCGAACGCGCGGCCGAGCGCTGGGCCGCCGGCGGCTTCGAGGCGATCCCCGGCGAGACCGGCGGCCTGCTGATGCCGCCGCGGCCCTTGCATCCCGGTGTATGAGGCCCCCACGCTCCCTCCGGTCGCTGCCCCCCGAGGGGGCTCGCGCAGCGGACCGGCAAAGCCGGATCCGCGCACGCCACTTGAAGGGCGGCGGCTCCTTCGGAACGCCTTGCTTGGTGGGTGGCGTCACGCGCGCCGCGGCGCTGAGTGTGCTGTGTGCCGGCGCGCTTGTGCAGGCGGGCGAGGTCATCGAGCTGTACTACTTCGAGCGGCCGCCGTACGTGATGAGGCGACCCGGCAGCGAGGACGTGGTCGGCCTGACCGCGACGCCGGCCGCCCAGGCCTTCAAGGGCGCGGGCATCGCGTTCCGCTGGGTGCAGCTGCCGACCGTGCGCCAGCTGGTGACGCTGAAGGACAGCCCGACACCGGCCTGCGCGGTCGGCTGGTTCCGCAACGCCGAGCGCGACCAGCAGTTCAAGTTCACCAAGCCGATCTACCGCGATCGGCCGACCGTCGCGCTGGCCCGCGCCGATTTCACGCCGCCCGCGGCGACCCTGGCCGAGACGCTGCGCCACCCGGGCCTCGCCGTGCTGGTGAAGGACGGTTTTTCCTACGGCCCGCTGATCGACGGCATGCTCGCGCAGATCCGCCCGGCGCGGGTGGTGACCAGCGCCGAGACGCAGGCGATGGCGCGCATGGTCGCGGCGCAACGCGCCCACCTGATGTTCGCGGCCGAAGAGGAGGCCACCTACCTCGCCGAGCAGACCGACGGGCCGGCCGCCGGGCTGAAGGTCGTTCACTTCACCGACCTGCCGCCCGGCGAACGGCGTCACATCCTGTGCAGCAAGGCGGTGCCGGACGAGGTGATCGAGCGCCTGAACAAGGCGATCACGGTCGAGGTGCCGTGAGCCTCACTCGACCGTCGCCACGCGCGCGGGGCCCGGCCGCTGCTCCTGGCGCAGGCCGGCGATGTCGCGCATCGGTGGCGCGCCGAACTGGCGGCTGTATTCGCGGCTGAACTGCGACGGGCTCTCGTAGCCGACCCGGAACGCGGCGGTCGAGGCGTCCAGCCGTTCGGCCAGCATCAGGCGCCGCGCCTCGTTCAGGCGCAGCCACTTCTGGTACTGCAGCGGGCTCATCGCCGTCAGCGCGCGGAAGTGGTGGTGGAAGGTCGAGGTGCTCATGCGCACCTGGCTCGCCAGCTCGTCGATGCGCAGCGGCTGCGCGAAATGGGCCTTGAGCCAGTCGATCGCCCGCCCGATCTGGTGGCTCTGGCTGCCCACCGAGCCCATCTGCCGCAGCCGGTCGCCCTGGTCGCTGACCAGCAGCCGGTAGAGGATCTCGCGCTGCACCAGCGGTGCCACGGCCGGGATGGCCTCCGGCTCGTCCAGCAGCTCGACCAGGCGCTGGAAGGCACTCAGCAGCGGCCAGGTGACGCGGCCGGTGGCCATCGCGCGCTCGGCCGTCTGCGCGCGTGGCGGCGGCACCTGGCCGTCCACCATCAGCCGGGCGATCTCGTGCACGTCGATCGCCAGGAACAGCGACAGGTAGGGCTTGTCGGGGCTGGCCTCGAGGATCTGCGCGACGGTCGGCAGGTTCAGCGAGGTGATCAGCACATCGTTGACGCCGTACAGGAACGTGTCGGCGCCCAGCAGCACCCGCTTGCTGCCTTGCACGATCAGCGCGACCCCGGGCTCGTAGACGCCGCAGACGGGGCCCGACGCGGCGGTGCTGCGAAACATCGCCAGCGCCGGCAGCGCGGCCGGGCGGTGCATCTCGCCATCGGGCGCCCGGCGGCGAATGACCTCGGCAACCACCCGGCGCGCCGTCTCCATGCGCCCGGCATCCGGGTCGGGCTCGTTCACTCGCTGCAGCATGGCCGTTCTCCTGGGTCAGGCGGTGAATGCTAGCGAAGCGGCAACCGCTTGTTGCCCTTGGCTCGCCATGACCGGACGATCAGGCAAACAACTCGCAGCATCAGGCTAACGGCGACCGGGGCCCCTGACTGACACTCGCCGCCATGGAAAACCTCGACGTGACGGTGCTGCGCCACCTGCGCGACTGGCGTGCCGCCGGGCGCCGCGCGCTGCTGGCCACCGTGGTGCGCACCTGGGGCTCGTCGCCGCGCCCGGTGGGCTCGATCCTGGCCCTGCGCGAGGATGGCGCCGTGGTCGGCTCGGTCTCCGGCGGCTGCATCGAAGACGACTTGATCCACCGGGCCGCCGAGGCCTGGCCGGCGGGCCCGCCGGCTTTCGTCAGTTATGGCGTCAGCGCCGACGAGGCGCACCGTTTCGGCCTGCCGTGCGGCGGCACGCTGGAGCTGCTGCTCGAGCACGAGCCCGACGCCGCCGGCCTGGCCGAGCTCGTGCGCATGCTCGATGAAGGCCGGCTGGTGCGCCGCCACGTTCGCCTGGCCGACGGCCGGGTGAGGCTGGCCGCAGCCGATGCGCCCGAGGAACTGCGCGTCGACCTGGGTGCCGACGGTGGTGAGCTGGCCAACACCTTCGGCCCCGCTTACCGCCTGCTGCTGATCGGCGCCGGCCAGCTCGCCGAGGTGCTGGCGTCGACGGCCATCGCCTGCGGTTTCGCCGTCACGGTGTGCGACCCGCGCGAGGAATACCGCGGCGCCTGGAACGTGCCGGGTGCGACGCTGGTCACCGACATGCCCGACGACGCGGTGCGCGCCTTCCGTCCCGACCGCCGCAGCGGCGTGGTCGCGCTGACGCACGATCCCAAGCTCGATGACCTCGCGCTGCTCGAGGCGCTGGACAGCGAGGCCTTCTACGTCGGCGCGATCGGCAGCCGGCGCAACCAGAGCGCCCGCCGAGCGCGCCTGGCCGAGCATTTCGGCCTTGATCGGCCGGCGCTGGAGCGCCTGCGCGGCCCGATCGGCCTGTACATCGGCAGCAAGACGCCGCCCGAGATCGCCATCAGCGTGCTGGCCGAGATCCTCGCGCTGAAGAACGGCGTGGCGCTGCCGGCGGTGATGGGCGTGGCCGAGGCCAAGAACCGGCGCGCCGCCCCGATGCAACAACCCGAGCTGCAGGCCGCCGCCTGTTGCTAACGCTTCAAATGTCATGACCAAGGAGGACACTGCATGACCACCCTGAACGTCAACGGCCGCGAGCAGCAGCTCGATGTCGACCCCACGACCCCGGTGCTCTGGGCCCTGCGCGACACGCTGGGCCTGACCGGCACCAAGTTCGGCTGCGGCGCGGCGCAGTGCGGTGCCTGCACGGTGCACATGAACGGCAAGGCCATCCGCTCCTGCGTGACGCCGATCTCGGGCGCGGCCGGCCAGAAGATCACCACCATCGAGGCGGTCACCGACGGCCACGACAAGGTCGGCCAGGCCGTGCACGCGGCCTGGGTCAAGCACGACGTGGCGCAGTGCGGCTACTGCCAGAGCGGCCAGATCATGTCGGCCACCGCTTTCCTCAAGTCCCTGCCCAAGGGCAAGCGGCCGACCGAAGCCGAGATCGACGCCGCGATGGCCGGCAACATCTGCCGCTGCGGCACCTATGCCCGCATCCGCGCCGCGGTGAGCGACGCCGCCAAGGCCCTGGCCTGAAGGAGCCTCCATGCACTTCGAACAAGACTTCGCCCACGAACTGCCCAAGGCGCTGCAGGCCATGCTTTCACGCGATGCGGGGCAGACGCCGGGCATCGCCCGGCGAAGCTTCCTCAAGCTCGGTGCCGCCAGCGGCTTCGCGCTCGGTGCGTTCCCGCTGGCCGCGCTGGCGCAGGATGGCGCCGCGGCCAAGCCGGCCGGCCTGAAGCCCACGCAGCAGCCCTCGGCCTTCGTCCACATTGCCCGCGACGGCATCGTGACCGTCACGATCAACCGGCTCGATTTCGGCCAGGGCGTGCAGACCGCGCTGCCGATGATCCTGGCCGAGGAACTGGATGCCGACTGGTCCAAGGTCCGCAGCCAGCATGGCAGCAACGACCCGGCCTACGTCGACCCGGTCTTCGGCATGCACATCACCGGCGGCTCGGGCTCGATTGCCCACAGCTACACCCAGTACCGCGAGCTCGGCGCCCGCGCGCGGGCCATGCTGGTGGCCGCGGCCGCGGCGCGCTGGCAGGCCGATGCCGCCACGCTGCGCACGCGCAACGGTGCGGTCATCGGCCCGGGCGGCAAGCAGCTCGGCTACGGCGAGCTGGCCGAGGCCGCGATGGCGCTGCCGGTGCCTTCGGACGTGACGCTGAAGAACCCGAAGGACTTCCGCCTGATCGGCCACGCGACCACGCGGCTGGACGCGAAGGCCAAGAGCAGCGGCCAGCAAGGCTACGGCATCGACGTGCACCTGCCCGGCCAGCTGACCGCGGTGGTCGCGCGCCCGCCGGTGTTCGGCGCGAAGCTCAAGAGCGTGGACGACGGCGCGGCCAAGGCGGTCAAGGGTGTCAAGGCGGTGCTGCGCGTCCCGGTGGACCGCGGCGGCGAGGGCGTGGCGATCGTCGCCGACGGCTACTGGCCTGCCAAGCAGGCCCGCGAGGCGCTGAAGCTCGAATGGGACACGGCCGGCGTCGAGCGCGTCGACAGCGCGCGCCAGCTCGATCAGTACCGCGCGCTGGCCAAGCAACCGGGCCCGCGCAAGTTCGACGCCGACGTGTCGGCGCTGGCGGATCAGGCCAGGTCGCCGCACCGCATCGAGGCCGAGTTCGTCTTCCCCTACCTGGCGCATGCGCCGATGGAGCCCTTGAACTGCACGGTGCAGCTGCAGGGCGACCGCGCCGAGCTGTGGATGGGCTCGCAGATGCCCGGGCTGGACGGCATGGCCGCGAGCAAGGTGCTCGGCGTGCCGCCGCAGAACGTGAAGGTCAACGTGCAGATGGCCGGCGGCGGCTTCGGCCGGCGCGCGATTGCGACCAGCGACTACGTCGTCGAGGCGTGTGCGGTCGCCAAGGCGGCCAAGGGGGCCGGCATCGACGCGCCGATCCGCACGCTGTGGAGTCGCGAGGACGACATCCAGGGCGGCTACTACCGCCCGATGCACCTGCACACCGCGCGCATCGGTTTCGATGCCGAGGGCCGCGTCGCCGCGTGGGACCACGTGATCGTCGGGCAATCGATCCTCGCCGGCACGCCCTTCGAGCCGATGATGGTCAAGGACGGCATCGACGCCACCGCGGTCGAGGGCATGAAGGAGCCCTACGAGCTGCCGATGCGGCTGACGGTGCAGCACCCCAAGCTCAACGTGCCGGTGCTGTGGTGGCGCAGCGTGGGCTCGACCCACACCGCCTTCGTGATGGAGACGCTGGTCGACGAGATCGCCCGCACGACCAGGCAGGATCCGGTGGCCTACCGCCTGAAGCTGATCGGCGAGAACCATCCGCGCCACCGCGCCGCGCTGCAGCTCGCGGTCGACAAGAGCGGCTACGGCAAGAAGAAGCTGCCGGCTGGCCAGGCCTGGGGCGTGGCGGTGCACGAGTCCTTCAACTCGGTGGTCGCCTACGTCGTCGAGGCGTCGGTGAAGGACGGCAAGCCGGTGCTGCACCGGGTGACGGCCGGCGTGCACTGCAACTTCGTCGTCAACCCGCGCACGGTCGAGGCGCAGGTGCAGGGCGCGGCGCTGATGGGCCTGTCGATGTGCCTGCCCGGCGCCGCGATCACGTTGAAGGACGGCGTGGTCGAGCAGCGCAACTTCGGCGACTTCCCCGTGCCGCGCATCACCGACATGCCGCAGATCGCCGTCTACACCGTGCCCAGCGCCGACGCACCGACCGGCATGGGCGAGCCGGGCCTGCCGCCGCTGGCCCCGGCGTTTGCCAACGCGATCGCGGCGCTGACCGGCAAGCCGCTGCGCGAGCTGCCGTTCAAGCTGGCCTGAGGGCGCGCCGGCATTCGGGCTCCGGGCGCCGCCGGCTTGTGTTCGGCGGCGCCCGCCCCCATATGATGGGCTTCCCCGTACGAGGAAAGCTCGCGTGAAACGAATCCTGTTGTCGCTGTTCGTGGCCCTGGCCGGCCTGAGTTTCGTGGCCGCCGATGCCGAGGCTGCACGCCTGGGCGGGGGCCGCACCTCGGGCATGAGGCGGCAAGCGCCCGCCCCCCAGCCGACGCAAGCCGCGCCGGCCCAGCCGGCGGCCACGCCCGGCACCGCGGCGGCCGGCACGGCGGCCGCGCCGATGACCCCGCCGCGGCGCTCGTGGATGGGCCCCATCGCCGGCCTGGCGGCTGGCCTCGGCCTGGCCGCGCTGGCGAGCCACCTGGGCATGGGGGCCGAGTTCGGCAATGTGCTGACGATGGTCTTGCTGGCCGGGGTGGCCGTGTTCGCCGTGCGCTTCCTGCTGCGGCGTCTCAGCCCCGCCACGGCGAACCGCGGCCCCCGGTTGGCGCCGGCGGGCATGCCCCATGCCGGCACCGCCACGCCGCAGCGCCAGGCCCCCACCTACGGCACGGGCAGCGCCACCGCGGGGGTGGCCGGGGCGAGCCTGGCTGCGACATCGGCGGTCGCGCTGGGCCGCCTGCCGCCCGGCTTCGACGCGCCCGCCTTCGAACGCATCGCCAAGCTGATCTTCATCCGCATGCAGGCCGCCAACGATGCCGGCAACCTGGAGGACCTGCGCCAGTTCGCCACGCCCGAAATGTTCGCCACCTTCCGGCTCGACCTGCAAGACCGCCACGATGCCACCCAGCAGACCGACGTGGTGCAGCTCGACGCCCAGGTGATCGACTTTGCCGAGGAAGGCGAGCGCCAGATCGTCAGCGTGCGCTTCCACGGCCTGGTGCGCGAAGAGCTCGGTGCTCCGGCGGCGCCGTTCGACGAGGTCTGGCACCTCGTGAAGCCCACCGACGGCAGCCGCGAATGGGCCATCGCCGGGATCGCGCAGAGCACCACGGCCTGACGGCCCACCGCGCCCGCGCGAGGCAGGCGAGGGAGATGACAGGACGGAGCTGACCCATGTGGAAGCAAGCCGCCTTGCGCTGGTGGCGCATCACCCTCGACGCCGGCCGCCTCTGGCTGGACAGCAACGCCTTCAGCCACGCGGGCTCGCTGGCCTTCTACACACTGTTCTCGCTGGCACCGACCGTCATCATCGCCGTGGCGGTCATCGGCATCGTGCTGGGCGAGGAGGCGGCCCAGGGGCAGATCGTCGCCCAGCTGCAGGATGTGATGGGCCACCCCGCGGCGGTGGCGGTGGAGCAGGCCGTCGCCCGCTCGCGCATCCGCGAGTCGGGCCTGCTGCCGACGGTGCTCGGCATCGGCGCGCTGCTGATGGGGGCCACCACCGTCTTCGCGCAGATCCAGTATTCGCTGAACACCATCTGGGGCGTCGCGGCGCGGCCGGACCGCGGCAGCGTCCGGACCTTCATCCGCAACCGCCTGCTGTCGCTGACCGTCGTGCTGTCGATCGGCTTCGTGCTGCTCGTCTCGCTGCTGCTCGGCGTCGTGCTGCGCGCCGCGCTGCAGTTCACCCACCAGTTCGTGCCGGCGGTGGCAGCGCTGCTCAGCGGCACTGAGCTGGTGGTGTCGCTGGTGGTGGTGGCGCTGCTGTTCGGCGCCATCTTCAAGGTGCTGCCCGACGTGGTGCTGCGCTGGCGCGACGTGGCCCTGGGCGCGCTCGTCACGGCCGTGATGTTCTCGATCGGCCGCTACGCCATCGCGGCCTACCTCGCCTACACCGCGACGGCCTCGACCTACGGCGCCGCCGGCTCGGTGGTGCTGGTGCTGCTGTGGGTCTACTACTCGTCGCTGATCCTGCTGTTCGGGGCGGCCTTCACGCGGACCTGCCTGCAGGCGAGCGGGCTGGCGGTGGTGCCGCGCAACTCGGCGGTGCTGGTTCATCGCGAGCTCGTGGTCGAACGCCCGGGGCCGGCCGGGCGCTGAGCCCTTGGTCAGGGGCGGCACTGGAGGTCTGGGGGCATGCGGGGACTCTGCACCGACTCCGCGCCGATGCGGCGCTCAGGTCCCGAGTGGAGGAGCCTTCACCAGCACATGAGTCGCGTTCGATTCCTCCTCGATCGCACGGTCGAATCGGTCGAGGCCGACAGCGTTGAGCACGCGCTTGTAGTGTGCAACGACGGTCGGATCGAGCGCCGCGAGTCGTTGGCACGCAGCCATCGAGACTTCGTCCAGTTGATTGGTCGGTACCGCCCGGTGGGCCAGTCCCCAGTCGACAGCCTGACGTGCACTGAACTCCTCGCCCAACAGCATCATGGCCTTGGCCCGCGACAGTCCGGCGATGGCTGGCAGAGTAGCCATGAGACCACCGGTCACGAAGACGCCGATCGACGCTTCGGGCAGCTTGAACCTCGCATCGTCTGCAGCCACCACCACATCGGCGTCCATCGTCCACTCGAACCCTGCGCCCACGGTCCAGCCGTGCACGGCCGCCACCACGGGCTTGGGGTGGCGCACGATGGCCACGGCAACGCCCTGGACCAGTTCGAGATCCCGCTCGGTGGGCGGCGCGCTGATATCGCGCCCCGCGCAAAAGGCCCGCCCATTGCCACGCAGGCGGATCACACGCACCTCTGGGTTGTTGGCTGCTGCCTGTAGTTCTTCGAGCAATGCGACTGCCAAGGCGTTGTCGATCGCGTTGAGCTTCGCGGGGCGGTTCAGCGTCAACGTCAAGACGCCTTTGCCGAGCGTCGAAAGCAGTGTCGGTTCCACCATGCACTCAGGGTAGCAAAACGCTGTCAAGCCGGCTCGGCGACAGTGCTCGCGCGCGGGCCGGGGATGCTTCGCGTGGATGCGCAAAGTCCGACAGGTCAGCCAGCGCTTCGCCGGCGCGAAGTGGCCCTGGTCGCCTGTCGCGGCCGAAACGACTCGAGGATGGCATCCCGGCTCACGGCAAGGATTTCATCGGCCAGAGGTGAATCGTCCGGGCAAGCCCGCGACATGACGAGGGCGCCCACCGCGTGCGTCAACACGTCGAGAACCTTGGCTCGCGCCTGCGCGGCGTCCGCTGCAGTCGACGTGCCGCTCTGCTGGCTCAGCGTTTCCACCAGCTTTTCGACGCCGTCGGCAAAGGCGACCCGGACCGACTCTGGTTGCCGTGCGGCATCCCCGCCGAGCGCAGCCATCGTGCAACCGGTGGCGCGATGGTCCCGGTGCCCACGCGAGAGGTAGTGGCGGACGAACGTCGAGGCGTCCACCCCTTCGGACAGCGCCTTGGTCTGCGCGATGCCGCACGCCGTCGACTCCGCCATCAGGTCGGCCTTGGAGCCGAAGTGCTTGTAGAAGCCGCCATGGGTGAAGCCCGCTGCCGCCATCAGATCGGCAACGCCGACCCCATCGAACCCGTGCTCGCGAAACAGCTGGGAGGCCGTCTCGATGACGTGAGCTCGATTGGCCTGCGCTTGTGCCTTGGTGACCTTCATATCTGCAACTATACATTGATGATACTCATCATCAAAGTCTTGACTTTTAAGATTATGACCATCATCATTGAGTCATTCGACTCGCCAAGCCCCGGCGAGAAGCACACACCGAAGCAATGCGAGCCCCCATGAAAGCACTCACCTTCAAACGCTATGGCAAGTCTCCCGAGATCGGGTTCGCCGACGTCCCACGCCCCACGATCAAGGCCGATGAACTGCTGGTCCAGGTCCACGCGGCGAGCGTGAACCCGATCGACAACATGATTCCGACCGGGCTCTTCAAGGCCGTCGTGAAGTTCCAGCTTCCTGCCACGCTGGGCAGCGATCTGGCCGGCGTGGTGATCGAGGTCGGCAACCGGGTGACCCGCTTCAAGCCGGGCGATGCGGTCTTCGCCAACATCTTCGACCGGGGCACGGGCTCGATCGCCGAGTTCGCGGTCGTGCCCGAGAGCGATGCCGCACTGAAGCCGGCCAACCTGGACTTCGTGCAGGCAGCATCGATCCCGATGGTCGGACTGACCTCGTGGCAGGCGCTGAAAGAGCGCATCGGTCTGCGCTCGGGGCAGAAGGTGTTCATCCCGGCAGGCTCCGGCGGTATCGGCACTTTCGCGATCCAGTTGGCCAAGTGGTTGGGAGCCGAGGTGGGCACGACCACCAGCACCGGCAATGTCGAACTGGTCCGCAGCCTGGGCGCCGACAAGGTGGTTGACTACAAGAGGCAGGAGTTCGAGGCCGTGCTGCGTGGCTACGACGCGGCGCTGGGCACCGTCAGGGGTGACTCGATCGAGAAGTCCATCGGCATCCTGAAGGCACACGGCAAGATCGTCTCGCTGGTCGGGCCACTGGACGTCGCGTTCGCTCGCGCTCGCCGGCTCAATCTCGTCCTGACGGTCGTATTCGCGCTGATGAGCCGCAAGATCATGCGCCTGGCAAAGAAGCAGGACGTCGACTACTCGTTCCTCTTTGCGCGCCCCGACGGCGATCAACTCGCCCAGATCGGCAATCTGCTCGAGACGCAGCGCATCCGGCCCGTGATCGACAAGGTGTTCCCCTTCGAGCAGGCCAAGCAAGCACTGGAATACCTCGCCCAGGGCCGCTCCAAGGGCAAGGTCGTCGTGCAGATGCGATAGCTGCCATCGACACGCAGACGGGCGGCGCGCCCGCGCCGGTGCCCACCCACTTCCTCACCCACTTTGGAGAACGCAATGAAGATCGAGAACGCCGTGGCGCTTGTCACGGGCGCGAACCGTGGCATCGGCCTCGCATTCGCAAATGAACTGCTCGCGCGGGGTGCCCGCAAGGTCTATGCGGCTGCACGCGACCCCGCCGCCATCACCCAACGTGGGGTTCACGCCCTGCGGCTGGACGTCAACAAGGCGGAGGAGGTGGCCGCCGCCGCAGCGCTGGCATCGGACGTGACGCTGGTCATCAACAACGCCGGCATCGCCCAGCCCGGCGGGTTTCTCGCCGCAGACAGCGAAGACGTCGCGCGGCGCATCTTCGAGACCAACTTCTTCGGCATATTGCGGATCAGCAAGGCCTTCGCGCCGATCCTCAAGAGCCACGGTGGAGGCGGCTTCCTCAACGTCTTGTCGGTTGCCTCCTGGGTCAGCGGCGGTGGGCTGGCGGCGTACTCGGCGAGCAAATCCGCCGCCTGGTCGCTCACCAATGCGCTGCGCGCCGAACTGGCAGAGCAGGCGACGCATGTGCTGGCGCTGCACATGGGCTACGTCGACACCGATCTCACGCGTGGGTTCGATGTACCGAAGTCCAGCCCCGAAGCGATCGTCAAGCGGGCACTGGACGGACTCGAAGCGGGCCTCGACGAAGTGCTGGCCGACGAACTCACCGAGCAGGTCAAGCACGGGTTGACGGCGGCGCGGCCCAGCTACCTTCCCCAGCAGGCGTGAACCTGCTTCAACGGAGCACAGCATGCGCAACCTCATCCATCGAGTCGCCCTGACATTGGCCTTGACCTCGTTGTTCACTTCAGCGCCAGCGCAGTCGCGTGACGCTTCACCGGACAGTGCCCAGGCCAATCAAGCGAAGGTGTCCCAAGCACCAGGCTTCAGCTGGATCACAGTGCCGACACAGACCCTGTCCGCCGGTGGCGTCGCCTTCGCCTACCGAGAGCTCGGCAAGCAGCATGGCGGCACCCCCGTTGTCTTCCTGAACCACTTGGCCGCCGTGCTGGACAACTGGGACCCTCGCGTCGTCGACGGCATCGCGGACAGGCACCACGTGATCGTGTTCGACAACCGAGGTGTCGGTGCGTCCACCGGAACGCCCTCGAACTCAATCGAACAGATGGCGGTCGACGCCATCAGCTTCATCAAAGCGACGGGTTTCAGGCAGGTCGACCTGTTCGGCTTCTCGATGGGCGGAATGATCGCGCAGGAAATCGTGCTGAAGGAACCGCAGCTCGTGCGCAAGATGATTCTGGCCGGCACTGGTCCGGCTGGCGGAGAAGGCATCAGCGCCGTGGCTGGCGTTGCGAACTACGATTTGCTCCGGGGCTTGCTCACAGGCCAGGATCCGAAGCAGTACCTGTTCTTCACCCGCACACCCAACGGCATCCAGGCGGGCAAGGCGTTCCTGGCGCGATTGGAGGAGCGTTCGCAGAACCGTGACAAGGAGATCGCCGTGGGCGCCTACGTGGCGCAGCTCCAGGCGCTCAGTGCTTGGGGCCGGAAGAAACCCGCTGACCTCTCCGTCGTCAAGCAGCCCGTCCTGATCGTCAACGGCGACGACGACAGGATGGTCCCGACACCGAATTCGCACGATCTCGCGCGTCGGCTTCCGAACAGCACCCTGGTCATCTACCCCGATGCCGGCCATGGCGGCCTGTTCCAAAACCACGCTGAGCTCGTGCCCGAGGCACTCGAGTTCCTCGCGCGCTAGGGCTGGGAAACTGTCGTGCTCGCAAGCGATGAACAGCCTCTGGCAGAGACGGCAAGACTTCCAACGCCGCGGTCCGATCAGGGGCGAAATGACCGCCACCAGACCTGTCGTGGCGCCCTTGCCGTGAGCGAGGTCAATGTGCGATAGCGGCCCGGGCTCAACATCCGGCTGGACGCATCGGTGTGGCCATCTGCTACGACAGCAGCCTGCGTGAGGTATGGGATCGGATGCTCGGCGACGGGCCCGACCTGCTGCTGTTCCCGATGTCGGCGCCGTCACCCGTCGAGCGCCTCCTGTACGGGCGACGCAGGAACTTCACCGGTCGTTCGCTGCAGATTTGCCAGATCATCAGACAAGATCGCATGGGCGGCGCTTGCTCGCGAAGCTCCAAGGGTCGAGTCCATCGTCGACCCTTCATGTGTTGAGACTTGCGCGGGGCCGCACAAGAAGCCGAGGGGGCTGCCAACGAACGCGAGCTTCTACGTCAACAGGTTCATGTTCACGGCGAACTCAATGCCCGTGACCAGCCACGCTGGCGGCTCGCTGGTGGTGGTGTGACGCGAACCCTCGCGCACTCGTGCAGTGCGAAACGGCCCTCAGCAATTCGTTGAGCCAGTGGCCTGGGTTGTTCGCTATCGTCGCGCGCGACGGACTCCAACGGGAGGGGAAGCATGCGAAAGGGTTTGTGGAGGCGGACGTGCGCACGCGTCGTTGGCGCGGCCACGCTGGCGGCGACGATGCTCTTGGGTGCTTGCGGCGGCGGCGGGGGTGGCGAGGGCGGCGGCAACGAGCCGCCGCCGACGGAATACGGCCGCGTGTCCGCGGTGGTGGGAGAAACCTACCACTGGACGCCGGAATTCACGATGATCAGTGGCCGCACGTTCAGCAAGGTCTGGCGGGATGAAGTGACGTCGGTGCAGCCCGATGGCGCCTATGTGGAGGAACACACCGTCGTCGACTACTCGAGCGAGCCCATCAGCCGCAACACCTATGACAGCGCAGGGCGCCAGCTGACCTACGAGTTCGACTGGACGAGCAGCTTTCCGGACATCTGCACGTATACGCCGGCTTACGAGGCCTTCAAGTACCCGCTGCACATCGGAAAGACTTGGACGAGCGACGTGATTTCCGCATGCAGCTCGAACAACAAGGAGCGCCTCGTCGAGACGCGGACGGTGGAGGCGCTGGAGCGCATCACCGTTCCCGCGGGGACATTTGACACCCTTCGCATTCGAATCGAAGCGTCGTATTCAGATGCCGGTACTGGGTGGCCTCCTTCGACGCCGTACACATCGGTGTCGACCTGCTGGTGGTCCATTCAGCTGGGCCGTGTTGTCAAGTGCGACACCAACTATCAATACCCGCAAGACTCACCGACCTCCAACGTCAGCCATTCTTCGCAGGCGCTGATCTCGTATAGCCGGTGACGGGTCGGCGAACGTGTTGCGCTGCGTCAGGAGGCAACGTGCACCAACGCGCACCTCACGCCACCGGGTCGCCGCGCAAGATGAATTGGCGCCGATCGCCGAGCGCGACGCGGATCGCCATCTGGCCGAGTCCATTGATCGAAACGGGATTCAATGCGAAGTCGACCACGGTGGCGCCGAAGACGGTGTCGCCGAGGCCGAGGAGCCTGTGCCGGATCGGATCTGTGCCCGTATAGAGGCCGAGTCGTCCGCCTGCGGGCGT
>NZ_DATFAN010000074.1:0-22500 GCF_035254525.1 Ideonella sp. | reverse complement strand
GTAGCCTCGGCGCGCCCCTATGATCCCGCCATGGCATTCACGGCACACGAGCCCGGGGCGATGGCGGATCTGCGCCGCGCCGCGTGGCGCTGGTTGCATGGCTGGTGGCGCATCGTCCACCTCGGCGCCACGCTGATCGTCCTGGCCCTGTCGCCGGCCAGTTACGACGCGCCCCAGCGCAGCGCGCTCGCACGCCACATCTACCTCGGCAGCGCGCCGGCGCTGGCCTGGTTCAGCGTGCTGTCGGCGCTGCTGAGCCTGATCGTGATCCGCATCGTGCTGGTCACCTCGCTGAGCTACGGCCTGTCGCAGTACGCGCTCGAGATGGTCGTGCGGGTACTGGTGCTCGAGCTGATCCCGCTGACCGCGGCGCTGTTCGCCGCACTGCGCTGCACGCTGCCGCAGGCGGCCGATGTGGCCACCCTGCGTGCCGAAGGCGGCTGGGCCCGTCTGATCGAGCAGGGGCAGGACCCGGTGCGGCGCGAGGTGCTGCCGCGCGTGGCCGCCGGTATCTTCGCCGTGTGCCTGCTCGCCGCCGTGAGCTGCGGGCTGACGCTGGTGCTGGCCTACCTCTCGGTCTACGGTTTCAACACCACCGGTTTCGCGGCCTACACGCGCACCGTGGGCCACGTGTTCGACCCTGGCGTCGCGATGATCTTCACGCTGAAGATCGTCTTCTTCGCCCTCGCGGTGGCGCTGATCCCGGTCGCTTCGGTGCTCTACGATCGGCCGCATCCGCGCCTGGGGACCAGCACCGAGTTGCAAGGCCTGGTGCGCATGTTCCTGCTGATCCTGCTGATCGAGGCGGTCTCGCTGGTCGGCAACTACTACTGATGGCCGAAACCCCTTCCCCATCATCACCGCCGCCCGCCGCGCCGCCGCCGGTCCGCAACGTGGAGTTCAAGGCCCGGCTGCTGTTGCTGCTGCTCATCGCGCTCGTGGCCGGCGCCGCCGTGTACCTGATGTACGCACGGGGCCTGTTCGAAGCCACGCAGCGCCTGGTGCTGGTGGCCGAGGACGCCGAGGGTGTGCGCGTCGGCATGGACCTGAGCTTTTCCGGCTTCCCGATCGGCCGCGTGCGCCGCGTCGAGCTGGGGGCCGACGGCAATGCGCGCATCCTCATCGACGTGCCGCTGGCGGACGCGCACTGGCTGCGCCAGACCAGCGTCTTCACCCTCGTGCGCAGCGTGATCGGCGGCACCAGCCTGCGCGCCTACACCGGCGTGCCGACCGACCCGCCGCTGCCCGACGGCGCGGAGCGCAAGGTGCTGATCGGCGACACCGCGGCCGAGTTGCAGCGGGTGGTCACCTCCGCGAGCGAGCTGCTGCAGAACCTGAACCGGATGACCGCCGAAGAATCCTCGCTCGGCGCCAGCCTCGCCAACCTGAAGGCCGTGACAGAGCGGCTCAAGGGCCCGAAGGGCGCGCTGGGCGTGCTGATGGGCAGCGACGAGGAAGCCGCGCGCATCGGCAAGACGCTGGACCAGACCAACGCGCTGCTGGCGCGGCTGGACGGCCTCGTCTCGCACGCCGACAGCCAGCTCTTCGGCCCGCAAGGCGTGTCGACCGACGCGCGCGCCGCGATCCGCCAGCTCGACGCGCTGCTGCGCGACGCACGCCAGTCGCTGCAACAGCTCGATGCGGTGCTGAAGGAGGCCGAGGGCGTGGCGAAGAACGCCCGCGTGGCGACCACCGACCTGGGCGTACTGCGCGCCGAGGTCGAATCCAGCCTGCGCAAGGTGCAGCGCCTGGTCGACGAGCTGAACCGCAAGTGGCCGTTCGCCGGTGAACCGAAGGAGCTGACGCTGCCATGAGTAGACCCCCTACGCCGCCTTCGGCGTCGGTCCCCCCGAGGGGGATCAGTCGCCTTGGGGCGGCCCGGCGGCGACTGGGGCTTCCCATCTCTGCCTTGGCCGCGACATTGGCCATGGTGGGCTGCGCCAGCGGCCCCGTGCCGCCCGACTGGCGGGCCGAGGCCCTGCAGGCCGTACAGGACGCCCAGGCCGCCTACCTGAAGGGCGATTCGGCCGGCGAGGCGCGCCAGTTCGAGCGCGCCCGCGGCGAGATCACCCGCACCGGCAACCCGGCCCTGATGGCCCGCGCCGAATTGATGCGCTGCGCCACGCATGTCGCCAGCCTGGTGTTCGAGCCCTGCGCGGGCTACGACGTCCTGCAAGCCGACGCTGCGCCTGCAGAACGTGCTTACGCGGCCTACCTGGCCGGCCACGCCGCGGCAGCGGACCTCGCCCTGCTGCCCGAGGCGCAGCGCCGCGTGGCCAGCGCCGGCGCGAGCGCCGACGCCGCGCTGAAGGAGCAGCCCGACCCGTTGTCGCGCCTGGTCGCTGCCGGCGTGCTGTTCCAGTCCGGCCAAGCCAGCCCCGCCACGATCGCGCTGGCCGTCGACACCGCCTCCGAGCAGGGCTGGCGCCGGCCCTTGCTGGCCTGGCTGTACGTTCAGTTCGAGCGGGCCAAGAAGGCGGGCGACATGGCCGAGGCGGCGCGGCTGCGCCGACGCATCGACCTGGTGCTGGGGCCGCCGTCGGTCAAGCCGGCGCCGTGAGCTTCGCCCAGCGGGCGCGACCCGCTGGGTTGCGCCGCATCAACCGCGGCGAGCGTCGTCCGCCCAACATGGCCACGCCGGGCGTGGTGCCCGCGGGAGTGATCGATGGGTTCCATGCTTCGTATCGTGGCGCGTACGGTCGCCGCGACGGCCCTGTTGGCGCTGGCCGGCGTTGTTGCCGCACAGTCGCCCGTCCACGGCCGGCCGGGCGACTGGTCGCAAGGCGGCTTCGGGCCACACCGCAAGGGGTACAACCCCCACGAATCGCTGCTGTCGGTCGATACGGCGCCGGGTTTGCAGCAGACCTGGGCCGGCTCGGCCGGCGCCGACGTCAACGGCGGGGCGGTCGTCGCCAACGGCAAGGTGTTCGTGCAGAACAACGACGGCCGCCTGGTCGCCTTCCGGGCCAGTTGCGTCCACCAGCGGGCAGGCTGCGCGCCCGTCTGGCAAAGCGACCTGCCGTACATCCCGGTCGGCTCGCAATACGCCACGCCGGCGGTGGCCGGCAAGGTGGTCTATTTCTATTCGGATCGCCTCTACGCCTTCGACACCGACTGCGGCGCCGGCGGCGCCACCTGCGCACCCAAGTGGATCGCCTGGCTGGGCCCGTCGATCTACTCGTCGAGCCCGGTCATTGGAGGGGGCGGGTTCATCTATGTCGCCGCCGACATCCTCATCGTCTTCAGGGCCGATTGCGGCAGCGGCGGCTCCGATTGCGACCGGACATGGGCCAGCGTCGGCACGGCGGGGCCGCTGGGCGCGTCGCCGGCGCTCGGTGACGCGGCTGTGTACGTCGCGGGGCGCGACGGGCGCTTCTACGCGTTCCCGAAGACCTGCGCCGAGCGCGGCTGCTTGCCGCTGTGGGCGGTCACCCTCGACAACGGCGGTTTCGAGGACCGCGTGAACACTCCGTCGGTCGCGGGCGGCCTGGTCTTCATCGCCATGCCGAGCGGCAAGCTCTATGCGTTCCCCGAGACCTGCACGCCGGGCCACTGCGCCCCGGCGTGGACGGCCACGGTCGGTGGCCATTTCTTCAGCTCCACCGCCGTCGCGTACGACACCGTCTACGTCGGCTCCGACGACGGTCATCTGTACGCCTACCCGGCGCATTGCCGCACCGATGGCGGCGAATGCGCCCCGCGCTGGATCGGCGCGGTAGCCGGGGCGATCGACCGATCGACGCCGGCAGTTGCCAATGGTGTCGTCTACGTGACCGCTTCGGCCGGCAGCGTCTACGCCTTCCCGGCACGCTGCGGCGACGGCGGCGCGAGTTGCGCGCCGCTGTGGGTGGGTGACGGCGGCGAGTTCAACGCCTCGTCACCGGCCGTCGCGGACGGCGTGCTCTACACCGGTTCGCGGCTCGGCAAGGTGCTCGGGTTCACGGTGCCGGCGGCGCCGTGACGCCGAGGCGGGGAATGCGGGGGGCAGCGGTTTGTCGAATCGCCGCTGCGTCGATCGTCGTGGAGATGTCGGCCCGGCCGTCCCGGCACGGGCCCGCTCCAAGGAGAGACGCCCCGTGATGACCGCCGAACAACCGATTCTTCAAGTCCTCGACCGCTACCGGTGCGCGGTCACTGCGAAGGATGTCGACGCCTTCGCAGCGCTGTACGACGACGAGGTGCTGGTCTTCGACCTGTGGGGCCGTTGGTGCCACCGCGGCCTGGCCGACTGGCGCGCCACGGCCGCGGAGTGGTTCGGATCGCTGGCCGATGACGAACGCGTACTCGTCGAGTTCAGCGATACCCACGTCGCGGTCGCCCACGACCTCGCCATCGCCCACGCCTTCGTCACCTACCGCGCCGTCTCGGCGAACGGCACAGACCGCCGTTCGCTGGACAACCGGATGAGCGCGACGCTGCGGCTGAAAAGCGGCCGCTGGAAGATCGTCCACGAGCACACCTCGGCACCGGTCGACGCCGCGAGCAGCAAGGTTCAACTCAAGCGTTGACCGTGCGACCGTGCCATGACCTGCCAGGTCATCGCGAACGCGCGCCCGCGCAGCCAGACTGGCGGCAACCCCAACCGAAAGGAGCTCGCCATGTCCGCCGACCTGATGCTTCCCCTCGCCGTCGCCCTGTTGATCGGCATTCCCGCCTTCGGCTCGTGCATCGGCATCGGCCTGGCCACGAGCAAGTTCCTCGAAGGGGCGGCACGCCAGCCCGAGCTGATCCCCGAGTTGCAGGCCAAGTACTTCGTCGGCGTCGGGGTGACCGACGGCGCCTTCATCATCGCCACCGGCATCGGGCTGTGGCTGGTGACCGCCAATCCCTTCAGGTGACGCGCGCTCGCCCTGTGTTCGCCAGCAGACAGACAAGGGCCGGGCCCGGCCCCAGGCTCGTGAGAGACCGTACCCCCGACCGACCAGCCGGCCCGGCCATTGACCCCACCCTCAAAGGAGAACACCATGTCCAAACGCCAACACGGCAACAAGGAAGCGAAGAAACCCAAGCGGGCGACGCCCAAGCCGCCCGTTCCCGCCGCCAGCATCGCCGTCGACACCACCGCCGTCGCCCCGCGAATGAAGAAGTAGGTAACCCGGTACGAATGATCGAAGAGTCGAGGGGTCCGCGCGCCGCGGCCGTGAAGCCGGCGAAGCCGTTGCGGATGAAGGTGCCGAAAACGAAGGAACGTGCGCTCGTCCGTGAGTTCGGCCTGGATGTGGCGGCCTTGAGCGACGAAGAGGCCGATCTGCGCCGCGACGAGTTGAAGGCGCTCGTCACCTTGGGCAAGTCGCGGGGCTTCCTGACCCGGCAGGAAATCAACGATCACCTGCCCGAAAGGCTGGTCGACGCCGAGGTGGTCGAGGCCGCCGTGAAGATGCTCGACGACATGGGCATCGCGGTCTACGAGCAGCGTCCCGATGCCGCCACGCTGCTGATCGCGGGCCGCGCCGGCGCCGCAGCCACCGACGACGAAACCGAAGAGGCTGCGGAGGCCGCGCTGTCGACGGTCGACGCCGAGTTCGGCCGCAGCACCGACCCGGTCCGCATGTACATGCGCGACATGGGCCTGTTCGAATTGCTGACCCGCGAGGGTGAGATCGAGATCGCCAAGCGGATCGAAGGCGGCATGCAGGCGATGATGCTGGCGATCTCGGCCTCGCCGGCCGTGATCGCCGAGATCCTGGCGTACGCCGACAAGATCGCTGCCGCCGAGATCACCATCTCCGCGGTCGTCGATGGCCTGGTCGCCGACGGCGAGGCGGACGACTATGTCGCCGAGGAAGACACCGATTCCTTCGACGACAACGGCGGTGACGGCGATGGCCACGGCGGCGGTCAAGCCATGACCCGTCGCCTCGCGGAGTTGCAGCTCGCCGCGCTCGACAGGTTCGCGGCCGTGCGGTCCGGCTTCGGCAAGTTGCGCCGCGCGTACGACCAGCACGGCCATGGCTCGGCGCCTTACCGATCGGCCCAGCGCGCACTCAGCCGCGTGGTGATGGACATCCGCTTCACGGCCAAGACGATCGACGCGCTGTGCGGGCTGCTGCGCACGCAGGTCGAACTCGTTCGCAGCCACGAACGCGACATCCGCCGGCTCGCGGTGGACCGATGCGGCATGCCGCAGGATCACTTCGTCGAGCACTTCCCATCCAACGCGCTGAATCCCGCGTGGGTCGATGCCGAGACCATGGCGGCCCGCCCCTACAGCGCCGCCCTGGGCCGCCACGCGGCGGCCGTGCAGGACCTGCAAGCCAAGCTCGCCGCGCTGCAGGCGGGGGCGGTGCTCCCGCTCGAGGAGCTGAAGGCCGTCCACCGGCGGATGACCGACGGTGAGCGCGTGTCGCTCGACGCGAAGAAGGAACTGATCGAGGCCAACCTGCGCCTGGTCATCGCGATCGCCAAGAAGTACACCAACCGCGGCCTGCAGTTCCTCGACCTGATCCAGGAAGGCAATCTGGGCCTGATCAAGGCGGTGGACCGGTTCGAGTACCGGCGCGGGTTCAAGTTCTCGACCTATGCGACCTGGTGGATCCGCCAGTCCATCACGCGGGCGATCGCCGACCAGGCCCGGACCATTCGCGTCCCGGTGCACGTGCTCACGTCGATCAACAAGCTGAGCCGGGTGAGCCGGGCGCACCTGCACGAGCACGGGGTCGCGGCCGACCCTGCCACGCTCGCACGCAAGCTGGCGCTGCCCGAGGCGAGGATCCGCGAGATCATGAAGATCGTCAGGGAGCCGATCTCGATGGCGCTGCCGGTCGGCGACGAGGGCGACACCACGATGGGTGACCTGCTCGAGGACACGCACAGCCCGGCGCCGATGGAAGTGGCGATGCAGGCGAGCCTGCGTGGCGCGGTCAGCGAGGTTCTCGACGAGCTCTCGCCCCGTGAAGCGAAGGTCCTGCGCCTGCGATACGGGATCGACATGAGGAGCGAGCACACGCTCGAGGAAGTCGGCAAGCAGCTCGACGTGACGCGTGAACGCATTCGCCAGATCGAGGCCCGGGCCATGCGCAAGCTCCAGCACCGGGGCCTGTCCGGCAAGCTCCGGGCGTACGCCGAAGGCCTCTGAGCGGCTAGGGCGCGAGGTCGCCAGCCTCGGCAATGAGCTCGACCGAGCGCTGCCGCGCCGCCGGGTCGAACACCGCCGAGACGATCATCAGCTCGTCGGCCCGGGTCTCGTCGGCAAACCGGGCGAGGCCGCGTCGCACCGTGTCCACCGAGCCGACGATCGAGCAGGCGAGCATGCCGCTGGCGTGGGCCTTCTCGGCCGGCGACCAGTAGCTGTCGATGTCGTCGATCGGTGGCGGGAACAGGCCGCGGCGGTTGCGGACCATGTTGGTGAAGGCCTGCTGCTGCGAGGTGAACAGGTGGCGCGCCTGCTCGTCGGTGTCGGCGGCGATCACGTTCAGGCCGACCATCGCATGCGGCTTGGCACACTGCGCCGACGGGCGGAAGCCCTCGCGGTAGGCCTGCAGCGCCTGGTGCAGCGCGGCCGGCGCGAAGTGCGAGGCAAAGGCATAGGGCAGCCCGAGCGCCGCGGCAAGTTGCGCGCCGAACAGGCTGGAGCCGAGGATCCACAGCGGCACGCGCAGTCCGGCGCCGGGCACGGCGCGGATGCGCTGCCCTTCGTGTACGGGCTCGAACAAGGCCTGCAGCTCCTGCACGTCCTGCACGAAGCTGTCGGCCGCGTGCGGATCGCGGCGCAGCGCCAGCATGGTCGTCTGGTCGGTGCCCGGCGCGCGGCCGAGGCCCAGGTCGATGCGGCCGGGGTAGAGCGACTCCAGCGTGCCGAACTGCTCGGCGATCACCAGCGGCGCGTGGTTGGGCAGCATCACGCCGCCGGCACCGACGCGGATCGTCGACGTGCCGCCCGCGAGGTAGCCGATGACGACCGAGGTCGCCGCGCTGGCGATGCCGGTCATGTTGTGGTGCTCGGCCACCCAGTAGCGGGTGTAGCCGCAGCGTTCGGCGGTGCGGGCCAGTTCGAGGCTTCGGCGCAACGCCTCGGCCGGCGTGGCGCCCAGAGTCACGGGCACGAGATCGAGGATCGACAGAGGTGGCATGGCCGACAATGTAGGGCCAGGGCCACCAACCCCATGACACGCGAGGATTCGATGAACGAAGTAGAAGCCGCCAAGTCACTGCCGCCGCTGCCCGACCGCCTGTCGGTCGACCCGGCGAGCCCGCACTACGTGGCCGCGGTGTTCGAGCACGACGTGGGCATCCGCTTCAACGGCAAGCAGCGGCACGACGTCGAGGAATACTGCATCAGCGAAGGCTGGATCCGGGTGCCCGCCGGCAAGACGCTGGACCGCAAGGGCAAGCCGATGACGATCAAGCTCAAGGGCCAGGTCGAGGCGTTCTACTGCTGAACGCCCATCGCTGCGAGCACTTCGGCCCGCAGCGCCTCCTCCCGCCCGCGGTAGCGCGGCGAGAAGTGAAACGGCACCACCCTCTTCGCACCCAGGCGCCGGGCGATCTCGCCGGCCTGGGCGGCCGTCAGGTGGTTCTTGCGCAAGGCATGCTCGCGCTCGGCATCCAGGAAGACCGATTCGATGTACAGCAGGTCCACGCCGCGCAGGTGCTGCGCGAGCTGCTCGATGTTGGCCTCGGTGAAACGCAGGTCGGTGACGTAGCCGATGCGGCGGCCCGGCACCTCGTCGAGCACCAGCGGGCGCAGCTCGCCGAGGCGGCGCTGCAGCCGATGCTCGCCGGCGCGGTCGCGCCAGCGGATCTCCAGCATCGTGTCGGCCGGGGCGGCCGCCCGCACCGCGTCCTTCAGCGTGTGCAGCCAGGCGCCGGTGGCCAGGCCCATGGCCGCCAGGCGGTCGCTCGCCACGCGCAGCTGCGGCTTCTCGTCGATCGCGAAGGCCAGCACCGACATCTCGTGGTCGACGAAACGGGCGCGCACGCTGAACAGCGGGTCGTCGATCAGCAGATCGCCGTCACCCGCCTCCCCTGATGGCCCGCGCGGCTCGTCGGCGCGCTCGAAGCGGCGGCGGCTGTCGAAGCGCGCGTGGCGGCGCGCGCCGTCCACGCCCAGCGCATGGACCTCGATGACCATCGGCACCTCGTAGCGGTGCACCACGTTCCAGGTGTACGCCCGCAGCTTGTGTTCGACCTGGTCGACGAAGCCCGGCCCACCCCACAGCACCAGCCGCGGCATGCGGCCCAAGGCCAGCGCCAGCAGGTGGTCGAAGCCGGCGAAGTGGTCCATGTGGGTGTGGCTGACGAAGGCATGCGTCACGCGCAGCAGGATGCGCGGCGCCAGGCGTTCGAGCTCGCCGAGGTCGAACAGCAGCGCGCGGCGCTCGTCGCGCACGTCCACCACCAGCCCCGGCTCGAACGCCGACGGGTCGACGAGATGAGGGTCCAGGATCGTTCGCATCGGGCACCGCCGCGGCGGTTCAGGGCCGGCGCGGCCCGTTCATGATGCCGTCCAGCGCGCGGGCGTGATCGAGGCGAGGAAATCCACCACGGCGCGGATCCTCGGCGTGCGCTGCCGCTCGGGCAGGACCACGGCGTAGATCGTGTGCCGGGTCGTGTCCCGGTAGGGCGCCAGCACCTCGACCAGTTCGCCGGCGTCGACCATGCGCGCGGCCAAGGGCATGGACACAAGGCCGATGCCCATGCCGGCGCGGATCATGCGCTGGATCAGCCAGGTACTGTTGGCGGCCGGGCCGCCGCTGACCAGCGTGTCGATCAGCTTGCCCTCGACCCGAAAGCGCCAGCGGTTGAACTGGCCGAGGCCGGTGTGGGTGATGACGGTGTGGCGGGGCAGGTCCTCGGGCGTTGCCGGCGCCCCGCGCGCGGCCAGGTAGGCGGGGGAGGCATACAGCGCGCGGCGGAATTCGCCGAGCCGGCGCGCGACGACGCTCTCGCTGGGGCCGACCGCGGTGCGCAGGGCCACGTCGATGCCCTCGGTCGGCAGGTCGGCGATGCGGTCCTCGGCGATCAACTCGACGTGCAGCGCCGGGTGCCTGGCCTGGAGCATCGGCAGCGCGGGCACGACCAGCTCGTCCGCGATGGCGGCGCTCGCCGCCACCCGCACCGGGCCGGCCACCGCCTTGCGGCCGCCCGCCACGATGTGGCTGAGCTCGGCCAGGCGCGCGAGCACGTCGCGGCCATGCGCGACGACGGCCGCCCCCTCGGGCGTCAGCGACAGGCCGTGCGTCGAGCGGCGCAGCAGGCGCACGCCGTAGCCGGCCTCCAGGCGGTCGATGGCCCGGGTGACCTGCGAGACGGCGGTGTTGCGCTCCTGCGCCGCGGCCGACATCGACCCCAGTTCGATGCTGCGGATCAGCCAGCCGATGTCGTCGGGGTGGGCGTGCGCCGTGGTGCCGTCGCCGGCCATGGTCTTGCGTTTCATGCAAAGCCGATTCTCGTCTGCATGGCTGTCGGCGGGCAAGCGCGCTGCCTACAGTGAGGCCACTCCCACTCCACGCCGAAGGAAACCCCATGCCCATCATCAACGTCAAGGTCTCGGCACCGCGCTCGGCCGAAACGACCCGGCGCATCTGCGCGATGCTGCTGGAACACACCGCGCGGATCCTCGGCAAGAACCCTCGGCTGACCGCCATCACCATCGACTACGTCGACCCCGAGCACTGGATCGTCGGCGGCTCGACGCTCGCCGAGCAGGGCAAGCACAGCGTCTATCTCGACATCAAGGTGGTGGATGAAACCAACACCAAGGCCGAGAAGGCCGAGTACATCCGCACCGTCTTCGAGGGGTTCGCGGCGCTGCTGGGCAACCTGCACGACGAGAGCTACATCTACGTGCAGGACGTCCGCCCCACGGCCTACGGCTACGGGGGCAAGACGCAGGAGTTCCGCTTCCACCACCCCTGAGCGGCCGGGTCGCCCCGCGCCCGCCACTCACCAGGTGGTGGGTGGCGGCATGCCGTGGCCCGTCCAGCGCTCGACGACCGCCGCCAGCATCGCGGTGCTGATCGGCTTGGTGACGAAATCGTCCATGCCGGCATCGAGGCAGCGCTCGCGGTCGCCGGCCAGCGTGTCGGCGGTCAGCGCGACGATGGGGGTGTAGATGCCGCGCAGCTTCTCGCCCTGGCGGATGCGCTGCGTGGCCTCGTAGCCGTCCATGCCGGGCATGTGCAGGTCCATCAGGATCAGGTCGTAGCGAGCGCGCTCGGCGGCCTCGCAGGCGGCGGCACCGTCGTTCGCCACCTCGACCGCGCAGCCGAGCTTGGCCAGCATGTTCTCGACGACGAGCTGGTTGACGGCGTCGTCCTCGACGAGCAACACCTGGGCCGGGAGCTTGTCGGGCTCGGCCGCCGGTGCCGGCGCCGGCGCGGGCGCGGGCGTCTTCGTCACGGCAGGCGGCGCAGGCCGCTTGCGCAGGCTCAGGTCGAACCAGAAGGTCGAGCCCTCGCCCTGGCGGCTCGTCACGCCGACCTGGCCGTTCATCAGCTCGACCAGGTTCTTGACGATCGCCAGCCCCAGGCCCGAGCCGCCGTAGCGCCGCGTGCTCGAGGTGTCGGCCTGCGTGAAGGACTCGAACACGCGGTCGAGCTGATCCGGCGCCATGCCGATGCCGGTGTCGCGCACCGCGAAGCGCAGCCGCGCGGTGTCGATCGATTCGCCGAGCACGGTGACCTCGAGCGAGACACTGCCCTGCTCGGTGAACTTGACCGCGTTGTGCAGCAGGTTGACCAGCAGCTGGCGCAGGCGGATCGGGTCGCACTCCACATGGCCGGGCACCTGCGGCGCCACACGGCACGAGAGCCTGACCGGCTTCTCGCGCGCCGCCACGGTCATCAGCTCGACAGCTTCGGCAGCCAGCCCGCGCAGGTCCACGCTGGCGGGGTGCAGCACGAGCTCGCGGGCCTCGATGCGCGACAGGTCGAGCACGTCGTCGATCAGCGCCAGCAGCACGATCGCCGAGCGGTGCGCCGTCTTGGCGTAGCGGCGCTGATCGGGCGTGAGCTGCGAGCCGAGCAGCAGCTCGGTCGTGCCGAGGATGCCGTTCATCGGCGTGCGGATCTCGTGGCTCACGACCGCCAGGAACTGCGACTTGGCCTGGTTCGCCTGCTCGGCCTGGCGCCGCGCGAAATCGAGCTCCACCGTCTGCATCTCGAGCGCGCGGGTCTCATGCTCGAGCTGCTCGACGAGGTCGCGCGCGGCGTGCACGGCGGTGCGCAGGCGGTCGCGCAGGCGCTCGATCACCAGGCCGGTCAGGGCGAGGTAGGCCCCGAGCAGGTACATCGTGCCGACGATCGCGAGGCGGTCGGACCAGCTCGCCACGCCGGGCTCGCGCAGCAGCATCAACACCGAGTAGCCGATGTACGCCAGGCACACGACGTGGTTGAAGTACAGCGCCCGCCGGAAGCCGAAGCCCACCTGGTCGGCCACGCGCACGAGCAGGAAGAAGGCGAAGAACAGGTTGGACTGCTCGAAGTAGTACAGGTTGGGCAGCCAGACCAGCACGTCGACATGGAAGAGCCAGTGGCTCAGGTCGGCGAGGTTGATGCGGCCATCGCATCGCCTGACCGCGAGCCAGGCGAACCCCGCGTACAGCAGGCTGCCGGCAACCAGCAACCCGAGCTGAAGCAGCGGCAAGGCCGCCGGGTTGCGCACATGCTGCAGCAGCGCCATGACGCAGACGATGCCGAAGCCGGCCGCGCGCACGGCGGGGATCTGGACGGTGTAGAGGCGACGCGCGTTGTCCGCCTTGCGATCGGCCAGCAGGGCGGCGTCGAGCGTGAAGCTGGATTCGAACGGAGGCGCTTCGTGTGCGTCCACGTCACCTCATCGGTAGGCTGGCGTCGAATGGTACGCCGATTGCCGCCGATTGCCGCTGCCGGCCCCGGGCTGCCGGGGCTAGCCCCCCGGGGCGTCGGCGCGAGCCGCCAGTCGGGCCCGGAGGCCCTCGAGCTCGGCCCGACGCACCGGCGGGCCGCTGCCCGGCACGGCCAGATCGAAATCCAGCATCAGCACCTGGTCGAGCGCCGCCGACCAAGCCGCGATGCTGCCGCCTTCGGCGGCCACCGGCTGCGGAGCGCCCGCGGTGTACAACTCGCCCACGGCCACCACCTTCAGGTCGGGGAACCAGACGACGCCATCGCCGCCCCCGCGGGCGGGCCCGAACGCCAGCATCCGCACCTTCGCCCCGCCGAGCTCGAAGTCGTACTGCCGGTCGACGGCCACCACGGCCGGCGCCGCGCCGCCGCGGCCCGTTGACGACGCCGACGAGGCCGACGAGGCCGACGAGGGGGACGACGCCGGCGGTGCGGCCGAAACAGCGCCCCGTGCGCCCGCCGCCAGCACGATCGGCACACCGGCCGCGAGGAAGCGCGCCGCGCCACCGCTGTGGCTGGCGTCGGCGCTGGTCAGCAGCAGCACGCGCAAGGGCAGGTCCGCGATCCGGTTGGCGCGGCGCACCTGCGCCATCAGCGCCCGGTAGCTCGCGTCGAACTTGGCATCGACGAGGATCAGCCCTTGCGCACTCAACCGAAGCAGCGAATTGGCGCCGCCGCCCGAGATCAGGAACAGCCCGGTCTTCAGCAGCTCGGTGCGCATCGGCGCCGCGTCGGCCGGCTGCGCCCGCGCCGGCCATGCCCATGAGGCCGACACGGCGGCGGCGCAAAGCCACCGCCGCCGCTTCCAACCCGGCTCCACGCTCACTGCCCGTTCAACGAGAACGCGTAGAAGCGGTTGTTGGGCGTGTAGCCCGGGATGCCCAGGTGGGCATAGCCGGATCCCCAGTAGACGACGCCGCCCACGATCGTGGCGCCGGCGACCACCGACGAGCCGGCCGCGTAGCTCCACAGCAGCTGGCCGGTCGCGGCGTCCAGCGCCAGCATCGTCGGGTCAGTGGCTGCGGTGCCGGACATCGACGGGGCGTAGAGCACGCCGTTGTTCACTGCCACCGAACCGAGCGCGATCGAGCCGTTCGGGTCGGCGGTGCTCCACAGGATGGCGCCGGTCGCCGGATCGAGTGCGGCCCACAAGCCGGCATAGGTGCCGATCGGCGTCGGCATGCCGTAGAAGTTGGCGACCTGCACATAAATGCGCTTGCCATCGGTCGCCGAGCCCCACTCCATGCCGCCCAGCGACGAGCCCGGGCCGACCTGGGTCTGCCACAGGACCGTGCCGGTCTTCGGGTCGAGCGCGTAGTAGATGCCGCTCTTCTGGCCCGCGCCGAGGATGGTCTTGGGCCCCTTGGCCGTCTGGTAGGTGATCAGGTTCGGCGCCGACGCAAAGTCGTAGTCGGGCCCCGGATTGCTCGGGCAGTTGGTGAACGGCGGGATGAAGCAGGCCACGTTCCAGTCGTCGGAGCCATCGGTCACACCGGGTTGCTGCCAGTTCACGAGCAGGCGGCTCCAGCGGATGGCGCCGGTGTCGATGTCGAGCGCGAGCACGGCATCGACGTGATCGTCGGCGCTGTTGCACGATGCAGCGCTGCCGCCGTCGGCGATGCACTGGCCGTAGCTCACGCCCGGGATGCTCGAGGGCGCGTCGCTCTGCGGGTGGCTGTAGTTGTTGCCGGTGCCGACGTAGACCAGGCCGCTGCCGGTGTCCACAGCCGGGTTGCTGCCCCACACGCCGGCACCGCTGTAGCCGGCCGGCAGCGTGTAGGTCTTCCACTTCAGGCGGCCGTTGTTGGCCTGCACGGCGGCGACGCTGCCGCGGGCCTTGCAGCACGGGTAGTTCGGGTCGAAGCCGGCGATGCCTTCCTCGAGCGAGGCCACGCCGACATAGACCGTGCCGCCGACGACGGTCGGCGAGCTGGTGATCAGCGCGAACGCATCGTTCTGCGCCGATTCGAGCTGCGTCTTCCAGACCAGGGCGCCGGTGGCGGCGTTGATGGCCAGCAGCCAGGCACCCTCCTGCGTGCCGACGTAGAGCACCCCCTTGACCACGGCCGGCGTGGTGCGCGCGTGGTAGTGGCCGTCCCCACTGCCCGTCAGGCCGTAGGAGGCGAGGTCCACGCTCCACGCTGCCTGCCCGTCGGCGGCCTTCACCGCATGCAGGTAGCCGCCCCAGTCGGGGAAATAGACGATGCCGCCCACGACCGCGGCGCGCGCGGACACGTCGCCTTGCGTGGTGTATGTCCATTTGACGGCGAGCTGGGCCACGTTGGCCGGCGAGATCGTCGTGTCGCCCGCTTGCGCGGCGGTGTTGCGCGCGTTCTGGCCGAACATCGGCCAATCCGAGCCGGCGCCCGCTGCCCATGCCGCGGGCCGTGGGCCCAGCAGCGCGGCACCGCACAACAAGGTCGCGCCGAGCAGGCGCGCATGGCGTGCCAGGGCGAACGACGCCCGGCACGAGTCTTGATCGCTCGTCATGTATCCCTCCAGTCCTCAGAACAAGCCGGACCATCGGCCCGGCACCGCGTGCTGATCGACAGTGGCCGCCTGCGATGGACGAGGGAAACGAAGAGCAACGGGCCCGGGTGGATCAGCGCGCCGCAGGCCGCAGGCATGGGGAGCGATCGATCGTAGTGACCGCTTTCAAACGCAGCAAGCTGCAATCGCGGGGGGGTCAGGCACGCGAGCGGGCGGCCTGCGGCGGAAACAGCGCGGCGAGCCGCAGCACGGCCGCTTCGGACGCCGCGCGATCCGGCACGACACTGTCGTCGCCGAAATCGTGCTCGCCCTGCGCCTGCACCAAGATGCCGTCGCGCCGTGGCACCACGGCGAGGTTGTGGCCGCGCCAGAGCAGCCCATAGTCGACCTCGGGCTGCGGGATCAGCCGCGCCGTCTGCCCGCGCACCGGCACGATGGTGTCGTCGCCGAACAGCGCGCGTGCGCCGTAGCCGGTGGCATTGACGACCGTGCGTTCGCGTAGCGAGGCGAACTGGCGCGGGCTCGTGAACTCGCGCTGCACGATCTCGCCGCCCTCGCGCAGGAAATCGTCCATCAGCAGGCGCGAATAGCTCGCCAGGTTGAACACGAGCTGTGTGTAGCGCCGCACGTGCGGCACCGGGAACGGGTGCTCGTGCGCTTGCAGCAGCTGCGAGCGCGGCCACAGCTCGCGGATGCGCGGTTCCAGTTCGGCGTACTCGGGCTCGGCCGAATGCCCCTGGCCGCCGCTCGCGCCGGGCACCGGCTGGTCGAAAGGCTCGTCGGAGAGCACGTAGCCGTCGTGCCAGGCGACCGGCTCGCCTGGCAGGCCGAGCAGGCTCTGGTAGGTCTTGAACGAGGCGCGCGCCATGGCTTCCCAGGCGGCTGCGAAGGCGGGGGTCGCATGCTCCTCGGCGCACAGGCGCGAGTCGGGCGACCACACGCCCGTGGCCGCCGACGAGCGCACCTCCGGCGGGCGCTCCTTGCAGTAGATGCGCACCTTCAGGCCCGCGCGCTGGGCCACGCGCGCCGTCGTCAGGCCGATCGCGCCGCAGCCGACGATCGCGATGCGCGGTTCGCGCGTGGCCAGGATCAGCGGCAGCGCCGCCCGCGCCGAGCCCCATGACAGCGACCAGCCGCTGCCGCCGTGGCCGTAGTTGTGCACGATGGTCCGCCCGGCCCGGCGCTCGGCCTCGATGCGCGGGCCCTGTGGCCGGAAGGGCCGCGTGCAGACGGCGATGTCGATCAGGCGATCGGGCTGCGCGCGGATCGGCGCCAGCGTTGGCGGCGGCGCGAAGCCGGCGGCCGGCACCACCTCGCACGCGGAAGCGGCGGCCAGTGGCGACAGGGCGGCCAGCGCCGCGCTGCCGCGGCCAAGAAAGATGCGGCGTTTCATCGTGGCGAAGAAGTCCGAAGGGCGAAATTATCGGCCGCGCGGATCAGCCACGCCGCCGCGCGATCAGGTAGCCCGCTTGCGCGATCCGCTCTTTGACAACTGTGAACCCAGCGTTCGAACATCACGGCCTGGCCCCGCGCCAACCGCCGGGGTCGCACGCCGAAAGGACGCCCCGCCATGAGTACCACCCCAACTCCCGCCCGCAGCGTTGCCGAGATCGTCGCCCGCTTCCTCGTCGAGCGCGGCGTGGACCGCATCTTCGGCATCCAGGGCGGCCACATCCAGCCGATCTGGGATCAGCTCGCCCAGGCCGGCGTGCGCATCGTCGACGTGCGCGACGAGGGCGCCGCGGTGCACATGGCGCAGGCGCACTCGGCGCTGTCCAGCCGCCTCGGCGTCGCGCTGGCCACCGCCGGCCCGGGCGTGACGAACTGCGTGACGGCGATGGCCAACGCCCACCTCGAGCGCGTGCCGGTGCTTCTGATCGGCGGTTGCCCACCGCGGCCGCAGGACGACCTGGGGCCGCTGCAGGGCATCGACCATGCCGCCATCCTGGCGCCCGTCACCCGCCGCTCGCGCACGCTGCGCGTGGCCGACCAGGTCGCCCGCGAGCTCGACAAGGCCTGGGCCATGGCCGAGGGCGACGGCAACCCGCCGGGCCCCGTCTATGTCGAGATCCCGACCGACGTGCTGCGCGAGACCGTGCCGGCCGCCGTCGTGCTCGACGAGCACCTGCGCGCCAAGCCGAAGCGCCATCTGCCGCCCGATGCCGCCGAGGTGACCCGCGCCGCCGCGCTGCTGCGCGCGGCGCGCCGCCCGCTGGTGGTCACCGGCCGCGGCGCGCAAGGCAGCGCCGCCGCGCTGACCCGGCTGCTCGACGCCACCGGCGCCGTCTACCTCGACACGCAGGAAAGCCGCGGCCTCGTCGATGCCGGCCACCCTTCGGTCGTCGGCGCCATGCGGGCGCAGGCCATGCAGCAGGCCGACCTGGTGTTGGTCGTCGGCCGCAAGCTCGACTACCAGATGGCCTATGGCTCGCCGGCCGTCTTCCGGGAGGCCAGGTTCATCCGCATCGCCGACCACGCCGACGAGTTGCGCGACAACCGGCGCGGCGAGGTCGAGCTGCTGGCCGACCCCGCCCTGGCGCTGGACGCGCTGGCCGCGGCCATCGGCCACCCCGCGCCGGCGCTCGACACCGCCTGGACGCAGGCGCTGCGCGCCGAGCACGTGCGGCGCGCGCTCAAGTACGCCGAGAGCCTCTTGAGCGCCGAACCCGGCCGCGACGGCCACATGCACCCGAACCGCATCTTCGGGGCCCTGCGCCAGGTGCTGAAGCCCGAGGCGATCACCATCGCCGACGGCGGCGACCTGCTGAGCTTCGCCCGCATGGGGCTTCAGACGCGGCACTACCTCGACGCCGGCGCCTTCGGCTGCCTCGGCGTCGGCGCGCCTTACGCCGTGGCGGCCGCCCTGCTCCACCCCGACCGCCAGGTGGTCGCGATCACCGGCGACGGCGCCTTCGGCATCAACGCGATGGAGATCGACACCGCCCAGCGCCACGGCGCCAAGGCGGTCTTCATCGTCTCGAACAACGCCGCCTGGAACATCGAGCGGCTGGACCAGGAGATGAACTACGGCGGCCGCGTCGTCGGCACGACGCTGGCCTGGAGTGACTACGCCGCCATGGCCCGCGCCTTCGGCCTGCACGCCGAGCGGGTAACCGACCCGGCCCGCCTGCAGGGCGCCATCGAAGACGCCTTCGCCAACGCGCCGGCGCTGATCGACGTGGTGGTGACGCGCGACGCGCTGAGCTCCGACGCCGGCAAGGGCCTGGGCTGGGTGCCCGACCGGCAGGCGCTGACCGCCTGGGACGACGCCGAGCAGGCGCGCCGCCGCTGAACCCGCATGGCAAGGAGACCCCCATGAGCCATCTGCTGACCCTGTCGGACTCGGTGGCGGCCCACGCCCGCGTGCGGCCGGCGCGGATCGGCGCGCGCGATTCCCGCCGCGCACTCAGCTACGCCGAGTGGGACGAGCGCGCCAACCGCCTGGCCAACGCGCTGCGCGGCCTTGGCCTCGCCCCCGGCGACCGCGTGGCGCTGCTCGCCTACAACGCCCTCGAGTGGCTGGAGATCTACGTGGCGCTCGGCCGCGCCGGCCTGGTCGCGGTGCCGATCAACTTCCGCCTGCGGGCGCCCGAGATCGCCTACATCGTCGAGCACAGCCAGGCGCGTGCGGCCATCGTGCAGGAGGCGCTGCGCGACGAGGCCGAGTCAGCGCTCGCCGGCACGGCGATGCCCGCGAACCGCATCGTCTTCGGCACGACCGCCGGCGCGCCCCTGCCCGCCGGCTGGCAAGGCTACGAGGCGCTGGTCGACGCGGCCGGTGCCGAGCCGCCTGCCGTCGCGGTGCGCCCCGAAGACCTGTTCGCCCTGATGTACACCTCGGGCACCACTGGCCGGCCCAAGGGCGCGATGCGCAGCCATGAAGGCAACGCGCTGATCGCCTTTGCCACCGCGCTCGAGTTCGGGCTCGGCAGCGCAGACACCGCCCTGCTGGTCATGCCGATGTGCCACGCGAACTCGCTGTACTTCGCGGTCACCTTCGCGATGCTCGGCGCGAGCATCGTCGTCGACGATCGCCCGCATTTCGACCCCGCGGCCGTGCTGGCGACGCTGGCCGAATCGCGCATCAGCTTCACCTCGCTGGTGCCGACCCACTACATCATGATGCTCGGCCTGCCCGACGCGGTGAAGGCGCAGCACGACCTGGGCGCCGTCGGCAAGCTGCTGATCTCCTCGGCCCCGGCGCGGCCCGATACCAAGCGGGCGGTCATGGCCCTGTTCCCCAACGCGAAGCTGTTCGAGCTCTATGGCTCGACCGAGGCCGGCTGGGTCACCCTCCTGCGGCCCGACGAGCAGCTCGATCGCCTGGGCACGGTCGGCCGCGAGTGGGCGGGCTCGGGCGCGATCCGCCTGCTCGACGAAGCCGGCCGCGAGGTGCCCGACGGCGAGGTCGGCGAGCTCTACTCGCGCACGCCCTACGTGTTCGACGGCTACTGGAAGAACCCGGAGAAGACCGCCGAGGCCTTCCGCGGCGAGTGGTGCTCGGTGGGCGACCTGGCCCGGCGCGATGCCGATGGCTACATCCAGCTCGTCGACCGCAAGAGCCACATGATCATCAGCGGCGGCGAGAACATCTACCCGGCGGAGGTCGAAGCCGTGCTCGGCGCCCACCCTGCCGTGCAGGACGTGGCGGTGATCGGCGTGGCGGACGCGAAATGGGGCGAATCGGTCCGGGCGGTCGTGGTGGCGCGGCCCGGCCAGCCCGTCAGCGAGGCCGAGTTGCTGGACTGGTGCCGCGAGCGCATGGCCGGCTACAAGCGCCCGCGCGCCGTCACCTTCATCGCGGAGGCGCAGATGCCGCGCACGGCCACCGGCAAGATCCAGCATCGCCGCTTGCGTGAGATGCTGGCGCGCGATCTGCCGGAGTAGGCTGGACCGCCTCAATGCGGCGGCGGCCCGTCGCCGGCGCCCGCCTTCAGCCGCGCCAGCTTGGCCGCATAGGCGGATTGCTGTTGCCGCGTGGCACTGTTGGCCTCGGCCTCGTGCAGGTGGCGCGCCGCCCGCTCGGTGTCGCCCAGCTGCAGGTAGCTCATCGCGAGCCAGTAGTGGAATTCATGGAAGTCGTTCGAGCCGGCCACGGCCCGCGCAAACTGGTCGCGCGCCTGGGCGAAATCGCCGGCGTTGTAGGCCTGAAGGCCGCGCTGGAAGGCCGCGAACGGGGTGGTCTTGTGCAGCCGCGCCAGGCGGGCCTCCAGGCCGTCGGCCTCGGCCGGGCGGCCGAGCTGGCGCAGCACGACCACCAGGTTGCCCATCGCCTGCGGGTGCTCGGGCCGCCGCCTGAGCGCGGCGTGCAAGGCCTCCTCGGCCGGGGCTGGCAGGCCGCGGCGCCAGTACGTCACGCCCAGGGTGTTGTAGGCGTCCGCGAAGCCCGGGTCGGCCTGGATCGCCGCGCGCACCCACCAGTACGCGTCGTCGGTGCGGCGCCGCGCCAGCGCCTCGGCGGCCCGGTTGTTCATGTACATCGCGACGATGCGCGCCTCGTTGATCGGCTCCGTGCGCTGGTTCTTGATGTCGGCGGGCGGCAGGAAATCGATGGTCCACCAGTCCGGGCTGTTGTCGATCGTGCGCACCGCCGGCACCTGCCGGCCGATCGAGACGTTGACATGGCCCACGTAGAGCCCCAGGTCGCCGTCGCGCCCCCAGCTGTCGTCGACCTGCACCGCGCGGTAGCGCACCGCCAGCCCCAGGGCCTTCGCGAAGGCGCCGGTCATGATGGCCAGCGACAGGCAGTTGCCGGCGCGCGCATCGAAGGCCTCGGCGGCATTGCGGGTGAACTCGGCGTCGTAGGCCAGCGCCAGCTGCTGCTTCGAGTACAGCGCGTCGATCAGGCCGCGCTGCAAGCCATGCGCGCGCACCTGCTCGGCGATCTCGCGCTCGAGGTAGTCGTGCATCGCCGAGCTCAGCGCGAACACCCGGGCCGGGTCAATCGGCTGCACCGGCGCGGCGAAGGCCGCGTCGACGAACAGCGCCGCGCCGCCCGTCCCCGGGGCCACCGGCCCGACCGGCGCGCAGCCGGCAAGCCCCCAGGCCGCGAGCGCCAACGCGGCCCATCGCCATGCCCGGGTGTGCATCATCGCCCCCGGCCGCGCATCCAGCGCTCCACCAGCCCGAAGCCACCCTCGAACAGCAGCGCCAGCGCCGCGGCCGGCAACGCGCCAGCCAGCAGCAGCACGCGGTCGTTCAGCGCCAGCCCGGTGACGATGCGCTCGCCGTAGCCGCCGGCGCCAATGAAGGCGGCGATCGTCGCGGTGCCGACCGAGATCGTCGTCGCGGTGCGCACGCCCGCCACGATCACCGGCATCGCCAGCGGCAGCTCGACAGCCACCAGGCGCTGGCCGCGGCGCAGGCCCAGCGCCTGGGCGGCGAGCTTCAGCCCAGCCGGCACCTCGGCCAGGCCGGTGCAGGTGTTGCGCATGATCGGCAGCAGCGCATACAGCGTCAGCGCCAGCAGCGCCGGCAGCGTGCCGATGCGGCCGAGCAGCGAGATCAGCACCGCCAGCAGGGCCAGCGACGGCACGGTCTGCATCAGGCCGGTGGCGCCCAGCAGCATCGTGCGGGCGCCGGCATGGTCGGCCACGGCCAGCGCCAGCGGCACGCCCAGCAGCACCGCCAGGGCCACCGAGGCCGCGACCAGCCCCAGGTGCTGTGCCGACAGGCGCGCGAGATCGGGGCCGAACAGGCGCGCGGCGAAGCCCTCGGCCGGCTGCGCGGCCACCGCGGCAGCGCCCGATGCCACGGCGGCCGTTCCGGCCCCGGCGCGGGCCAGGTGCGCGCGCGCGATGGCCTCGAAGCCCCGGCCCTGCAACTCGGCCTGGGCGTTCATCGCGATCATCTCGGCTTCGCCGATGCGCCCCTGTTGCCGCTCCAGCGCCGCCCAGGCGGCCGGGAAGCGCCGGGGCACGTCCAGCCGGTACAGCAGCACCGCGTCATAACGAGGAAAGTGCGCCGCATCGTCGGCCAGCACACGCAGGCCGAGGTGCTCGATCTTCGCGTCGGTGGTGTAGATGTCGATCACGTCGACCTGGCCGGCGGCGATGGCCTCGTAGGCCAGGCCGTGGTCCAGCCCGGTGGGCTGCTGCGGCAGGCGGTAGCGTGAGGCCAGGCCGGGCCAGCCGTCGGCGCGGCCGATGAACTCGTTGCTCAGGCCCAGGCGCAGCGAGGGCTGGCG
>NZ_DATFAN010000073.1:0-53880 GCF_035254525.1 Ideonella sp. | reverse complement strand
GATCTGGTCGTAGGCCTTGGCTTCGCCACCGAACTTGGCCGACAGGATCGTCGTGATCGCCGCCGTCAGCGTCGTCTTGCCATGGTCCACGTGACCAATCGTGCCCACGTTCACGTGCGGCTTGGTCCGTTCAAACTTGCCCTTTGCCATCTTGCGCTCCTACAGGCGTCGGAATCAAAAAAGTACTGACATCACACAGGTGAGGTGGTGGTGCCCATGGCGCGGATCGAACGCGCGACCTCTCCCTTACCAAGGGAGTGCTCTACCACTGAGCCACATGGGCATCGACACAGGCCTGGGCGCACCCGATGCTCACGGCATCCACCCAAGCCTGTGGCGACATCACCGCCACCACACCGATCGCAATCACACCGATCACATTCACGAACCTCGAGCCCCTTTCAGTCTTCCTTACTGGAGCGGGAGACGGGAATCGAACCCGCGTCATTAGCTTGGAAGGCTAAGGTTCTACCATTGAACTACTCCCGCATTCGGAATCGGCGCCGGGACTCGCTCTCTCGTGTTCGGTCGCTGTGGTGGAGGAGGCTGGATTCGAACCAGCGTAGGCGTAAGCCAACAGATTTACAGTCTGCCCCCTTTAACCACTCGGGCACCCCTCCGCAGCGAGCCTGAGAGTATAGCATGGCGTCAAGTCAATGCGCGAGCTCCGTGTTCGGCCCGATTCCTGGGTCAACGGCCGGTACCTGAACCGGGCCGAGCCAGTCGATCTCGATGCAGGCGGCCCGCAAGGCGTGGAAATGCCCGCAACCGATGAAGGGCTGCGGTGGCCGGCGGGCCGACAGCGGCGACGGGTGGTTGGCCCGCAGCAGCAGGTGCCGCCCCGGAGCGACCCGCTCGATCAGCGGCGCCTTGGCCTGGGCATGGGCACCCCAGAGCAGAAAGGCGATCCGGCGCGGCTCGGCCGCCACGGTCTCGATCAGCGCGTCTGTCAGGCCCTCCCAGCCGCGCCCGGCGTGGCTGGCCGCCTGGCCATCCTCGACGGTCAGGCTGGTGTTCAGCAGCAGCACACCCTGCCGCGCCCAGCCGCCGAGGTGGCCTTGGGCCGGGGCCGGCACACCCAGGTCGCGCTGCAGCTCGACGAAGATGTTGCGCAGGCTGGGCGGCGGCTTGACGCCTGCCGGCACCGAGAACGCCAGGCCCTCGGCCTGGCCCGGCCCGTGGTATGGGTCCTGCCCGAGGATCACGACGCGCACCCCGGCCAGCGGGGTCAGCGCCAGCGCCCGCAGCGGGTCGGCCGGGTAGATCACCGCACCGGCCTGCCGGCGGCGCTCGATGTGCTCGATCAGGGCGCACCCGGTCGGGCTGATGCGCCAGGCGTCGATCACCGGCCGCCAGTCGGCCGGCGCACGGTCGAGCAGCTCGGGCAGGGGCGTGCGCAGCCGGTTGTCGATGTCGAGCAGGGCGGTCATCCGCCGAACAGGGCCAAGAGTGCCTTGCCGGGGTCGGCGGCGCGCATGAAGGCCTCGCCGACCAGGAAAGCATTGACGCCGGCGTCGCGCATGCGCTGAACGTCCGCCGGCGTGAGGATGCCGGATTCGGTGACCAGCAGCCGGTCGCCCGGCACCTGGCCCAGCAGGCCCAGCGTCGTGTCGAGCGTAACCTCGAAGCTGCGCAGGTCGCGGTTGTTGATGCCGACCAGCGGTGTCTTCAGCTTCAAAGCGCGCTCGAGCTCGGCGCCGTCGTGCACCTCCACGAGCACGTCCATGCCGAGCGCGAGGGCCTCGGCTTCCAGGTCGGCCATCTGCGCGTCGCCCAGGCAGGCGGCGATCAGCAGGATGCAGTCGGCGCCCATCGCGCGCGCTTCGATAACCTGGTAGGCGTCGACCATGAAGTCCTTGCGCAGCACGGGCAAGGCACACGCGGCCCGGGCCTGGCGCAGGTAATCGGGCGCGCCCTGGAAGAACGGCGCGTCGGTCAGCACGCTCAGGCAGGCGGCGCCGTGGCGCTCGTAGCTTGCCGCGATCTCCGACGGCACGAAGTGTTCGCGCAGCACGCCCTTGCTGGGGCTGGCCTTCTTGACCTCGGCAATGACAGCCGGCCGGCCGGCGTCGACTTTGGCCCGCAGCGCGCGCACGAAGCCCCGCGTGTCGCGGCGCGCCTCGGCTTCGGCGCGCAAGGTGGCCAGCGGAGCCACCACGCGCGCCTGGGCGACCTCGCCGTGCTTGACCTCGACGATGCGGCGCAGGATGTCCGGAACCCCGCTCATGCCGCCGGCCGGAAGCGGTTGGTCGTCGCGACGAACTGGCTCAGCTTGGCCAGCGCCGCGCCCGAGGCCACGGCCTCGCGGGCACGCTTGACGCCGTCGGCCACCGACGGCGCGACGTTGGCGCAGTACAGCGCCGCACCGGCGTTCAGCAGCACGATGTCGCGCACCGGGCCGTCCTCGTTGGCCAGCGCCCGCTCGATGCACTGCACCGACTCCTGCTGGTTGGCGACCTTCAGCACCCGCGAGTCGTAGACCGGCAGCCCGAAGTCGCTCGGGTGCACGACGTACTCGCGCACCTCGCCGTGGACCAGCTCGCCGATCATCGTCTCGCCGGACAGCGAGATCTCGTCCATGCCGTTCATGCCGTAGACCACCATCACGTGCTCGGAGCCCAGGCGTTGCAGCACGCGCACCTGGATGCCCACGAGATCGGGGTGGAACACACCCATCAGCTGGTTCGGCGCGCCGGCCGGGTTGGTCAGCGGGCCCAGGATGTTGAAGATCGTGCGCACGCCGAGCTCCTTGCGCACCGGGGCCGCATGCTTCATCGAGGCATGGTGGTTCGGCGCGAACATGAAGGCGATGCCGCATTCCTGCAGGCATTCGGCCACCTGCTCGGCATTCAGCCCGATGTAGGCGCCCAGCGCCTCCAGCACGTCGGCGCTGCCGGAGCTGGACGAGACGCTGCGCCCGCCGTGCTTGGCCACGCGCGCACCGCCGGCCGCGGCGACGATCATCGACGCGGTCGAGATGTTGAAAGTGTGCGCCGCATCGCCGCCGGTGCCGCACAGGTCCACCAGGTTCGTCTTGTCGGCCACCTCGACCGGCGTCGCGAACTCGCGCATCACCTGGGCCGCGGCGGCGATCTCGCCGATCGTCTCCTTCTTGACACGCAGGCCCATTGCCAGCGCGGCGATCATCACCGGCGACATCTCACCGCTCATGATGCGGCGCATCAACGCCAGCATCTCGTCGTGGAAGATCTCGCGGTGCTCGATGACGCGCACCAGCGCGTCGGTGTTGCTGATCGTCATGGCAGCTCGTCAGGTGGGGTTGGCGACAAAGAACTCGCGCACCGCAGCGATCGCGGTGTCGATGCCGGCGGCGTCGACGTCCAGGTGCGTCACGAAACGCAGCCCGATCAGGCCGGTGGCCAGCACACCACGCGACTTCAGGTGGGCCAGCAGCGCGGCGCCGCGGCCGCCGTCGACCTGGGCGAAGACGATGTTGGTCTGCGGCGCGGTGACGCTCAGGCCGGGGATGCCGGCCATGCCTTCGGCCAGCCGGCGCGCGAGCGCGTGGTCGTTGGCCAGGCGGTCGATGTGGTGGCTCAGCGCATGGTCGGCCGCTGCGGCGAGCAAGCCGACCTGGCGCATGCCGCCGCCGGCCATCTTGCGCACGCGGTGGGCGCGGGCGATCAGCTCGCGCGAGCCGCACAGCGCCGAGCCAATCGGTGCGCCCAGGCCCTTGCTGAAGCAGACCGAGACGCTGTCGAAGTGGCGCGTGATCTCGCGCGCCGGCACGCCGGAGGCCACCGCCGCGTTGAACAGCCGCGCGCCGTCGAGGTGGGTCGCCAGGCCGCGCGCCTTCGCCAGCGCGGTGGCCTGCTCGATGTAGCCCAGCGGCAGCACGTTGCCGTTCCACGTGTTCTCCAGGCACAGCAGCCGGCTGCGCGCGAAGTGCGGGTCGTCGGGCTTGATCGCCGCCTCGATGTCCGCCAGCGCCAGCGTGCCGTCGGGCTGGTTCGGGATCGGCTGCGGCTGGATGCTGCCGAACACCGCGCCGCCGCCGGCCTCGTAGCGGTAGGTGTGGGCCATCTGGCCGACGATGTATTCGTCGCCGCGCCCGCAGTGGGCCAGCAGCCCGCACAGGTTGCTCTGCGTGCCGCTTGGCATGAACAGCGCTGCCTCGAAGCCCAGCAGAGCGGCGATCCGCTCCTGCAGCGCGTTGACGGTCGGGTCGTCGCCGAACACGTCGTCGCCCAGCGGCGCGGCCATCATCGCCTCGCGCATCGCAGCCGTGGGTTGGGTCACCGTGTCGCTGCGCAGATCAACCACCTTGGCGCCGGCCGCGCGGCCCGCCGCCGTGCCGTAGCTCACCGTGCTCACGCGTGCACCTCCTGCCGGCTCATCGTGATGAAGTTGCGCAGCATCGCGTGGCCATGTTCGGAGAGGATCGACTCGGGGTGGAACTGCACGCCCTCGAGCGGCGTCGCCGTGCCTGCCAGCTCGCGGTGGCGCACGCCCATGATCTCGCCGTCGTCGGCTGTGGCGCTGATCTCCAGCGCCGCCGGCAGGGTCTCGCGCTCGATCGCCAGCGAGTGGTAGCGGATCACCGTGAAGTGCTGCGGCAGGTCACGGAACACACCGCGGCCGTCGGTCTCGATGCGGCTGGTCTTGCCGTGCATCTGTGTCTTGGCCCGCACGACGCGGCCACCGAGCGCCGCGCCGATGCTCTGGTGGCCCAGGCACACGCCGAGGATGGGCAGTTTGCCCGTGAATTCACGAATCGCCGGCACGCAGATGCCGGCCTCGGCGGGTGAACACGGCCCCGGCGACAGCACCAGGTGATCGGGCTTCAGACCGGCGATGCCTTCGAGCGTGATCTCGTCGTTGCGGAAGACCCGTACCTGCTCGCCCAGTTCGCCGAAGTACTGCACCAGGTTGTAGGTGAACGAGTCGTAGTTGTCGATCATGAGTAGCATGTCAGCCTCCGACGAGCCGCCTCTAGGAGGCTGAGCACCCCCTTGGGGGGCAGCGAATGCAGTGAGCTTGGGGGCGTCATCTCTAGAAGCCCTCCTCGACGAGCTCGGCCGCGCGGATGACCGCGCGCGCCTTGGCCTCGGTTTCCTTCCACTCGGCCTCGGGCACCGAATCGGCGACGACGCCGGCCCCGGCCTGCACGTACAGCGTGTTGTCCTTGACCACCCCGGTGCGGATGGCGATCGCCACGTCCATGTCGCCGGCGAAGCTGAGGTAGCCGCAGGCGCCACCGTAGATGCCGCGCTGGGTCAGCTCCAGCTCGTCGATGATCTCCATCGCGCGGATCTTCGGCGCGCCGCTGAGCGTGCCGGCCGGGAAGCTGGCGCGCAGCACGTCCAGGCTCGTCAGGCCCGGCTTGAGCAGGCCCTCGACGTTGCTGACGATGTGCATCACGTGCGAGTAGCGCTCGATGCCGAAGGCCTCGGTGACCTTGACCGAGCCGGTCTGCGCGATCCGTCCGATGTCGTTGCGCGCGAGGTCGATCAGCATCACGTGCTCGGCGCGCTCCTTCGGGTCGGCCAGCAGGTCGACCTCGTTCTGCCGATCGGTCTCGGGTGTCGCGCCGCGCGGGCGGGTGCCGGCGATCGGGCGGATCGTGATCACCTCGCCCTCGGGCCGGGTCTCCTGCCGCACCAGGATCTCGGGCGACGCGCCGACGATCTGGAACTCGCCCATGTCGTAGTAGTACATGTAGGGCGACGGGTTGAGCGACCGCAGCGCGCGGTACAGGCTCAAGGGGCTCTCGGTGTAGCGCTTCTTCAGGCGCTGGCCGATCACGATCTGCATGCAGTCGCCGGCGGCGATGTATTCCTTCGCGCGGCGCACGGCCTGCTCGAAGTCGGCCTTGGCGAACTCGCGCTCGACCGCATGGCTGGGGCCGCGCTTGACCTGCGGCGCGGTCACGCTGTAGCGCAGCTTGTCGGTCAGCTCGGCCAGGCGCTTCTTGCCCTTGAAGTAGGCCTCGGGCTGCGCCGGGTCGGCCCAGACGATCAGGTACAGGCGGCCCGACAGGTTGTCGATGACCGCCAGCTCCTCGGTCTGCAGCAGCATCAGGTCGGGCGTGCCGATGCCGCCGGGCCGGTTCGTGGCGGCCAGCCTGGGCTCGATGAAGCGCACCGTGTCGTAGCCGAAGTAGCCGGCCAGCCCGCCGCAGAAGCGCGGCAGCCCGGGTCGCAGCGCCGGCTTGAAACGCTGCTGGTAGGTGGCGACGAAGTCGAGCGGGTTGCCCTCGTGCGTTTCGACGACGCGGCCGTCGGTGACGATCTCGCAGTGGCGGCCGGTGGCGCGCAGCAGCGTGCGCGCCGGCAGGCCGATGAACGAGTAGCGGCCGAAACGCTCGCCGCCGACGACCGATTCGAGCAGGAAACCATGCTTGGCGCCGCCGACCAGCTTCAGGTACAGCGACAGCGGGGTCTCGAGGTCGGCGAAGGCCTCCGCAATCAGGGGCACGCGGTTGTAGCCCTCGGCGGCGAGGCTTTGGAATTCGAGTTCAGTGATCACTTGGACGGGTCCTCCGGGGCCCGCAACCGGCTGCGCGACATGCAAGCGCGGGCGGTCGTGGCGGGCCGGTTGTCGGATTTCGTGGCCGGGCTGCGAGGCCCTGAACCATCGGGGGAGGCCGGGCGCCGCGTCAATCGAGCGGAGCGGCGCCGTCGGCAGAAGGTTTCACGCGGGCCAGCGACGCCAGGGCCAGGCTCCCCGGTCGTGCGACGACGCCATCCATCTGCGCGAAGTGAACATGATGTGGAAAGTGTAGCAGTCGGCCGCGAATTCTCGGGTTCCGACGCATGGACTTCCCCGTAACACGGGTTCACACTTTGTGGCTCATTCGGGGTGGGGCCCCCGCGCAGCCTTGGCTGAAGCGGGTGCTCGCCCCCGGACACGAAAATCGGAAAGGTTTGCCCCATGTGGCGTCGTCTGGGTTCGAGCGCACTGCTCGGGTTGTTCATTTCCATGGCCTCGCTGGCACCCGCCCGGGCCGATACGGTCGAGCTGGCGGGCGTCAAGTACGAAACGGTCGAGCAGGTCGGCAACGCCAAGCTGCAGCTCAACGGCGCGGGCATCCGCTACAAGGCCATCTTCAAGGTCTACACCGCCGGGCTGTACCTGCCCGCGAAGATGGGCACGCCCGAGGCGGTCTACGGCGCCGTCAACGCGCCGCGCCGCATCCACATCGTGATGCTGCGCGAGATCGACGGCAACGAGCTTGGCAAGCTCTTCACGCAGGGCATGGAAAAGAACTCGCCGCGCGAGATCTTCGCCAAGTCGATCAACGGCACGATCAAGATGGCCGACCTGTTCTCCAAGCGCAAGAAGCTGAGCGCGGGCGAGTCGTTCTCGGTCGACTGGGTGCCCGGCACCGGCACCGTCATTTCGGTCAATGGCAAACCCGAATCCGAGCCGATCAAGGAGCCGGAGTTCTACACCGCGCTGATGAGCATCTGGCTCGGGCCCTCGCCAGCCGACTCGCAGCTGAAGGACGCGTTGCTGGGCAAGGCCCGCAGCGGCCGCTTCGGCAGCGACCAGTGAGCGATGAATGGTTCTTGCTTGCGGCCGTGCGTGGCGCGGCCGGTGTCTGACTCGACCCCGAGCTCGCCGTTGATGAGTTCTTGAAGTGGTGCGCCGGCGCGCGATCCGCGCCCGCGCCTGGTTCGTGCAATGGCCGTGCGCCGCCGCTGACCGCGGGCCGCGGCTTCTCGTGATGACGCCGATGACACACCTCGTCCGACGCCTGGCCGCCGCCGGGCCCTCGCTCAGCCTGGCGGCGCTGCTGTTCCATCCCGTCGCGCACGGCCAGACGGCGACCGCGCCGGCCGTCAACGGCGCCGAGCCGAGCGTCAGCGAACGGGTGAAGAAGGATGCGGCCAGCCCGCTGTACTGGATCCGCCTGAACGCGCAGAAGGCGGATGCCACCCCCAGCAAGCCGGCACCGCGCATCGCCGAGATCAGGCCGGTCGCCCGGCCCGTCCCCAGCCCGGCCGGGGGCGGTGGCGGCGGGAACCCGATGGCCGCGGTGGCCAGCAGCGGCGGCGCGGCCGGCGCGCCCGCCAGTACCGGGCCGGCGCTTGGCAGCAGCCCCGCCGAGGCCACGGCCATGCTCGCCGCGCCCGGCGCGCTGGCGGCGCCCAACCCGGCCGCCGCGATGCCGAGCGCCGCTGCCGCGGGCCTGGTGGCGCCAGCCGCCTCGTCCGCCGCCGAGCTGGCGCGCGCAGCCACCACACCGCCGGCGCCCGAGGAGCCCGAGGAACCCCTCGCGCTGGTGAAGGCCGCCGAGCCCGACTTCCCCGCCAACACGATGCGCCGACTGCGCAAGGGCACGGTGCAGGTGCGTTTCGAGGTGCAACCCGACGGCAGCGTGAGCAACGCCACCGTCGTCCAGACGAGCCACCGCAGCCTGAACGAGGCCGCGCTCGAGGCCGTCAGCGGCTGGCAGTTCAAGCCGGTGCCCAGCGCCCGCAGCGCGGTCGTCGACCTGGGCTTCGACCTGGACAGCTGACCAAGCTCGCGCCGGCCTTGGCCGCGCCTTACCGCGCCAGCTCGTCCAGCCTGTCGATCACCCGGTCGGCGCCGGCCGACTCCGCCGGCTCGCCATGGTTGTAGCCATAGCGGACCAGCACCACCGGGCAGCCGGCGCCGCGCGCCGCGAGCACGTCGTTGCGCGAGTCGCCGATCATCAGCGTGCGTTCGGGCGCCGCGCCGAGCGCCCTGCAGGCCTCGACCAGCGGCAGCGGATCGGGCTTCTTGCGGGCGAACGAATCGCCGCCAAAACAGTGCGTGAAGACCTGGTCCAGGCCCTTGGCGGCCAGCAGCTGGCGCGCGAAGGCCGCCGGCTTGTTGGTCAGGCAGGCCAGCCGCAGGCCGGCCTCGCGCAGGCGCAGCAGGCCCTCGGCCACGCCGGGAAAGACCGCCGAATGGCGGCCGTTGATCGACTCGTAATGCGCCTGGTAGCGTGCCCAGGCCTGGTCGTAATGCGCGCCGGCGCCGCCGGCTTCAGCCAACGTCGAGCGGATCAGGTGCTCCGACCCCTGGCCGACCGTGCGTTCGATGAAGGCCCGCCCGACTGCCGGCAGGCCCAGGTCCGCCAGCGTGCGCGCCAGCGCGACCTCGAAGTCGCCGATCGTGTCGACCAGCGTGCCGTCGAGGTCAATCAGCGCAGCGTCGAAATCCTGCAGCCTCACCGGGCGAGCTCGACCCGCATCGCGTCGATGACCTGCTTGTAATCCTTCTGGCCGAAGATCGCGCTGCCGGCGACGAAGGTGTCGGCGCCCGCGTCGGCGACACGGCGGATGTTGTCGACCTTGATGCCGCCGTCGACCTCCAGCCGGATGTCGCGCCCGCTGGCGTCGATGAGCTTGCGCACCTTCTCGGTCTTGCGCAGCGCGCTGTCGATGAAGCTCTGGCCGCCGAAGCCGGGGTTGACGCTCATGATCAGCACGAGGTCGACCTTGTCGATGACCCACTCGAGCACGTCCACCGGCTCGGCCGGATTGAACACCAGCCCGGTCTGCGCGCCCTCGGCCTTGATCAGCTGCAGCGTGCGGTCCACGTGCGTGCTGGCGTCGGGGTGGAAGCTGACGAGGTCGGCGCCCGCCTTCGCGAAGGCCTGGGCCAGCGCGTCGACCGGGCTGACCATCAGGTGCACGTCGATCGGCGCCTTGCTGCCGTCGGGCCTGACCGCGTGGGGCTTCAGCGCCTGGCAGACCATCGGGCCGAAGGTCAGGTTCGGCACGTAGTGGTTGTCCATCACGTCGAAGTGGATCCAGTCGGCGCCGGCGGCGAGCACGGTGCGCACCTCCTCGCCCAGGCGGGCGAAATCGGCCGAGAGGATGCTGGGGGCGATGCGGTAGGTGCGTGGCATGGTCGGCGGCTTCGGGCGGAGAGGCTTGCATTTTACGAGGAGGGGTATGGCCGCCACCGGCTTCCTAGAATGGCCGCATGAGCACGAAAAGCCGCCTCATAGGCGAATTCCCCCTCGGGGGGACGGCGCGCAGCGCCAAGGGGGCCGCATGAGCAAGCCGCAGTTCAGCGTTTCGGTGGTCACCCAGTACCTGCCCGAGCGCTCGTCCGCCGCTGAAGACGCTTACGCCTTCGCGTACACCGTCACCATTCGCAACACCGGTGCGGTGACCGGCCAACTGGTGGCCCGCCACTGGATCATCACCGACAGCGCCGGCAAGACCGAAGAGGTGCGCGGCCTGGCCGTCGTCGGCCACCAGCCGATCCTGAAGCCGGGCGAGCAGTTCGAGTACACCAGCTGGGCACGCATCGCCACGCCGCGCGGCCGCATGCAGGGCACCTTCTTCTGCATCACCGAGGACGCGCACTGGTTCGAGACCCCGGTGCCGCCGTTCGATCTGTCGCAAGCGCAGGCGCTGCATTGATGGTGGGCCCGCGCGCGCGCTGGGACCTGAGCGCGCTGCTCAACGCCGCCGACCCGCGCGCGACGGCGGCCGAGCAGCATTTGTGGCTGGTGCGGTGGCTGCAATGGCTGCGCTCGCCCGGCCCGGACCGACCGGGCGAGCCGACCGACCCGTCCACCCCCTGGCCGGTGCAGCGGCTGCGCCTGTTCGTCGACGTGGCCGAGCGCCACCCCGAGTACCGCGAGCGGCTGGGCGGCCTGTGGCGCGCGACCTTCTCGCGCCTGGATGCGACCGGCCTGCTGGCCGACTTCGGCTTCGCGCCCCGCCACGGCTTTCTCAGCGAGTTCGCCGAGCGGCTGCGACTGGGCTGGCTGCCCGGCACGCCGCAGACCGACGACCTGGGCGCGCTGTTTCCGCAGTTGTTCAGCGAAGCGGCCGATGCCGACTGGCTGGCGGCCATCGACGAGGGCACGCTCGAACGCCTGCTCGCGCTCGTCATGCCGTCCGAGGAAGCCGTGTCGGGGCAGGAGCCGTGGCGCCCGGCGATGGTCGAATCGATCCAGTTGCTGGCCAGCCAGATGCGCGCGTCCGGCCTGTCGGGGCCGATGCGCCAGCGCATGGACGCGCCCCTGCTGGCCGACCGCCCGTTTCACCAGGTCGTTCAGGCGGCCGAGGCGCTGCGCGCCGGCCACCTCGACGGCGACGACGCCGCGGCGCGCCTGCAGCAGGCGGCCTACCTGCGCGCCGTGCTCGACGCCTGCCGCCAGGCGGCGGCCAGCGTGCGCGGCCACCTGGACGAGCACGGCATCTCGGTCGACCTGGTGTTCCAAATCGACCAGCTGCGCGAGCGCGGCGATCGCATCGAGGCGCTGCTGGCCTGCCTGGTCAGCGACCTGTCGCCCGCCGCCCCAGCCATCGGCGGCACGCCCGCCCCTGCCCCCGCCGGCGCGGCGCCCGAACTGCGCGCGCTGCTCGTCGGCCTGGTGCAGTGCGCGGACCGGCGGCGCTCGCTGATTGGCCTGTTCCGCCGCCACTACGCGCTGCTGGCGCGCAAGGTGACCGAGCGCAGCGCCGAGACCGGCGAGCACTACATCACCCGCACCCGCGCCGAGTACCGCACGATGCTGGCCCAGGCCTGCGGCGGCGGCGCGGTGATCGGCCTGACGACCTTGCTGAAGTTCGCGCTCGGCGCGCTGGCGCTGTCGGCGTTCTGGGCCGGTTTCGCGGCAGGGCTGAACTACGCGGCCAGCTTCGTGCTGATCTACCTGCTGCACTGGACGGTCGCGACCAAGCAGCCGGCGATGACCGCGCCGGCGATGGCCGCCAAGCTCGAGGGCGTGTCCGCCAGCGACGAGGCGGTCGAGGGCTTCGTCGACGAGGTGGCGCACCTGCTGCGCACGCAGGTGGCCGGCATCGTCGGCAACCTGGCGCTGGTGGTGCCGGTCGTGCTCGCCGTGCAGGGCCTGGCCTGGTGGCTGGCCGGTGCGCCGGTGGTCGGCGAAGAGGCGACGCACCACGTGCTGCACTCGCTGCACCTGCTGGGGCCGACGCTGCTCTACGCGGCCTTCACCGGCGTGCTGCTGTTCGCCTCCAGCCTGATCGCCGGCTGGGTCGAGAACTGGTTCGTCTTCCACCGGCTCGACAGCGCGATCGCCTGGAACCCGGCGATCCGCGACCGCCTCGGGCCCGAGCGCGCGATGCGCTGGTCACGCTGGTGGCGACAGCACATCTCGGGGCTGGCGGCCAACGTGTCGCTCGGCCTGATGCTGGGGCTGGTGCCGGCGATCGGCGCCTTCTTCGGCCTCGGGCTCGAGGTGCGCCACGTGACGCTGGCGATGGGCCAGCTGGCCGCCGCGCTCGGCGCGCTGGGCCCGGCGCTGCTGCACGAGCCGGACTTCTGGTGGTGCCTGGCCGCCATCCCGCTGGTCGGGCTGCTGAACCTGGGCGTGAGCTTCACGCTCGCGTTTCGCGTTGCGCTGGCCTCGCGCGGGCTGCGGGTGCGCGACCGCGGGCGCCTGTACGCCGCGCTGCGCCGGCGCTTCCGCCAGGCGCCGGCGAGCTTCGTCGTGCCGCCGGCAGAAGACGCCAACGCGACGGAAGAGGCGCCCGCGCCGTGATCAACGCGGGGCGTCGTCGCCGCGGCCGTCGGCCGGCTCCTCGCCGCTGCGCGGCTCGCCGCCACGCCGGCCCGAGAACATCGTCCACCACACTATGAAGACCAGCAGCCCGCCGGCGGCCAAGGCCTCGAAGATCAACCAACCCATGTCGACTGCTCCGCGCCATGCCGGCGCCCGGCCTCGATTGTCAGGGCGGCGCGCCGCTGCGACGCTGCTTGCCGCCGCGCTGCTCGCCTCGTGCTCGGTGCTGCAGCGCCAGCCGCCGGCGCCGGTGGAACAGCGCGGTGCCCCGGCGCCGGCGGCCAGCGCCGCGCTGCCCCCGCCGCCCGGCACGATCGAGCGCGCCCACGCGCGCTGGGTGCCGGCCAGCTTTGCCGAGCTGCCCGGCTGGGGGCAGGACCGTGTGGCCGAGCTCTGGCCCGCGCTGCGGCTGTCGTGCGGCACCCCGCCCTTGGCGAATGGCAACGGAGGCAACGGCGCGCCCCCCGCGGCGGCGCTTGCCGAGGGCTGGGCGGCCGTCTGTGCGCAGTCGCGCCAGTTCTTCCCGGCCGACGATGCGCAGGCGCGCCAGTGGATCGAGCAGCGCTTCAAGGTCTACCGCGTCGAATCGCTCGAAGGCGACCCGAACGGCCTGGCGACCGGCTACTTCGAGCCGCTGGTCGAGGCCAGCCGCAGGCCGACGCGGACCCGGCGCGTGCCGCTGTATGGCCCGCCGGCGGACCTGGGCCAGCGCAGGCCCTATTGGACCCGGCAGGAGCTGGACACGCTGCCTGCGGCGCAGGCCGGCTTGAAGGGCCGCGAGATCGCCTACGTCGAAGACCCGCTGGACGCGCTGGTGCTGCAGGTCCAGGGCTCGGGCCGGCTGAAGCTGAGCGAGGCCGACGGCAGCGTGCGCCTGCTGCGGCTCGCCTTTGCCGGCCACAACGACCACCCGTACCGCTCGGTCGGCCGCTGGCTGATCGACCAGGGCGAGCTCGCGCCCGGCGAAGCGAGCTGGCCGGCGATCAAGGACTGGGCGCGGCGCAACCCCCGGCGCATCAACGAAGCGCTGTGGCAGAACCCGCGCACCGTGTTCTTCCGCGAAGAGGCCCTGCCCGACCCGGCGCTGGGCCCCAAGGGCGCCCAGGGCGTGCCGCTGACGCCCGGCCGCTCGATCGCCGTCGACCCGCTGGCGGTGCCCTACGGCACGCCGGTGTGGATGGATGCGACCGAGCCGCTGTCCGCCAGGCCGCTGCAGCGGCTGGTGATGGCACAGGACACCGGCGGCGCGATCGTCGGCGCGGTGCGGGCCGACTACTTCTGGGGCTGGGGTGACGAGGCCGAGGCGCAGGCCGGGCGCATGAAGCAGCCACTGCGCGCGTGGGCCCTGTGGCCGAGGTGATTGGCCCCCACGCCCCCTCCCGGGGGCTGCCCCCCCGGGGGGGCTCGCGCAGCAGACCGGCAGAGCCGGATCCGCGCACGCCACTTGGGGGGCGCGGCGCTGCGCGCGCGCCGGCGGGCAAGGGCTCAGGACACGCGGCTGAGGCGGACTTCCAGCATCTGGCCGGTGCCGTCCGGCGCGGCCCAGTGGCCGAGCACGCTCCATTGATCGAAGGGCACGAGCAATTCACCGTCGAGCTGCTGTGCCGCATCGGCGCGGCCGGTGTCGGGCAGCGGTTGCTCGAAGCGGTAGGCCAGCGTGGCGGTGGCGCGGCCGCCGGGCCAATCGACCCTCACCCACAGCGATTCGCGGCGGCCGTGGCGGCGCGTGGCCCCTTGCAGGCCCTGGCCGCCTTGCGCGGTCCAGACCCAATCGGGGCCGGCACCGAGGTCGTCGCGTGACAGCGTGATCTGCGCCTGGCCGCCGTTGCGCAGCACCAGCCGCTGCGGCGGCAACTCGGGTGCCGGCGCCGTGCGGGTGGTCAGCGTGCCGGGCGGTGTGCCGGTCGTCCCGGCGGTGCCCACGGTCACCGTGCCGGGCGTGACCACCGGCATCGGCGCCGGCGGCCACGGCACGAGGCGCCATTCGAGGCTGAAGTTCGATGCCGGCGGCGCGGCCCGCAGCCCGGGCGCGGCCAGCCAGGCGCTGGCGGCCAACAGCCAGGCGCGGCGAGGCGGGGGCGGGCAGCTCATCGTGACGGGGACGGTAGCACGGGCGCGACGACCAGCTCGTTGACCACGCCCTCGACGTCGTCGATGGCGCGCACCAGCGTCTCCAGCGCCTGGCTTTCGTCGGCCGTCGAAACGCAGCCCTGCAACCACAGCCAGCGCCGCTGGCCGGTGGCCCAGACGCTGGTCGTGCGCTCGAATCGGCCATCGGCCTCGACCGCCTTCTGCACGCGCGGCATGATCTCCTTGTCGTACAGGTAGCTGTTCGGCAAGCGGCAACGCCCGGCGCGATAACAGCTGGTGCCGCGCTCGATGCGCCCATGCGCCTGCGCGCGCGCCTCGGCCTCGGTCAGCAACGGACCGACGGGCACCGGGCAGGCGCCCAAGCCGCGCGTGAGCTGGACGAAGGGATCATCGAAGACATTGCGGCGAGATTCGTCCGCCGCAGCAGCCACCGGCAGGCCGCCGAGTGCCGCGATCGCGACGCTCCAAAGGAGCCGCCGCACCCCAAGCGGCGTGCGCGGATCCGGCTTTGCCGGTCCGCTGCGCGAGCCCCCCGGGGGGGCGGCCCCCGGAAGGGGGCGTGGGGGTCTCATTTCCGGGGCTTCACTTCAATCCACCCGAGAGGAACTGCCTCAGGCGCTCGCTCACGGGCCGCACCAGCACCTCGCGCGGCGCGCCCTGCTCTTCGATCAGGCCCTGGTGCAGGAAGATCGCGTGGCTCGCGACCTCGCGCGCGAACTCCATCTCGTGCGTCACGACCAGCATCGTGCGGCCCTCGGCCGCCAGGCCGCGCATGACCTTGAGCACCTCGCCGACCAGCTCGGGGTCGAGCGCCGAAGTCGGCTCGTCGAACAGCATCACCTCGGGGTCGACCGCCAGCGCGCGGGCGATCGCGACGCGCTGCTGCTCGCCGCCGGACAGCTGCGCCGGGTAGCTCGCTTCGCGGTGCGACAGCCCGACGCGCGCGAGCAGCTCGCGTGCCCGCTCGCGGGCCTGGGCGGGCGCCTGGCCGAGCACGTGGATCGGCGCTTCGGTGACGTTCTCGATCGCGGTGCGGTGCTGCCAGAGGTTGAAGCTCTGGAACACGAAGGCCAGGCGCGATCGCCAGTGGCGCAACTGGGCCGGGTCGGCCGCCATCAGGCTGCCATCGCGGTCGCGCTTCAGGGCCAGCGTCTCGTCGCCGAGCTTGAGCGTGCCCTCGTGCGGCTGCTCGAGCAGGTTCAGGCAGCGCAAGAGCGTGCTCTTGCCCGAGCCGCTGGCGCCGATGATGGCCAGCACGTCGCCGGGCCGCGCCTGCAGCGACACGCCGCGCAGCACCTCGCGCTCGCCGAAACGCTTGTGCAGGTTGTCGACGACGAGGCCGAGGTGAGCCGCGGCGTGGGCAGGGTGATTCATGGGGATGGAAGGGAGCGTGGGGGCCTCATACCGACAGCAAGGCGCCGCTGCGCAGCGCCTGGCGCCCCGCAACCTTGCCGATCGCCATGCCGGCGACGGCGAAGGTCTTGCATTCGCAGGCGAAGAACAGGCCGTCGACCGGGCTCGTGAGCACGCTGGCCGCGCCGGTCAGCGGGTCGATCACCTCGGCCAGCGGCTCGCCGGCGCGCACGTGCTCGCCGACCTCGCGCAGGAAGACCAACACCCCGCCATGCGGGGCGTGCATCGGCATCGAGCCAGCCAGCGGCGTCGGCTCGCAACACGTTTCGGGCAGCGGCGGCGCAGGGTCGAGCCGGATCGCGCCGCGGTGGTGCAGGTAGGCGAGGATGGCCTCGGCATCGCGCGACGCCAGCGCGTGCTTCACGTCGTGCTCGCCGCGCAGCTCGATCGTCGCGGCCAGGCAGGCCGGCGGCAATGGCTGGTCCGGGCGCAGCTTCGCGGCCAGGTCGCACCAGACCATCGAGCAGGCCTCGTCGAACGGGTCGCCGCCCGAGCGATCGGCCAGCAACGCCACCTCGGCACCCAGGCAGCGCGCCAGCAGCTCGCCATGCGACGCCCACGTGGCGTGCGTGGTGTACAGGTGCAGCACGGCCTGGCCGTCGCAGTGCAGATCGAGCACGGTATCGGCGTCGATGGCCAGGCCGAGCAGGGTTCGGCGCAGGTGCTCGAGCGGCGTCACCGCGGGCAGCGCGGCCACCGCGTCGCGCAGCGCGGCGCGCACTCGGGCGACGTTGGCCGCGGCGTCGGGGCCGAGCTCGGTGCCGACGCGGTCGAACACCGCCTGCGTCAGGTCGGCGAACTGGCGGTTGAAGTTCTCGCCGCTGGTCCAGTCGAAGCGGCCCTGCGGCGCGCGCAGCATCCACTGGTTCAGCCCGAGCGGGTTGGCCGCCGGCACCAGCACGACCTCGCCGCTGACCCGGCCCTGCGCCTCCAGCGCCGCCAGCCGGCCACGCAGGTGGTGCGCGACCAGCATGCCGGGCACTTCGTCGGCGTGCAGCGAGGCCTGGATCACGACCTTGGGCCCGCGGCCCGGCGTGCCGTAGTGCAGGCTGACGAGTTCATGGCGGGTGCCGGGGGCGGCGGGCGGCAGCGGATGGAGTTCGGTACGCATCGGATGACGGGGTTCAGGAACGCGCCGTGAGCGGCGCCAGCCAGCGCGCTTCGGCTGCGCGGAACAGCGCCACCAGCACGAAGGTGATCAGCAGGTAGCACACGCCGGCGGTGATGAAGGCCTCGAAGGGCATGTAGTAGCGCGAGTTGACCTCGCGCGCGGCGCCGGTCAGGTCGTACAGCGTGACGACGCTGGCCAGCGAGGTGCCATGCAGCATCAGCACGACCTCGTTGCCATAGGCCGGCAGCGCGCGGCGGAACGCCGAGGGCAGCACGATGCGCCGGAAGACGACCCAGCGCGACATGCCCAGCGACTGCGCGGCCTCGACTTCGCCGGCCGGCACCGCGCGCATCGCGCCGTAGAGGATCTCGGTGGTGTAGGCGCAGGTGTTGATCGCGAAAGCCGCGACCGCGCAGAACCACGCCGAGCGCAGCCAGGGCCACAGCACGCTGTCGCGCACCGCCTCGAACTGCGCCAGGCCGTAGTACAGCAGGAACAACTGCAGCAGCATCGGCGTGCCGCGGATCACGTAGGTGTAGGCCCAGATCGGCCGCCAGACCCAGGGCGATGGCAGGCTGCGCAGCATCGCCAGCGGCAGCGCCGCCGCCAGCCCGATGCCCAGCGACAGCACCAGCAGCGCCAGCGTGACCAGCGCGCCGTGGCCGTACAGCGGCAGGCTGTCGACGATGACCTCGACGTCCATTACAGCGCCACCCGCCGCACGCCGATCGCCAGGCGTTTCTGCAACCAGGCGAAGCCGAGTTCGGACAGCGCGGTGAAGGCCAGGTACACGCCGCCGGCGGCCAGGTAGAACAGGAAGGGCTCTCGCGTCGCGCCGGCGGCGTGGCCGGCGCGGTTCATCAGGTCCGACAGGCCGATCACCGAGACGATGGCCGTGCTCTTGATCATCACCAGCCAATTGTTCGACAGCCCCGGCAGCGCATGGCGCAGCATCTGCGGGCCGACGATGCGCACCAGGACCTGGCGCGGCGTCATGCCGAACGCCAGCGCGGCCTCCTTCTGCCCGGCTGGCACCGCGAGGAAGGCGCCGCGCAGCACCTCGGTGAAGTAGGCGCCGAAGATGAAGCCGATGGTCAGCACGCCGGCGACGAAGGGGTCGATGTCGACATACCCCCAGCCGAGGCGATCGCCCAGCGAATTGACCAGCACCTGGCCGCCGTAGAACACCATCAGCATCATCACCAGGTCGGGCACCGCGCGGATCAGCGTCGTGTAACCCTGCGCCGCCCAGCGCAGCGGCCGCACGTGCGACAGCTTCGCGATCGCGCCGAACAGGCCCAGCACCAGCGCGATCGCCAGCGACGCCAACGCGACCGCCAGCGACAGCAGCGCGCCCTCGAGCAGGCTGGCGCCGTAGCCGTGCAGCATGTGCCGACGCCGCCTTTACCTGCCGTAGACGTCGAAGGTGAAGTACTTGTCCTGGATCTTCTTGTAGCTGCCGTTGGCGCGGATCGCGGCGATGGCGGCGTTGAACTTCTGCAGCAGCGCAGCATCGGTCTTGCGCAGCGCAATGCCCGAGCCGACGCCGAAGATCGCCGGGTCGTCGATCGGCGCGCCGATGGGGGCAAAGCCCTTGCCGGCGGGCTTCTTCAGGAAGCCCAGGTCGGCCGCGACCGAATCGCACAGCGCCGCGTCGATGCGGCCGGCGGCCAGGTCGAGGAAGACCTCGTCCTGCTTGGCGTAGCGCACGATCTCGCTGTCCTTGTAGGTCTGCGTCACATAGCGGTCGTGGGTGGTCGTGCGCTGCACGCCGATCTTCTTGCCCTTCCAGGCGGCGGGCGACTGGTCGGGCGAGGTGCCGGCCTTGCCGACCAGCCAGGCCGGGGTGTTGTAGTACTTGTCGGTGAAGGCGACCGATTTCTTGCGCTCCTCGGTGATCGCCATCGACGCGATGATCGCGTCGAACTTGCGCGCCTGCAGCGCCGGGATCATGCCGTCCCATTCCTGCTGCACGAGGGTGCACTCGGCCTTCATCTCGGCGCACAGGGCCAGCGCGATGTCGATGTCGAAGCCCTTGAGCTTGCCGTCGGTGCCCACCTCGGAGAACGGCGGGTAGGCGCCCTCGACGCCGATGCGGACCTTCTTCCAGTCGGGCGCCTGGGCCCAGGCGACGGAACCGGCGAAGGACAGGGCGGCCGCGAGCAGGGCGGCGGCGACGGTGGTGCGGCGGGGGGTCATGGCCATCGGATCTCCACGGAGGCTTGTTGTTGACGACGCTCAGCGCTTGGTCCAGGGCGCGAACAGCGGCCGGCTGATGCGCACCGGCGTGATGTCGAGGTACAGGTTGGCGACCGAGTATTCCTCGCCGCCGGATTCGTCAGAGTACCAGCCCAGACTGTCCTTGCCCTTGTACAGCCGAAAGGAAAACCCGAGATCGGCCAACGGGTCGTTCGACGGCGACTTGGGGTCGAAACTCAGGCCGCGCACCTCGGCGCGCGCGCTGTCGATCAGGAAGGTCATCGCATTGATCAGCGCGAGTTCGCCGAGCATGTCGATGTAGAACGGGTCGGTGTCGTACGAGGGCTTGTAGCCCGGCGAGTTGGGGTCGAGGTATTGCCCGCGCAGCTTGCGATCCGATGGCTCGATGCGGCGCAGGCCGAGGTCGAAGCGGTCGCCCTTGTCGAGGTAGGTCAGGCGCGCGCCGATCACGTTCAGCGCGCCGACGTTGGGCTCGGTCTTGACGTCGTTCAGGTCGACCAGCAGCGCGCCCTTGCCGCCGATGACCTCGACCATGTCGCCCTGCACGATCGCGGCCGAGTTCTCGTCGACGCCCAGGCCCAGCTTGTAGCCCTTGGCCAGCATCAGCGGGATCATGCGGCCGAAGCGGCCGCGCTTGAGGAAGTGCTGGTCGACGAACAGGTTGGGGCCGACGAAGCCCAGGCCGTGGTCGATCTCCTTGCCGTCGCGCAAGGGGCCTTTCATCGTGGCGATCACGCTCTTGGGGTCGCGGAACATGATCGTGCTCATGATCGCCGCGCCGGCCGAGGTGCCGGCCACGACACCGCCGCGGCGGTAGACCTCCCAGATGACGTTGAGCATCGGCGTGTTCTGGCCGCCGGGCTTGAAGGTGTCGACGATGCGCTCTTGCGCGCCGCCGGTGAAGAAGATGCCATCGGCATTGCGCACCTGGTCGAGCAGTTGCGGGTCGCGCACCGCCCTCGTCAGGTCGACCCAGCGGAACAGCGGTGCGACGGGCAGCGGCTCGGCGATTGCGCCGCGCTTCTCCAGCATCTCGGCGGCGCGGCGGCCGGCGCGGTCCGGCGTTTCCGAAGCGGTGCCGAACACCACCCAGCGCGCGCCCTTGCCACCCGACAGCGCCACCATGCGCCCCCAGACCTCGTCGTTGTCGGCCGTCAGGGCGCCGCCGACGATCACGGCGTAGCCCTTGGCCGGCTCGCCGATCTTGACCTCGCGGCTGGGCGCGGCGGCGCGCGCCCCGGCGCTGGGCACGGCCTGGCTGGTCAGGCTTTCGGCACGGGCGGCCGGGCCGCACAGCGCCGCGGCGCCGAGGCACAGGCTGGCAAAGAGGGCGTTCAGGCGTGAATGCATGGCAACAGGCGTGTCGATTCTTCCGCCGGCATCTTGGCATTGGCAGGCAAGCCACAGTGCCGAGAACAGGGGATGGACGCGCATTTTCGCCCCCAGTTGCGCCGCTGCCACGTCACTCGAAGGTTGGGTTGTGTGAAACACGCGCCGCTCCCTAGACTGGCCCTCGCCCGCGCAGTCCCCGGCCCCCTCCACCAAGAATCGGAAAGCGACCTGCCGATGCGACACGATGCCCCCCGCCCTCGCACCGCCTTGCACCTGCTCGCCCAGGGCGTTCTGCTGGCCCTTGCCGCCGCACCGGGCGCCCATGCACAGACCACGCCGGCCGATGACAGCAGCGCGATCAAGCCGCAGCGGGTGCAGATCACCGGCTCGGCGATCAAGCGCATCGATGGGGAAACGGCGCTGCCGGTGCAGGTGCTCACGCGCGAGGACATCGAGAGGGCCGGCGTGACGACCGCCGCCGAGATCGTCGCGCGCCTGTCGGCGACCGCCGCCAACCTGACCGACGGCATCAGCATCGCGGCCGGCGGCTACCGTGACCAGATGGGCTTCAACGCCGCCAACCTGCGCGGCATCGGCGTGTCGTCGACGCTGGTGCTGCTCAACAGCCGGCGCATGGCCAACTTCGCCTCGCCGGGCGACGACGCCGGCGTCGACCTGAACACGATCCCCGCCGCGGCCATCGACCACGTCGAGGTGCTGCTCGACGGCGCCTCGGCGATCTACGGCAGCGATGCCATCGGCGGCGTCATCAACTTCATCACCCGGCGCGATTTCCAGGGCGTGGAAGCGGCCGCCTACTACGGCGACACGCAGGAAGGCGGCGGCGGCAAGCGCACCGCCTCCATCGCCGCCGGCTTCGGCGATTACGGCCGCGACGGGTTCAACGTGATGGCGGTGCTCGATTTCCAGCAGACCGACCGGCTCGCGTCGCCTCAGCGCCGATTCATCGAGAAGCTCGACATCCCGGGCCGCCTGCCCTATTTGCTGCTCAGCCGCACCTATCCGGCGAACATCGACATTTCCGACGAGCAGCTCGCCGTGCTGCAGGACAAGGGCTTCACGCTCGGCGGCCAGCCCTTGACCGAGACGCGCTTCAACCTGAGCTGGCCGGCCTGCAACCCGCCGGCCAACCTGAGCCTGCCCGATGGCATCGGCGGCCTGCAGGGCTGCACCTACAACTTCATGCAGGACGTGGAGCTGTACCCCAAGACCGACAAGCAGTCGCTGCTGACCCGGGGCGTGCTCGATCTCGGGGCCGGTCACCAGCTCTTCGGCGAGGCGTCGTATGCGAAGGCCACGAGCTGGTACGTGGCGCTGCCGGCGCCGTTCACGCCGGACATCGACCTGCGCGTCACGCACGTCGACGGTCTGTCGGGCTTCGGGCTCGAAGACGGGACCAACGACTCGGTCATCTCGGCCCGGCTGCGCTTCGTCGAAGCGGGCCGCCAGTCAAGCGAGCTCGTCTCCACCGGCCAGCGCTATGTCGCCGGCGTCAACGGCACGCTCGCCGACTGGGACTACGAGGTCGCGCTGAACCACAGTAGCAACACCGTCTCGGACCGCGCCTTCCACGGCTACCTCAACGAGGCGATGATCGACGACGGCCTGGCCGACGGCCGCATCAACCCCTTCGGCCCGTCGAGCGCCGAGGGCCAGGCGTTGATCGCCGCCGCGCAGATCACCGGCGAGGTGCGGCGCTCGACCGGCACCATGGACGCGGCCGACTTCAAGTTCAGCCGCGCGCTGGCCAAGCTCGCCGGTGGCGACCTGGGCCTGGCCGTCGGCGGCGAGTACCGCCGCGAGGAGCAGGCCTACCACCAGTCGCAGGCGCTGGCCGACGACCTGATCCTCGGCGAGATCTCGCAGGGCCCGGATGCCGACTTCAGCTACTCGCGCAAGGTGGCGGCGCTGTGGTCCGAACTGAACGCGCCGCTGACGCGCGAGCTGGAACTGCAGCTGGCGATCCGCCACGAGCGCTACCAGCGCACCGGCGGCGCCACCAGCCCGAAGATCGGCCTGCGCTACCGGCCCAGCACGGCGCTCATCGTGCGTGCATCGGCCGGCAGCGGCTTCCATGCGCCGTCGATGACCGACCTGTACCGCCCGGTCACCGAGTACGACGGCCCGCTGCTGCTCGACCCGGTGTGCGGCGATTCGGTCACCGAGTGCACCGACACCTGGCGCGTGCGCTCGTACAGCAACCCGACTCTGAAGCCCGAGAAGTCGCGCCAGTTCTCGCTCGGTGCGGTCTACGAGCCGAGCAAGCAGTTCAATGCCAGCGTCGATTACTGGGCCATCGAGAAGCGCGACCTGATCAGCAAGATCGGCGCTGACGTGATCCTCGGCAACCTCGCCAAGTACGAGCCGCTGGTCCACCGCTACAACGAGGACGAAGGCCTGCCCGGCTGCGATTACGACCCCGAGGACAGCAGCATCTGCTTCATCGAGCTGCGCAAGGCCAACCGCGGCCAGCAGAAGGTCTCGGGCATCGACCTGACGCTCGCCTGGGCCGGCCTGCAGACCGACGTGGGCAGCTTCGGCCTGCGCCTGAACGGCACGCTCACGCTGAGCTCGAAGGAGCAGGCCGGCGACGGCGACCCGTTCATCAGCAACCTCGGCAAGTTCGTCAACGACCGCGCGGTGCAGCGCTGGCGCCATGTGCTGAGCCTGGACTGGGAGCGCGGCGAGTTCGGCGCGACGCTGTCGAACACCTACCTGTCGAGCTACGTGGACCAGAACAACGCGCCGGACATCAACACCGGCCTGTACGTGGCGCCCAACCGCGTCAAGGCCTATTCGATCTGGGACCTGCAGGGTTCGTGGCAGGCCACGCCGGCCCTCGCGCTGCGCCTGGGCGTGAAGAACCTGCTCGACACGCCGCCGCCGTTCTCGAACCAGGCCTACTTCTACCTCTCGGGCTACGACCCGAGCTACACCGACCCGCGCGGCCGCTTCTACTACGCCAGCGTGCAGTACAAGTTCAGGTGAGCGTCAGGCTCGGGGCGCCGGCGCGTCCAGCGGCTCCAGCACGGCCGCGGCCGCCTTCAGCACCGCGCGGCTGAGCGCCTCCAGCACGGGCAGCGCGCGGCGCCGGTGCTGCCAGTACAACGGCACCGCGAGCGTCTGCCCCGGCACCAGCTCGACCAGCTCGCCGCGCGCCAGCGCCGGCCGCACCATCGGCTCGATGTTCATGCCCCAGCCCAGCCCGGCACGGCAGCCGTCGACGAAAGCCTGCGTCGCGGGCAGCCAGTGGGTCGGTGTCGGCAGGTCGTGCCCGAGCACTTGCGCGATCCACTGGGCCTGCAGGCGGTCTCGGCGGTTGAAGGTCAGGCTGGGTGCCTCGGCCAGCGTGTCGGCATTCACGCCGCCGCCGAAATGGCGCTGCATGAAGGCCGGGCTGGCCGTGGCGCAGTAGCGCAGCCGGCCCAGCGGCAGGCTGCGGCAGCCGGGCACCGGATCGGCCAGCGCGGTGACCGCGGCCACCACCTCGCCGCTGCGCAGCCATTCGGCGGTGTGCTCCTGGTCGTCCAGGCTCAGGTCGAGCAGCAGCGGCGCATCGGCCGTGGCCTCGGCCGCCGCGGCGATGAACCAGCTGGCCAGGCTGTCGGCGTTCACCGCCACCGGCAAGGTCACCCGGCCCTTCACGCCCTGCGCCAGCGCCGGCAGCTCGGCCAGCAGCTCGTGCTCCAGCAGGCCCACCTGCTCGACGTGGCGGGCCAGCGCGCGGCCGGCCGGCGTGGCGCGCGTGGGGTTCGAGCGCACCACCAGCACCTGGCCCAGCCGCTCTTCGAGCAGGCGCACGCGCTGCGAGACGGCCGACGGCGTCAGGTGCAGCGCCCGCGCGGCACGCTCGAAGCTGCCTTCGCGCAGCACCGCGGCCAGGGCATCGAGCAGGGCGTAGTCGAGCATTCAGGGCAGCTGAATCGGGTGAAGAAAGTCTAACTGGCGGTCTGCGCACGCGGCCGGCATGCTGCGCGCCATGCTGCTCGACGACACCGTGACCTCGACCACCTCGGCGCTGATCGCCGCCTCGGCGCAGGGTTTTGCGCTGACCTGCGGCCTGATCGTCGCCATCGGCGCGCAGAACGCCTTCCTGCTGCGCCAGGGCCTGCGGCGCGAGCACGTGGGCCCCATCGTCGCCTTCTGCACGCTGGCCGATGCGGTGCTGATGGCCGCCGGCGTGGCCGGCCTGGCCAGCCTGATCGGCGAACGCCCGGGGCTGGCCCACGCGCTGGCCGGCGCCGGCGCGCTGTTCCTGCTGGCCTACGGCCTGCGCGCGCTGTGGCAGGCGCGCGCGCCGGGTGCATTGCAGGCCACCGCCAGGGCGGGCCTGACCCGGCGCCAGGCCCTGGCCCAGGTGGCCGGCTTCACCTTGCTGAACCCGCATGTCTACCTGGATTCGGTGCTGCTGATCGGCAGCATCGGTGCCCAGCAGCCGGGCGCGCCGGGCCGCACGGCCTTCGTCAGCGGCGCGGTGCTGGCCAGCGGGCTGTGGTTCACGGGCCTGGGCTACGGCGCGCGCCGCCTCGCCCCGCTGTTCGCCCGGCCGCGCGCCTGGCAGGTGCTGGACGGCCTGGTCGGCCTGACGATGCTGGCGCTGGCCTCGCGGGTCGCGCCCATGGCCTGGGCCTGAACCGCAACGCCGTACAGACCCGCCGCCGTGCGCCAGGCATCATCCGGCCCATGACAATCGGAGTGATGTTCGCGCTGGCCGCCGGCCTGATGTGGGGGCTGGTGTTCGTCGGCCCCTTGATGCTGGCCGACTACCCGGCGGTGATGCTGTCGTTCGGCCGCTACCTGGCCTTCGGGCTGATCGCGTTGCCGCTGGGCTGGCTCGACCGGGCCCACCTGCGCGGGCTGACACGCGCGGACTGGATCGAGGCGCTCAAGCTCGCGCTGGTCGGCAACGTCGTCTACTACCTGTTCCTCGCCTCGGCGATCCAGCGCGCCGGTGCCCCGCTGCCGACGATGATCATCGGCACGCTGCCGGTCGTCATCGCCACCTGCGCGAACGCACGCAACGCCGCGCGCGACGGCCGCCTGCCCTGGCGCCGGCTCGCCCCGTCGCTGGGCTTGATCGCACTGGGCATCGCGCTGGTCAACCAGGCCGAGTGGACGGCGATGCGCGACGACCCCGGCGCCGACACCACGCGCTACGCCCTCGGCGCGCTGCTGGCCGTCGGCGCGGTGGCCTGCTGGACCTGGTACCCGCTGCGCAATGCCGATTGGCTGCGCGCCCACCCCGACCGCAGCCCGCGCAGCTGGGCCACCGCGCAGGGCCTGGCGACGCTGCCACTGGCCGTGCTGGGTTATGCGCTGACCTGGGCCTGGTTCGGTGCCACCGACGCGCCCTGGGCCATGCCCTTCGGCCCGCGGCCCGGCGCCTTCATCGGCCTGATGCTGGCGATCGGCCTGCTGTCGTCGTGGATCGGCACCTTGTGCTGGAACGAAGCCAGCCAGCGCCTGCCGACCAACCTGGCCGGCCAGCTGATCGTGTTCGAGACCTTGTCGGCCCTGGCCTATGCCTTCGTCCTGCGCGGCGCCTGGCCCGGCGCGGCGACACTCGCCGGCATCGCGCTGCTGATCGCCGGCGTGGCCTGGGCGCTGCGGGTCGAGCCGGAGGCGGTGGCGGCCGAGGGCCACCCGAACTGACCCGGCCGGTTCCCGGGAGCCAGCGCACGCCCCGGCATCAGCGCCGGCGCGCCTCGATGCGGGGCGTGTCGCCGGTGCGCAGGATCAGCACGCCGTCGTCGCGCAACTCGAAGGCGTTGACCTGCTCCAGTGCGGCGAGGAAACGGCGCTCCTCGGCGATGCGGGCCGAGGAGCAGGCCATGCGGGTGGTTGCGAGCGGGCCGATGCCGGGCTCCCGCTCGGGCTGCGTGCTGGCCAGGCCGGCTGTCGACATGCGATCGCCGGCGAGACCGTAGCTGCCGCTGAATCCGTTGCAGCCGGCGTGGCCGCGCAGACCGCCATCGGCACCGAAGCGCAGCGTGATCGGCGCGTCGGGCAGCGGCACCGAGCCGTCCACCGTCGCCACCCGCCACTCGCCATGCTGCAAGGCCGGACTGCGGGCATGGGCACGCGCGGCGGCGTCGCCGGTGTGGGCGCAGCCGGCCACGGCCGCGAGCAGGCCGAGGATCAGGCAAGAGGCGGCAAGGCGCATGGCGGGAACAGAGCCGAGCAAGTGCGCACGGCGGCAGCATCGGGACGGCAATTCTGAGCCCGGCGTGTGGCAAACCGAAGTCAGCCGCCGGCGCCGGCCTGCTGTGCTGCAATCGGGCGCCATGGACACGCCGCTTGCCCCGTCTCTCGACGCCTTGCTCGACCCGCTGCTGGACCCCCTCGCCTGCAAGGGCTACCCCCTCGGCGCGCCGGCCTTGCGCCGCTCGGCGATCGGCTGCCAGGGCTGGCGCGTGCTGGCCGGCGACCTGCCCTTGCCGCTGGCGCTCATCCGGCGCGATGCGCTGCAGCACAACCTGGGCTGGATGCAACGGCTGGCCGATGACGCCGGCATCGGCCTCGCACCGCACGGCAAGACGACGATGGCGCCGGCGCTGTTCCGGGCCCAGCTCGACGCCGGCGCCTGGGGCATCACCTTCGCCAACGTGCAGCAGCTCGCGGTCGGCGTGGCCGCCGGCGTGCGCCGCGCGCTGATCGCGAACCAGGTGCTGCAAGCCGGCGAGCTGGGGGCGCTGGCCGCCTTGCTGCAGGCGCATCCCGGCTTGCGCGCGCCCTTCCTGGTCGACTCGACGGCGCAGCTCGCGCTGATCGAACAGGCCGCCGCGCCGTTGGCCTTCGAGGTCCTCGTCGAGCTCGGCTTGCCCGGCGGCCGCACCGGCGTGCGAGACGACACCCAGGCGCTCGCGCTGGCGCGCCGGCTGCATGCCAGCCCCGCGGTGCGGCTGGCCGGCGTGGAAGCCTACGAAGGGCTGTGGGCCACGGGCGACGATGCCGGCGACGCCGCACTCGTGAATGCGCTGATGCAGCGCCTGCACACGCTGGCCGCCGCCTGCGAGGCCGAGGGCCTGTTCGAGGTCGACCAGCCCATCGTCAGCGCCGGCGGCTCGGCCGTCTTCGATCTCGTCGCACGCGGCCTGAAGCCCCCGGGCAGCCGCTGGCAGCCGCTGCTGCGCTCGGGCTGCTACGTGACCCACGACGACGGCGCCTACCGCCGTTATGCGCAGGTCGTGAACCGGCGGCTCGGATGTGCAGATGCGAACGGCCTGCGCGCGGCGCTGGAGGTGTGGGCCGTGGTCCAGTCCTGCCCCGAGCCGGGCCTGGCGATCCTCAACGCCGGCAAGCGCGACGTCTCGACCGACTGGGGCCTGCCCGTGCCCGTGAAATGGGCCCCGGCCGGCGAACTGCGCCCGCGCGAGGCGCCCGCCGGCTGGACGATCGACAAGCTCAACGACCAGCACGCCTACCTGCGGCCGGGCGACGCCGCCGTCTCGCCACAGGTGGGCGACCGCGTGGCGCTGGGCATCTCGCACCCCTGCACCACCTTCGACAAGTGGCGCTGGATGCCGGTCGTCGACGAGGACTACGCCGTCGTCGACGCGATCACGACGAACTTCTAGCCGCGTCTCAGGGATCGACGCGCTCCACCGCCAGGCTGCGGTGGTGTCCTGTCGCCACGTCGGTTCCGACGACGCCGATCACGCGGCCATCACCGCTGATGGCGCCGATCCGCTTCACGAACAGACGCTGGCTGACCGGGTAGCCGCGGGACTCGAAATACTGCTCGGCCTCCACCAGCCCGTCCGGCGCAGTCCAGATGAAGGCACGCTCGGGCCGCCAGCCGCCGTCGGCCCACCAGCCATGGCCGACGACGATCCGGCCATCGTCGGACACGCCGGTCGCATAGCCCACGCTGAAGCCCTGACCCGCAACCGTGCCCAGCAGTCGGCGGTGCCAGGCGCCATCGCGCCAGACCCACATGGCCGGCGTGAGCCGGCCCGACGGCGCTCTGGGCGCACCGCCCACGACGATGTCGCCGGCCGCGTTCACCCCGAAGGCCATGCCGGCGCCCAGGGCGATCGGTGCACCGTCGATCCAGACCATGGCGTTGCCCGCCTGCTCACCCACGAGGACACGGCCATCTCCGTTGACCGCGTTGACCTCGCCGCCATAGCCAAGCGCCTGAATGCCGGTGTCCGCGGACCAGCGGCTGGGGCGGCCCTCGCCGGTCAGATCGGGGTAGTGGCCGGCGACCACGGCGCCGTCGCGAGACAGGCCATTGGCGACGCTCGCCACGCGAGTTTCGTTGATCGCCACATCAGCGGGCAGCGGCAATTGCTGCCAGCCCGTGGCGGCGGTCCAGCGGCCCTGGATGGCGTAGCGCCGGGTGTCGTCCATGATGGTCGACGCGATGGTCTGGCCATCGCCAGAGATCGCCGGCCAGCCGTACGGGGCGCCGAGCTTTCTCATCGTGCCGCGCCCGAGAGGCTGCAGGCCTTCGCCCACCGCCCAGCGGAAGGTCTGCTGCGAATAGTTCAATTGGCCTGTCGCCGCCCGGCCGTCGGCCGACAGGCTGGTCACGACACATTCGCAGATTTCGCGCGCCGCGTAGGTTTCCGCCCGGGCGCCCGGGGCCAGGAGTGCCAGCAAGCCCAGGCCTGCGGCGAACCGGCGCGCCGCGGTGTTCATGGATGGGTGACGCATTCGTATTCTCTGGAACGCTTGGCAAGCGACCACTCTGCGCTGCCCCTCCCAGGACGAGTGTCAACAAGCTTCAGCGAGGTGCGGCCAGTGCCGACGACAAGACGCGCCGCACCGTCTGGCCGCCCAGCAGCGGGAACTGCTTCTTCGTCGGGATGTCGACGCCCACGTCCAGCGCCACCTTGTAGACCTTGACGACCTGGCCGAACACGTCGGTGATCTTGAAGTCGTAAGGCCCGGCGCCCATGCCGCTGGTGGCGACGAAGTAGTTGTACATCTCGCGCGGCAGCTTGGTGAACTTGGTGGTTCCGGAGGGGCGCCAGGCCACGCTGGCCACCGGGTAGCGGTGGTCGCGCACCTGGATCGCCGTCCACCACGGGTTCGAGCCTTCCTTGAAGTACAGCGACAGCGTCGGCGGCGTGCAGGCCACGTAGACCCAGCTGATCGGAATGCGGCCTTCCTCGCGCGCGGCGATTTGCACGAAGGCCTCTTCGTCGAGGTCGACGTCGCCCGGCGCGCACTCGGGGCAGCGGTCGTCGATGCGCACCTCGACGCTCGAGCCGTTGGCCGGGTTGGTGACGACGATGCAGGCCCCGCAGGCCTGCGCGCCGTTGTAGTCGGCTTCGTTCATCGCCGCCGTCAGGCCGCTGGGCGGCGGGAAGCTGCAGTTGCCGCCGCCCGAGTAACCGTAGAAGGTGCCTTCACCGTAGTGGGTGTCGCGGTAGTGCCCCTGGGCGTGGGCCGCGCCGGCCGACAAGGCCCCGGCCACGACCACACCCGCCATGCGCCGGAAGGCGCCGCGCGCCGAAGTTCCCATGCCCCACTCCTGTCGTGTCTGACCGCGAGATTGTGGGGAACGCGCCGGGGCGCCACCATGCCCAGACGAAAGAGTGGCATCCGCATGTATCCAAGACGGCCTCGCTTCCCCCACGGCCGCAGAATCCGCGCCCAAACACACCCACGCCAAGGAGGCCCGCATGCAACACCCCATCCCTTCCCGGTGGCTGATGGCCGCCGCGCTGGCCGGACTGACGGCAGGCGCCGGCACCGCCCAGGCCGGCAACGTGCCCGCCGGCTACACCAAGTGCGCCATCGACGGCGGCACCTGCGCCTTCAGCGGCGCGCGCAAGGTGGCCTACGGCGCCGCCGGCAAGTACGTCTACGGCATCTACCAGAACGGCGTTGCCTGCACGCTGGCGAACTTCGGCGGCGTCGATCCGAACCCCGACGTGCCGAAGAAGGTCTGCTCGCGCGCCAAGAAGGCCATCGACATGAGCAGCCCGGTGCCGGCCTACCGCGGCGTCAGCCTGGCCGGCGCCGAGTTCGGCGCCGACCCGTGGGGCAACGGCGCGCTGCCGGGCACCTACGGCGTCAACTACATCTACCCGAATCAGGGCGAGGTGAGCTACTTCGCAGGCAAGAAGATGAACACGGTGCGGCTGCCGTTCCGCTGGGAGCGCTTGCAGCCCACGCTGCAGGCCCCGTTCGACGCCGCCGAATGGTCACGCCTGAACGGCTTCGTCGCCAACGCCACCGCCGGCGGCACGACGGTCGTGCTGGACCCGCACAACTACGCGCGCTGGTACACCAACATCATCGGCGCCGGCGTCTCGAACAATGCCTTCGCCGATTTCTGGTCGCGCCTGGCCACGGCCTACAAGGGCAACCCCAAGGTCGTGTTCGCGCTGATGAACGAGCCGCACGACATGGCGACCGAGCAGTGGCTGGCCGCCGCGAACGCGGCCATCGCGGCCATCCGCGCCGCCGGGGCGAACAACCTCGTGCTGGTGCCGGGCAACGGCTGGACCGGCGCGCACAGCTGGAGCCAGAACTGGTACGGCAGCCCCAACGCCACCACGATGCTCGGCGTGATCGACCCGGCGAACAACCACGCCTACGAGGTGCACCAGTACCTCGACGGCGACAGTTCGGGCGGGTCGGCCACCTGCGTCAGCGAGACGATCGGCGTCGAGCGCCTGACGGCCTTCACCGCCTGGCTGCGCAGCCACGCCAAGCGCGGCTTCCTCGGCGAGATGGCCGGCGGCGACAACGCCACCTGCCACGTCGCGGTCGACGGCATGCTGGCCTACCTCAGCGCGAACCGCGATGTCTGGGCCGGCTGGACCTGGTGGGCCGCCGGCCCCTGGTGGGGCGGCTACATGTTCTCGATCGAGCCGCGCAGCGACGGCAGCGACGCACCGCAGATGGGCTGGCTGACGCCCTACCTGCCCTGACGTGGCGCGGGGTGGCCGGCGCTCAACCAGCCACCCCGTCGGCCCGGAACATCGCCTTGATGCCACGCACCGCCTGGCGGATGCGGCTCTCGTTCTCGATCAAGGCGAAGCGCACATGGTCGTCGCCGTGGTCGCCAAAGCCGATGCCGGGGCTCACACACACCTTGGCCTTCTCGAGCAGCTGCTTGGCGAATTCGAGCGAGCCGAGGTGCGCATAGGCTGGCGGGATCTTGGCCCAGATGTACATCGAGGCCTTGGGCACCTCGACCGGCCAGCCGGCTTCGGTCAGGCCCTTGGCCAGCACGTCGCGCCGTTTCTGGTAGGTGGCAGCGATGTCCTTGACGCACTGCTGGTCGCCTTCGAGCGCGGCGATCGCCGCGACCTGCAGCGGCGTGAAGGTGCCGTAGTCGTGGTAGCTCTTGATGCGCGCCAGCGCGGCGACGAGGTCGCGGTTGCCGACCATGAAGCCGATGCGCCAGCCGGCCATGTTGTAGCTCTTGCTCAGCGTGAAGAACTCGACCGCGATGTCCTTCGCGCCCGGCACCTGCATGATGCTCGGCGCGGTCCAGCCGTCGAACACGATGTCGGCATAGGCCAGGTCGTGCACGACGAAGATGTCGTGCTTCTTGGCCAGTGCGATCACCTTCTCGAAGAACCCCAGCTCGACGCACTGCGCCGTCGGGTTGCTCGGGAAGCCCAGCACCATCATCTTGGGCTTGGGGTAGCTGCCGCGGATCGTGCGCTCGAGCTCGGCGAAGAAATCGACCCCCGGCACCAGCGGCACCGAGCGGATGTCGGCCCCGGCGATCACCGCGCCGTAGATGTGGATCGGGTAGCTCGGGTCGGGCACCAGCACGGTGTCGCCGCGGTCCAGCGTGGCCAGCATCAGGTGCGCCAGGCCCTCCTTCGAGCCGATGGTGGCGATGGCCTCGCTGTCGGGGTCGATCTCGACGCCGTAGCGTTCGCGGTACCAGTGCGAGATCGCCCGCCGCAGCCGCGGGATGCCCTTGCTCGCCGAGTAGCCGTGCGTGTCGGGCCGCTGCGCGACCTCGACCAGCTTGGCCACGATGTGCGGCGGGGTCGCCCCGTCGGGGTTGCCCATGCTCAAGTCGATGATGTCCTCGCCGCGGCGGCGCGCCGCCAGCTTGAGCTCGGCGGTGATGTTGAAGACGTAAGGGGGCAGGCGGTCGATGCGCGCGAAGCGGCGCTGACCGGAGGAGCCGGTGGCCATGGGGAAACAGTCCTTTGCAACGTGAGCGCCCGGAACCGTCCGAGCGACGTGAGCCGGCGCATTGCGCACCGACTTCGTGATGGTAGGCGATTCCCGCCCCACCGGCCCGCACGACAATCGCCCCATGCCCCGCACCGCCCTGATCGCCGCCATGAACGAGGAACTCGCCGCGCTGCTGCCGGCGATCGAGGGCGCGCGCGTCGAGCCGCGCGGCGGCCGGGAGTTCTGGCTCGGCCGCCTCGCGGGCCACGAGGTGGTGGCGGTGCGCTCGGGCATCGGCAAGGTCGCGGCGGCCGTCACCGCCACGCTGCTGCTCGACCACTTCCGCGCCGACCGCGTGCTGTTCCTCGGCGTGGCCGGCGGCATCGGGACGGCGGTCCAGGTGGGCGACGTGGTGGTGGCCGACGCGCTGCTGCAGCACGACATGGATGCCTCGCCGCTGTTCCCGCGCCATGAGGTGCCGCTGACCGGCTTGTCGCGCTTTCCGGTCGATGCGGGCTTCAGCGACGCGGTGGCGCGCGGCGCCGCGGCCGCGCTCGCCGAGCACGGCGAGACGGCGGCGCTGCTCGGCCACGGCTGCCGCGTGCATCGCGGCCTGATCGTCAGCGGCGACCGCTTCGTCGCCACGGTCGGCGAAAGCCGCGCGCTGCGGGCCTTGCTGCCGGATGCGCTGGCGGTCGAGATGGAGGGCGCGGCCGTGGCCCAGGTCTGCCATGCCTTCGGCACGCCGCTGGCGGTGGTGCGCAGCATCTCGGACCGCGCCGACGACACGGCCCACGTCGATTTCGGCGAGTTCCTGCACCGCGTGGCCGCGCCGCTGGGGCTGGCCATCGTGCAGCACGCGCTGGCGGCGGCCTGAACCTCGCCGATTCAGCCGTTCAGCCGCTCAGCCGCCCAGGGCCTCGTCCAGCACCTCGACCCAGTGCCGCACCGGGCGCGTGCTGCCCGACTGCAGGTGCTGGATGCAGCCGATGTTGGCCGAGACGATAGTGTCGGCGGCGACCGGCGCGAGCGCCTTGAGCTTGCGGTCGCGCAGCTGCAGCGACAGCTCCGGCTGCAGCACCGAGTAGGTGCCGGCCGAGCCGCAACACAGGTGGCTGTCGACCGGGGCCTTCTGCACGTCGAAGCCGAGCGCGGCCAGGTGGGTCTCGACGCCGCCGCGCAGTTGCTGCCCATGCTGCAGCGTGCATGGCGGGTGATAGGCCAGCGGCACCGGCGCACCGGCGCGCGTGCCGAGCCTGGCCTTCAATGCCGGCACGAGCTCGGGCAGCAGCTCGCTCAGGTCCCTGGTCGCCTCGCTGACGCGTCGTGCCTTCTCGGCGTAGTCGGGGTCGTGCGCAAGCGCCTGGCCGTACTCCTTCACCGTCACGCCGCAGCCCGAGGCGTTCATCACGATGGCTTCGACGCGGCCCGCGTCGGTCAGGCCCTCCACCAGCGGCCACCAGGCGTCGATGTTGCGGCGCATGTCGGCCAGGCCGCCCTCGTGGTCGGCCAGGTGCAGGCGGATCGCGCCGCAGCAGCCGGCCTCGTCGGCCACCAGGGTCTGGATGCCCGCCGCATCGAGCACGCGGGCCGTGGCCGAGTTGATGTTGGGCATCATCGCCGGCTGCACGCAGCCCAGCAGCATCAGCACCTTGCGCGGGTGCGTGCGCGTCGGCCAGCGGTGCGCCTCGGGCCCGGTGGGCGACGGCACCTTGGCTTTCAGCACGGCGGGCAGCAGCGGGCGCACGAGCTGGCCGAGCTTCATCGCCGGCGCGAACAGCGATGAGGTCAGGCCCTCCTTCAGCAGCCAGCGCGCCGCCCGTTCGGCCGCCGGCCGCTCGACCTTGGCCTCGACAACGCGGCGGCCGATGTCGACCAGCTCGCCATAGCGCACCCCGCTCGGGCAAGTCGATTCGCAGTTGCGGCAGGTCAGGCAGCGGTCCAGGTGCAGCTGCGTGGCGCGCGTCGGCGTGGCGCCTTCGAGCACCTGCTTCATCAGGTAGATGCGGCCGCGCGGGCCGTCGAGCTCGTCGCCGAGCAGCTGGTAGGTCGGGCAGGTCGCCGTGCAGAAGCCGCAGTGCACGCAGGCGCGCAGGATGGCCTCGGCCGCCTGGCCGTCGGGCGTGTCGCGGAATTCGGGGGCGAGGTGGGTCTGCATCGGGGGCCGGGGTCAGGCGAGCGCGTAGTCGAGCAGCCAGTAGTGCGTGTAGTCGGTCCAGCGCGGGTCGCGGGCGCGCGGGCCGAGCGCGGCGAAGGCCTGCTCGCGCGTCGGGAAGTTCTTCAGCACCTCGTGGGTCGAGCCGTCGTCGAGGGTGCGCTGCTGGTAGGTGTTGCCCTCGGCATCGCGGCGTGACAGCGCGATGTTGCTGCCGGGCACGAAGCGGTTGTCGCAGATCAGCACGCGCGCGCCGGACGCCAGCCGCGCATGCAGCGTGGCCAGCCAGCCGGGCAGACGCGACAGCGGCACGTGCGACCACCAGAAGCCGGCGAACGCCGCATCGAACCGTTCGTCTTCGCGCAGCCCATCGAGCGTGTAGGCATCGACACGGCGAAACTCGACCGCCGCCGGCATGGGCTTGGCCTGGGCGACGGCCATGGTCTCGGGGTTCAGGTCGGTGGCCAGCCAGTGCGTGGCGCGCGCCGCGCCATGCGGCGTCCACCAGCCGGTGCCGCAGGCGATCTCGAGCACGCGGCGACCAGCGAAGGGCTCGGGCAGCGCGGCCTCCAGGGCGCGGATGTCGGCCTGGCGCTCCGGCTTGAGATAGACCTTCTCGTACTCGCCGGCGCGGCGGGCGTAGTACTCGGCCATGCTGGCTTCGGTGGCCGTCGTGGTGCTCATGCAGCGTCCAGGTTGTCGAGCCGGCCGGGGTTGAACACGCCCCAGGGGTCGAAGGCCGCCTTCAATGCGCGCTGCAGCCGCTGCTGCACCGGCGGCAGCGGGTGGAAGGCACCGCCCGTCTTGTCGCCTCGCCAGACGGTCGCGTGGCCCAGGGCCTCGGCCGCCAGCGCGCGCACGGTGGCCGGTGGCGCATCGGTGACCAGCCAGCGTTGGGCGCCGCCCCATTCGACGAGCTGCTCGCACGGCAGCTCGATGCGCGGCGCGGTCGCGGCGACCGACAGCCGCCACAGCCGCGCGCCACCGACGACGGCTTCGGCGGCCTGGCTGAAGAACTCGTCGCGCTGGTCGCGCAGATCGGCCCAGAAGCCGTTGGCCAGTTCGGCCTGGATCGGCTCACCACCGAGGCGTTGCGCGGCCGACGCCACCGCCGCCTGCGCGCCCTGCAGGCGCAGGATCAGCGCGCCGTCCCACCAGGCGCTGGCGGACAACGGCAGGGCCTGGCCGGCCCACTCGTTGACATGGCGCAGCGCGTTGGCCTGGTCCATGTCGAAGCGCAGCGTCAGCCGGCCGGGCGCGATGGGCAGCACCTTCAGCGAGACCTCGGCGATGACGCCGAGCTGCCCCATCGAGCCGGCGAGCGAGCGCGACACGTCGTAGCCGGCCACGTTCTTCATCACCTGGCCGCCGAAGCTCAGGACCTCGCCGCGCCCGTTGATCAGCGTGGCGCCCAGCACGTAGTCGCGCACGCCCCCCACCGCGCCGCGCGCCGGCCCGGCCAGGCCGGCAGCGACCATGCCGCCCACCGTGCCACCGCTCGACCCGGCCTCCGCACTGCCCGCACCGAAGCGCGGCGGCTCAAACGGCAGGCACTGGCCCTGCTCGGCCAGCGCCGCCTCCAACTCGGCCAGCGGCGTGCCGGCACGCACCGTGACCACCAGCTCGGTCGGCTCGTAGGCGCTGATGCCGGCCAGCGGCTTCAGATCGAGCGGCTCGCCCCGCAGCCCGCCGCCGTAGAAATCCTTCGTGCCCCCGCCGACCAGGCGCACGGGGCGGCGGTGCTCGGCAGCGTCGCGCACCGCGTCGACCACCGCCTGCAGCGTGGCGTCAGCCATGACGCCCCTCGCCGCCGTGATTCAGGGCATGGCCTGCGCCGCGGGATACAGCGTGCCGCCGAAGTGCAGTGGCACGTATTGCACGGTGAAGGCGTCGAAGTAGCCGGCCTGGCCCTTGGGTGGAGCGGCATCGCTGAAATCGGCCGGCACCGCGCCGCGCGGGCGCCCGGGTGGCACCGCCGGCACGCCGACGCCCAGATAGCCGCCCGGCCGCGCGACGAACAGCGTGCGGCCGTCGGTCGACAAGCCCTGGGTGGTGGGCAACACCTCGCTGTTGGCCCCGCTGGCGTCCTGGTAGTAGACGACGTCGCTGTGGTTGCGCACGGTGACATGCCAGTCGAGCAGCTGCGCCGGGCCAATGACACCGGTGCTGCCGTCGGTGGTGAGGGTGCCGGTCATCACGGCGCCGCTGACGAAGCTCACCGGCACGATCTTGTAGACGCTGCTGCCCGCCGCTGCCCTCGCCACCACACGCCAGCCGCTCGGCGGCACGGGGATGTCGAGGTACTCGAAGTCCGCGCCGTATTGGTACATCGCGAACCCCATGCCGGGCGGCCAGCTCTGGCTGTAGTTGGCCAGGTGCACACCCACCTCGGGCATGTAGGTGCCGAAGGACAACGCGCCGCCGGTCCCGTCCGGCGAGGCGGCCACGCGCAGCTTGCGGCCATCGGCCGTCACCGCCACGCCGAACACGTTCGAGGGCGGCGCGTTGGACGGCGTGTAGTCGTAGCGCGTGGCCGTGCGCACGGTGACCCGCCATCCGGTCAGGTTGGCCGGCGCCAGCGGGCCGATCGTGCCGTCGGTCGACACGGTGCCGAAGATCGTCACCCCGCCTGGCAGCTTGACCGGGGCGAGCTGGAAGTCGGTGGCCTGCGCCGCAGCGGCGCCCAGCAGCACCAGGGAAACAAGCGTTCGCATCGGCGACTCCCGCAATGGAGTGCCGATCGTCGCGAGGCCCGATGAAGGCTGGCTTAAGCCGATTCAAAACCGCTCCAGCTCGGGGAAGGGAAGCAGACCGCGCTTGACGTGCATCTTTCCGTACTCGGCGCAGCGCTGCAGCGTGGGCAGCACCTTGCCGGGGTTCAGCAAGCCCGGCGGGTCGAAGGCCGACTTGACGCCGCCCATCTGCGCGAGCTCCTCGGGGCTGAACTGCACGCACATCGAATTGAGCTTCTCGACGCCGACGCCATGCTCGCCGGTCACCGTGCCGCCCATCTCGACGCTGGTCTCGAGGATGTCGGCGCCGAACAGTTCGGCACGCTGCAGCTCGTCGGGGTCGTTGGCGTCGAACAGGATCAGCGGGTGCAGGTTGCCGTCGCCGGCATGGAAGACGTTGCAGCAGCGCAGGCCATACCTGGTTTCCATCTGCGCGATCGCGATCAGGATGTCGGCCAGGCGCTTGCGCGGGATGGTCGAGTCCATGCACATGTAGTCGGGGCTGATGCGGCCCGAAGCGGGGAAGGCGTTCTTGCGCCCGCTCCAGAACTTCAGCCGCTGCGCCTCGTTGGCCGAGACCTCCATGCGCGTCGCGCCGCAGCCGGCCAGCACGTCCATCATGCGGCCGATCTCCTCGTCCACTTCCTCCGGCGTGCCGTCGCTCTCGCACAGCAGGATGGCCGCGGCGTTCAGGTCGTAGCCGGCGTGGACGAAATCCTCGACCGCGGCGGTCATCGGCTTGTCCATCATCTCCAGGCCGGCCGGGATGATGCCGGCGGCGATGATCGCGGCCACCGCGTCACCGGCGCGGCGGATGTCGTCGAAGCTGGCCATGATGCAGCGCGCGAGCTGCGGCTTGGGCGTGAGCTTCACGGTGACCTCGGTCACCACGGCCAGCATGCCTTCGCTGCCGACGATCAGCGGCAGCAGGTCCAGCCCCGGTGCATCGAGCGCGTCACCGCCGAACTCGACTTGCTCGCCGTCGATCGTGAAGCCCCTGACCTTCATCACGTTGTGCAGCGTCAGGCCGTACTTCAGGCAGTGCACGCCGCCGGAGTTCTCGGCCACGTTGCCGCCGATGGTGCAGGCGATCTGGCTCGACGGATCCGGCGCGTAGTACAGGCCCAGCGGCTCGGCCGCCTCGCTGATCGCGAGGTTGCGCACGCCGCATTGCACGACCGCCGTGCGGCTTTGCTTGTCGATCTTCAGGATGCGGTTGAACTTGGCCAGGCCCAGCGTCACGCCTTCGGCGTGCGGCATCGCGCCACCCGACAGGCCCGTGCCGGCCCCGCGCGCCACCACCGGCACCGCCAGCGCCGAGCAGGCGCGCAGCACGGCGCCGACCTGGGCGCCGGTCTCGGGCAGCGCCACGGCCAGCGGGCGCTGGCGGTAGGCCGTCAGGCCGTCACATTCGTACGGGGTGGTGTCTTCGCTCTGCCACAGCAGCGCGTGCGGCGGCAGCACGGCCTGCAGCGCAGCAACGACCTCGCGCTGGCGCGCGGCGCGGCGCGACCCGTCGACGACGGGCTCGGATGCATGGGGCAGCACAGACATCGTGGCAGCCACTGTAGCAAGCGCCGACTGAATCGGCGCTGAAGCCGAAGCCCCCGGCAGGTTGATTCAGTCGTGACCTGGCGTGTCGCAATCGCCGCGCTCGAGTGCCCCGCAGGTGCCGTTCAGCTGCGCTTGCGCGGCGTGGATCGCTTGGCGGCCCCGGCCGTGGCGGCGGCCTTCGATGCCACCTTCACGCCCCCTTCGACCGCCTTGGCCGCGACCTTGGTCGCCTTGACGGGGACCTGCGCGCCGATCTCGACCGCGCGCTTCAGGGTCTCGCCGGCGGCATCGAAGCTTTGCTTGACCATCGCGCCGGCCAGGTTCTTGGCCGCGTCGGTGGCGCTGTCCTTCATCGCGCCAGCGGCCAGCGTCGTGAACTGCTTGGTCAGCGCGCCCCACCACTGCATCGGGTCCACCGTGCCCATCGGCGTCTCGACCCGGGCCTTCGCGCCGGATGCGGCCCGCTTCGCCGGGGCCTTCTTGGCCGGGGTGGGCGCGGCGGGAGGCTCGGCCGGGGCGGCCGGGGTCATGGATTCCATGCCGGGCACGGTGAGCTTGATCGAATCGCGCAGCTCGCCCATCTGCACGTTCATCGTCTTCAGCGTCGACAAGGTCATGCGCTGCACTTCCAGCGCCTGGATCGTCGCGCCCAGCATGCGGGCGTTCTGCTCGAGCCAGAACTGCACGGTGCGCAGCTCCTCGATGCGCTTCTCCAGCTCTTCGGGGTTCAGCGTCGGCGCGATCCACTGGCCCATGTTGGGCAGCGCGGCGCCGGCGTTCTTCACCAGCCCCTGCAGGAAATCGAAGCCCGGAACCATCTTCGTGAAACTGGCCGCATCTGCCATCACCCGCTCCTGGTGTTTGCGTGGGATGGAAGATGGTACGGGAAAGGCGCTCCGCAGGAGCCGCCGCCCACCAAGTGGCGTGCGCGGATCCGGCTTTGCCGGTCGGCCGCGCGAGCCCCCATGGGGGGCAGCCCCCGGAAGGGGGCGTGGGGGCCTTACTCCACCCGCTCCACGGTGAAGCCGCGCGCGGCCAGCAGCGCCGGCAGGCCCTCCGGCCCGATCATGTGCAGCGCGCCGACCGCGACGAACAGCCGCTCGCCAGCCTCGTGGCGCTTCTGCAGCTGGTCGGCCATCGCGACATTGCGCTCGTCGGCCAGGCGGTGCATCAGCGCGCGGTCGTGTTCGGTGTCGAGGCAGCGGCACCAGTCGGCGTAGTGGCTCAGTTCGTTCCAGTCGGCACGCGCCCAGGCCTCGGCCAGGCGCTCGAGCGTCTTCAGCGCCTGGCCCCGCTCGATGTCGTCGAGCGCATGGTCGACGAAGCTCGCCGTCTCGGCGGGCGTGGCCTGCAGCAGCAGGCCGATCTGGCCCTCGGGCGTTTCGAGCGACAGCACGGGCTTGTGCAGGCCGCGTGCGAAGCCGGCCAGGAAGCCGTCGATCGCATAGCCCGGCTCCAGCCCGGCGCGGCGGCCGACCATCACGGTGACCGTCACCGCCTGCATCTCGGGCTTCAGCGCCGCCAAATCGGGCCCGGCGCAGTTCGCCTCGGCCTGCACGCGCAGGCGGCGCGCCAGCGGCTCGGGCAGCGGGGTGGCCGAGGGGCCGGCCGTGATCAGCCCGGCCAGCCGGCCGGTGATCGCTGGATCGAGCAGGTCGAGCTCGAGCGCGACGCGGTCCGCCGCCTGCATCGCCTGGCGCACCTGCGGGCCCGGGAACATCCAGGCCTTGCGCGCGACGTGCAGCGTGCCGTAGAGCCAGGAGGTGCGGCCGCCCTTGCTGACGCGCCACAGCAAGCCGCGGTCGACCGCCTGGCGCATGCCTTGCGCCACGTCGTCGGGCGTCAGCGCCGCCGGCTGCGGCGGGCAGGCCTCGGCGGCGTGCAGCGCCGCGGGCGCGGCCAGCAGCGTCAGGGCCGCGGCCGCCAGGCCGAGCGCGGCGCGCAGCAGCCGGTTCATGCGGCCTCCACCACCGTCTGCTCGATCGCGCCGAACAGGCTGTGGCCGTCCTTGCCCTTCATCTCGATGCGGATCGTGTCGCCGAACTGCATGAAGCCGGTCTTCGCCTCGCCGTGCTCGATCATCTCGAGCGCGCGCTTCTCGGCGATGCAGCTGTAGCCGCGCGAGGCCTCCTTGTTGCTGACGGTGCCCGAGCCGACGATGGCGCCCGCGCGCAGATGGCGTGTCTTGCAGATGTGGGCAATCAGCTGGCCGAAGTGGAAGTTCATCTCCGGCCCGGCCTCGACCAGACCGACCTTGCGGCCGTTCCAGCTCGACTGCAGCGTCAGGTTCGCGCGGCCGGCAGCCCAGGCGTCGCCCAGCTCGTCGGGCGTCACGGCGACCGGGCTGAAGGCCGTCGCCGGTTTGCTCTGGAAGAAGCCGAAGCCCTTGGCCAGCTCGGTCGGCACCAGGTTGCGCAGCGTCCAGTCGTTGGCCAGCATCAGCAGGCGGATGCTCTCCAGCCCCTGCCCCGGCGTGGCCCCCATCGGCACGTCGCCGGTGACCACCGCGATCTCCGCCTCGAAGTCGATGCCCGCCTCGGCGCTGGTGAACGGCGCGTCGTCGCAGGGGCCGAGGAAATCGTCGCTGCCGCCCTGGTAGACCAGCGGGTCGCCCAGGAACGACTCGGGCATCTCGGCGCCGCGCGCCCTGCGCACCAGCTCCACGTGGTTCAGGTAGGCCGACCCGTCGACCCAGGCGTAGGCGCGCGGCAGCGGCGCCATGCACATCGCCGGGTCGAAGGCGAAGGCGTGCCGCGCCTTGCCGTGGTTCAGCGTCGTGTAGAGGTCCTCGAGCTGCGGCGACAGGAAGTTCCAGTCGTCCAGCACCTGCTGCAGCCGGCCGGCGATGCCGTTGGCGTAGTGCGCGGTCGCGAGGTCGCGCGAGACGACGACGAGCTGGCCGTCGCGCGAGCCGTCCTTGTAGGTGGCGAGTTTCATGGGGCGGTCGACAAAAAAGGGACGCGTCAGACTGATGGCACCATTGTCGTCCGATGCCCGTGTCGCCCCCTGGCCCCCATCCCCGCCTGCTGGCCTGGCGCCGGCGCGGCCAGCTCGCAACGGTGCTGCTGGTGGTGTTGGCCGCGCACGCCTGGCTGATCGGCCCGCTGCAGGAGCCGCTGGGCCGCGCGCCCGCGCAGGTGCCGGCGATCCAGCTGGTCACGCTGGCGCCCCCGGCCGCGGCGCCGGCGCCGAGCGAAGACGCCGCCGGCCCCCAGCCCCCGCCGCCCGAGCCGGCACCGCCGCAGCCCGCGCCGCCACCCGAGCCGGCGCCGCCCCCCGAGGCCGGGCCGGCGCAGCCACCGTCGATCCGCCAGCCGCCGGACCGCCCGATCGACTGGAGCGCCGGCCCGCTGGCCCCCGAGGCGGTCGCCGGGACCGAGCCGACGCCGGCCGATGAGTCATCGGCCAGCCCGGCTGCGCCGATGCCCGGCAGCGTCGCCTCGGCCCAGGCCGAGGCCGAGGGTGGCCGGCCGCCGGTGTACACGACCCAGGTGCCGAGCCAGCCGTTCAAGCTCGACTACCGCGTCGAGCGTGGCGACGAGGGGGGCATCGGCCGGCTCAGCTTCGAGCTCAGCGGCGAAGGCAATTCGCATTACCGCGCCCAGCTCTACGGCGTGGTGGCCGACAAGGCCCTGATGGACTGGGTCTCGCGCGGCGGCTTCGATGTCGCCGGCATCGCACCGCAGCGCATGGTCGAGCGCCAGCGCGGGGTCGAGGTGCGCGCGGCGAACTTCCAGCGCGACGCGGGGGTGATCAGCTTTTCCAGCTCGACCCGGGCGCTGGCGCTGTACGACGGCGCGCAGGACCGCGTCAGCGTGCTGTTGCAGCTGATGGCGATCGGCCAGGCCGAGCCGGGCGGGCTGCGCACCGGCCAGCGTCTGCGCCTGCAGGTGGCCAATGCGCGTGGCCAGGTGACCGAGTGGCGCTTCGAGGTGGCGGGCGAAGAGCGGCTGGAGCCCGCCGGCCAGCCGATCGCCACCGTGCACCTGGTGCGCGAGCCGTCGCAGCCGTACGACCAGCGCGTCGAGGTGTGGCTGGCGCGCGAGGCCGGCCACCTGCCGGTGGGGCTGCGCTTCACCCAGGTGCCGGGCCGTGGCGCGTCCGAGGCCTTCTGGCTCGCCGGCCCGCTGCCGGCCCCGGCGGCAAGCTCGGCGGCGCGCGGCGCACCTTGAAATCGGCGGCCCGGCGCCCATGTGCGCTTCAAGGGGCCGTTCCGGCCTGGCAGCAGCCTAAGGAGGCACGGTGCGATGAACCTGGTTTACAACTCCGACGCGTTTGCGGTGGTGCAGATCTCGCTCGATCGCGAGGCCGGCGCCGACCTGCCCAACGGTGACGACGCCTCTTCCCGCGGCGGCTACGAGATCGTCGACAAGCTGGCCAGGAAGGGCATCTTCCTCGACGGGGCGCTGGCGCGGGGCTTTCGCGACGGCGTCCAGGCACTGGCCGACGACGAGGAGTCCGGCACCGAGGAGATCGACGAATTCATCTCCGGTTACACGCAGCTCGCGCAACAGCCGCTGACCATGCACTGATCGGCGCCGCGCGCTGACCCCGCGCGCTGCTGGGGCTTGCCGACGCGCCACGCCTGGGCCAAGATCGGCGCCACTTCGACGTGGCGTTCAAGCAGTGGTCAAGCGTCTAGCAGCCGATGCGCGCGTGGTGCTGTCGCCCGGCCTGGCCGAAGCGCCGGTGCTGGACCGGCTGTGCACGCATTTCGTGCTGACGCTGACCCTGGCGCAAAGCGGCCGCTTCAACCTGCGCCGCGACTGGAGCAGCCTGCTCGGCCTGACCGGGCGCCACCTCGTCTGGCCGCTGCCGGTGCTGCACCGCCTGCGCTCGTTCCTCGCCCGCCGCTGCTGCAACAACGAGCACTGGTCCGGCCACGAGCGGCTGACCGACGCCGCCTTCATCGAGCGCCATGGCGCGTGGCGCGGGCCGTACGAAGAAAGCTCGCTGTTCTTCTACATCGACGAGTACATCAAGGACGCGCCGAAGGACCTGCTCGCCACGCTGAACGCGACCGCCGAGTGGCTCGAGCGGGCGCTGAAGAAGCACGCGACGCTGGTCGAGAAGAACATCGACGCGCTCGGCCAGCTGCTGCAGCTGAACCCGGCCGAGCGCGCGCTGCTGCTGTACGGCACGCTGGCGCGCTACCAGCGCGAGCTGCGTGGGTTGCTGGTCGAGTTCAAGGTGTCGAACGCGCAGGAGGCCTTCGCGATGCTGGCGCGCGTGGCCGGCGTCGATGAGCGCGAGGTCGCCGAGGCGCTGCGCGCGGGCTCGCGGCTCGAGCGCATCGGCATGGTCGAGAACCTGATCTCGGAGCACAACATCACCGACCTGGCCGACTTGATGAAGGTCAGCGAGCAGCTGCCGCCGGTGCTGATGCGCGAGTACCGCGATCCGAGCGACCTGATGGCCGTCTTCACCCGGCCGGCCCCGCACACCACGCTGGAGGTGCCCGACTTCGAGTTCGTGGCCGACGAGGTCAAGGTGCTGTGCGCGCTGCTGCGCAACGCGGTCGCCGCCAAGGCCGCCGGCGTCAACGTGCTGCTGTACGGCCCGCCCGGCACCGGCAAGACCGAGCTGGCCAAGGTCTGCGCCCAGGCCGCCGGGCTGGAGCTGTACGAAGTCGAATACGCCGACCGCGACGGCAACTCGCTGACCGGGCGCGACCGCTACCGCTCGCTGCAGATCAGCCAGGTGTTCCTCAAGGGCGGGGCCAACGTCGCGCTGCTGTTCGACGAGGTCGAGGACGTGTTCCCGGCGATCCCGAGCGACACCGCGCAGCTGATGGCGCGGCTGGACGCCGGCGACGGCGCCTCGTCGGCCAGTGTCAGCGGCAAGGCCTGGGTCAACCAGATCCTCGAATCGAACCCGGTGCCGGTGATCTGGATCACGAACCGCATCGAGCAGATCGACCCGGCGTTCCGCCGCCGCTTTCAGTACCACCTCGAGCTGAAGTCGCCGCCGCCCGGCGCGCGCGAGGCGCTGGTCGCGCGCGCGCTGGCCGGCACGGCCGTCAGCGAGGGTTTCGCCGCCCGGCTGGCCGGCCGGCGCGGGCTGACGCCGGCGCAGATCCGCACGGCCGTGCGCTTTGCCGAGCTGGCCGCGCCGCCCGACGAGCTGGAAGCGATGATCGAGCGCCAGCTCGCGCACGCCGACCTGGCGCTGGGCGGCAGCCGAGAGCGCGGCGCGCGGCCGGCGGTGACGCACTACGACCTGTCGCTGCTGAACGTCGAGTCGCGCTTCGGGGTGCCGCAGATCGTGGCCGCGCTGCAGCGGCGCTCGCACGGCGCGCTGTGCTTCTTCGGCCCGCCGGGCACCGGCAAGACGGCGCTGGCCGAGCACATCGCCGCCGCGCTGGGCCGGCCGCTGCTGGTGCGCCAGGCGAGCGACCTGATGAGCAAGTTCGTCGGCGAGACCGAACAGAACATGGCCCGGATGTTCGACGAGGCCGCGTCCGAAGAGGCCGTGCTGCTGCTCGACGAGGCCGACAGCTTCCTGCGCAGCCGGCGCTATGCCGAGCGGCACTACGAGGTCAGCGAGGTCAACGAGATGCTGCAGGGCATGGAGCGCTTCCCCGGCGTCTTCATCTGCACGACCAACCTGTTCGAGGATCTCGACGAGGCCGCGCTGCGCCGCTTCACCTTCAAGATCCGCTTCAAGGCGCTGCGCACCGAGCAGCGGGTGGCGATGTTCGTCGCCGAGGCGCTGGGCGGCGATGCCAGCGCGCTGAACAGCGAGCAGCACCAGCGCCTGGCCGCGCTGGACCAGCTCGCGCCGGGCGATTTTGCCGCGGTGCAACGCCAGGTCGAGGTGCTGGGTGCCCCCTTCGGGCCGGACGAATTTCTCGCCCAGCTCGAGAGCGAGCACCGGGTCAAACCCGAGGTCCGGCAGCGCCGCGCGCTCGGCTTCACGCCATCTGCATGAATGTTCAGACGCCGGCGTCGCGGCCGGCGCAGGCGGGGCCAATAATTGGCGCCCCTCGCCTGCCCCATGCCCGCGCCGCTCGCCGCCACGCTCACCCCTGCCCTTGCCGCTCCCGAGTTGCAGGGGCCGGCCATGGCGCTGGCCGCGGTGCTCGCCGGGTTGGTGTTCGGCCTGATCGGCCACGGGCTGCGCAAGATCCGCTCGAGCGACGCGGTCACCGCGCTGGGGTGGTGGGGGGCCGGCGCGCTGGCCGGCGGCGCCGGGCTGTGGGCAGCCCACTTCCTCGCACTGACCGGCCTGGGCCTGCCCTGGGAACCGCATTTTCGCGGCTGGCCGATGGCCGGCAGCGGCCTGGCCGCCTCGCTGGGCCTGGCCGCCGTGCTGGCCTCCGCGCGCCTGAACTGGAGCGACACCGCCCACCTCGTCCTGCAAGGCCTGGGATTCGGGCTGGTGTGGACCGTGGTGCACAGCCTGTCGCTGGCCAGCCTGGCCGAGCCGCCTGTGGTCAGTTCGGCCAGCGCGACCGGGCCCGCCTGGCCGCTGTTCGCGCTGGCCGGCGTGGCCGCCGCGGCGATGGCCGGCTTCGGCCTCAGCTTCGGCCGGCGCTGGAGTGCCCTCGGCGGCTTCGGCCTGCGCCTGGGCCTGGCGGCCACCGGTTTCGCGCTCGCCTCGGGCCTGGCCCAGGCCTTGACGCTCGGCAGCCTCGGCTTCGCCGGGCCCATGCCGCCCGCCGGCGCGTCGCTGGTCGGCGTCGAGGCGCTGCAATGGGCTTGCGCGGCCGGCGCGCTGGCCGTGTTGCTCGGCCTGATCGGCGTGTTGATCGACGCCCGCGCCTCGCGCCGCAACCGCGTGCTGGCCTCGTCGCTGAGCGAAGCGAACCGCCGCCTGCGTGAACAGGCACTGACCGACCCGCTGACCCGGTTGCCGAACCGGCTGCTGTTCGAAGAGCGGCTGACCGAGGCGCTGGAACTGCTCGACGACCCGGCCGGGCCGGGCGGCAACCTGGCGGTGATGTTCGTCGACCTCGATGGCTTCAAGCCGGTCAACGATTCCTTCGGCCACAGCGCCGGCGACGCGGTGCTGCGCGAAGTCGGCCACCGGCTGCAGGAGCTGGCGCGCCAGTCGGATGTGGTGGCCCGCGTCGGCGGCGACGAGTTCCTGCTGCTGGCCGAGCACCCGGGCGCCGGCGCCGGCCAGCTGGCCAAGCGGGTGCTGCAGGCGCTGGCCGTGCCCTGCAAGCTGCCGAGCGGCGCCGAGGTGCACCTGTCCGGTTCGGTGGGCATCGTGCTGTACCCCGAGCACGGCCCGGCGCAGAAGCTGCTCGCGCGCGCCGACGCCGCGATGTACGCCGCCAAGCGCGCCGGCGGCGCGGGCTTCGCGATCTTCGAGCCCAGCATGGAGCACGACAGCCGGGCCCAGCTCGAGCTGCAGCACGCGCTGCGCGGCGCGATCGAGCACGGGGAGCTGGTGCTGTACTACCAACCCAAGATCGACGGCCGCTCGGGCCAGATCACCGGCGTCGAGGCCCTGGTGCGCTGGCAGCACCCGACCAAGGGGCTGATCTCGCCCGGCATCTTCATCCCGGTGGCCGAGCGCTTCGGCCTGATCGGCGCGCTCGGCCAGTGGGTCATCGACGAGGCCTGTCGCCAGCTGCGCGAATGGATGGACCTCGGCATCCGCATGCGCATGTCGATCAACATGTCGGCCCACCAGCTGCGGCAGGAGAACCTGGTGCAGCGCATCCGCCACGCCCTGCACGCCCACGCCGTCGACCCGGCCCTGTTGACGATCGAGATCATCGAGTCGGTGCTGATGGAAGACGCGGCCGTCACCGCCTTTGCCGCCCTCGCGCAGCTCGGCGTGACGCTGTCGATCGACGACTTCGGCATCGGCTACTGCAACTTCGCGCTGCTGCGCAAGCTGCCGGTGACCCAGCTGAAGGTCGATCGCAGCCTGTTCACCGACATCCAGCACAGCTCCGACGCGCTGGCCGTCGTCGACGCGATCGTCAAGATGGCCCACGCGCTGGGCCTGCGGGTCGTCGCCGAGGGCGTCGAGACCGACGAGCAGCGCAACATGCTGCTGGCGCTGCGCTGCGACGAGCTGCAGGGCTACCTGTTCGCCAAGCCGATGGCGGCCGACCGGCTGACCCTGTGGGCCATGGGCGACGAGGGCGTGCACATGCCCGACTTCCGCCCGTCGATCTACACGAGCGGGAACACGAGCGGGACCGCGGCGCTGCAGTAAGCCGCGGGGCGCGCGCTCAGCGCCCGCGCCGCTGGCGCACGGCGCCGGCGAGCTGCCGCAGCACCGGCTCGGTATCGGTCCAGCCCAGGCAGGCGTCGGTGATCGACACGCCGGGCTTGAGCGGCTGGCCGGGCACCAGTTCCTGCCGGCCGTCGTGCAGATGGCTTTCGATCATCACGCCGGTGATGCGGCGCTCGCCGCCGGCGATCTGCGCCGCCACGTCCGCGCCGACCTCGATCTGCCGGCGGTGCTGCTTGCTCGAATTGGCGTGCGAGAAGTCGATCATCACCTGCTCGCGCAGGCCCGAGGCGCGCAGCACGGCGCAGGCGGCTTCGACGTCGGCCGCGCTGTAGTTGGGCTGCTTGCCGCCGCGCAGGATCACGTGGCAGTCGTCGTTGCCGCGGGTCTCAAAGATCGCGGCCTGGCCCATCTTGGTCATGCCCATGAAGGCGTGCGCGGCGCGGGCCGCGACCACCGCGTCGGCGGCGACCTTCACGCCGCCGTCGGTGCCGTTCTTGAAGCCGACCGGGCAGCTCAGGCCCGAGGCGAGCTGGCGATGGCTCTGGCTCTCGGTCGTGCGGGCACCGATCGCGCCCCAGGAGACCAGATCCGCGATGTACTGCGGGCTCAGCAGGTCGAGGAATTCGGTGCCTGCGGCCAGGCCGAGCGCGGCCACGTCGAGCAGCAGCTGGCGCGCGCGCTTCAGGCCCTCGTTGATGCGGAAGCTGCCGTCCAGCCGCGGGTCGTTGATGTAGCCCTTCCAGCCCACCGTCGTGCGCGGCTTCTCGAAGTACACCCGCATCACGACCAGCAGGTCGCCGTTGAGCTCGTCGGCCACACGCTTGAGGTGCTGCGCGTACTCGATCGCCTGGTCGTGGTCGTGGATCGAGCAGGGGCCGACGACGGCGATCAGCCGGTCGTCGCGGCCGGCCAGCACGCTGGCCAGGTCACGCCGCGCGGCCTCGACCAGCGCCTGGGCCTCGTCGGGCATCGGCATCTCGTCCTGCAGCAGCGCGGGTGAGATCAGCGGGCGCACGGCGCCGATGCGCACGTCGTCGACGCGGGTCGAATCGTGGGTGGCCACCGCATCGGCGGCGGGCACGGTGGGGGCACCGCCGACCTCGTGGTCGTGCTGCCAGTCGTCGGGTCGGTTCATCGTCGCGCGCATTCGAGGAAGGAACCCCGGATTATCCGCGCCGTGGGACACTGGCCGGCCCCCACAGCGACACCAGGCCGCACGCCATGATCCTCGAACACGCCGACATCCGCATCGCGCCGGGCCAGCAGGCCGCTTTCGACGAAGCCATCGTGCGCGGCATCACGACCGTGATCGCGAAAGCCCAGGGCTTTCGCGGCTGGAAGGTCAACCGCGGCGTCGAGCGCCCCGAGCGTTACCTGCTGATGATCTTCTGGGACGCGCTCGAGGACCACACGGTGGGCTTCCGCCAGTCGGAGCTGTTCACGCAGTGGCGCGCCATCGTCGGCCCGTTCTTCGCCGAGCCGCCGGTGGTCGAACACTTCGAGCTGGTCGGGAAATCCTGACAGTTACTGCTTCACTGCTTCGACCTGGATGATCAGCTTCATCGCGTCGGGGAATCCGTACTGCAGACCGTAGTTGACGCCGAACTGGCTGCGCGTGATGGTGGTTTCGAAGTCGCCGCCGCAGACCTCGCGCTTGAGCATCGGGTTCTGGTAGCAGTTGAAGTTGCTGGCCTTCAGCGTGACGGGGTTGGTCTTGCCGTTCAGCGTCAGCTGGCCGGCCACTTCGCTGACCTTGTCGCCGTTGAAGCTGAACTTGTCGCCGACGAACTTGGCGGTCGGGAAGGCCTCGGTGTTGAGGATCTCGGCGCTCTTCAGGTGCTTGTCGAAGGGCGCGGTGCCGCTGTTGACCGAGGTCGTGTCGATCGTGATCTCGACCTTGCCGGCCTTGCCGGCGCGGTCGAGTTGCACGCTGCCTTCCTTCTTGTCGAAGCGGCCACGGTTGGTCGAGGTGCCGAAGTGGGCGATCTCGAAGGTCACGAAGGTGTGGCTCGGGTCGATGCCGTAGGTCGCGACGTCGGCCTGGGCCCCGGTGGCAACGAGCGTCAACAGGGCAGCGGCGATCAGCGGGGTCTTCATGCGGAGGTTCTCCAGGGAGGGTGAAAGGGGTTGGGAGGAAGAGGCGCTCAGAGCGGCGCAATGCCGGTCACGGCGAGCTTGAACTTGACTTGCACGTCGTTGGCGACCATGGACGTGTCCGCCCACTCGCCGTCGCCGATCTTGAAATCGAGCCGCTTGATCGTGAACGCGCCGGTCGCGGTGGTCACGCCGCCGGCCTGGGCCAGGGCGACGGGCACAACCACGTCCTTGGTGCTGCCCTTGATCGTCAGCTTGCCGGCGACCTCGTAGCGCGCCGGGCCGACGGCCTTCAGGCTGCTGGACTGGAAGCTCGCCTGCGGGAACTTGGCGACGTTGAACCAGGCCGCCTTGGGCACCTCGGCATCGGTCTCGGGCGAGCCGAAGCCGGCTGAAGCCGTGTCGATCGTGAAGCTGACCTTGCCGGCCTCGGGCTTCTTCGGGTCGAAGGCGATCTGTGCATCCCACTTGCGGAACTTGCCGTCCACCGGCACGCCCATCTGCTTGGAGGTGAAGCCGATCTCGCTCTGGGCGGGGACGACCTTCTGGGCTGCGCCGGCCTGGGCCGCGCCAGCCTGGGCGTTCACCAGGCCACTGGCCAGCAGGCCCGAGACGGCCATGGCGGCAACGGTGGCGGTACGCAGCAAGGACGAGTCAATCATGAGTGAGGCTCTCTCAATCAAGGCGAGGTGGGACGGCGGCCGAAGCGCATGCGGTCGAGCAGGCCATCGCGGTCGACGAACTGGTGCTTCAGCGCCGCGGCGATGTGCAGCACGACCAGCGCGCCGAGCGTCCAGGCCAGCACCGCATGGCGCTCTTTCATCAGGTCGGCCAGTGCCTTGTCGGGCGAGACGAAGTCGGGCAGCGGCAGCACGCCGAACCAGACCACCGGGAAGCCGGCCGCCGAGCTGTAGGCCCAGCCGGCCAGCGGCACCAGGAAGAACAGGGCGTACAGCGCCCAGTGCATCGCGTGCGCCGCCTGCTGCTGCCAACGCGGGCCGGCTGGGTCGGCCGGCGGCCGATGCGTCAAGCGCCAGGCCAGGCGCAGCACCGACAGCGCGAGGATGGTCACGCCCGCCCACTTGTGCCAGTTGAACAGTTTCAGCCGGGTCGGCGACATCGGCAGGTCGCTCATGTACCAGCCGACGCCGAAGCTGACGATGATCATCAGCGCCAACAGCCAGTGAAAGCCGATGGCGACGCCGCCGTAGCGGCGGGCGGGGGTGGAAGGCGAAGCCGGGGTGTTCATCGTGATCGGCAGTGTGTGCACGCCGGACCCCGATTCGGTTCAGCCCGATTGAGGCGGCGTTTCAGATTTGCTGAACGTCAAAACGCGCCGCCCGGGCCGGTGCGACGCACAAGGCCTCGAAGCGCACCGACAGCGGGCGCGCTTCGTCGTCGGGCAGCAGGTGATGGCGCAGCGCGAAGTCCAGCGTGGCGAGCGCGGCATCGGTCGTCATTTGACCTTCGGCCGCGCATTGCAGGGCGTCGGCAATCGGTAACAAGCGGTGTTCAGCGACCTCGCCGTCCTGGTTCCGCGGCACGCGGCCGGGCGGCAGGGCCAGGTCGAAGACGAACAGCCACTCGTGCTGCCAGCCCTCGGCGATGTCGCAAGCCAGCTCGATGGTCCGGCCCCGTGCCAGGCTCCCCGGGCCGGCGAGTTCCTCGGGCTGCAGCCCGGCCTCTTCCCAGGCCTCGCGCAGCAGCGCCTGGCTCGGCGTCTGGCCATGTGGCACCCCGCCGCCGACCAGGTTGTCGAGCCGGCCGGGGTCGGTGGGCTTGTTCCAGGCACGGCGGGCGATCCACAGGTGGGTCGGCCGGCCGCTGGCCGGGTCGGCCACATAACCGTTGGCGTGCGCCCCCAGCGTGAGCGCGCCCCAGAAGCGCGAGGCCGCGCGCTCGATCACCGCGGCGCGCTCGCCGGCCTCGTCCCACAGCGCAAACGGCTCGTCGCGCCAGGCGCGGATCAGGCCCTGGGCGCGCAGCGCGGCGTTCAGCTCGGCCAGCACCGCATCGCGCGTGTCACGCGGCGCGGTCAGTGTCACCGCGCCGTCAGGCAGCTGGGCGATCCAGTGCGGCCAGGCCGCGAGCGCGCGGCGCCCGGTGGCATCGACCGAGCCGGCGCGCCGGCCCCCGAGCAAGAAGGGCCAGCGCGGCCCGCGTTCGCTGCGCCGCGCGTCGGCCAGGCAGGGCCAGGGGCCGCTCATCGCGTGGCCGCCCACAGGTTCAGCGCCAGGCCGGACATCACCAGGCCGGCGGCGCCGAGCTTCCAGGCCGGCAGGGTCTCGCCGAAGGCGATGGCCGACGCGCCCATGCCGAACACCGGCACCAGCAGCGCCGCCGGCGTCACCGTGGCCGGCGGGTGGCGCGCGAGCAGCCAGTTCCAGGCGCCATAGCCGAACAAGGTGTTGCCCACCGCCTGCCAGACGACCACGCCCCAGGCCGCCGGGCTGGCCGCGGCCAGCGCCGCGCCGATGGCCGCCGGGCCGCCGTCGAAAGCCACCGCCAGCAGCGCCAGCGGCGGCAGCGCGAACAGGCTGGACCAGACCATGAAGCCCAGCGCGTCGACCCGGCCGGCACCGCGCGCCACCGCGTTGGCCAGGGCCCAGCACAGCGCCGCACCCAGCACCAGGAACAAACCCAGCGGGCTGATGCCGGCGCCGCCTTGCGCGGCCTGCCAGCCGATCCAGCCCATGCCGGCCACGGCCAGCATCAGCGCCGCGACCTGGGCCAGCTTCAGCTGCTGTGCCGCCAGCGCGATCGTGAAGAAGACCTGGGCCTGCACGACCAGCGAAGCGAGACCCGGCGAGATGTCGGCCTTCATCGCCAGGAACAGCAGGCCGAACTGGCCGGCGCCGAGCAGCACGCCGAAGGCGGCCAGCCGCCACCAGGGCGTGGCCGGCCGCCGGATGAAGAACATGAAGGGCAGCGACGACATCGCGAAGCGCAGCGCCGCCAGCAGGAACGGCGGCAGCTCGGCCAGCCCCCACTTGATGACCACGAAATTCGTGCCCCAGACGGCGACGACGGCCAGGGCGAGGGCAAGGTGGGTGAGAGGCATGGGGCGTCAGTGTAGGTATGGGTCGAGACGATCACACGCGGCGGGACAACGCCCGCACAATCGCCTGCACGGCACATGGGCCGACAGCCATACAGGGGGACGACGATGAGCACGGTGCTGCGCGCCATGACCGAGGCGGCCTATGCCCGCTTCAAGGACAACTCGGTGGCCGACTACGCCAAGGAGAACGTGGCCGCCGGGCGCTGGCCCGACGCCGCGGCGCTGGAGCGCTCGCGCCTGGCCTACGAGCAGCTGCTGCCGCAGGGCCTGGCCACACCGGGCCAGCACCTGTTCACGATCCACGAC
>NZ_DATFAN010000072.1:0-14853 GCF_035254525.1 Ideonella sp. | reverse complement strand
GTCGTGCGCATGAAGGGTACCAACGAGGAAATCGGCAAGCAGATCCTGAAGGATTCCGGCCTGCCCATCATTTCTGCCGATTCCATGGCCGAAGCCGCCACCAAGATCGTTGCCGCGGTCAAGTAAGGAGCTATTGCATGTCCATTTTCATCAATAAAGACACCAAGATCATCACCCAGGGCATCACCGGCAAGACCGGTCAGTTCCATACGGAAAAGTGCCAGGAATACGCCAACGGCAAGAACTGTTTCGTGGCCGGCGTGAATCCCAAGAAGGCCGGCGAGAAGATCTTCGACATCCCGATCTTCGCGTCGGTCAAGGATGCCAAGCAGCAGACCGGCGCGACGGTCTCCGTGATCTATGTGCCACCGGCCGGCGCCGCGGCTGCCATCTGGGAAGCCGTCGAAGCCGACCTGGACCTGGCCATCTGCATCACCGAAGGCATCCCGGTGCGCGACATGCTGGAAGTGCGCAACCGGATGAAGGCCAAGGAGGCCGCCGGCGGCAAGAAGACGCTGCTGCTCGGACCCAACTGCCCGGGCCTGATCACGCCCGAAGAGATCAAGATCGGCATCATGCCCGGCCACATCCACCGCAAGGGCCGCATCGGCGTGGTGTCGCGCTCCGGCACGCTCACCTATGAAGCCGTGGCCCAGCTCACCGAGATCGGCCTGGGCCAGTCCAGCGCCGTTGGCATCGGCGGCGACCCGATCAACGGCCTGAAGCACATCGACGTGATGAAGGCCTTCAACGACGACCCGGACACCGACGCCGTCATCATGATCGGCGAGATCGGCGGCCCCGACGAGGCGGAAGCCGCGCGCTGGTGCAAGGCCAACATGAAGAAGCCCATCGTCGGCTTCATCGCCGGTGTCACCGCCCCGGCCGGCAAGCGCATGGGCCACGCCGGCGCGCTGATCTCCGGCGGCGCCGACACGGCCGATGCCAAGCTGGCGATCATGGAAGAGTGCGGCTTCACGATCACGCGCAACCCGTCGGAGATGGGCAAGCTGCTGAAGTCGCTGCTCTGAGCGCAGGCCGGTCGTTCGTACTATCACGAACGACCGCGCGAACGCCTGAATTTACACTCAGCGCGCGCAACACGACCAAAGAGGGCCGCGGCCCTCTTTTTCTTTCCTCCTTGCCTGTTTCCTTTCCGGGGCCACGATGGATCTCACCTCCGCCGCCTTCTGGGCCGCCCTCGGCTCGATCATCTGGGTCAACATCCTGCTCTCGGGCGATAACGCGGTCGTGATCGCCCTGGCGGCGCGCGCGCTGCCGCCGCACCAGCAGAAGAAGGCCATCTTCTTCGGCAGCGCCGCGGCGATCGTCATGCGTATCGTGCTGACGCTGATCGCCGTCGAGATGCTCAAGTGGCCCTGGCTGAAGGTGGTCGGCGGCCTGCTTCTGGTCTACATCGGCGTGTCGCTGCTGCTGGAGGAAGACGAGGGCGAGGACGGCGAGGGCACCACCACCAACACCGGGCTGATCGCCGCCATCCGCACCATCCTGGTCGCCGACCTGGTGATGAGCCTGGACAATGTGCTGGCGGTGGCCGCCGCCGCCAAAGGCGACACGGTGCTGCTGGTGCTCGGCCTGGGCATCAGCATCCCGCTGATCATCTTCGGCTCGACGCTGCTGCTGAAGGTGATGGAGCGCTTCCCGATCATCATCACCGCCGGCGCCGCGCTGCTGGGCTGGCTGGCAGGCGAAATGATCCTGACCGACCCGGCGATCGTCGCCCGCTTTGGCGAGCTGCCGCACAGCACGGTCTATGTCGGTGCCGGCATCGGGGCGGCCCTGGTCGTCGCGCTGGGCCTGTTCATCAAGCGGCGCCAGCAGGCCCAGCTGGCCTGACTCAGGCCCCACGCCGCTCAGGCCGCCGTGGCGCGCGGCCAACGGCGCCCCGACCCGGCGACACCCCTGTAGCCCGCTCTGCATGGGCACTGTGCTAAGGTTTCTCCCACAGATACACGGGGGGATTGCGCAATGGGTGGCGACGGAGCCGCGTCCTGGAGCCGGGCGTGGCGGCAGCGTTGGCCTTGGGCACGCCGCGCGCGCGCGGCGGCCGATGTGTCATCGGCGAGCGAAATGCCCGGGGTGATGATCGGCGGCTTTCCGCTGGTCCGCACCTTTGCCCACGGCGCACTCGGCGAGTTGCACCTGGCGAGCGACCCCGCGACCGGCGCGCCGATCGCGATCAAGACGGTGCGCTTGCACGGTGGCGAATTGACGCGGGAGCGTTTCCTGCGTGAATCGAATGCGGCCGCGCGGCTGCACCACCCCTCCATCGTGCGCTGCCACGCGACCGGCATCGAGGGCCAGGGCGAAAGTGCCATCGGCTGGATCGCGATGGAGTGGGTCGCCGGCAGTGACCTGGCGCGCTACACCTCGCCGGCGCGGCTGCTGCCCGAGCCCTTGGTGCTGGAATTGCTCGCCCAGGCCGCCGAAGCGCTCGGCCACGCCCATGCCCTGGGTGTGGTGCACCGCGACATCAAGCCGGCCAACCTGCTGTTCAACCCCGGGCGCGGCCGCCTGAAGATCGCCGATTTCGGCTGCGCCCACCTGTCCGACGCCGAGCGCAGCCGCAGCGGCGTGCTGGCCGGCACCCCGGTCTACATGGCACCGGAGCAACTGGCCGGCGCACCGGTCGACGGCCGCTGCGATCTCTATGCCCTCGGCGTCGTGCTGTTCGAGTTGCTCACGGGCCATTTGCCCTTCGAGTCCGCTTCGATGGGCGAGCTGCTGGCGGACATCACCCGCCGGCCGGCGCCACCGCTGGCCGCGTTGCGGCCAGATCTGCCGGGCGAACTGGCGGCGCTGATCGAGCGGCTGCTGGCCAAGCAGCCTGAGGCGCGCCTGGCCGACGGCCAGGCCGTGGCGCACGAACTGCGTCACATCGCGCAGGCACTCGATGCGGCCTTGGTTTCCCCCGGGGCGCCAGCGCCTGCACAGGCAGGCACAATGGCCGTTCACCCCTCGCCGACACCGCCCTCACTGTGAGCATGCAACTCGAATTCTTCAGCGCACTGGACACCGGCCGTGCGCGAAGCAACAACGAGGACGCCGTACGGATCGACGAACGCCTCGCACTGGCCGTGCTGGCCGACGGCATGGGCGGCTACAACGCGGGCGAGGTGGCCAGTGCGATGACGGTCGACAGCGTGTGCGAAGACATCGCCCGCTGGCTGGCCGAGGACCGCGGCCCGCGCGACGAAGAAGAGATCCGCCAGGCCCTGATGGCCAGCGCCCAGCGCGCCAACCGGGCGGTGTTCGACGCGTCGCAAAGCCGCGCCGAGTACGCCGGCATGGGCACGACGCTGGTCGCCGCGCTGTTCAACGACGACCGCGTCTGGGTCGGCCACGTCGGCGATTCGCGGGCCTACCGCCTGCGCGGCGGCAGGCTCGAGCAGCTCAGCCGCGACCATTCGCTGTTGCAGGAGCAGATCGATGCCGGGCTGCTGACGCCCGAGGAAGCGGTCTATTCGATGAACCGCAACCTGGTGACCCGGGCGGTGGGCGTCGAGCCGGATGTCGAGCTGGAGGTCGTCGGCCACGACCTGCGTTCGGGCGACGTCGTGCTGCTGTGCTCGGACGGGCTGTCGGACATGCTGCCCGACGCCACCATCGCCCAGGTGATGCGCGCAAGCGACAGTTTGGAATTGACGGCGCAGGCGCTCATCGCTGCCGCCAACGCGGCAGGCGGCCGGGATAATATCTCGGTGGTCCTGGTACGCGCCAAGGGGGGTGCCGCCCAAGCAGGGCGCGCTTGGTGGCCATTCCGTCGCGCCTGACGGGGCGACGACAACAAGAGGACAGGCATGGGCAAGCTGGTCGTTTCGCTGGACAACGTCGTCATCAAGGAAGTGCCGATCACGAAGGATCGCACGACGCTGGGCCGCCGGCCCTACAACGACATCGTCATCGACAACCTCGCCGTCAGCGGCGAACACGCGGTGATGCTGGCCGTCGGCAATGACGTCTTCATCGAAGACCTCAACAGCACCAACGGCACCTACATCAACGGCAAGGCGATCAAGAAGCAGCTGCTGGTGCACAACGACACGGTCGAGATCGGCAAGTACCGCATCAAGTACCTGGTCGACGAGGTGCCCGACTACGAGAAGACCATGGTGCTGCGCCCGGGCTTCAACCCACCCAGCCCGGCCACGATCCCCCCGCCCGCGCACGCGATGATCCCGGCCTCGATCAAGGTGCTCAACGGCGGCGCGGCCGGCCGCGAGGTGCTGCTGACCAAGGCAGTCACCACGGTCGGCAAGCCCGGCGTGCAGGTCGCGTCGATCGCCAAGCGGCCGACTGGCTACGTGCTGTCGCACGTCGAGGGCGTGGCGCACCCCAGCGTCAACGGCACCCCCGTCGGCGAAGGCGTGGTGTCGCTGAAGAACGGCGACATCATCGACCTGGCCGGCACGCAGATGCAGTTCATACAAGGCTAGAGCCCCCACGCCCCCTCCGGGGGCTGCCCCCCGGGCCCGACAAGGGCCCCTTCGTGGCCCTGGGGCTCGCGCAGCGGACCGGCTTCAGCCGGATCCGCGCACGCCACTTGAGGTGGGCGGCGCTTCGCGCGCCCCATGTGATGCTGTTCACATGAAGGGCGGCTTCGGTCACCCGCGTGGGGCAGATCGCCGGTCAAATGCGCAATCGGCATCTTGCGCGGCCAGGCAGGCCACCGCACCATCGCGGCGACACATGAACATCCGCATCCTCGGCTGCTCGGGCTCGATCGCCCGCGGCTGCCGCACCACCAGCTTCCTCGTCGACGATGACGTGCTGATCGACGCCGGCACCGGCGTGGGCGACCTGACGCTCGACGAACTGGCGCGCATCGACCACATCCTGCTCAGCCACTCGCACCTGGACCACGTGCTGGGCGTGCCGCTGCTGGCCGACAGCGTGATGCGCCGGCGCCAGGGCCGGCCGCCGATCCTGGTCCATGCACTGCCCGAGACGCTGCAAGTCCTGCGCCAGCACCTGTTCAACGACCAGCTCTGGCCCGATTTCACCCGGCTGCCGAGTGAGCAGCAGCCGGTGCTGCAGCTGCAGCCGCTGGCCATCGGCCAGACGCTGACGCTGGGTGCCGCACGGCGCGAGATCGAGGTGCTGCCCGCCGCGCATGCCGTGCCCGCCTGCGGCTACGCCGTGCAGGCGCCGAGCGGACAAAGCTGGGTCTACACCGGCGACACCGGCCCGAACCCGGCGCTGTGGCAAGCCCTGCAAGGGCGCCGGGTTGCCCAGCTGGTGATCGAAATCGCCTTCGCCGAAGCCGACCGCGCGGTGGCCGCCGACGCCCGCCACCACTGCCCGTCGACGCTGGCGGAGGAGCTGCGCCACCTGCCGGACGGCGCGCAGGTGCTGCTGACCCACATCAAGCCGGGCGAGATGGAGACGGTTCAGGCGGAGCTGGCCGAGCGGCTGCCCGGACTGACGCTGCGGGCGCTTGCGGCCGGCCAAGTCTTGCAGCTGGACTGACAAAATTTGTCACCTAGATTTGCATATCGACGGAACTGGACAACGAACACCGACCAGTTTTGTCAGGCCGAGTGAAGAGTTCACGCCGCCAAGGCGCCCGAAGGTTGGCACGAGTTTCGCGATTAGGGGGTCAGGAGCGGATCCACCGCTCTCCAAGGTTCCTCCCCCAGCTGACCCAGGAGATTGCTCATATGAAGCGCGTCCAACAAGGTTTCACCCTCATCGAACTGATGATCGTCGTGGCGATCATCGGCATCCTGGCAGCGGTTGCGCTGCCGGCATATCAGGACTACACGAACCGAGCCAAGGTGTCGGAAATCATCCTCGCCGCCGACAAGTGCAAGACTTCGGTTGCCGAGTACTACCAGACCATGGAAAAGCTGCCTGCCGATGGCACCGCCGCCGGCTGCGACACTCAGAAGACCCAGTACGTTGCAAGCCTGGGTGTCGCTGACGGGGTGATCACAGTTACTTCGGCTATTGGTGCCGTGGCTGGCGACTACGTTCTGAAGCCCACGCCTGGCGCGACCGTGAACGACCCGCTGGAATGGACGTGCAATGCCGCTGCGGGCTCGACGATCGCGGAGAAGTTCCTCCCGGCCAACTGCCGCTGATCTCAACCACTTCGGTTTACGAGAGGGGCGCCGCGAGGCGCCCCTCTTTCGTTGGCGCACGCCGATCTCAACCTGCGCCCCGACAATGCGGCCCATGGGTTCCACGCCATCCGCGCCCCACTTGGCGCCTGACGCTTCTCTCCTCGGCTTTGCGCTGGCCATCGCCGCCCCCGCGCTGCTGGCTTACAACGTCTCCCCCTCGGCCACGCTCCTCAACCAACTGCTCGCGCTGTTCGGATGGGGCATTGCGGTGACATACTTCGCGCCGCGCTGGGCCGAGCTGACCAGTTCGTTGCGGCTGATCTTCGCGATCTTGCTGGCCCTGATGGCGGCCATCGCATGGTCCGCCGAACGGAGCTTACCGAATGCACTGACTTGGTCCGCACTCGCGCTGTCCGCTGCAGCCCTGGTGGTGGCCTGCAGCGCCGCGGGTGACGCTATCGGTGGCGCAGTCCCCGCGCCCAGTTTCCTTCTCGCGCTGTTGCTGACCGGCGGTGCGAGCATGCTGATTGCGCTGATCCAAGTCTTCGCCCCCACCTGGGCGGACGGCAACTTCATCGCCCGCTCGGGCCTGCCGGGCCGCGCCGTCGGCAATCTGCGCCAGCCCAACCACCTCAGCAGCCTGCTGATGTGGGCGCTGGTGGCCTGGGTGCCGGTCGTGAGCGCCGGCTACATCAACCGTTGGCGCATCCGCCGCGCAGCTGCCTTGGCCCTGGGCGCGCTGATGGTCTGGGCGGTCGTCTTGACGGCCTCGCGCACCGGCGTGGTCGGCGTGCTGTTGCTGGCCGCGTGGGGTATGGTCGACCGGCGCCTGGCGCGCTGGGTGCGCGTGTCGCTGGTGGCGGCGCCGGTCGTGTATCTCGCGTTCTGGCTGCTGATGGCCGGCTGGGCGCACTCGACTGGCCACACCTTCGGTGGCGAGGCCCGGCTGGCCGAGAGCGATGTGTCCTCGTCGCGCTGGGCGATTTGGTCCAACACGCTGCAGCTGATTCGTGAGAACCCGTGGACCGGCGTGGGTTTCGGCGAATTCAATTTCGCCTGGACGCTGACCCCGTTCCCCGACCGGCCGGTCGCGTTCTTCGACCACAGCCACAACCTGCCGCTGCAGTTGTGGGTGGAGCTCGGCATTCCGCTGGGCACGCTGGTGCTGGGGCTGCTGCTGTGGGCGCTGGTGCAGGCGGGTGTGCGCTCGTGGAAGGTGGCGGGTGATGGCGGCGCCGCGTCGCGAGCGGCCTTCGTGATGGTGCTGATGATCGGCGTGCACAGCCTCTTCGAGTACCCGCTGTGGTATGCCTACTTCCTGCTGCCCACGGCCTGGGCCTGGGGCTATGCGCTGCGCCGGCCCAGCACCGATTCGCCCGCGTCCGAAGAGCCCAACAATGAGGGTCGCGGCTGGCCGCTGCGCATCGCCGGCGTGCTGATGATCGCGGGCAGCCTGTTCGCCGTGTACGACTATTGGAAGGTCGTCGTGATCTATGCGCCGAGCGACGACGCCGGCCCGCTGGCCGAGCGGATCGAGCGCGGGCAGGGCAGCGTCTTCTTTTCGCACCATGCCGACTACGCCGCGGCGACCACGACCGAGCCGCCATCGCGCGCGATGGCGGCCTTCGACAGCACGACGCACTCGCTGCTCGACAGCCGCTTGATGATGGCCTGGGCCACCGCGCTCGCCGAATCGGGCAACCGCGACAAGGCGAGCTACCTCGCCGCGCGGCTGCGCGAATTCCGTAATCCCGCGTCGGCCGAATTCTTCGAGGTCTGCAACGATCCGGCCCGCCTGGCCGAGACGCCGCCGCCGTTCCAGTGCGAGGTGCCGCCGCCGGGCCTGACCTGGCGCGATTTCCGCTCACGCAGCGAATAGCCGGTCGCTGGATCGGCGCCGGACGGCCGGCGCACAATGCCCGCCTCGGCCCACCGGCCACCCGTCTGCCTGAGGTTCACACCATGAACGCCCCTGACAAACTGCCCACGCTCGATTCGGCCGCGCTCGGCCGTTTCGTCGACACCGCCTGGCGCGAGCGCATCGTGCCGCAGCTCACCGACTACATCGCGGTGCCGGCCAAGAGCCCGCTGTTCGATCCCGACTGGCAGGCCCACGGCCTGATCGACAAGGTGGTGCGCGACGCCGCCGCGTGGGTCGAGGGCCGCAAGGTGCCTGGCCTGACGCTGGAAGTCATCCGCGCCGAAGGCCGCACCCCGGTGATCTTCTTCGAGGTCGCAGCGACCAAGCCGGGCAGCACGCAGACGGCGCTGATGTACGGCCACCTCGACAAGCAGCCCGAGTTCAACGGCTGGCGCTCGGACCTGGGCCCCTGGACGCCGAAGATCGAGGACGGCAAGCTCTACGGCCGCGGCGGCGCGGACGACGGCTACGCGATCTACGCGGCCATCAGTGCCATCGAAGCCCTGAAGGCGCAGGGCATCGCCCACCCGCGCATCGTCGGGCTGATCGAGAGCTGCGAGGAATCCGGCTCGTTCGACCTGCCGTTCTACCTGGACAGGCTGCGCCCGCGGTTGGGTGACGTCAGCCTGGTGGTCTGCCTCGACTCCGGCGCCGGCAACTACGACCAGCTCTGGCTGACCAGCAGCCTGCGCGGCAACATCACCGGCACTCTGCGCGTCGAGATCCTGACCGAGGGCATCCACTCGGGCGACGCGAGCGGGCTGGTGCCGTCGAGCTTTCGCATCCTGCGCCAGGTGCTGGACCGGCTGGAGGATGCGAAGACCGGCAACCTGCTGCCCGCGGCCTTCCACTGCAAGGTTCCGGCCGACCGCATCGCGCAGGCCCGCGCGACGGCGGCCACGCTGGGCGACGAGGTCTGGAAGCGCTACCCCTGGGCCTGCGGCGCCGACGGTGGCGTCGCGCTTCCGACGACGACCGATCCGGTCGAAGCGCTGCTGAACCGCACCTGGCGGCCGACGCTGTCGATCACCGGGGTCGACGGGCTGCCGCCGTTGTCGAATGCCGGCAACGTGCTGCGCCCCTACACAGCGTTCAAGCTGAGCCTGCGGCTGCCGCCGCTGGTGCCCGGGCACGAAGCCGCCGTGGCGCTGAAGGCACTGCTGGAAGACAACGCGCCCTACAACGCCAAGGTCACCTTCCAGCCCGATGGGCGCGCCAACGACTGGGGCGCCACCGGCTGGAACGCGCCGGCGACCGCGCCCTGGCTCGAGACGGCGCTCGACGCCGCGTCACGCACCCACTTCGGTGAGCCGCTGGGCTACATCGGCCAGGGCGGCACGATCCCGCTGATGAACATGCTGCAGCTGGGCTTCCCGAAGGCGCAGATGATGGTCTGCGGGGTGCTGGGCCCGAAGAGCAACGCGCACGGCCCCAACGAGTTCCTGCACCTGGCCTACGGCCAGCGGCTGACGGCGGCAGTGGCCGAGGTGATCGCGGCCCACCCTTGAGCGCGCTGGGTTCCACCTTTTGTGGGTGGCAAGCCGGGCCGGCCGGCCTAGAGTGCGGATCAGAAAGCTGGAGGGTTGGAGAAACGAAGCAGGGCGGGGAGTGATCTCCCCGCCCTTTCTTCATTCTGGGGCGCTCAGGTGGCGCCCGGTTCGATCAGCGCTGGGCCAGGGCCGTCGGGGCCGGCTGGCGCACGCTCGGGGCGACGCGGATGTAGGTCTCGGTGTCGAACTGGTTCAGCTCGCCGTTGGCGCGGGCGGCCAGGAACTCGGCGCGCACTTCGGCGCGGGTCTTGCCGTTGGCCTGGGCCACGGCGGTGGACGCCGCGTCACGCTTGAACAGCGCGACCAGGCCCGTGCCGGCACCGGCGATCTGCTCCTGGCGATAAGCCTCAGGGTTGAAGCTCGAGATGCCCTTGGCGGCGCGCTGGGCGATGTACTGGGCTTGCACCGCTTCGCGGCTCAGGCCCTGGGCCGACTGCGACGCGGGCAGCTGCAGGATCGCTTCGCTGTCGAACACGTTGCGCTCGGGCGACTGGGCGAAGGCGCCATTGGCGAGGGTCAGGGCAACGACGGCGATGGCGAATTGGGCTTGCTTGGCAAACATGATGGTGTCCTTTCAGGGTGTCTCGGTCAGACGGGCCTCATCGTGCTGGGGCGCTCGTGGCGCGTCCTTTCAGCGCGGTTTCGGCGTGTATCGATTCATTGAATCGCCCGGCTCGGTCGGAGCCGGGCGTCGGTTCCTTACTTGCTCGATTGGGCGACGCGGGTCTGCGGCGCGCGGGCCGGGGCCGGCTTGACGTAGGCCACCGTCTCGTAGTCGAAGCTGTTCACTTCGCCGCTGGCGCGGGCGGCCAGGAATTCGGCGCGCACCTGCTCGCGGGTCAGGCGGCTGGGGGCCTGGGCGGCGGGCGCGCTCAGCGCGGCTTCGCTGTCGAAGACGTTGCGCTGCGCGTCGGCGTTCTGGGCGAAAACGCTGCCGGCGGCTGCGAAGGCGAGGGCGGCAACGGCGATGTGGGCTTGCTTGGCGAACATGGTGATCATCCTTTGAGTGAACGGTTCAAACTTTCCGGGCATGGCGGCGAGCGCTTACTGTGTCGCTCCGTCTTGTCCAGCCTCGGTGAGTCGTTGTACGGTTGCGGCTCATCGATGGACTCAACTGTAGAGATCGTTGCCCAGGCAATAAACAGCGGCGCCGTTCACAGCGTGTTTGTGATTCGCGAATAATCCGGATAAACCCTAGTTCGAGATGGGTACGCACTCCGGCCGCGAACCAAAACCAAGGGATTTGCGTGGATCCGGCTTTGCCGGTCCGCTGCAAAAGCCCCCCCGGGGGCAGCGACCGGAAGGGAGCGTGGGGGTCAGTCCCCGCGCGTCCAGTACGACGGGTCGCCGTAGCTGTGCTTGAGGAAGTCGATCCACAAGCGAACCCGCAAGGGCAGATGGCGGGCGCTGGGGAAGACGGCGTGAATGCCGTTCGGCGGCGCGGCGAACTCGTCGAGCACGCTGGCCAGCCGGCCGGCGGCGATGTCGGCCTGCACTTCCCAGGTCGAGCGCCAGGCGATGCCCAGCCCCTCGCGGCACCACTCGTGCAGCACCTGGCCGTCGCTGCAGTCCAGCCGCCCGCCGGGGCGCAGATGCGTCACCTGGCCATCGACCATGAAGGCCCAGCCGCGCGACTGGCTGGCCTCGGAGCTCAGCGTGAGGCACTGGTGCTTCGCCAGCTCGCTCGGGTGGGCCGGCGTGCCGGCGCGCAGCAGGTAGGCCGGCGAGGCCACGCACAAGCGCCGGTTGTCGGCCAGGCGCACGCTGACCAGGCTGGAATCCGGCAGGTCACCCACCCGCACCGCGCAGTCGTAGCCCTCGTTGACGAGGTCAACGACGCGGTCCGACAGGTTCAGCGACAGGCTCACGTCCGGGTGGCGGGCGAGGAAAGCCGGCACCAGCGGCGCGAGGTGGCGGCGGCCGAATCCGGCCGGGCCGGTGATGCGCAAGTGGCCACTGGCTTTCACGCCACCCGCCGACACGCTGGCCTCGGCGTTGTTGAAGTCAACCAGCAGGCGCTGGCAATTCTCGAGGAAGGCGCTGCCCTCATGGGTCAGGCTGATGCGCCGTGTCGTGCGCTGCAGCAGCTTCACGCCGAGCCGCGCCTCGAGGGCATCCATGCGCCGGCCGATGACCGCGGGCGCCACGCCTTCGGCCAGCGCGGCGGCGGTCAGGCTGCCCTTGGTGGCCACCGCGACGAAGGTCTCGATCTGCTTCAGCCGGTCCATCGGCGCGATGGTACGACGCTCGATCTTTGCGTCCAAGTCACAAATCCATCGCTCTCGGCGCTGGTAATAAGCAGCCAGGTATCGAATAAATTCTCCCCATGGACAAACTGCCCGCCCCACGTGCCGTGCTCTTCGATGCCTACGGCACGCTGTTCGACGTTTACAGCGTCGCGCTGGCAGCCGAGCAACTCTTTCCCGGCGCCGGCGAGCGGCTGGCCCAGGCCTGGCGCGACAAGCAGATCGAGTACACGCGGCTGGTTTCGATGAGCGGCCGCTACCAGCCGTTCTGGGACCTGACCCGCGCGGCGCTGCAGTTCAGCGCCGCACGATTGGGGCTGGCGCTTGCGCCCGAGGGCGAGCAGCGGCTGATGAACGAATACCGGCACCTGTCGGCCTTCCCCGAGAACCACGCGGTGCTGGCCGAGTTGAAGTCACGGGGCGTGCGCGCCGGCATCCTGTCGAACGGCGACCCCGAGATGCTGGCCGTCGCTGTCCGCAGCGCCGGCCTGTCCGACCTCATCGACCCGGTGCTGAGCGTGCACGAGACCCGGCGCTTCAAGACCGACCCGGCCGCCTACGCGATCGGCCCCGCCGCCCTGAGCCTGCCGGTGCGCGAGATCCTGTTCGTCTCCAGCAACGGCTGGGACGCGATCGGCGCCACCTGGTTCGGCTACACGACGCTGTGGGTCAACCGCGGCGGGCTGCCGCTCGAACGCCTGGGCACTGAACCCACCCGCACCGGCCGCAGCCTGCGCGACGTGCTCGATTTCTTCCCTTCCTGAGTTTCACCCCACACCAAGACGAGGCATCCCCGATGACCGAACGCACCACCATCCACGGCCTGCAGGTGGCCACCGAGTTGAAGACCTTCATCGACGAGCAGGTACTGCCCGGCACCGGCGTCGACGTGGGCGACTTCTGGGCCGGCTTCGACCGCATCGTGCACGAGCTGGCGCCGAAGAACGCCGCGCTGCTGGCCGAGCGTGACCGCCTGCAGGCGGCGATGGACGACTGGCACCGCGCCAACCCCGGCCCGCTGGACAAGAAGGCCAAGATGAAGGCCTACCGCAAGCACCTGGAGAAGATCGGCTACCTCGTCGACGACCCGGGTGAAGTGAAGGTCAAGACCAAGAACGTCGACGCCGAGCTGGCCGCGCAGGCCGGCCCGCAGCTCGTGGTGCCGATCACCAATGCGCGCTATGCGCTGAACGCCGCCAATGCCCGCTGGGGCTCGCTGTACGACGCGCTGTACGGCACCGATGCGCTGCCCGAAACCGACGGTGCCGAGAAGGGCACGGCCTACAACCCGGTGCGTGGCGCCAAGGTCATCGAATACGCCCGTTATGTGCTGGACCGCACCGCCCCGCTGGCCACAGGCTCGCACGTCGATTCCACCGGCTACCGGGTCGAGGGTGGGGCGCTGGTCGTCACGCTGAAGAACGGCCAGGCGACCGGCTTGAAGAAGCCCAAGCAGTTCGTCGGCTACCAGGGCGACGCGGCGGCGCCGTCCGCCGTGCTGCTGCAGCACCACGGCCTGCACCTGGACCTCCGCATCGACCGCGGCACGCCGATCGGCGCAGCCGACCCCGCCGGTGTCTCGGACCTGGTGGTCGAAGCCGCGCTGTCGACCATTCTCGACCTGGAAGACTCGGTCGCCGTGGTCGACGCGGCCGACAAGGTGCAGGCCTACGGCAACTGGCTGGGCATCCTGAAGGGCACGCTGACCGAGACCTTCGTCAAGGGCGGCAAGGAGATGACGCGCGGCCTGAACGCCGACCGCGTCTACACCGGCCCGACGGGCGGCAGCGTCACGCTGCACGGCCGCTCGCTGCTGTTCGTGCGCAACGTCGGCCACCTGATGACCAACCCGTCCATCCTGTGGGGCGCCGACGGCCGGGAGATCCCCGAAGGGATCATGGACGCGGTGGTGACGACCGCGATCGCGCTGCACGACCTGCAGGGCCACGGGGCGAACGGGCTGCGCAACTCGCGCACCGGCAGCGTCTACATCGTCAAGCCCAAGATGCACGGCCCGGCCGAGGTGGCCTTTGCCGACGAGCTGTTCGGCCGCGTCGAGAAGCTGCTGGGCCTGCCCCGGCACACCGTCAAGCTGGGCATCATGGACGAGGAGCGCCGCACCTCGGTCAACCTCAAGGCCTGCATCGCCGCCGCGAAGTCGCGCGTGGCCTTCATCAACACCGGCTTCCTCGACCGCACCGGCGACGAGATGCACACTGCCATGCAGGCCGGCCCGATGATGCGCAAGGGCGACATGAAGACCAGTGCCTGGATCCAGGCCTACGAGCGCAACAACGTGCTGGTCGGCTTGCAGTGCGGCCTGCGCGGCAAGGCCCAGATCGGCAAGGGCATGTGGGCCATGCCCGACCTGATGGCCGGGATGTTGCAGCAGAAGATCGGCCACCCGAAGGCCGGCGCCAACACCGCCTGGGTGCCGAGCCCGACCGCCGCCACGCTGCATGCGCTGCACTACCACCAGGTCGACGTGTTCAAGGTGCAGAAGGGCATCGAGAAGGGCGACAGGAAGTCGCAACGCCAGGAGCAGCGTGAAGAGCTGCTGCGCGGCCTGCTGACGATCCCCGTCGTCGCCGCGCCAGCCTGGAGCGACGCCGAGAAGCAGCAGGAGCTCGACAACAACGCCCAGGGCATCCTCGGCTACGTGGTGCGCTGGGTCGACCAGGGCGTGGGTTGCTCGAAGGTGCCCGACATCCACAACGTCGGCCTGATGGAAGACCGCGCGACGCTGCGCATCTCCAGCCAGCACATGGCCAACTGGCTGCACCACGGCGTGGTCACCGAAGCCCAGGTGCGCGAGACCTTCGCCCGCATGGCCGCCAAGGTGGACCAGCAGAACGCCGGCGACCCGGCGTACAAGTCGCTGGTGGCCAACCCCACGGGCGCCGCCTACCAGGCCGCGCTGGACCTGGTGTTCAAGGGCAAGGAGCAGCCCAGCGGCTACACCGAGCCGCTGCTGCACGCCTGGCGCCTGAAGGTGAAGGCCGCGCGGGCCTGAGCGGGGCCTTCGGGCGGAGCAGGGGCGGAAGGTCGGC
>NZ_DATFAN010000071.1:0-12407 GCF_035254525.1 Ideonella sp. | reverse complement strand
GCTGCTTCATTGCCGTAAAGGCAGTACTGTACGGGTGATAGTCATGGGCGCGTAGACCCGCCATGGCCGAATAGAACTCAGACCAAAGCGCGAACAATCGGTGGTGGCGCCGATTGAGCGCTTGCGCGATCTCGACGACCTTTGGCTGGCCCAATGTGTCGGCGTTCGCGTAGGCGAACGCTCCAATGAGCATCGTCTTGATTTCCGACCCGTCATCGAACTCTCGTGACAGCTCGGCGGCCAGTTGTTGAAGAGAGAAGCTGATCCGATCTCTCGACTCTTGAACGAAGCTCTGGTCGAACGTGTGGCGGTTCATACTCGCCTGAAGCTGTACTTGGGCTACCAGAACAGCGAGTGTCAGGAGAGTAAGAATGGGCGTATAGATCCCTGACATGGCTGAGCCCATCTCAGACCAGCGTGAGTGGTCGTGGCTCAATTCGGTCCCGAAGGTCCACACGTACACGGCTATCGGGGTTAGCAGGGCGACGATGACTAGGAGCGTGACGGGCCAGGCTTTGTGGAAGCGCTTTGTGGACATGGCTCCTCCCCTCCCAAAAGAGGCCTAACGTTCGACGTAAGGGGCGGCTTGCGGCTTGCCGCAAGACGTCCCCTTGACGGAGGGGTTAGGCCGCACCTTTGTTATTGGCAAAGAGAAGCTGGACTGGCATCTCAGTACAGAGGGTGCTTGAAGAGGACTTCGATCTCTACGGCGACTTCGTTTGACTTGCAGCCAAAGTCCTTCGGAGACGCGGAAGCGGACGATCGAAAGAGCTCATGGCGGCCCAACTCTACGTTCAAGGAGCGTAGGTGATGAACTACCGCGTACTCCAGATCTTGCCGAACCAGCCGTTCGGATTCTGTCTTGTTTCAGTCCGACTGAAGTTGATATTGAAGTTTCGGGTGGGCCATACGTCCGGGAGGTTACAGCAACCGAGGCAGCCAGCCTCTGCAACTTCTCTTGCGTCATCGGTGTAAGCCAGCCCCCCTTTGGTGCAAGACACAACAACAACGAGTGAGACACCTTCGCGTGGCCCGGAAGGGCGAATGCGAGTGCGAGTAGACCCGTTGCGGATAGCGAGCGCGCGGACGGCATGCTGGACCTGAGCGTTTGTGTGAGGCCTAACGTTCGAGGTAAGGGGCGGCTTGCGGCTTGCCGCAAGACGTCCCCTTGACGGAGGGGTTAGCCCGCTGCGCTCTCACTGAGCCGCCCATGAGTGGAGTTTGCCACCCGTTGCTCGCCGTGACTACGGTGGCAGCGATGACGCGCGGACCTTGGCAGGAAACTGGCCGGCACCTGGACGAGGCGAGATGCCCTGGCCTTGGTCACTTGCCGCCTCATTGAGGCACCCGGCAACGAGAGCGCTGAATTGACCACGGCTGGTTCGACGCGACAACCGTAGCTCGAACGAAACCTATTGCGCCAAGGTTGACCAGCGCGTGTATCGGCTCCAAGCGGAACTGCCACGGATGGAGCAGCGCACCAAGCGGACACGGACAGATGCTTCAGCTGCGGGCTAACGTTCGACGTAAGGGGCGGCTTGCGGCTTGCCGCAAGACGTCCCCTTGACGGAGGGGTTAGGCGTCGGTCCGTGAACGACAGCCCGACAGGGACGGCTTGACCGCCCGGCCTTAGCTCGCTTGGTTGAAGAAGACATAGGCAGAGCTGTTGTCGGAATCGCGATAGAGATGGAAGCCGAGAACCTGCCTCCAACCGTTTGGACCACCTAGCAGTTCTAGAACGGCTGGCGCGGCTTCGGAAACGTGCAGCTCCTGGACCTTGAATGCCAGGCGATGCTTCAGAAGGTGCTCGTAGATTGCACCAATGAACCGCTCCAGCGCGAGGGGCGCCGGCTTGGCATCGCCGAATCGGAACGCGATGACTGCCCACTCGACGAGCTGCTCAGCAGAGCGAATCTCGCGGTGATTCAGGTCTATCAGATGCGGGGTGGCCATGTTTGACGCCTAACGTGTTTTAGACATCATGCCCCATCTCCATTCCTGGATGTTCATATCCAGGGATGGGTATGAAGGCTTTGGAGGCGTGTGCATAGGTAGTTATTCTGACGCCTTGCGCCGGTTGCGGATGAGGCCGAGCTGGATGGCGGCGCGGCGGGGCATGCGCCAGGTCTTCTGGACTTCGTCCCACTCGGCGCCCAGCGCGATGGCTTGGCGGCGGGTGGTGCTGTCGTCATAGCGGATGTTGACGCGCACCAGTGGTTGGCGGCGGGCGGGGCGCTGGTCGATGACGAGTTCGACGGTCGTGAAGCGCGTTTGGCCCGTGTCGCTTTCGCGGTAGCGCACGCAGACCAGCGCGGGGCCATACCGCCGCTGCAGTGCGCGGGTGCCGGGTTGGCCGGGCTTCATTCGCTTGATGACCTGCGCAGTGTCGACGACGAAGGCGGCTGCCGGCGGTTGGCCGGCACCGGATGCACCGTCGTCGCGATGACGGTGGTTCTCCTGGCGTTCTCGCCTGGAGCCGGCGTTGGATGGCGCTGGATGCGAGGCTGCATGCGGCGGCGGCCGGGGTGGGAAGGTGGGGCGTCTGGGGTGGCTTGCCATGATGAAATCCTAGCGCGATACTGTATATAAATACAGCCATGGCTGGTCATCATCCGCCTGTCACCATGACCTCTACGCTTGCAGGCGGCGGGCCCGTGCCGCCGCCGACCCTGCGCCTGCTCGACCAACTGCGCGAGCACATCCGCTATCGCCACTACAGTCTGCGCACCGAGGAGGCTTATGTGCATTGGGTGCGGGCCTTCATCCGCTTTCATGGCTTGCAACATCCGCGTGAGCTGGGCCAGGCCGAGATCGAGTCGTTTCTGACCTGGCTGGCTGCCGAGCGGCAGGTGTCGGCGTCGACCCACAAGCAGGCGCTGTCGGCCTTGCTGTTCCTCTACCAGAACGTGCTGGGCTACAAGGATCTGCCCTGGATGGCCGAGCTGGGCCGGCCCAAGCGGCAGGTGCGGTTGCCGGTGGTGTTGACGCATGCCGAGGTGTCGCGCCTGCTCGCTGCCTTGCCGGAGGAGCATCGCCTCGTCGGGCGCCTGCTCTACGGCACGGGCATGCGGCTGCTCGAAGGTTTGCGGCTGCGGGTGAAGGATGTGGATTTCGCGCGGCGGGTCATCATCGTGCGCGATGGCAAGGGCGGCAAGGATCGTGTCGTGATGCTGCCCGCCGCGCTGGAGGGGCCGCTGAGGGCCCAGTTGCGCGTCGCGGGGGAATTGCATCGCGCCGACCGCGAAGCGGGCGTGGCCGGTGTTCACTTGCCGCATGCGCTGGCACGAAAGTACGCACGGGCGGCCGAGTCCTGGCCCTGGTTCTGGGCCTTTCCGCAGAGCAGCGTTTCGCGCGACCCGCGGGCAGGTGGCGAGCGCCGCCGCCACCATGTGCAGGACCAGGCGTTCCAGCGTGCCTTCAAGCGTGCGCTGCTCGAGGCGCGCATCGCCAAGCCGGCCACGCCGCACACGCTGCGCCATTCGTTCGCCACCCATCTGTTGCAGGCCGGGGTGGACATCCGCACCGTGCAGGAGCTGCTCGGCCATTCGGATGTCAGCACCACGATGATCTACACCCACGTGCTGCGGCTGGGCAGCAGTGGGGTGCGCAGCCCGCTGGACGACCTGGTGTCCGAGTTCACCCCCGAGGCGCGGCCGACAGGGCGCAGCCTGGGCGCAGGTGAGCCGCCGGCGGCCTATGGTGCGCTGACCGGTCTTCCCTGCGTTGACAACGAGGCCCGTGACGATGAAGCCGATGCCACTGATGATGATGACGACGACGACGAGTCTTGGCCATGTCACCCGACGATGACGACGACGACAGCAACAGCGAAGATGACGATGGCGACGACGACGATGCTCGCGATGATCGCCGCCCGGGTGGCGCCCGCCGCAGCGCCCCGGGCGCGCGTGCCGGTTTGCCCGACTACGCCGAGCTTCACTGCCGCAGCAATTTCAGCTTCCTGACCGGTGCCTCGCAGCCGGGCGAGCTGGTGCGGCGTGCCCACGCACGCGGCTACCGCGCGCTCGCGTTGACCGACGAATGTTCCCTCGCTGGGGTGGTGCGGGCGTACGAAGCCGTGCTCGAACTGGCGAAGGAACAGCAGGAGCCCTCCTTCCGGCTGATCATCGGCGCCGAGATGCGGCTGGCGCCCGTACCCGTGCCACCGGCCGCATCGGTATCGGCGTGCGCCTTGGCGTCTCGGGCTGCCCCACCGTTGCTGCACCCCCACCGCCCCTCGGGCGACGGCGCGCGGCTGGTGCTGCTGGCCGAGAGCCGGCGCGGCTATCGCAACCTGTCGCAGTGGATCACCGTGGCGCGGCGGCGCGCGCCCAAGGGGGAGTACCTGGCCTATGCCGGCGACCTCGAGGGCAAGGTGCCGAGCGCGCCGGGGCTGGCGGGCCTGGGCGGCTGCCTGGCCCTGCTGGTGGTCGATGGCCCGGTCGAGGCCGATGGCACCGTGCTGCCGCCGCGCTTCGACACCTTGTTCGCGCAGGCGACCTGGCTCAAGACCTGGTTCGGTGCCGACCGTTGCGGCCTCGCGCTGGCCCTGCGCCACCGCCGCTTCGACGAGGAGCGTATCGCCATCGCCCGGCGTGTGGCCGCGCTGAGCGGGCTGCCCATCGTTGCCACCGGCGACGTGCTGATGCACAGCCGTTCGCGCAAGCCCCTGCAGGACGTGCTCGCGGCCACGCGCCACCGCTGCACGGTGGCCGTGGCCGGCGCGCGGCTGGAGTCGAACGGCGAGGCGCACCTGCGCTCGCGCCAGCGCCTGGCCGAGCTGTACGAGCCGGCCTGGCTCGCGGCCTCGGCCGAGTGGGCGTCGCGCTGCGGCTTCTCGCTCGGCGAGCTGGCCTACGAGTACCCGCGCGAGATCGTGCCCGAGGGCCACACGCCGGCCACCTGGCTGCGCGCGCTGACCGAGCAGGGCCTGCAGCAGCGCTACGGTGACAAGGGCCGCCCCGAGCCGGCCCATGTGCGCCGGCAGGTCGAGCACGAGCTGGCGTTGATCGCCCGGCTGCGCTACGAGCCTTACTTCCTGACGGTGGCGGATGTCGTCTGCTGGGCCCGATCCCAGGGCATCTTGTGCCAGGGCCGTGGCAGCGCGGCCAACTCGGTCGTCTGCTATGCGCTGCACGTCACCGAAGTGGACCCCGATCTCGGCAACCTGCTGTTCGAGCGCTTCATCAGCGCCGAGCGCAACGAGCCGCCCGACATCGACATCGATTTCGAGCACCAGCGCCGCGAAGAGGTCATCCAGTACATCTACCGCAAGTACGGCCGCCATCGCGCGGCGTTGACCGGTGTGGTCATCAGCTACCGCGGCCGCTCGGCGCTGCGCGACGTGGGCCGCGCGCTGGGCTTCGACCTCGACCGCGTCGAGGCCGTGACCAAGCAGCAGCCCTGGTGGGACGACCACCCCGGCCGCTTCGACCCTGAAAGCTCGGGGAACGATGGGCCGCTCCCGAGTTCTCCGAACCCCCTCGGGGGGCGGGCCGGGCTCCGCCCGGACCTGGGGGCTCGTTTTCGCGAGCACGGCTTCGACCCCGACGCACCGCTGGTCCGCCTGTGGGCCGAGCTGGCCGCCCAGCTGCGCGGCTTTCCGCGCCACCTGAGCCAGCACCCCGGCGGTTTCGTCATCGCGCGCGACGACGTGTCCGAGCTGGTGCCGGTGGAGAACGCGGCGATGGAGGACCGCACCGTCATCCAGTGGGACAAGGACGACCTGGACACCTTGAAGCTGCTCAAGGTCGACATCCTCGCGCTCGGCATGCTCAGCGCCATCCGCCGCGCGCTGGCCTGGGTGCAGCACAAGGGCGACCCGGCGATCGCCAGCCTGTCCCGATCACCCGGCCGCCGCCTCGAGATGGACGACCTGCCGAAGGAGGATCCCGCCGTCTACGGCATGCTCTGCACGGCCGATGCGATCGGCGTGTTCCAGGTCGAGAGCCGGGCCCAGCTCAGCATGCTGCCGCGCTTGCAGCCCAGGAAGTTCTACGACCTGGTGATCGAGGTCGCGATCGTGCGCCCCGGGCCCATCCAGGGCGGCATGGTCCACCCCTACCTCAAGCGCCGCAGCGGCATCGAGCCGGTGGTCTACCCGAGTGCCGAGGTCGAGCGTGCGCTCGAGCGCACGCTGGGCGTGCCGATCTTCCAGGAGCAGGTGATGCAGCTGGCGATCCTGGCGGCTGATTTCACGCCCGGCGAGGCCGACCAGCTGCGCCGCGCGATGGCGGCCTGGAAGCGCAAGGGCGGCCTCGGCCCCTTCGAGCAGCGCCTGGTCGGCCGCATGGTCGAGAAAGGCTACCCGCGTGAGTACGCCGAATCGATCTTCCACCAGATCGAGGGTTTCGGCGAATACGGTTTCCCGGAGAGCCACGCGGCCAGCTTCGCGCTGCTGGTCTACGTGAGCGCGTGGATCAAGCGCCACCACCCCGACGCCTTCCTCGTCGGGCTGCTGAACAGCCAGCCGATGGGCTTCTACGCGCCGGCGCAGCTGGTGCGCGATGCGCGCGCGCACGGCGTGGTCGTGCGGCCGATCGACGTGACCTGCAGCGTGTGGGATTCGACGTTGGAAGCGCAGCAGGGCACGGGCGTCGGCGAGGATGAGGCGCCGGCGGCGCCGCAAGAGCGGCCGCCCATCCACCCCCACGCCCCGCCACCGCACACGCTTCGCCCGGTGCGCCTGGGTTTCAACCGCCTCGCCGGCTTTCGCGAAGACGCGGCCGAGCGCATCGTCGCCGCGCGCGCCGAGGCCCCGTTCACCGGCGTCGAAGACCTGGCCCGCCGCGCCGGGCTCGATGCCCACGCGCTGCGCCTGCTGGCCGATGCCGATGCGCTGGCCGCGCTGGCCGGCCACCGGCGCGAGGCGGCCTGGGCGGTGGCCGGCGTCGAGACCCGCCTGGCCCACCAGGCCGCGGTGCTGCGCGCCACCCGCACCTGCGAGCCCGAGCCGCCGCGGCTCGAGGCGCCGAGCGCCGGCGCCGCGCTGCTGGCCGACTACCGCCGCACCGGGCTGTCGCTCGCCGCCCACCCGCTGGCGCTGCTGCGCCTGCGCCTGGCCGAGTTCCGCGTGCGCACCTCGGCCGAGCTGCAGGGCTTTCGCGACGGTCAGCTCGCTCGTGCCAGCGGCCTGGTCACCCACCGCCAGCGGCCGCAGACCGCCAAGGGCGTGATCTTCGTGACGCTGGAGGACGAGACCGGCCCGGTCAACGTGATCGTCTGGCCGCAGGTGGCCGAGGCGCAACGCAGCGCGCTGCTGGCCTCGCGCCTGCTCACCGTCTACGGCATCTGGCAGCGCCAGGGCGAGGTGCGGCACCTGGTGGCCAAGCGGCTGGTCGACCACAGCGCCTTGCTGCAGACGCTGGGTGACGACGTGCCGCCGGATCAACGCGCGCTGAAGATCAACAGCCGGGACTTTCGCTAGAAAGGCGCTCCGAAGGAGTCGCCGCCCATCAGGTGGCGTGCGCGGATCCGGCTTCGCCGGTCCGCTGCGCGAGCCCCCTCGGGGGGCAGGCCCCAGGAGGGGGCGTGGGGGCCTCATGTCGTGATCAGCGCAACATCGAAGGCCCGCTCGGTGAACCACAGCGCCGCGACCAGCGCGATCGCCGCCGAGCCGCCGCCCAGCACCACGCGGCGGTAGAACCGCGTCTCGCGTGCCCACCAGGCCAGTGGCAGCGCCAGCGCCACGATGCCGAGCTGCCCCAGCTCGACGCCGAGGTTGAAGCCCACGAGCGATCGCGCCAGCGCCGCTGGATCGAGCCCCAGCTCCTTCAGCGCGCCGGCAAACCCGAAGCCGTGGACGAGGCCGAAGGTGAAGGCGAGCTGCCAGCGCTCGGCCGCTCCGAAGCGGCAGCTCACCCGCTTGGCGGGTGGCGCCGGTACTCCGGCGCCGGGTGCCCCAGGTAGCCAGCGCTCGGCCGCTCCGAAGCGGCAGCTCACCCGCTTGGCGGGTGGCGCCGGCACTCCGGCGCCGGGTGCCCCAGGTGGCCAACGAACGCCAGGGAGGAAACGCTTCAGGTTGTCGATCGCCGCCAACACCACGCTGGCGGCGATCAGCGATTCAACGAGGCGCGTGGGCGGGTCCGCATAACCCAGCGTCGCGAGCGCCAGCGTGATCGAGTGCGCCACCGTGAAGGCGGTGACGACCTTGGCGACCTGCACCAGCGCCTCGGTCCAGCGCCTTGCGGCCGCATCGGCGGCGGGGCCCACGACCGCCGGGAGCATCAGCGCCAGCAGGAACAGCACATGGTCGGTGCCGATCAGGATGTGGTGCACGCCTTCGGCGACGAAACCGGCGAATCCGGCGGCCGGCGTGGCGGCCGGGGCCGCGGCGCCTGCGCCGGCCATCAGCACCGGGCCCGCGCCGGGCGCCAGCACCGCCGTGGTCGCTGCGGCCCGCGCGCCGGCACGCCATTGCAGCAGGCCGCGGTGCGAGGCGTCGCTGTCGGCAAACAGCCGGTAGTCCACGCGCAGGCCGCCGGCGCCGGCGTCGGCCGCGCACTGCCACCGCCGTTCGAGCACCGCGTAGGTGCCGTCGGCATGGGTGTCGATGCGCGGCGCGGCGAGGGCGCCCGGCGTGCAGGCGCTGCCGTCGGCTGCGGCCAGGCGCAGGGTGGCGTCGACCAGCGTCTCGATCTGCGGCCAGGCCCCGCGCAACTCGCCCCAGGTGATCTGGCCGTCGTCGTCGGCATCCAGCGGCAGCACGCGGTCGAGATCCCGCAAGGCGATGTCCCAGCGCTGTTGAACGACGGGGCCCTCGGCGCTGAGGTTCAGCGTCGCATTGCTCGGCGCATGGGCGCGTGCCGGCTCCGGGGCCAGCCACAGCCCGGCCAGCGCGGCCACGGCTGTGAGGGTGAGGCGGCCGGATCTCATGAGGGGTCTCCCGAGCGGCGGCTCGCGCGCTTGGGGGTGATCCGCGGTGGCCAGCGTGCGTCACTGAAGCCCTGCTCGCGCGCCCAGCGGCGCACCGGCTCGCCGGCTTCGGGGCGGCCGGCGGCCTCGGCGGCGCGCAGCAGCAGCAGGGCATCGGCTGGCTCGCGCTGCCAGGCCCAGTTCGTCTCGGCCAGCGCCAAGGACGCGTCGGGGTCGCCCTGCAGTTCCAGGGCGAAGAGCGCCTGTTCGCGCGCATGGCTGCGGTCGCCGCGGGCCAGCGCGGCATCGAAGCTCGCCTGCAGCCGGGCCTGCAGCGGCTCGAGTTCGGCATTCGCCTTCGGTGAGCCGGCTGCCAACTGCCGCAGCGCGATCGCACGGCGCAGCAGCAGCGCGTCCGCCCCCTCGTAGCCTCGCAGCAGCCGCTCGGCCTCGGCCGGGCGGTGCCGCTCGAGCAGCCAGTCGGCCCGGGCGGCCAGCGCGTAGAGGCTGGGCGCGTCACCGGCGGTCGCCGCAGCGAACAGCGCCCCGGCGCGGGCCCGGCCGCTGCGCGCCGCGAGCTCGGCGCGCAGCAGCGCAAGCCACGCGTCGTCACTCCCGCCCAGCGCGGCGAGCGCCGCGTCGGCCCGCCGCTCGTTCAGCCGGCCCTGCAACTGGCCCAGCTCGGCCAGGCAGGCGCGGGCCGGCACCTGCACCGCCATGCCGAGTGCGGCATAGCCCGCGCCGGCCAGGTGCTCGCAACCTTCGCGCGCTTCGGCGTAGCGGCCCTGCACCTGGTGGATCGACGCACGGGTCAGCTCGGCCTGGGCGCGCAGACCGATTGCCGGCTCGGCGAGCAGCCTATCCAGGTCGGCCAGCGCCCCGGCAAAGTCGTGCTGGCCCTGGCGGATGGTGGCGCGCAACAGCCGCACCGGTGCCGGTGCCTGCGGGTCGGCCCACCACCGCGCCAGCGCCGCCTGCGCCCGGCCCCAGTCGCGCGGGTCGCCACTGCGCCGAGCCTGCTCGATCGACTGGCGCGCGAGCGTCAACGAACGATGCAGGTCGGCCACGGCCGACGGCACGGCCACGGACACCCGGCGTGGCCCGGCACCCGGCAGGCGTGACGGCAGGCGTTCGATGACCTCATGGTCGTCGGTTGGCGCGCGAGGGGTGGCGCTTGCGGCCGATGGCCAGATCATGATGGCCATCACGGCCAGGGCAGGCAGGGGAGACAGCATGGTGTGGGCCTTGGCAGGGGGGGCAGGCTGCGGTACCCCGCAGCCGGGGGCACCAGCTACTGCGCGCCAGGGGTCGGCGTGTTGAGGTACGGGAAGCCCGGCAGGAAGGGCGTCACGGCCTGGTCGACGGCGTCGTGCAGGTTGTAGGCGGTGGTGCCCAGCGGCACGGCCTTGGGCTTGCACTTCGTGCCCAGGCCCAGCGCGTTGCCGTTGCCGTTGGCCATGCACAGACCGCCCATCATCGCGACCAGCGAGATGTCGACCACGTCGTCCTTGGGGCGGCGGCCGTTGGGGTAGCCCGCCAGGTCGTTGCCGCCGGCCAGGATGTTGCCGAGCACGCCGAGCCGGTTCTGCTGCGCGAACGGCACCGGCGGGATGCTGGTGTTCAGGCGCAGCATTTCCGAGGCCACCACGTTCGCCGGCTGGTTCACGCCGGGCAGGCCGGTCAGGAAGGTCGTCGTCAGGTCGGTGCGAGGGTAGTTGGTCGGCGCGCTGTTGGGCAGGGGCAGGGCGATCTCGAGCAGCTTGGGCAGGGTGGGGTGGCTCACGTAGGTCAGGAACTGGCCGTCGGCCTCGGGCTTGGAGGCGTTGAACTTGTCCTTGTCCTTCAGGCCGATGACGACCTCGTTGACCAGCGGCATGCCCAGGCGCGACACCTGCACCCAGTCACCGGTGCTCCTGTCGACCTTGTTCAGACCCGAGCGCGGCGTGGCGTCGATGTTGTGGGTCTGGCGCACGCTGGCGGTGGTCCAGCCGCCGATGACCGGCTCGCTGCCCTGCGTCAGGCAGCTGATCGGGATCTCCAGCGCCATGGTCGTGACGTTGGCGTCGCCGATGGTGTTGGGAAACAGGCCGATCTTCGTCGGGTCGGTGATCACCTCGATCGGCGCGTTGACCAGGTCGAAGATCACGCCGAGGTTGACCGCGAAACCCTCGGCCCGCTGGCCGACGAACATCTTGCCCGGCGCGGCGCAACCGGGGATGTTGATGTTGTAGGTGTGCTTGGCCGCGTAGCCCGCATAGTCGGCGATCGTCTTGGTGCCGATGTTGTCGACCGGCTTGTCGAACACGGCCGAGCCGGTGTCGGCGTTGGTGATCGTCCAGGGCTCGCCCTTGCGGCGGTCGCCCTTCATCATGATCACGCCGAAGGTCTGCGCGACGTTGAGGTTCGCGTCGTTGACGTTGGCCACCGGGCCGGCCTGGATCAGCGGGATCGCGACGCTCTTCTTGCCCGCGGGCAGCTCGATGCCCTTGCCGCCGTTGGCCAGCGTGTTGGTGAAGCGGAACTGGAAGGTGAGGTCCTCCTTCGCATCGCCGTTGTTGTCGATGTGGATCTCGTACAGCGCGTTCTGATCCATGTTGAAGTAGTTCGGACCGCCGTACGCGTCCTGCAGCGGCTGGTAGTTGGCGATCAGCGTCACGTAGTTCGAGCGGCCGGTCTCGTAGCTGCGGAACAGGTAGAAGTCGGTGCCGTCGACCTTGGGGCTGGTGGTGATGAAGGGCGCTTCGCGGTGGCTGGAGGCGAAGCCCGGTGTGGCGATGGCGGCCAGCGCCGCGGCGGCGGCGAGCGGGGCCAGCCGCGTGAGCAGGGCAGTGCGGTTCATGCGATGTCTCCTGAAGGGGTGAGGGCGGCGCCGGCGCGGTGGCGCTGGCGTGACCCTGCTTACGCGCCGCCCGGACGCAGCGGATGCAGCCGCGTGAACAAACCCCGCGCGGCGCTGGGTGGGCTGCATCCGCGGCCGGGGCGGGCGCGTATGACCGCGGTTGGCCTGATCCGAGCCGCCGCGCGACAATCCGCCCATGGCGTCCGACCCCCAGGTTCTTCAATGGCTGCCGGCGCAAGGCCGGCCCGAGCAGCTGATGCTGGTGCTTCACGGCGTGGGCGACAGCTCGGCCGGCATGGTGCCGCTGGCCGAGGCGCTGCGGCGCGCGTTTCCGCAGGCGGCCGTGCTCGCGCCGGACGGCTTCGAGCCCTTCGACGGCGACCCGCTGGGCCTGCTCGGTGGCCGGCAATGGTTTTCGCTGCAGGGCATCGACGACATGAACCGCGCCGGCCGCGCCCTTGCCGTGCTGCCGCGCCTGGCGGCCTTCGTGCGCGGCGCGCAGCAATCGACCGGGGTCGGCCCGGCGGCGACCGCGCTGGTGGGTTTTTCGCAGGGCGCGATCTGTGCCCTCGAACTGGCCCAGGCCGAAGACGGGCTGGCCGGCCGGGTGCTGGCCTTCGCCGGGCGCTACGGCACGCTGCCCGAGCGCGCGCTGCGGCACACGACGCTGCACTTCTTCCACGGCAGCGACGACGAGGTGATCCCGGCCCAGCAC
>NZ_DATFAN010000070.1:0-39336 GCF_035254525.1 Ideonella sp. | reverse complement strand
TGCACGGTGCACAGCGCCGAGACCGAGACGACCTTGAAGTGCCGGTCTTCGTTCATGTAGCGCATCGGCACCAGCGTGCCGTACTCGGGGCCCAGCGTGGTGCGGTGGTGGGCCAGCGTTTCCACGCCCATCTCGTTGCAGCTGCGGGCCAGCAGTTGGCCGAGTTCCGGGTTGCCCGGGAACTCGTAGTCCATGTTGCTGATGAAGTGCGGCAGCTCGTTGCTGGTGTACTGGCCCTTGAAATGCGGCGCGCAGTTGATGTGGTAATTCGCGTTGACGAGCCAGTGGGTGTCGAACACGACGATGGTGTCCACGCCCAGTTCGCGGCAGCGGCGCCCGATCTCGCGGTGTCCATCGATGGCGTCCTGGCGCGTGCCCTGGCGCGGGCCATCCAGCTCGCTCAAGTACATCGAGGGCACGTGCGTGATCTTGGCAGCGAGTGCAAGTTGGCCCATGGTCAGTCTCCCCAGTGAGGAATGTGGTGCGAGCCCATGGCCACCGCGATGTTCTTGGGCTCCAGGAAGACCTCGTAGCTCCAGGTGCCGCCCTCGCGGCCGGTGCCGCTGGCCTTGGTGCCGCCAAAGGGCTGGCGCAGGTCGCGCACGTTCTGGCTGTTGACGAAGCACATGCCGGCCTCGATGGCCGCCGCCACCCGGTGCGCACGGCCGATGTTCTCGGTCCACACGTAGCTGGACAGGCCGTAGGCAATGTCGTTGCTCTTGGCAATCGCATCGGCTTCGTCGTCGAAGGCGATCAGGCAGGCCACCGGCCCGAATATCTCCTCCTGCGCGATGCGCATGCGGTTGTCCACGTCGGCGAACACGGTGGGCCGGACGAAGTTGCCCTTGGCGACATGCGCGGGCAGATCCGGTGCGTCCAGCCCGCCGCACAGCAGCGTGGCGCCCTCTTTCGTGCCCAGCTCGATGTAGCCGCGCACCTTGGCCAGGTGGCCCGTGCTGATCATCGGGCCGACGATGGTCTTCTCGTCCAGCGGGTCGCCCACGGTGATGCGCCGGGCGCGCTCGGCGAACTTCTGCGCGAAGTCGGCGTAGATCGACCGCTGCACGAGGATGCGGCTGCCCGCCGTGCAGCGCTCGCCGTTGTTGCTGAAGATCATGAACACCGCGGCATCCAGCGCGCGGTCCAGGTCGGCGTCGTCGAAGATCACGAACGGGCTCTTGCCGCCCAGCTCCATGCTGAACTTCTTCAGCCCCGCGGCCTGCACGATGCGATTGCCGGTGGCGGTGGAGCCGGTGAAGGAGATGGCGCGCACGTCGGAGTGCCGGCACAGCGGCTCGCCGGCCTGGGCGCCGTCGCCGTGCACGATGTTGAGCACGCCGGGCGGGATGCCAGCCTCCAGCGCCAGCTCGCCCAGGCGCGCAGCGGTCAGCGGCGACAGCTCGCTCATCTTCAGCACCGCGGTGTTGCCAAAGGCCAGCGCCGGCGCCACCTTCCACGTGGCGGTCATGAAAGGCACATTCCACGGGCTGATCAGCGCGCACACGCCCACCGGGTGGTAGAGCGTGTAGTTCAGGTGTGTCGGCGTCGGGTAGGTGTGGCCGTCGACGCGGGTGCACATCTCGGCGAAGTAGTGGAAGTTGTCGGCCGCACGGGGGACCAGTTGCTTGCCGGTCTGCGCGATCACCTGGCCGGCGTCCATGGTCTCGGTGCGCGCCAGCTCGGGCACGTGGGCGGCGATCAGGTCACCCAGCCGTCGCATCAGCCGCGCGCGCTCGGTGGCGGCCAGGCCGGCCCACGCCGGGAAGGCCGCCTTGGCCGCGGCGACCGCGGCGTCGACCTCGGCCTGGCCGCCGGACGCAACCTCGGCCAGCACGTCCTGCGTGGCCGGGTTGATCGTTTCGAAATAGTCGCGGCTTTCGACCGGCTTGCCGCCGATCAGGTGCTGGATGCGCATGGGGTTGTTCCTTGTCGTCCGAATGGCTCGTCGCCGACGATGGTGTTGATCAGCCGGCCGATGCCGTCGATCTCGGTCACCACCTCGTCGCCGACGTTCACGTTGACCACCCCGTCGGGCGTGCCGGTGAGGATCACGTCACCAGCCTGCAGGGTCATGAAGCCGCTGAGGTATTCGATCAGCGCCGGGATGTCGTTGACCATGTTGCCGGTGTGCCCCTGCTGCGTCAGCTGGCCGTTGACCAGCGTGCGCAGGGCCAGGTCGTGCGGGTCCGGCACATCGGCGGCGTCGACGAACCAGGGGCCGAGCACGGTGCAGCCGTCGCGGTTCTTGACCTGCAGGTTGGGCCGGTACCAGTTCTCCAGGTAGTCGCGGATCGCGTAGTCGTTGCACACCGTGTAGCCCGCCACGTGCTGCATCGCATCGGCGCGCTTCACGCGCTGCGCAGTGCGGCCGATCACCACCGCCAGCTCGCACTCGTAGTGCATGAAGGCCACGTCGGCCGGTCGGCGCGTGAAGCCTCGGTGGCCGATCAATGCGCCCGGGCCTTTCAGGAAGGCCAGCGGCTCATCCTGGGTGGAGACGGTCAGCTCCCGGGCCAGCTCCTTCACATGGTCGGCATAGTTCAGGCCCAGCGCGATCACCGTGCCCACCTCGAACGGCGGCAGCCACACCACCGCGTCTTCGGCCAGCACGCGGCCGTCTTCGAGCTGCAGTCCTTCGGCGTGGGGCACGGCCTCGTGCAAGGCGCCTCCATAGGCCACGCGGGCGGTCTTCATGACGGTGCCCCCGGGGCCTGCACCAGCGAGGCGTCGACCCGGCCCACGCCGGCGATCTCGACCGCGATGTGCTGGCCGGGGCCGGCCAACGGCGCACCGGCCGGCACGCCCAGCAGCAGGATGTCGCCCGGGCGCAAGGTCATGAACTCGCTCACGTCGGCCAGCAGCCGCGCTGCGCCGCGCTGCATGCGCGAGGTGCTGGCACGTTGCGCCACCCGGCCGTCGACGCTGACGGTGATGTCCAGCGCGTCGGGGTCGGACACCGCATCGCGCGCCACGACCTCGGGGCCGACGAGGCAGCTGCCGTCGCGCGCCCTGAAGCGCAGCGCGGGCCGGTAGTGGCTCTCGCACGGCAGGCTCAGGTCGGCCACGACAATGTAGCCCGCGAGATGCGCCAGCGCCTGGTGTCGGGCCACGTGGCAGGCCGTCCGCCCGATCACCAGGCCCAGCGCGGCACCGACCTCGAACCCTTCGAAGCCCGCAGGCACCACGACCTCCGCCCCCGAGGCGGCCAGCGTGTTGCGCGGCTTCAGCCCAAGCACCGGCGCCTTCGGCGGCGCCTTGTACGGCGGCTGGTGCAACGCCTCACCGAGCGCCGCGAGCGCATCGAGATCGTTCATCAGCGTGCCGTAGACGACACCCGACAAGCGCCACGGAGACATCGGGACCGACGACAGGCCAGGCAGGAATGTGTTCACCGAGACCCGCTATTCACTAAGATGTTAGCAATGTATTTGCTAATATGTGAGCATGTCAAGCACCGCACCGCGAAACCGCAGCAAGGCCCCCGCCGCCTTTGCCCATCGCAACCTGCCGCTGCTGCTGCTGCAGGCACGCGAGAGCGTGCTCGCGCGGTTCCGCCCCATCCTCAACGCCAATGGCGTGACCGAGCAGCAGTGGCGCATCGTGCGCGCGTTGCTCGAATCCGGCCCGCTGGAGCCGCGCCAGATCGGCGCGCTGTGCGGCATCTCCAGCCCCAGCATGGCCGGCATCCTGGCGCGCATGGAAGGCCTGGGCCTGGTGACGCGCCAGCGGCTCGACCACGACCAGCGCCGCCTGCGGGTGTCGCTCACGGCCGAAAGCCATGCGCTGGCCGCCCGCCTGGCGCCCGACATCGAGGCGACCTACCGGCAGATCGAAGAGCGCATGGGAACCGAGTTCATCGCCGCCTGCTACACCATGCTGGACGAGCTGATCGAGCGGCTCGGCCCGGGCCAGGCGCCGGCCGACGAAGCCTGACGGGCCAGCGCCGTCGATCAGACCCCGCGCGCCGCCGCCGCCACCCGTGCACCGCCGTCGGCCACCAGGGCCGTGCCGGTGATGAACGAGGCCTCGTCGCTGGCGAGGAACAGGCAGGCCGCGGCCATCTCCTCGGGCCGGGCCATGCGAGCGAGCGCGATGCGCGCCACGGTGCGCTCGCGCGCCTGGGCCTCGTCGACGCCCAGCTCGCGTGCCAGGTCCTGCATCTCGCGGGCGGCCATGGGTGTGTCCACCCAGCCCGGGCACAGGGCGTTGACCCGCACGCCGCGTGCGCCGTAGGCCTGCGCCGCCGACCGGGTCAGCGCCACCACGCCGGCCTTGCTGGCAGCATAGCTCGCCGAGCCGGCGCCGGCGTTGAAGGCCGCGACCGACGCGATGTTCACCACCGCGCCCGATCGCCGTTCCAGCATGCCGGGCAGCACCGCGCGCATCGTGCGCATCGTGCCGGCGAGGTTGATCTCGTGCTGGCGTGACCAGACCGCGTCGTCGATCTCGGCCGCGTCGTCGTTGACGATCACGCCGGCCGCGTTGACCAGCACGTCGATGCGGCCGTGGCGCTCCAGCGTGGCGGCGACCGCCGCCCGCACCTGCGCGTCGTCGGTCACGTCGCATGCCAGCGCGCCCTCGAAGGGCGGCATCGGCACGCCACAGGCCACCACCGCGGCGCCTTCGGCCGCGAAGCGCTGCACCACGGCCGCACCGATGCCGGTGGCCGCGCCGCACACCAGCGCGACCTTTCCTGCGAGGGCGTTCACTGGTACACCCCGCTCTCTTCGACGCGACGGAACTCCTCTTCCATCACGAGTTCCACCCCCGCCGGCGTGAACAGGGGGCGGCGCTGCACGAACAGCGTCCACACCAGCGCATACAGCGCCGTCGCACCGAGCATCACGCCGAAGGGCACGTAGATGTCGCGCGGGTTCATGTTCGGCGGCGTGATGTACCAGATCGCCACCAGGATGCCCACCGACGCCACGAGCTGCGGCAAGGGGAACCACGGCGAGCGGTAGGCGCGCGCCAACTCGGGTCGGCGGATGCGCAGCAGCACCACCGACAGGTTCACCAGCAGGTAGGCCGTGCCCCAGGCGCAGACGGCCGCCAGCACCAGCGGCAGGATGCGGTCGAGGTCGCCATGGATGTAGACCACGTGGGCGATCGGGATGATTGCGGAGACCACGATGCCGACCACCGGGCTGCGGTACTTCGGGTGCAGGTAGGCGAAGGCCTTGGGCAGCGCGCCGTCCACCGCCATGCCGTACAGGATGCGCGGCAGACTCGCCATCAAGGTGTTGATCGTCGCCGCGCCGGCGAGCAGGAAGGCCACGCCCAGCCAGATGCGGCCGAAGGGGCCGAGCACCTGCTCCGCAAAGGCCGGGATAGCATCGGGCGTCTCCAGCAGGTGGACCAGGCCCTTGGCGTCCAGCGGCGTGTTCGGCACCTGGCGCTGCACGGCGGCGCCCCAGATCAGCATGCACAGCGACACGAGGCACAGGCCGACGAACATCGCGCGCGGGATCGAGCGCTGGGCGTGGCGCAGGTCCGGCGCCAGCGGGGTGACGAACTCGACACCCAGGAACATGAACATCGCCAGGCCGACGAGCGACAGCACGGTGTACACGTCGGTGCCGACGTGGGAGGCGCCGAACCAGCCGTCGAGCTGCACGTGCGCCGTCATCGACACGCCCAGCACCCCGAAGATCATCAGCGTGACCCACATGCAGAAGGTCAGCACCACCTCGACCCGGGCGAAGGCCGTGATGCCGAAGTAGTTGAGCACCGCGAACAGCGTCACCAGGCCCACGCCCACCGCCCAGGTCGCGTCGTGCTCGGCCAGCATGCCGTGCAGCGCGGGGAAGTTCACCGTCGCCATCACGCCCGAGAGAATGGTCTCGGCCGTGCCGGCGAACACGTGCACCAGCATGTAGGCCGAGATCGTGCCGGTGATCGCGAAGAAGCGGCCGCAGCCGCAGGCGATGTAGTCGTAGACCGAGCCCGCCGTCGGCAGCGTGGTGGCGGCCTCGGCAAAGGTCGAGGCCTGCGCGAGCATCAGGCCGAAGGCGATCAGCATCGCGATCACGAACACCCAGCCGCCGATCGAGAAGCCGGTGGTCGCGGTGAGGATCACCGGGCTGGCCATGACCACGCCGACCGAGGTGGCCAGTGCGGTCGGGAAGCCGACGACGCCCCGGGTCAGGTGGGCGTTGGTGCGTTCTTCGAGGGTCATGGTGAATTCCGCTCAGGCTTCGTTGAATGTAGGGCTCTCGGGCAGCGTGGAGCCACCATCGACGACGATGGTCTGGCCGGTGACGTAGCGGGCCGCGTCGCTGGCGAGGTAGCGCATCGCGTGGGCGATGTCGTCGGGACGGCCCAGCTCGCCGGCCGGAATGTGGCGAGCGATGCGTGCGGCGCGCTCGGGGTCGGACAGCAGCGAGCCGCCCTGCTTGGCGATGTAGCCCGGCTCGACGCCGTTGACGGTGATGCGCTCGGCCGCCAGCTCCAGCGCCGCGCTGCGGATGAAGCCGTTGACGCCGGCCTTGCTGGCGGCATAGGGCGCGCTGCCGGGCATGGCCACGCGCGGCCCGGTGACCGACGAGGTGACCAGCATGCGCCCGGCCCTGCGCGCCCGCCAGTGCGGCAGCGCGGCCTGCGTGAGCCAGAAGCAGGCCTTCAGGTTGACGGCCAGCGTCTGCTCCAGCGCGTCGTCGCTCACCGCCTCGATGCGCGCCCACGGGTTGACAGCCGCGTTGTGCACGACGATGTCGAGCCCGCCGAAGCGCTGCACCGTCTCGGCCACCGCGCGCTCGGCCTCGACGCGCCGGCCGATGTCGCAGCCGATGGATTCCGCGATGCCGCCGCCATCACGAATCGCCGCGGCGACCGCGGCACCGGCGTCGGCCGTGCGGTTGGCAATCAGCACACTCGCGCCGGCCTCGGCGAAGACCGCAGCGATGGCGGCGCCGATACCGCGCCCACCGCCGGTGACCAGGGCCACCTTGCCTTGGAGCGAGAACGGATCGGGCCTCACTTCACCAGCTCCGTGACCAGCTGGTCGAAGGCTTCGTTGTGCCGGTCCACGTCGTCGGCCGTGGTGCCGGAGCAGCACAGCATCATGTTGTGGAAGGGGGTGATCAGCACGCCGCGGTTCATCAGGAACAGGTGCAGCAAGGCCTCGAGCTCGGCGTCGCGGTGGCGCTTCACGTCGGTGGCGTTGCGCGGCTCGTCCGGCGCGAACAGCGTTTCGACCCGTGCGCCGACCCGCGTGGCGTGCCAGGGCAGGCCACGCCGGGCGATGCTGCCGTTGACGCCGCGCTGCAGGCGATCGGCCAGGCCCAGCATGCGCTCGAAGGCCTCGCCGGTGAGCACCTGCGACAGCACGGCGCGCATCACCGCCACCGTCAGCGCGTTGCCGGCCAGCGTGCCGCCGAAGCCGGCGTGTGCGCTCTGCCGCACGGTCGGCGGCACGCGCGGCAGCACCTGCCACACGCGCTCGGCCATCGCCTGCGACAGGCCGAACACCGCCGCCGGGATGCCGCCGGCCACCGCCTTGCCGAGCACGAACATGTCGGGTTCCAGGCCATGTTGCGCGGTGTAGCCGCCCGGGCCGCTGGAGATGGTGTGGGTCTCGTCGATGAGCAGCACCGTGCCGGTCTCGCGGGTCAGGCGGCGCAGCGCCTCGTGGTAGCCCGGCTGCGGCGCGATCATCCCGTAGTTGGTCATCGCCGGCTCGGCCAGCACGCAGGCCACGTCGCCCTGGCGCAGCGCGGCCTCCAGCGCCGGGATGTCGTTGAACTCGACGACGCGCGACAGCTTGTCGTGCGGGAAGAAGTTGTGGTGGATGTTGTTGCGCATGCGGACCTCGCCATCGCGCAACTCCACGTGGGCCTCTTCGACGCTGCCGTGGTAGGCCCCCGAGAACACCAGCACGCGGGGCCGCTCGGTGATCATGCGGGCCAGGCGGATGCAGGCGCGGTTGGCGTCGCTGGCCGAGGTGGTCAGCGTCCAGTACGGCAGGCCGAAACGGCGGGTCAACTCCTCGCCCACCCACTCGGCGTCGCCGCTGGGCAGCATCAGCGAGGTGCCCACGCGCGCCTGGCGGGCCATGGCCTCCACCACCGCCGGATGGCCGTGGCCGCACATGCCGCCGGTGTCGCCGAGGCAGAAGTCCACATAGTCGTTGCCATCGACATCGCCGAAGCGCACGCCGTAGGGCCGCGCCTCGTCGCGGATGTAGATCGGCCAGCCGCCGATCCAGCGCCGCATCCAGTGCGACGGCGCACCGTACAGCCAGTGCTGCCGGCCCTGGGCGAAGAGTTCGCCCGAGCGGGCATGGGTGGCGGCGTAGCGCGCCTGCTCGGCCGCCATGAGGCTGGCGATGCGCTCACGGTTGTCGAATGATCCGGTCATGGGTTCTCCAGGGAATTCACGGGTGCCCGCACGCCCAGCAAGGCCAGCGCCTCGGCATATGAGCGGGCAGGTTGCATCACGTCGAAATGCACGACCTGCAGCCCGGCGCGCCGGCCGCCTTCGATGTTGCGCAGCTGGTCGTCGACGAACACGCAGTCGCCGGCGTTCACGCCGAGCTCCGCCACGCACTGCGCATAGGCGCGCGGGTCGGGCTTGAGGATGTGGGTGTAGGTGGCGTCGACCACCACGTCGAACTGCGCCATCAGTGGCAGCCGGCGGCGGAAGTCGGCGCCGTAGAAGAGATCGAGCTCGTTGGACAGCACGGCGAGCTTGCAGCCCGCGGCCCTTGCCGCGTCGATGGCCAGCACCGCCTCGGGCCGGATCACCGCCTCGACATCCGCGCCGCGCGCACGCTGCACCAGCGTCTCCATGCGGTCCCAGTCTTCGCCCAGCAGGCGGCCGACCTCGCGCGCCCGCGTGAGCCAGTAGTCGCGCTCGCTGATCCTGTCGGCCTGCATGTCGCGCCACAGCGCATCGCCGGCCGGGTCGAAGGGGCCGCGCCAGGCGAGCGTGCCGGGCGCCAGGCCGAGGGCTTGCTCGCTCAAGGCATGGGTTTCGAACAAGGTGCGGCTGATCACGCCGCCGAAGTCGAGCACCAGGGCGCGGGTCATGTCGCAGCCCCTCGCGAGATGCGGCCATCGGCCACCCATTGGTCGAAAACGCGCAAGGCCGCGTCGGCGAATGCGGGGTCGTTGATGTGGGCGTCCAACTCCACCAGCTCGACATTCGGCGGGGCGTGCCGCCGCGCCGACTCGACGAAGGCCGCCAGGCCCTCGGGGTCGTGCAACGGCTGGCCCGGCCGGTCCCAGCCCTCCACCCCTTGCGTGGGCAGCAGCAGGCAAGTCGGGCCTGTGGCCTCGGCCAGGCGCTCGCCGATGGCGCGGCCCACCGCGCTGCGCTGCCCGGCGTCGATGCACACCGAGGCGATCAGGCGGTTGTGGTCGCGGCGCGGACGGTCGCCCGCGCTGGCCGGCGCTGCGCCCCAGGCGGGAAAGTCGAGCATGTCGGTCGCCCCGGGCGCCACGATCTGCGGCACCCCCGCGCGGCCCGCCACGCGCAACCGGTTGGCCCCGGCCGACACGCAGGACCCGCCCAGGTGGTTGACGAGTTCCTGCAGGCAGAAGTCCATCACCGCGACGAAGCGCCCTTGCGCCGCCAGCGCCTCGAAGGCGCGCCCGCCCATGCCGGTGGCGTGGAAGACCGCGAGGTCGAAGCCGCGTTGCTCCAGCGCCGGCTTGAGCGTCTTCATGTAGGTCAGGGCGCTGGAGCCGAGCGAGGTCATGCCGACCAGCGGCCGCTCGAAGCGCGGCGCCACCACGCACCGCGCCGCGCCCATCACCGCGCCGACGGCCTGCGACAAGGCCGAGCGGCACAGCGCGTTCAGGCCATACAGGCCGCCGGCCCACAGCACCATGATCAGGTCGGGTGGAATGCGATCGGGCGGCAGCAGCGGCGAATACGAGATCGTCGACACCACGACCTTGGGGAAGCCGAGCGGCAGCGCGCTCGCCACGTCCAGCGCGAGGTCCGTCCCCATGGTGCCGCCCAGCGCCAGCAGGCCGTCGATGCGGCCCTGCGCACGCAGCTGCGTCGCCAGCAGCGTGGCACCTTGCGCCATCAGCGTCATCGCCGTGTTCTCGTCGCCGCCGTCGATGATCTGCGCCAGCGTCACGCCGGCCGCCTGGGCCACTTCGGTGTTGGGGATGTCGGGCGCGAAGCCGCCGCGGCCCAGCACGCCGACATCCATCACGAGCGCGCGGCCGCCGGCCCCCTCGATGCACTCGCGCATGAAGGCGACCTCGTCGCTCTTGGTGTCGACCGTGCCGATCAGCAGGATCGTCTTGCTGCTCATCGCGCCGCTCCTACAGCGTGGCCTGCACGGCGGCGAACGAGGCTTCGAGGATGTCGACCAGGTGATCGACCTCCTCGCGGGTCATCACCAGCGGCGGCGACAGGATCATGTTCGGACCGGAGATGCGCACCATCGCGCCGCGCCGGTAGGCCTCGCGCGCCACGCGCTGGGGGATGTCGCTGTTGCGCGGCACCGGCACGCGCCTGGCCTTGTCGGACACCATCTCGATGCCGGCCATCAGCCCCTTGCCGCGCACGTCGCCGACGAAGCTGAACCTGCGCTCGAACTCGGCCAGCCGCTGCTGGAAGTGCGCGCCGACCCGGGCCGCGTTGCCGACCACGTCCTTCTCCTCGATCTCGTCCAGCGTGGCCAGCGCGGCGGCGGCCGCCACCGGATGGCCGCTGTAGGTGTAGCCGTGCGCCACCGTGGCCAGGCCGTTGGCGTCGGCCAGGAAGGCCTCGGACACCTTCTTGCCCAGGGCCGTGGCGCCCAGCGGCACGTAGCCCGAGCTGATGCCCTTGGCCAGGCACCAGATGTCGGCCTTCACGCCCCACAGCCGGGTGCCGAACATCGCCCCCGAGCGGCCGAAGCCGGTGACCACCTCGTCGGCGATCAGCAGCACGTTGTTCCGGTCGCACACCTCGCGCACCAGCGGCCAGTAGCTGGTCGGCGGCACGATCACGCCGGCCGAGCCCTGGATGGGCTCGGCAATGAACGCGGCCACCGTGTCGGCGCCCTGGAACTGGATCTCGCGCTCGAGCAGGCCGGCGCAGATGCGGGCCAGCTCCTCGGGATCCTCGGAGTAGGCGTTGTGGTACGGCCAGGGCGTGTCGACGTGGAAGCAGCCCGGCATCAGCGGCTCGTAGGCACGGCGGATGTTGCCCAGGCCGTTGACGCTCATGCCACCGAAGTGCACGCCGTGGTAGCCCTGCCTCAGGCTGATGAACTTGGTGCGCTCGGGCTGGCCCTGGACCTTCCAGTACTGGCGCGCGATCTTCAGCGCACCTTCGACGGCATCCGAGCCACCGTTGCCGAACAGCACGGCGCCGACGCCATCGGGCGCCATCGTCTTGACGATGCGCGCCGACAGCTCGATCGCCCGCGGGTGCGTCGTGCCGCGGAAGGTGTTGTAGAACGGCAGCTCGTCGAGCTGCGCCACGATCGCGTCGCGGACCCGCTTGTTGCTGTGGCCCAGGTTGGAGCTCCACAGCCCGGCCACGCCGTCGATCATCTTGTGGCCGTCGATGTCCCACACCCAGCAGCCTTCGCCGCGGGAAATGATGTCGGGCCGGTTCTTCTGCATGGCCGCGGGGTGGGCCATGGGGTGGAACAGGTACTGCGCGTTGTCCTGCTTGAGCTGGTCGATGTCGGTCTTCTTGGTCATTGCGGTACTCCCACGATCACGGTCTTCAGGTCGGTGTAGGCCAGCAGCCCCTCGGCGCCCATCTCCTGGCCATGGCCGCTTTCCTTCCAGCCGCCGAAGGGCATCTCGGGCTGCGACACGCCGAAGTGGTTGATGCCGACCATGCCGGCCTCGATCTCTTCGCCCAAGCGGTGCGCGGTCAGGAGGTCGCGCGTGAAGGCATAAGCGCCCAGGCCGTAGGCCGAGTCGTTGGCCAGGCCGATGGCCTCGTCCAGGGTGTCGAAGGGGGCGATGGTGGCGATCGGGCCGAAGGGCTCTTCATGCGCCAGGCGGCTTGTGGCCGGCACGTCGGTGAAGACGGTCGGCTCGAAGAAGTAGCCGGCCCGGTCCACGCGCCGGCCGCCGCAGCGCAGCCGGGCGCCCTGTGTGAGGGCTTCGTCGACGAAGCGCTCCATGTCCTCGATGCGGCGCACGTGCGCCAGCGGGCCCATCTGGGTCTGCGGGTCCAGCCCCGGCCCGAGGCGCAGTGCCGAGGCGGCCTTCGCGAAAGCATCGACCCAGGCCTCGTGGTGGCGGCGGTGCACGTAGAAGCGGATCGGCGATGCGCACACCTGGCCCGCGTTGCGGTACTTGGCCGCCACCGACGACTTCAGCGCGAAGGCCACATCGGCGTCTTCGCACACGACCACCGGCGCATGCCCGCCCAGCTCGGGCGTGTAGCGCTTGACGCCGCGCGCGCACTGCTCGCCGAGCAGCTTGCCCACCGCCACCGAGCCGGTGAACGACACCTTGCGGATGGCCGGGTGGCCGATCAGCGTCTCGGACACCTGCGGCGGGTCGCCGCAGACCATGTTCAAGGCCTCCGGCGGCACGCCGGCCTCGAGGAAGCACTGCACGATCAGCATGCAGGTGCCGGGTGTCTCTTCGGCCGGCTTGATCACCACGCTGCAGCCGGCGGCCAGCGCGCTGCCCAGCTTGCGCGCCGGCAGGTTGGCCGGGAAGTTCCACGGCGTGAACAGGGCCACCGGGCCGATCGGCTGGCGGGTCACGGCCTGCGACAGGATGCCGGCGACGCGCGGCGGCACCAGCCGGCCGTACAGGCGCTTGGCCTCTTCGGCCTGGAAGTCGATGATGTCGGCCGACAGCAGCACCTCGCGCGTCGCTTCGGCCAGCGGCTTGCCCTGCTCCAGCGTCAGCACCTGGGCGATGTTCGGCGCCCGTTCGCGCAACAGCTGCGCCGCCCGGCGCACGACGACGTAGCGGTCCTGCGCCAGCGTGCGGCGCCAGACGCGGAAGCCGCGTTCAGCGGCCTGCGCCGCGGCGTGGAGTTCGTCCGCGCCGGCCAGCGGCAGCACGCCCAGCGGCGACTCGTCGGCCGGGTTGACGACATAGCGTTCGCCGCCGGAAGCCTGGGTGATCCAGCGGCCAGCGACGTGCAAAGCCAGCGTGGGGTATTTGGGTGTGTCCGTCATCATCGAATCCTTGGGTTGTCGCCGCGCGCGTCAGCGTCGGTCAGGCAGCGGCCCTTGCCGCGAGAACAGCAGCTCGCGGCCGTCGGCCAGGCGCAGCGCGCTGGTCAGTGCAGCACGGTCGTCACGTTGTTCGGTGTTGAAGCTGGCGCCACCGTCCTGGCTGCGCAGCACGCTGCCGTCCAGGCCCAGGGCCAGGACGTTCTGCCCGGTTGCCAGCAGCGCGGTGATCGAGGCCTTGCCGGGGTTGTCGACGCGTGCCCAGGTCTTGCCGTCGTCGGCGCTGCGGAAGATCGAGCCACGCAGCCCGGCGGCCAGCAGCACGCCGTCGCTGGCGGCGGCCCCGGCCCAGAACGAGCCCTTGTAGCCGCTGGCCAGGTAGGCCCAGTGCTGGCCACGGTCGGTCGAGCGCAGCAGCATGCCGCGTTCGGCGGTGGCGAGCAGCTCGCCCGTCGGCGTGGTGAAGAGCGAGAACAGGTTCAGGTCGGCCCGCTTGGCGCCTTCGGGCGGCGACAGTGCAACGCTGTCCCAGGTCTTGCCCGCGTCGCCGGTCACCAGCACCAGCGACCACAGGCCCACCGCCACGCCATGTTGCGCGTCGAACATGTGCACGGCAAACAGCGGCCGGTCCTCCTGCGCGGCGCGACGCTGCAGGCGCCAAGTTTCGCCACCGTCCTGTGTCGCCAGGATCACGCCGGCGTGGCCGACCGCCCAGCCGTGCTCGGCGTCGGCAAAGCTCACCGCCGTCAGGGTGCTGTCCACCGGCACCGCCCTGGCCTGCCGCCAGCGCTGGCCGCCATCGTCGGACAGCAGCACCACGCCGTGGTCGCCGACGGCCACGGCCCGTTGACCGGCCAGCGCAGTGCCCAGCATGCCTGCCGTCGCGGCGTGTGCCACCCGGGCGGCCGGCACGGCGCGCGGGCCGGCAGCCTCCTGCGCGGCAACCGCGTGCCACGGGCCCAGCACCGCGGCGCCGGCCAGGATGATTCGTCTGATCGTCTGCAACATGCCCGCCTCTCGTTCAATGCGCCAGGCCGGGCACGTGCACCGGGCCCTTGCGTGGGAACAGGCGCTCCAGCCAGACGGCGAAAGCCGGCAACGCGGTCATCGCCATCACCATGTTGACCATGAACATGAAAGCCAGCAGCTTGCCCATGTCGGCCTGGAACTTCAGCGCCGAGAACGACCAGGTCGCCACGCCGATGGCCAGCGTGATCGCCGTGAAGATGGTCGCCATGCCGACTTCCAGGATCGCGTGCTCCAGCGCCTTCACGATCGGCTGGCCGGCGGCCAGGTGTTGCTGCAGCCGGTTGTAGATGTAGAAGGCGTAGTCGACGCCGATGCCGACCGCCAGCACCATCACCGGCAGCGTGGCCACCGTCAGCCCGATCTGCAGCTCCTTCATGAACCAGTAGCCGATGAAGGTACCCACGGTCAGCGGCAGGCAGCAGGCCAGGACGGCGCGGAAATCCCGGTAGACGGCGAAGACCAGCAGCACGATGGCGCCGTAGACGTACAGCATCATCGGCAGCTCGCTGCGCTCGACCTCGTCGTTGATCGCCGCCAGCACACCCGCGTTGCCGGCCGCCAGGCGGACCGTGACACCCGGCTCCTTGACTTCGCTGCGGAAGGCCTTGACCGCCGCGATGACGCGCTGGATCGTGCTGGCCTTGTGGTCGGTGAGGAACACGTGCACCGCCGTCATGCTGCAGTCCTTGCGCATCGTGCCGCGAACGCGGGCGATCTCGGTGGCCAGCGCGGCGTAGTTGGCCGCATCGATCGGCACCACCCCCATCTTCGGGTGGCCCTCGTTGTAGCCCTCGTTGTACAGGCGCAGCTGGCCGGAGAACGAGGCTACCGACAGCACGCCCTCGACAGGCTGCAGGGCCCAGGTGAAGCGGTCCTGGTACAGGCCGATGTCGACCTTCTCGCACAAGCCGCTGTCGCCGTTCGCGTCGCTTGTGGGCTTCGCCTCGAACACCACGGTCAGCCAATCCAGCCCCGTGTCGTAGTTGGTGGCGATGGCCACCGCATCGCGGTTGAACCGGGCATCCTCGCGCAGCTCGGGTGCGCCGGGCTGCAGCGTGCCCACCACGCGGTCCCGGCTCTGCCACACCGCGGCGGCGAATACCACCGCGACGATGCCCAGGCACACCGCCGCGTTGCGCGGCTCGGCCACCCGGGCCAGCGTGCGCAGCCAGCCTGCGCGCGCGTCGCGCTTGAGCATGGCCTTGTCGGCATAGGCCCGGCCGATGTCGAAGTACGAAGCCGCCACCGGCAGCATGACCAGGTTGGTGACGATCTTGAACGCCACGCCCAGCGAGGCGGTGATGGCCAGCTCGCGCACCATCGGGATGGGGATCAGGATCAGCGTGATGAAGCTGACGAAGGCCGTCACCAGCGCCAGCGTGCCCGGGATCAGCAGGCCCGTGAAGCTGGCACGGCAGGCCTCGAAGCAGCTCTTGCCGTGGGCGATCTCGCGCACGATGAAATTGATCTGCTGCACACCGTGGGACACACCGATCGCGAACACGAGGAAGGGCACCAGCACCGCCAGCGGGTCCAGCCCGTAGCCGAGCAGGCGCAAGGCACCGAACTGCCAGACCAGCGAGGTCAGCGAGCAGACGATGGGCAGCACCGTGAAGCGGATCGAATGGCAGTACCAGTACACCGCCAGCGCGGTCAGCACGAGTGCGATCGCGCAGAACTCGAGCACGGCCGACGCGCCGTCGGCGATGTCGCCGATCTGCTTGGCGAAGCCGATGATCTGGATCTCGAAGTCGGCGTCCTCGAACTTCGCGCGGATGCGCTCTTCGAGCAGGCGGTCGTAGGCGATGTAGTCGAGCTTGCGGCCGTCCTTGTCGAACTCGATCAGCTCGGCCGTCACCATCGCGCTCGTCTCATCGCGCCCGACCAGCGTGCCGACGAAGCCACCCTGCGCCGTCGCGCGGCGGATGGTGGCGATGGTCTCGGGCGTGAGCTGCTCGGCGGTGATCGTGCCGTCGATCAACGGATCCGCCCGAAAGCCCTCTTCGGTGATCTCGTTGACGAAGCTGTTGGGCGTCCACAGCGACTGCACCCCCAGCCGCTCGACGCTGGGCAGGAAGGTCACCGCCTGGGTCACCTCGTACAGGCGCTTGAGCGCCGCGGGCGTCCAGATGCTGCCCTTGCGGCCCTCATGGTCGCGCGCCTTGACGACGATGTTGAGCCGGTTGGCGCCCAGCAGGTCGTTGCGGTACTCGAGGAAGGTCCGGATGTACTCGTGGCCGACCGGCATCTGCTTCTCGAAGCCGGCGTCCATCTTCAGCTGCAGGGCGAACCAGCCCATCACCGCCGTCACGGCGGCGAGAAAGGCCAGCGTGACAGCGCGGTGGGCGAAGAACCAGCGCTCGAGGCCGGTGACCAGGGGGGCAAGCGACAGCATGGCAGTGGCCTCGAGCGCTGGATCAGCGGCGTCAGAAGTTGCGCGACAGGTAGAAGCCGGCGAAGTCGCGGTCACCCAGCGGCTGGTGCGTCGGCGTCTTGCCGCCGAAGAACTTCGTCACGTTCACCCCGCCCTGCCAGCTGGCCGGGTTCCTGATGAAGTTGAGGTAGAAGTTGACCGCCTTGGCGCCTTCGAGCCAATTGCCGAAGAAGTTCGGCGTCGAGCCCTTGACCGCGTGCTGGAAGAACATGCCCGGCACCACCTGCCAGCCGGGGATGATCGACCCGTCGTAGACCAGGCTGAAATCGAACATGTAGCCCATCGAGGTGGCATCGCCGAAGCCCTTGGTCACGCCGCTGCCGTTGGACGGCAGCCACCACAGGCCGGCCACCGGCACCTGCTCGACCTCGACGCCGTCGATGTTGCGGCGGATCAGCTTGTCCTGGTTGATGCCCGGGTAGTGGATGGTGACGAACTCGCCCAGGAAGGTGCCGGTGTCGGCGCCCACCAGCTTCAGCAAGGCGCCGGCGTTGCTCGGGATCAGGCTGTAGATGCCGGTCAGGTGCATCTGGTAGCGCTCGTTGTCGATCCAGCCCGGGCAGTACTGGGTGGTCGCGCTGGTGGGGGTGAAATCCTGCGCGGTGCCGCCGGTGCCGGCGTCGGCACAGGCCGACAGCGCGACCGCGTCCTTGGGCCGGTACGACAGCTCGGCACCCACCGCCCAATCGCCCAGCGAGGTGTTGGCGCTGATGCCGAACAGCTTGCGGTCGGGCAGGAAGTTCCACTGCAGCGTCTCGGCCGCGCCGGTGCTGTAGGCCAGGTTGGGTGTCTTGTCGTGGTAGTTGATCGCGTAGACGCCGAAGTTGGTGTCCAGCGCGTCGGACTTCCAGCGCAGCGAGACGCCGTACTGCCCGCTGCTCTTCGGCTCCTTGTCCTTCTCGAGGAAAGGCAGGTCACCGCGCCCCTTGTCGAAGATGTCGCCCTGCGACCAGTACGAGCCGGCGGGCGGGAACTTGTAGCGGTTCCACTGGAACTGGTAGTAAGCCTCGACGCTGACGCCCGGCGCCACCGTGCTGCTGACGCTGGCGATCGGGGCCGGCAGGAACACCTCTTTCAGCTGCAGGCCCGGGCTGGACAGGCGCACCAGGTCAACGGCGTTGGTCGAGTTGATGCCCCCCAGCGCGAACAGGCTCTCGCCCCAGCTGATGACCTGGTTGCCCACCTTCACGCGGCCGTTCTGGTCGCCCACCGAGAAGTCCTTGCTGGCCCACAGGTCCAGCAGGTTCACGTTGTTGACGATCTCCTTCTTGGCGTCGTCCTGCAGCGGTGTCGTGCGGGTGTCGTCGGCCTTGAAGTCCTTCAGCCAGTTGGCGCGGGCCATGAACTTGAAGCCTTCGGCCGGCATGGTCACCAGCAGTTCGTGCGTGCCCTTGATGTAGCCGGTGAAGAAGTCGCCCTTGTCGTAGTTGAGGTTGCCGTCGTCGGCGCCGGACCAGGTCAATGGGTTGACCTGCGACTCGCTGCAGTGCGCCGTGGGCGTGCCCAGCAGCGCGCAGCTCTGGCTTTGCAGGCGCTGGCCTGCGCCGATGGTGATGGTCGAGTCGAACGAGCCCTTGAAGGTCTCGGTCTCGAAGGTGAAGGCGGCGGCGGGGCCGCCGGCAAGGGCTGCGCATGCGGCAGCCACCGCGCCCGCGAGGCGGTGCAGAGTCATGGTGGATCCCTCCTGGTTCAGCGCTCGCTGATCGAGCGCAGGTTCTCGGCCGTGTAGAAGTTCGAGTTCAGCCGCGGGTTGCCGCCGGGTTCGGTGATCCAGCGCACATCGGCCCCCGTGCCGGCCGCGTGTTCGTCGAACACGTAGCGGCCCTCCAGCAGGTTGTACTGAGCGAAGGCCGAGACGTCGCAGGCCCCCGTCTCGTACACCGGGATCGAGTAGCCCTCGCGCACCTTCCACAGCTTGCCCTGGCCGTCGTAGTCGTCGGCCACCAGCGGGTTCCAGCTGTCCTCGTCGATGTAGAAGGTGCGCTTGGGCGCCAGGTGGCGCATGCCCGCCTTGACCGTCGCCTCCACCACCCACACGCGGTGGGTTTCGTAGCGGCGGTGGCTGGCGGCGATGAAGTCCTTGCCGGCCACGTCCTCGAACTTCGCGCTGAAGTCGTAGGCGCCGAAGGCGTTGTAGGGGACGATCATCTCCTTCTTGCCCACCAGCTTCCAATCGAAGCGGTCCATCAGGCCGTTGAAGACGTAGGGCTCGTCCAGCGTGTACTGGTTCTCGAAGCCGATCTGCGGCGCGTCGTAGGCGTAGGTGGGCATGCGACGCACGCGGCGCTGGCCGGGGAAGTAGTACTGCGTCTCGGTCGGCTGCTCGGTGTAGATCGTGATGGCCAGCGCCTGGCCGGCCAGCGCGGCGGGCGCCGTGTAGCCGAAGTAGACGAAGTTCTCGACCTGCGGCAGCTTGCTGAAACTGGCCGAGCCCTTGGCCCCCCAGGGGAAGTAGTTGGTCTGCTCCGAGAAGGCCTTGATCCACTCGTCGCTGCCCTTGCGCGGCGAGGCGGCGGTGATCACCTTCTTGTAGTCCAACGCGACGCCGCGGTAGCGCATCTTGACGTTCCACATGGCCTGCGCACCGTTCGCCGGCATCGGGAACGGGAAGCCCGGCAGGATTGCCTCCTGCAGGCCCCAGCCGTTGTCCTTGAGCTTGGCGACACCGACGTTCTTCTTCGTGTTGTCGGCCACGAAATCGGGCACGCCGCAGCTGCGGTGCGAGGGGTACACATCCATCGTGTAGCCCTTGGTCTGCTTGACCAGCGCCACCTGCCCCGGCGAGAGCTTGTCGGCGTACTTGTCGACATTGCCGGCGTCGACGGTGAACAGCGGCTTCTCGCCCTTGTGCCTCCAGAAGTCGACGCGCTTCTTGCCCCAGGCCCAGCCGGCGGCGGGCGCCTCGGTGCCGGTGAAGGCCGGCACACTGCCATCCTTGGCGGCGCCCGGCTCGGCGCCGGTGGCGGTGAGTTCCTTGCCCAGCCGCGACGCGTCCTGCGCCAGGCCTGCTCCCGCGGCCACCATGGCGGCCAGTGCCACCCAGGGGCGGACGTTCAGAATTCCGTACTTGCTCACGCTGTGCTCCTCGCGCCGTTCGACGAGCGAGAAGGTATCGGCGGGCGGGCCGACGCCGTTATCGCAAATGCGCAAGGCAAGGCAAGGGTTAACCCGATGCCATCCTTTGAGGTGGCGCAGCTCCCTTGCACGCGGCCGAAGCCGCTCGTTGAGCGGCATCACGACAACTTCACGTTGCCCGGGTTCGACCCGCTGGCCGGCATGCACGTTGCTTGCGAAGATGGCGCCTGCCATGTTCAACCCGCTGCCCGCCGACCCCCACCATGCGCTGCCAGACGCCTGGCGGCACAGCGTGCGCACGGCGGACATCGACGAGCACGCCAGCAGCCAGCCCGAGTGGACGCTGCGCTACCAGCAGCTGTCGCCCGGCCAGTTTCAGGGCACGGTGCACCACGTGCAGCTGCCGGGCGTGCGCCTGGTGCACGAGACCGCCAGCACGGCCATGCACCAGCGCGGCCAGCTCGGCGCCAACCAGTACGGCTTCGGCATGGCCATCGACCTGCCGGGCGAGGCCATCTTCAACGGCCAGCGGCTGGACGAACAGTCCATCATGGTCGGCCGCACCGACGACCTGGACCTCAGCTCCCCGAGCGGTTTCGGCATGATCGGCGTGGTGGTCAGCGGCGAGGTGCTTCGCCCGCTGTGGGAGCACATGTACCAGAAGGGCATCGCCACCTGGCTCGAATCGCAGGTGGTGCTGCGCGCCTCACCCGCTGCCGTGGCGGCCGTGCGCGAGATGCACCTGGCCGCGCTCGCCGCACTGAGCGATCCGGCCTTCGACGAGCGGGCCGCCATCGCCCTGCGCGACGCCGTGCTCATCGAATGGATCGAGGCCATCCCGGCCGCCGTCCACACGCCCGACCTGAAGAGCCTCGCGGCCCGCCGCCGCATGGTCGACAAGGCCTGCGAGCTGATGCTGTCGGGCAGCGACGAAGCGCTGACGGTCCTCGAGATCTGCCAGCGCATCGGCGCCAGCCCGCGCAAGCTGAACTACTGCTTCCAGGACGTGCTGGGCATCGGCCCGGCGAAGTACCTGCGCGCCGTGCGGCTCAACAACGCGCGCCGCGATTTGAAGCAACCCGACAGCCCGAGCACCGGCGTGCAGGACGTGGCCGCCCGCTGGGGCTTCTGGCACCTGGGGCAGTTCTCGCTGGACTACAAGCGGCAGTTCGGCGAGTTGCCGTCGGCGACCTTGCGGTCGGGGCGTGGGCGCTGAGATGCGCCGGCCTGGTCAGAACTCGCGACCCAGGCTGTAGGCGCGGTCCAGATACGCCCGTCGGGTGGCATCGTCTGCACCGTGGACGGCATGGAAGTATTCGTGCTCGATTCGCTTGATGCCGGGGTAATGCAACGCGTACTGGTCGATGAGCACCTTCATCGCCGCCTTGAGACCGGCCTCATACGACTCCTCGTTCCAGATCGTCGTCTGGATGATCAAGGCCTTCTCATGCGTGAGCAGCGGGAGGCGGCCGGCAACGTCGCCTCGCCACGCATCTGCAGTCATCCCGAAAGCGAATCCCAAGCTGAACACGCGGTCGATCCATCCCTTCAGGATGGCCGGGAAGCCCACGAAATACACCGGTGCCACGAAGGCCAGGGCGTCGGCCCGCGCGACCTTGGCCTGCTGTTCGGCCACGTCGCGCGGGGCGCCCAGTGCGTGAAGCCTACGAACGACCTCCCGGTCGTCCCGATCGCCGATCCACCGCTTCACCATCAACCTGCGCAGCGGATTGCGCGCGCCTTCCAGCAGCGACCGCTTGACATGCATGTGCTCGAGCACGTCGTCGGGAACGCTGTCGTCGATCCAGTCCGGCCCGTCCCGGTCGTCGAACACCGGATTGAAGCGGATCGCGTACAGATCGACCACCTCGTTCGTGTGCCCCGCGTCGCGCAGGCCGTCGGAAAAGCGCTCCAGAACCGCATGACAAAAGGACCGCGGGTTGTGATGCGCGTAGATCGTCAGTACGTTCATGCGCGATTTCCCATCGTCACGATGACCGTCACCCCCGTGCCACCGGCGAAGGCGAACTCAAGCGTTGATTACCGCCTGCGCCATGCTCTGCCGATCAGGGCTGTTCGGATTGACCACGCTCAACAGCCGCACCGGTGTGGCGTCCATTGCCCTGCCTGCGCCCCCCAGCCGGCCCGTGCCTCTGCCAGAGCTGCGGCCCAGTCGAACACGGCCATCACGTCGAGGACCAGGGCGGCTGCCGCCGCGCCGACCACCCCTGCCACCCGAAACGCCGCTGCAGCACACCCCACAGCCCGCGCGGCGCGACCAGGCTCAACAGCATCGCCACCGCGCCCATCGCGATCAGGTACCAGCCGCCCGGCAGGCCGAGCCAGGTGGTCAGCCCTTCGCGCAGCGCGAACCAGATCAGCACGCCGAGCACCGGGCCTTCGATCGTGCCGATGCCGCCGATCAGCGTGGCGAACATCATCATCACGACCCAGTTGATGTCGAAAGCCGAATCGGGCGCGACGAACATCGCGCCCATGAAGTAGGCCGCGCCGGCCAGGCCGCAACCGACGCCGGAGATCACGAAGGCCGGGAAGCGAACGCGCCAGACATCGACGCCGATGCTGCGCGCCGCGACCTCGTTGTCGCGCACCGTCATCATGGCCAGCCCCAGGCGCGAGCGCATCAGCGCGTACAGGCCCAGCAGCGCGCCGGCGCCGATCGCCGCCGCGACCCAGAAGCTGATGGCCTGGAAGGCTTCCACGTCGTCCAGCGTCGACAGGTCCAGCGGCAGGCCGCCGGCCGAGCCCAGCGCGGTGGACTTGGAGACGACGAGCGCCGCGATCTCGGCGAAGACCCACAGGCCGATCGAGAAGTAGGCGTCGCGCAGGCGAAAGAGCACCGGCGCCAGCACCGCCGCTGCGAGCCCGCCGGCCAGCCCGGCCAGCGGCAGCACGAGGTGTGGCGCCAGGCCCAGGCGCTGCGAAGCCTGGAACAAGGTGTAGGCGCCGATGCCGACGAAGAGCTGGTGGCCCAGCGACAGCAAGCCGCTGTAGCCGGCCATCAGGTTCCACATCTGCGCCATGCAGATGGCCAGCAGGATCTCGCCCACCAGGCGCAGCACGCCGCCGTCGAGCACCCGGGGCGCGAAGAAGGCGGCGAGCGCGAGGCCGAGCATCGCCGCCGTGGTCAGCCCGCGCTTCATCTCCGGCCTCCCGCCAGGCCCTGCGGGCGCAGCACCAGCGTCAGCACGAACAGCAGGTGCGCGTAGAGCGGCCCTGCGTTCGAGTCGAACTTCTGCCCCACCAACTGCGCGATGCCCAGCAGCACCCCGCCGCCCAACGCACCCCAGAACGAGCCCAGCCCGCCGATGATCACCACCTCGAAGGCGATCAGCATGCGCTCGGCGCCCGAGAAGGGGGTGAACAAGGTGCGTTGCGCGAGCAGGTAGCCCGCGCCGGCGGCGCAAGCGATGGCCAGGCCCATCACACGGCGGAAGACCCGGTCCGGCGCCACGCCCATCAGGCGCACCACCTCGGGCGCGTCGGCCGTGGCCCGCACGATGCGGCCGAACTCGGTGCGCTTGAGCCACCACTGCAGGCCCCCGAAGAGCAGCACCGCCAGCAGCAGCACCAGCAAGGGGTAGACGCCCAGCCGCAGGCCCATCACGTCGACACCCGCACTGCCGAGCGCGCCCGCGTCGACCGCCTTCGAGTCGGCGCCGAACAGCGCCACCATGCCGTTGCGCAGCACCACCGAGAGCCCGAAGGTCAGCATCAGCGGCGTCAGCGGGTCACCGCCCTTGACCGCGCGGTTGAGCAAGCCCGCCTGCAGCAGCCAGCCCGCGCCGTAGCCCAGGGCGAGCACCGGCAGCAGCATCAGCCAGGGCGGTAGCTGCGGCACGAGGCCGACGAGGAAGAAGCCCGCATAGGCCCCGAGCACGATGAATTCGCCATGCGCGAGATTGACCACCCGCATGACACCGAACACCAGCGCCAGGCCAAGGCCGAACAGGCCGTACAGCCCGCCCAGCAAGGCGCCGTTGATCACCGTCGACATCCAATCCACGCTCATTCCCCGAAATACGCGGCGGCGATCTGCGCATGCGACACCGCCGCGCTCGCTTCCTGCAAGGTCGCCCGCCCTTCGAGCAGGCACAGCACCTGGTCGGACACGGCGCAGGCGCGCGTCACGTCCTGCTCGACGAGCACGATGGCCAGCGCCTGGCCGCGGATGCGGGCAAAGGCGCGGTAGATCTCTTCGATCACCAGCGGCGCCAGGCCCAGCGACAGTTCGTCGCACAGCAGCAGCCGCGGGTTGCTCATCAAGGCCCGGCCGATCGCCACCATTTGCTGCTGGCCACCGGAAAGCTGCGTCGCGTTGCGACTGCGCAGCTCGCGCAGCATCGGGAACAGCTCGTACACCGACGCCAGGCTCCAGGGCCCCGCGCGGCGGGTGAGCGCGCCCATCAGCAGGTTTTCTTCCACCGACAGCGCGGGGAACAGCAGCCGCCCTTCCGGCACCATGGCGATGCCGAGCCGGGCGATGCGCTCGGCGGGCAGGTGCGTGATGTCCTGCCCCGCGAACACCACCCTGCCCTGCCCCGCCGGCTTCAAGCCAGCGATGGTGCGCAGCAGCGTGCTCTTGCCCGCCCCGTTGGCGCCGATCAGGGCCAGCACCTGCCCCTCGGCCACGTCGAGCGACACGCCATGCACGGCCTTCAGGTCGCCGTGGCTGACCTCGACGGCGTCGACCTCAAGCAGCGGCGGCATCGGCGGGGATCCCCATGTAGATTTCGCGCACGATGGCGCTGTCCATCACCGCAGCAGGTGTGTCCTCCAGCAGCTTGCGGCCGAAGTGCAGCACCATCACGCGGTCGGCCACCGCCTTCAACGCGTGCGGGATGTGCTCGATCCAGATCACCGCGTAGCTGCGCTTGAGTTCCCGCACCAGATCGACCACGACCTGCACCTCGCGCTCGGTCAGGCCGCCGGCCACCTCGTCGAGCAGCAGCAGCTTGGGCGCCGCGGCAATGCCCTTGGCCACTTCGAGCCGCTTGCGGTCCAGCAGGCCCAGCGCACCAGCCACGCGCTCGGCATGGCGCGCGAGGCCGCAGCGTTCGAGCGCCTGCATGGCCGCGGCGGCCGCCGCGTCGCCGCGCAGCCCGGCGCCGAAGGTGGCGGCAGCCAGCGCGTTCTCGAACACGCTGAGGTGGCCGAAGGCCTGCGGCACCTGGAAGGCCCGCGCCACGCCCAGGCGCGCGCGGGCATGCGCCGGCAGCCCGGCCAGCTCGCGGCCGGCCAGGCGGATGGTGCCGGCATCCGGCATCACGGTGCCAGTCAACAGATGGAACAACGAGCTCTTGCCCGCGCCGTTGGGCCCGATCACGCCCAGGCATCCGCCGTGGCCGAGGTCGATCTCGATCTGGTCCGCGACGACGACCTCGCCATAGGCCTTGCACAGGCCGCGGACCGACAGCTGCGAAGTCATTTCAGCGCCGACAGCAGCTCGAGCTTGCCGGTCAGCGGGATGTGGCTGGCCAGCGCATTGCTCACCACCTGCAGCTCGAACGGGTGGCGCGCGCCTTCCGCGGTGCGCCGCCATTGGCCGCCGGCCAGCGCCGTGCGAGCCACGCTCTTGATCGGGCTGCCCTTGAAGTCGACCTTGCCGACCAGCGTGTCGATCGTCATCTCGCGCAGCGCATCGCGCACCGACTTGCGGTCGAAGGGGTCGGCCGCGGTCTTCAGCGCGGCCAGGCCCACTTCCCACAGCGCGTGGGCGTAACCCAGCGGCTGCGTCCACTGGTTGCCGGTGCCCTTCTCCCAATCGGCCGCGAACTCGGCGGCCGACTGGCCGGTGAGCGAGGATTTGAACGGGAAGCCTGGCGTCCACCAGACCTCGGTCGACATGCCGTTGCCGGCGGCGCCCAGGGCCTTGAGCGCGCTCGGGAACAGGAAGGCAGCCGCGACGGTGCAGACCTCCGGCTTGAAGCCGGCCTGCTGGGCCTGCTTCCAGAAGGTCGCGAAGTGGCTCTCGTACATGAAGCCCGAGACGATCTGCAGGTTGGCATTCTTGAAGGCGGCCACCTGGTTGCTGAAGTCGTCGGTGGCCACCTTGAAGTAGCCGCCGGTGGTCTCCTTGTAGCCACCGCTGCGCAGCGCCGGCGGCATGCCGCGCAGCGGGTCGGCGAAGGCCTGGCCCGGTGGGTTGTCGATGTAGAGCGTGCCCACGGCCTTGTTGGTCTTCGCGCCGTCCCACAGCGAGACGAAGTTCTTCACCACGTCGTCGGCGCCCCAGAAGAAGTGGAACGAGAACGGGAAGCCCTTGTTGACGTTGCCGTTGCGGGCGAACATGAAGGCCTGCCAGGGCGACATCGTGCTGACCATGGGGATGCCGTGCACATCGCACAGCTGGCCGGCGGGTGTCGTCGCATCGCCGTCCTGCACGAGCATCAGGTCGACCTTGTCGCGCAGCACGAGGTCGTTGGCGACCTGGATGGAGCGATTCGGGTCGGACTGGTTGTCCTTCAGCACGATCTCCACCGGCACGCGCTTGCCGCCGACCTCCAGCCCGTTCTTCAGCAGCTCGCGCATCTTCGTGAGGTGCCACTGGTCGGCCACGCCGAACGGCGCCCGCGGGCCCGACAGCGCGGTGATGTAGCCGATCTTGAGCGTGCGCGACTGGGCGATGGCGAAGCGCGGCAGCATGGCGGTCGCGGCAGTGGCGCCGGCAGCGGCAAGCAGGCGTCGACGCGCGGACGAATCGGCAGAGGTCGTGGTCATCGTGGACTCCATGGAGGTCAGATCGGTGCGGTGACGCCGGCGAACTTGCGCAGCGTGCGCTCCAGCTCGGCGCGGGCCATGCCCTGGGTGATGAAGACCAGCCGCGTGTGCCGCTCTTCGGACAGCCAGCGCGGCAGGCGCTGCGGTGGGTGGATCACGTGCTGGGCGCCGTGCACGACGAGCGGCTCGCCGGGGTGCTCGGCGATGTGCACGAGGCCCTTGAAGCGCAGCAGCTTTTCGCCGCGCATCGCGGCCACCAGCTCGAGCCAGTGCGTGAACGCTTCGAGGCTCACGGCCTCGTCGAAGCCGAAGCAGTGGGCCTGGATGGCGCGGTCGTGGTGGTGGTGCACCGAGCCGGCCGCCGCGTGTCGCTCGGCGCGGTGCAGCCCGGCCATCGCGTCGCCGGCCGCGTCGAGCAAGGCCCGTGGCGACCGCGCACCATCGAGCCCGCGGAACTGCGCAGCCGTCGGGTTCAGCGCCACCAGGCGGTCGGCCAGCCGATCCACCCGGGCCGGGGTGGCAAGGTCGGTCTTGGTCAGCAGCAGCACGTCGGCCATCGCCGCCTGGCGGCGCGCTTCCTCGTGGTGGTCCAGCGTGGCGTGTGCGTTGACGGCATCGACCGTCGTGAGCACACCGGCCAGGCGATACGCGGCCGCCACCGCCGCATCGGCCACCAGCGTGTGCAGCACCGGCGCCGGGTCGGCCAGGCCGGTGGTCTCGACCACCACGCGGCTGAAGGCGATCTCGCCCGCCGCGCGCCGGGCCGCCAGGTCCGCCAGCGTCTGGGCCAGGTCGCCACGCACGGTGCAGCACAGGCACCCGCTTTGCAGCACGCGCAGGTTCTCGGCCACGTGGTCGACCAGCAGGTGGTCGAGCGCCACCTCGCCCAGCTCGTTGATGATGACCGCCGTGTCGGCCATGCCGGGCTCTTGCAGCAGGCGCTGCAGGAGGCTCGTCTTGCCGCTGCCGAGAAAGCCCGTCAGCAGGGTGAGCGGCGTGCGGAAGTCGGACGCGTTCATGCCGGTTGCGCCTCGTGCACGACACGGCCCTCGAACCAGGTCGCCAGCACCTGCGTGCCGGCCAGTTGCTCGGCGGGCACTTCGAACAGGTGGCGGTCCAGCACCGCGAAGTCGGCCGACTTGCCCACCTCGATCGAGCCGGTGGTCTCGGCCAGGCCCATCGCGCGGGCCGCGTTGATGGTGTAGGCGTGCAGCACCTCCGGCAGCGCGAGCGCCTGCTCGGGCCACAGCGCGCCCTCGAAGCGCCCGGTCGGGTCGCGCCGGGTGACCATGCCCTGGATCGCGGGCCAGGGGCTGGGGTCGGGCACCACCGGCCAGTCGGAGCCGCCGGCGATCAGCGCGCCGGCCTGCTGCAGATCGCGGATCGGCCAGAAGCGGTCGACGCGCTCGCCCGGCACCGCGGCGCGGATTGCATCGACGATCACGCCGGGGAACCACAGCGCCGGCGACAGGTCGGCCAGCACGCCCAGCTCGGCGAAGCGCGGCACCTCCGCCGGGTCGACGAAGCTGGCGTGGGCGATCTGGTGCATCAGCCCGGGGCCGTTGAAGCTGCGCAGCACGTCGATCGCGTCGAGTGCGATGCGCACCGCGGCGTCGCCGGCGCAGTGGATCTTGACCGCCATGCCGCGCGCCTCGCAATCGGCCAGCACGCGGGCCAGCTGCGGCACGTTCAGCGTGGCGCCACCGCGGAAGCAGCAGCCATGCGCGGCATCGGCCAGGTAGGGCTCGATCATCGCGGCGGTGCGCGCGGTGGGCACGCCATCGAGAAAGATCTTGCCGGCGTCGGGGCGGAAGTGGCGGCTGCGGTGGCTGTCGCGCATGGCGAGCAGCTCTTCACCGGCTTCACCCGGCGCCAGCGGCGCCTCGGTGACGGGCAGCGAGCCCAGCACCCAGGCGGTCAAGCGGCCCTGCTCTTCCAGCGTCTTCAGCGCGCGCAGCACGGCGCGCGTGGTCAGCGCCTCCTGCATGCCCACCACACCGCAGGCGTTGAGCCGGCGCACGGCGTGCGCGGCGGCCTCCACGTCGAAATGCGGCGCTGATTCGAGCGCGCGTGCCACCGCCATCTCCACCAGGGCGGAGGCGGATTCGAGCAGCAGGCCGGTTGGCTCGCCGGTGGCTGCGTCGCGCACGATCTCGCCGTTCGGCGGGTTCGGCGTGTCCCGTGTAATGCCGGCCAGCGCGAGCGCGGCGCTGCTGACGAAGCGGTTGTGGTGCGAGTCGTCGCGCAGCATCACGGGCCGGCCGCCGGCCGCTTCGTCGAGCCGGGCACGCGCCGCGGCGTCGAGCTGGGGCATCAGGCCCGAGCCCCAGATGCCGCCCACCACCCACTCGCCGGGCGCCTTCTTGGCAGCGGCGTCGCGCACCGTGGCCAGAACCTGATCGAGGCTGAACACGGGCGGCACGAACAGCTCGTACAGCTCGGCGCGCCCTGCCCAGACGAAGTGGTTGTGCACGTCCAGCAGGCCCGGCATCACCATGCGACCCGGCAGATCGACCACCGCGGCCTCGGGTGCCGCCACGAGCGCGTCGGCCAGGGTGCCGACGGCAGCGATGCGCCCGCCTCGGATGGCCACCGCCTGCGCCCAGGGCCGCGCCGGGTCCATGGTGCAAATGGCGGGGTGGCGCAGGATGAGATCGGAACTGGGGCTCATGTCGAAGTGGTCGAATGGGGTTTCAGGGATCGGGCGTTATCGGAAATGCGCACGCTTGGCTTCGGGGCGGCCCTGATGGCACGGGCCTTGCGGCGGTCTACGCTGGCGCTGCGACGCTGACCATGACCCCGCTTTCCACCGCCGCCGACGCCACCTTGCTCGACCTGTACGCCGGTGCGGCCGAACCGGCGTTGTGGACGCGCGCGCTGGACCGCCTGTGCGCCGACACGGGCGCCTGCTCGGCGGTCGTCCAAGCCTTCAGCTTCGACGGCGGCCGTGCCCGCATCCACTGGCTCATGCAGGACTCGCGCACCGGCGCGCAACGCGCGCTGCCGCCCGGCAGCGTCGTCCTCGATGGCAACCCGCGACTGGCCCGCGACCGCGCGCTGCGCGGCCTGAACCGCATCGCGCGCGACGAGGAGCTTTTCGATCCCGGCGACGAAGCCCGCCCCCACCTGCAGCAGCAGCTGGCCACGCTGGGGCTCGGGCGGTTCATCGGCACCTTGCAAGAGGTGAGCAACGGCGTGTTCCTCGGCCTGGCCCTGCACCGCCCGGTCGGCGACCACAGCGATTTCAGTGCCGCCCAGGTGGGCCGGCTGGCCAGCGTGGCGCCGCACATCGGCCAGGCCTTCGTGCTCACCGAACGCCTGCGCGCCACGCTGCTGCTGGACGAGCAGATGTGCGCACACTTCAACCGCCTGCGCTGCGGCCTTGTCATCTGCGACCGGGCCGGACAGGTGAAGTGGCTGAACGACCGCGCCGACGCGCTGCTGCGCCGCGGCGGGCCCCTGCAGCTGGGCGCCTCGGGCCTGCGCGCCCGCAGCAATGCCGAGACCGACATGCTCCTGCGCGAGCTGGCGGCGGCCGGTGCCGCGGGCGGGCCGGGGGTGCGCTACCTGAGGCTCGGGCACGGCGCCGAGACCCTCCACGTGGCCGTGCAGGCCGCCGCGCAGCCTTCGACGGTCATGCTGGTCCTGACACCCGCGCAAGGGGCGAGCGACATTTCGCCGAACGCGCTGGTCAAGATGTTCGACCTCACCCCGGCCGAAGCCCGGCTGGTCGGGGCCCTGGTCACCGGCACGACCCTGGAGCAGTACGCGACCCATCGTGGCATCTCGATCGGAACGGCGCGGGGCCAGCTCAAGCAGGTGCAGGCCAAGACTGGCGCCCGGCGCCAGCCCGACCTGGTCCGCATGGTGTTGACATCCGCCGCAGCGCACTTGCTGTCCCCGGGCGATCACGCAGTGGAGTAAGGGGCCCGGGCCTCAGAAGGTCCAGGCCGCGCGCAGCGCGACCTGCGTGCCCTGCGAACGGTTGCGGGCGTCGAACTCCTTGTAGGCATGCGCCCAGATCAACGGCCAGCCTGAACCCAGCTCGAAGAAGCTCACGGCCGGGCCCAGCGCCACCACGCTGGCGCGCGCATCGGGCACCGTGGCACCGGCCGCCTTGTCGTCGGTGATCTGCTGGTAGTAGTAGCCGCCGAGGCCCGCCGTCCAGGGCCCGAAGTGCTGGCCGAGCGCGAACTCGTGCTGGTACTCGATGCCGGAGCGGTAATCGGTGTCCTTGTTGTTGCCGTTGACGTTGACCTGGATGTTCGACGACACCTCGAACCCGCTGGGCATGATGTAGGTGAACGCGAAGGTCGGCGACACCGTCCAGTGGTTCGTGCCGGCGTTGATCAGGCGGTTCTTGTCGTACGAACCGGTCGGCAACTGCAGCATCAGCGAGGCGTTGGTGAACAGGCCCGGCGACGGCGTCCACTTGACGATGATGGGCGCGACCTGGATATCGCCCTGCGCCGAGTTCTTGCCCGACAGCGCCAGCGTGCCCCCCGGAATGGGAATCGACAGGTCGTTGCTCATGTCGAGGAACGGCAGCACCGCAGCGAAGCCATAGGTGCCGCCCAGCAGCTCGACATCGGTCATCTTCACGAACGCCACGCCGACGCTGTCGACCTTGAGCTTCAGGCCGACGGCCGACTTGTCGCCCCCGTTGTCGCGCAGTTCATCCGCACGATAGAAGGCGGCGCGCACGCCCACGGTGCCCGTCTCGGAAGGCGGCGGCAACATGCCGGAGCCGAAATCGAACACGCCGAAGGGGGTGATCGGCGCCCCGTTCTCGACCGCGTTGGCGCTCATCGCCACCGCCAGCATCGTCACGGAAGCCGCCACGCGGCGGAGGAAGGGAGTGGGTCTGCGCATCGGGTACCTGCACGAATCCGGTTGAGGAAGGAATCGGCGGCAAGGCCCGTTGAGGCCGCGTCGCCGGTTCGTCTTGACGTGTGACAAGGTACGGCGATGGTTCGCCGGGCTCACCTCCCATTTGGGAGGTGGCATAACGCATTCAGGGAAGACCCTAGCGGCCCGGAGTGGGCGCCGGGCCCAGCGAGCCGCCGGGGCACCGGGTGGGTCCTGCGTCAGTACCGGCACCCGGCTAGATGCTGACGCTCAAGTTGGCCGGACGAACAGCAGGAACAGACTGAGACTGTGTGAAAACCCGCTGACGTACCGAAGCATGTCTGCGTAGACTGACGAGCCGACGCAGCAAGCGGAGGCAGCAAATGGCTCGATTCGTTGAGGGCGAGGACCGTAGCCAGGTTGCACTGCTTCCCGAATGTCTTGACGACTTTGTCGCTGAAGACAACCCCGTTCGAGTAATCGACGCCTTCATCGGCGAACTCGACCTGGAGGCCATGGGCTTCGAAGGCCTGACGCCCGCCTCGACGGGGCGCCCGTCGTATCACCCGGCAGTGCTGCTGAAGATCTACGTCTACGGCTACCTCAACCACATCCAGTCCAGTCGGCGCCTGGAGCGCGAGTGCCAACGCAATCTCGAGCTGATGTGGTTGACCGGGCGCTTGGCGCCGGACTTCAAGACCATTGCCGACTTCCGCCGTGACAGCGGCACAGGCATCCGCAACGTCTGTCGTCGCTTCGTCGTTCTGTGCCGCGAGTTGAATCTCTTCTCGCAAGCCATCGTGGCCATCGACAGCAGCAAGTTCAAGGCGGTCAACAATCGCGACCTTAACTTCACAGCGGTGAAGATCGACCGCTTCCAGCAGCAGATCTCGCAGAGCATCCAGCGCTACCTGGACACGCTGGAGACTGCTGATCGCACGCAACCAGCGGGGCTGCAAGTCAAGACCGAGCGATTGCAAGAAAAGATCAAGAAGCTGCGCCAGCGCATGCGCCAATTGGACAAGCTCAAGACGGAGTTGAAGTCTGATCCTGACGGGCAGCGCTCACTGACCGATCCCGACGCACGATCCATGGCTACCAGCCGGCTAGGCTCGGGAATCGTGGGCTACAACGTCCAGATGGCAGTCGATGCCAAACACCATCTGATCGTCGCGCACGAAGTCACCAACGACAGCAGCGACCGATCGCAGCTTAGCAAGATGGCGCTGGCAGCCAGGACTGCGATGGGCAGGGCCACGTTGCACGCTCACGCCGACCGCGGCTACTACAACAGCCGCGAGCTGAAGGCCTGCGAAGACGTTGGAATTGCCGCCTACGTTCCCAAGTCCATGACTTCCAACGCAAAAGCTGAGGGACGCTTCGACAAATCCGACTTCATCTACATCGCCCGAGACGATGAGTACAAGTGTCCAGCCGGCCAGCGGGCGATCTACCGGTACACGCGGGAAGAGGCCGGCTTACAGATAAGGCGCTACTGGAGCAGCGCGTGCCCGCAGTGCCCGATCAAGGAGCAGTGCACGACGAGCGACTACAGGCGTATCTCCCGCTGGGAACATGAGGCAGTACTTGAAGCCGTGCAGCGCCGCCTGGATCGCAGACCGAGTGCAATGACGGTGCGAAAGCGGACTGTCGAACACGTCTTCGGAACGCTCAAGCACTGGATGGGATCGGCGCACTTCTTAATGCGACGGCTGCCCAATGTCGCAACTGAAATGAGTCTTCATGTGCTGGCTTACAACCTCAAGCGCGTGATGAGCATTCTTGGCATTGCCAGAACGATGAAGGCGATGAGACTGATGGGCGCATGAGCCCTTTGTCATGCTCAACAGGCCGCGTACGCTTGAGAGACCCCGCCAGAACGGCATATCGCCCTTTGTGGACCACTGTGGTCCGATGAGCGTGAAACGCGGTGCTCCGAATTTGAAGCGTGCCAATCGCGGGCGGTCAACTGCGTTCTCACACAGTCTCGACTGGAAGCTGCCAGACGGCGCGAGTGCATCGGGTGCACGCGCAGCGTTACCTTCCGCGGAGCGCGACCTGACGCGATCGACCCGGAACGTTCCACCGACGTCACGAAGTGGCTGCCTATAAGCCGCTGTTACGCGCATCGGGTGTTGCACTGCGATACCGGCGGCCTAAATCTGCACCCGAGTGAGTTCGACCGTGCGAGCGCCCCCGCGACCGGGTCGGCGCCTGTGGTCAGGCCCATACTGAGCGCTGTTGAGGTTCAAGCCGCTGCCGCCCATGCGCGCACTCCTGATTGCCCTGTTGTGTGGTAGCGCTGCTGCCGCGGCGCTGCTCGCCTTGCGAGGGGGCGGTGAATCTCACGAGGCCCAACTCGCGCCTTTCGTGCCGACTCCAGCCCGCACCGCTGAACCTCGCGAGACGCAACCAGCATCCCTGGCGCCGAAGCCCGCCGGCGCCGCCGTTCCAGCGTCGAGCAGTCATTTGCAGCCGCCCGTGCCGGCCCCTCCGTCGCTCGGCGCGGCGTCGCCTGTATCGTCAACTGCCGCGGTGACGCTGCGCGCGCGATCGGAGGCAAGCCCGGTGCACTCATCGTTTGCGCTGTCGAGCGATCATCAGACTCTGATCCATGAAACCCTGCTTGCCGCTGCCGACCATGAACTGCTTGAGAGCGAGCCGCGCGAGGATGCCTGGGCAACCGAGTCCGAGCGGCTGATACGCGATGAGCTTGGGCGGCACGGCAGCGCCGGCGACTTCGAAGTCATCGCCGTCGACTGCCGCCGGACCTTGTGCGCGATCCAGGCCTTCAGCTACGGCGAGAACGGCCATCGCGCATGGGTCGAGGCCGTTGACGATCTGTACAAGGAATCGCTGGCCAGCGTCTTCGACTCGGTCAACACCGCCTTCCCGACGCAGGGTGGCCGCTCGCCGGTGCTGACCTTCCTGCACCGCAAGTCGGCAACGCCGAAACCCTGACCGAGCCTGTTTGCATGGCAGGGTCAGGGCTCGCTTGCACGCGTGAAAGGGTGAATGCTGGTGGGGTGGTTTTGACCTGCATCAGAGCGCTTAGCTCGCGCCGCGCCAATGGCCGCTTCGCTATCACGCGAACTCGCGGTACCGACCCAAACCTGCCTGTCGGGCTTGTCCAAAGCTGCCCGACGCTCGGATCGACCTCTTGCCGGCTTCGCCTCCCGAAGCAGCCGTTCGCGGCCACCGGGACCCGGCCAGCAGCGGCCGTCCAGTGCATTCGCTCCAAGCAGTCATTGCGCACGACGTCGGCGACCTCAGTGGCACTCAAAGCCGGCTGCGTCCGCGGCGCATTCCATCAGAGCGTTTCAAGCGCCAGCGCGATGCCCTGACCGCCGCCGATGCACAAGGTCACGATGCCTCGCCGCAAGCCGTCGCGTCGCATCGAATGCAGCAAGCGCGTGGTCAGCACGGCGCCCGTTGCGCCGATGGCGTGGCCGTGGGCGATGGCGCCACCCTCGACGTTGACGACGTCTTCCGGCAGGTCCAGCTCACGCAGGCAGGCCAGCGTGATCGCGGCGAATGCCTCGTTGATCTCGATGCGCTGGATGTCCGTGCGCTTCCAGTTGGCGCGTTCCAGGGCCAGCTTGACCGCCGGCACCGGCCCGATGCCGAACATGCCCGGCTCAACCGCCGCGACGCCGTGCGAGACCAGACGCGCCCATGGCCGTAGCCCGTGCTGCTCGGCAAAACTTCGCTCCGCGACGATCACGGCCGCTGCGCCACTGTTCAGCCCTGGCGCGTTCCCGGCAGTGATCGTGCCGTCCTTTCGAAACGCCGGCTTGAGCTTGGCCAGTGATTCGACCGCGGTGTCAGGCCGATTGGCTTCGTCACTGGAGAAGCTCACCGGTCCCTTGCGGCCGGAGAGTTCGATGGCGACGATCTCTTCCGCGAACTTGCCGGCAGCCTGAGCCCCACTGAACCGTTGCTGTGAACGCACGGCCCAGCGATCCTGGTCCTCGCGCGTGATGCCGTACCGAGCGACGAGATCCTCGGTATGCCAGCCTGAGTGTTGACCGCTGAAGGCATCATGGAGACCGTCTCGCAGCATGCTGTCCAGCATCTGAGCGTCCCCCATGCGCTGTCCCCAGCGCGCGCCGGGCACCAGATAGGGGGCCTGGTCCATGTTCTCCATGCCGCCGGCCACCGCGGCCGCGGCATAACCCGCCGCGATCTCGAGTGCCGCCGTGGCGATCGCTTGGGCACCCGATCCGCACACCCGATTCACCGTCAGGGCGGGCACCTGCACAGGCAGTCCGCCGCCGATGGCAGCTTGTCGTGCCGGATTCATCCGAGTGCCGGCCTGGATCACGTGTCCCATCACCACGGTGTCGACGGCTTCCGCGGCCAGACCTGAGCGATGAAGGGTCTCGCGAATCACCGCGGCACCCAGTGCGGACGCGGGCGTTTCCTTGAGCGAGCCGCCATAGCTTCCGATCGGTGTCCGGACCGGCGCGCAGAGGACGATGTCAGGGGTGGGCATGAGAGCACCTCAGGTTGTTGCGGGTCAATCGAAAGAATCAGGCCGCGGCTTTCGGAGCGCTCGCGATTCGCATCGCGTCGTTCAACACCTTGGCAGCCACGTCCGGCCGCTCGAGGACGATGAAGTGACCGGCGCCGGGAACCTCGACAAACTCGGCCGCGGGGAGGATCTGCTTGTTGGCTTGCCGGTCCGACGGTCGTGACCAATCCTTCTCTCCGTAGATGAGGTGGATGGGTGCCCTGACCTCGGGGTAGCGGGCGCGTGCCGCGATGAGGCTGGGCAGGTTCCCGTACACGGCGCGGGCAACGACCGGATAGCCCGGCCGACGACCGACCTTCAGCAATTCATCGACGTAGTCATCGTGCAGGGCGGCGGTGTCGCCGAGACCCCCACGGAGCACGGCGCGCACGATCGGCTTGGGTTCGACTCCGGCGACGGTCGGGCCGACACCGGGCGCCAGCACGCCGGTCACGATGAACCGGGCCAGCAGGCTGGACCGCGCGATGCCGCCCGCGTAGTCATAGGCATTGATCGCCACGACACGCCGCACTCTCTCGGGCAGATCAGCCGCGGTGGTGAGGGCGAGCGTCGCGCCCATCGACTCGCCGAGCAGCGTCACGTCGCGCAGATCGAGTCGGGTGATGAGGCTCTTGACCGCCTCGCGCATGGCCGGCTCCTCGTAGGAGGCGCCCGGCACGATCTGCGAGTAGCCCATTCCAGGGAGATCGAGGGCATACACCGTGTACCGCTCCCGGACCAGCGGGATGAGGTGGCGGAAGTGCTCGGCCTGGGTGCGCACGGTGTGCAGCAAGACCAACGGCGGCCCCATTCCGCCCGAGAGATAGCGCAGTCGCCCCAAGCGTGCGTCGTCCGACCCGAGCGGATCGAGAAAGTGTTCCTCGGTCCCGGCAATCCTGATGGCGGAGGAAAGTGGGTCATTGCTGGTCAGCGGCACGGTGGATCTCCTCGATTCTTCGAATGCGATGCGGCCACTCAGCGCAAGGGCTGGTAGCGCGATGCCGCTTCGTTGCTGGAGAGGTGGGGGGCCATCGCCCTGCGCGCGCCTTCGTAAGCGTCCCAGAGGGCGACGTCGTGCAGCGAAGGAAGCGTCACCGACTCGCCGCGCTCGAAGCCCAGCAAGGCGGCATCCACCAGGTCTTCGGCACGCATTACGATCTGCGCCGGCAGGTGCTCCACGGGAAGGCCGCCGCGTGCCCAGAACTCGGTGGCCGTCGCACCCGGCAGCACGGCTTGCACCCGCACGCCCTTGCCGGCCAGCTCGTGCTGCAGCGATTGACTGAAAGCCAACACGAAGGCCTTGCTGCCGCCATACACGCCGTTCAGGGTCTCTGGCGAGACGGCCACGATGGAGGCGATGTTGATCAACGCACCTCTGCCGCGTGCCACGAAGCCGGGCACCGCCGCGTAGCTCAACCGGGTGAGCGCCGTCACGTTGAGGTCGATCATGCGTACCATCTGGTCCACGTCGCTCTCCAGCAGCGACGTGTGCGTGCCCATGCCGGCGTTGTTGACCAGCAGGGTGATGCCCGCATCCTGCTTGAGCTTGCTTTCCACGCTGCGCAGCGCCACCGGATTGTTCAGGTCGGCGGGAAAGACCTCCACGGCGCGGCCGTGGCGGCTGCTGATGTCCTGAGCCAGCGGGTTCAAGCGCTCGCGGCTGCGGGCGACGAGGATGAGGTCGTAACCGCGCCGCGCCAGGCGGTCGGCGTAGAGGGCCCCGATGCCGGAGGAGGCTCCGGTGATGAGGGCGGTGCCCAGGCTTGTCTGCGTCATGGCGATGCTCCGTCTTGGGGTGTCGATGGTGCGCATGTTGTGCCGTCGGTCGTTTGGCGTAAAGGACGCGTATAGTCATGTTTTATGCCATCGGCTTTCGAGACCGCACATGCACAGAATCAGCTACGTCCTGCCGGACGGCTTTCAGGTGATGGCGCTGGCCACGCAGGCGGTCTTCGAGTTCGCCAACCTCGTGGCGGGCGAGCCCTTCTACGAGGTGACTTGCCACTCGATGCCCGGCGGCAGCGTGAAGGCTTCGCTGGGCACGACCCTGCAGACGAGGCCCTTCACCGCACGCAGCACGGCCGACACCTGGATGGTGGTGGGCGTGATCGACCCGTTGGCCACCCCCTCACCAGCCGAACTGCTGCATGCGCTGCGAAAGTGCAGCGCTCGGGCGCGTCGGACCGTGGGGCTGTGCACCGGAGCCTTCGTGCTGGCCGAGGCCGGCTTGCTGGCAGGGCGACGTGCCACGACGCACTGGGCCTATGCGGACGCACTGCAACGGCGGCATCCCGATGTCCAGGTCGAGCCGGACCGCATCTTCATCGCCGATGACCCGATCTGGACCTCCGCCGGCATGACGGCGGAACTGGATCTTGCGCTCGGCCTCGTCGAGAAGGACCTGGGCGACGACGTGGCGCGGTCGGTGGCGCACCGGCTGGTCATGCATCAGCGCCGTTCGGGCGGCCAGTCGCAGCATTCGGAGATCCTGAATCTCGCGCCGCGCTCGGACCGCGTCGCGCGGGCGCTGGAGCATGCACGCCGCCACCTGGCGCAGCCGCTGGGCGTGGAAGAACTCGCTGCGGCCGCGAACCTCAGCCCGCGCCAGTTCAGCCGTGTGTTCACGGCCGAGACCGGCCAGTCGCCGGCCAAGGCGGTAGAGCGTTTGCGCGTGGAGGCCGCGCGCTTGATGATCGAGCGCAGCCGCCACCCGCTGGAGGTGGTTGCACGCGAAACGGGCTTTCGCGATCGACGCCATCTTCGCGAGGCGTTCATGCGGGGCTTCGGCAAGCCGCCGCAGTCACTCAGGCGCGACGCCCGCCTGGGGTCCTGAAGCGTGTCGATAAGAAGACCACCAGCGTGATGAGCCACCATGACAGGACCAAGGCCCGGTTGCCAAAGTCCGCCGACAGGAGTGCGGCGTCGCCATCTGCGGGCAGAGTGCCCGCCATGTCGAGGTGGTGCATGGTCAGGTCTTGGCCAGCGCGTCCGCGTAGCGAAGGCGCATCTGATGAGTCATCGTTGTCTCCGAAGGAGAGTCATTGGGTGAGGACGGGCCAGTCCTCACAGCGCCAGCCGTCAAGCCGCTGATCAACCATCGCTGCGCGAACATGAAGATGGCGACGATGGGGATGGAGCACACCACGGCGAATGCCATGACATAAGACCAACGGGTGACTGCTTTTCAGATGAATGAAGGACCGCTGAGGGTCGGGGACGCCAGTTCGAGCAGTAGAGAAGCAGTCGCCGATGCGGCGTGCTCCCTCTCGTGGAAGTCTTACGGCAGCAGTACCTCATACAGCTGACGTTCGAGCCCACGCCTCTTCCTCGCCCAGCGACTGCTTGCTGCCAGCCAGCGTGAGTAGCGCCGCGACCGGCGACCGGCTCCAGCCGCTGCTGAGCAGCTATTGGAGCCGACTAAATGAGGGCCGTCGGATCAATCGCCTGCCCCAATGTCACCGACCGCCGTTATAGAGCCACCGATGTTCGGCGTATTGGAGCCAGCAACAGGTGAGTAAACGGGCGTCCCGAGGGGGTTACGCCGAGGTGGATTTTGCAGGCTTTTGCGACCCTGGCTTGATGGCGCCGGCGAGC
>NZ_DATFAN010000069.1:0-31050 GCF_035254525.1 Ideonella sp. | reverse complement strand
GGGTGGCGCGCTTCCGGCCGCCGCGCACTTCAGCCTGACCCCGCCATGAGTTCCAAGCAGACCGGCCCTGACGAGCTGGAGGGCACAGAGCAGCCTTTCGTCTCGCACCTGATCGAGTTGCGCGATCGCTTGATCCGCTCGCTGATCGCGGTGGGCGTGTGCTTCGCGGTGCTGGCCATCTGGCCCGGCCCGGCCGGCCTGTACGACTTGTTGGCCGCCCCCTTGGTCGCGAGCCTGCCCGCCGGCGCCAAGCTGATCGCCACCAACGTGATCTCGCCCTTTCTCGTGCCGCTGAAGATCACGCTGATGGCGGCCTTCCTGCTCGCGCTGCCGGTGGTGCTCTACCAGGTCTGGGCCTTCGTCGCGCCGGGCCTGTACACGCACGAGAAGAAGCTGGTGCTGCCGCTGGTGATTTCGAGCACGGTGCTGTTCTTCGTCGGGGTGGCGTTCTGCTACTTCTTCGTGTTCCAGAAGGTGTTCGCCTTCATCCAGAGCTTCGCGCCCAAGAGCATCACCGCAGCGCCTGACATCGAGGCCTACCTGAGCTTCGTGCTGACGATGTTCATTGCCTTCGGCGCGGCCTTCGAGGTCCCCATCGTCGTGGTGGTGCTGGCGCGCATCGGGCTGGTGAGCATCGAAAAGCTGAAGGAGTTTCGCGCTTACTTCATCGTTCTTGCGTTCATCGTCGCCGCGGTGATCACGCCGCCCGACGTCGTGTCGCAGCTGTCGCTGGCGATCCCGATGTGCCTGCTCTACGAGGTGGGCATCCTCGCCGCGGGGTTGTTCATCAGGCACACCCAGGCGCCCGAAACCACCGACTGAGGCCGGCGGCTCACTCCTCGTTGCGCTGCGCGGCGGATTTCGGACGCTGCGCCACCGTCACTTTCAGCTCCAGTGCCTTGTCGCCGCGCTGCACGGCGATCAAGGCCTCCGAGCGGGGCTTCAGCGCCGCCACCGCATTCATCAGCTGCGCGGTGTTGCGCACCGGCTTGTCGCCGATGCGGGTCACCACGTCGCCCGGCTTCATGCCGGCGCTGCTCGCAGGGCCGTCCTGCAGCACGCCGGTGATCAGCACGCCCTCGTGCACCGGCAGCTTGAAGCTCTGAGCGAACTCAGGGTCGAGGTCGCGCGGCTGCACGCCGATCCAGCCGCGGGTCACGTGGCCATCACGGACCAGGCCTTCCATCACCTGGCGCGCCAGGTCGATTGGGATCGCAAAGCCGATCCCCAGGCTGCCGCCCGAGCGTGAATAGATCGCCGTGTTGATGCCGATCAGGTTGCCGTTCACGTCGATCAGCGCGCCACCGGAATTGCCGGGGTTGATCGCGGCATCCGTCTGGATGAAATTCTCGAAGGTCGACAGGCCCAGCCCGCTGCGACCCACGGCGCTGACGATGCCGGAGGTCACCGTCTGGCCGACGTTGAAGGGGTTGCCGATTGCCAGCACCGCGTCGCCGATCTGCATCTGCTCGATGTTGCCCAGCGTGACGGTCGGCAGGCGGTCGAGCTCGATCTTCAGCACCGCCACGTCGCTCTCGGGGTCGGTGCCGACCAGCTTGGCCTGCGCCTCGCGGCCATCCGACAGGCGAACCTGGATGTCGTCGGCGCCGTCGACCACGTGGTTGTTGGTCAGCAGGTAGCCCTCGGACGAGACGATGACCCCCGAGCCCAGGCCGATCTGCGGCTCGGTGCGCGCCGGCTGCTGACCGAAGAAAAAGCGGAACCACGGGTCCTGCGAGCGGGGGTCGCCCTGGATGGCTGGTGCCCGGCTGGCCGTGACGCTGACCACCGCGGGCGCGGCGCGGCGTGCCGCAGCTGACAGCGGCTGGAGCACGGGCTTGCCGGTCGCCATCGTGACGGGCACGTTGCCGTCGTCGACGGTGGTGGCCCGGTGAACGCCGGGCACCAGGCCGCGCTGCTGCAGCCATTCCGGCTTGAAGGTTCCGACGACGAACAGCACCGCCACGGCGACCGTCACCGTCTGGGAGAATACGAGCCAGATTCTGCGCATGGCACTTGGAAGGGTGGAAAGTCCGATGGCGGCACGGGCCGAAGTCGAAGCGTTTCTTCAGCAACTGCTGGCACCGGAGCGGTTCAAGGATTATGGGCCGAACGGTCTGCAGGTGGAGGGCCGTGCCGAGATCCACAAGGTGGTCTCCGGCGTCACAGCCAGCCTCGCGCTGATCGACGCGGCGGTCGACGCGAACGCCGACATGATCCTGGTCCACCACGGCCTGTTCTGGCGCGGCCAGGACGGGCGCCTGACCGGCTGGTTGAAGGCCCGCGTCGAGCGGCTGATCTGCGCTGGCGTGAGTCTGTTCGCCTACCACCTGCCGCTGGATGCGCATGCCGAGCTTGGCAACAATGCGCGCTTCGGCGCGGAGCTTGGCTTGCGGGCCGATGCCCGCTTCGGCGAGCAGGACCTCGGTTTCATCGGGCCGGCCGGCGGGTTGATGACGCTGGGTGGTCTGCACGAGCGGGTGACCCGCTCGTTGGGCCGGGCGCCGACCGCCGTGCCGGGCGACGGGCGCCCGCTGCGGCGCGTCGCCTGGTGCACCGGTGGCGCGCAGGGCTACTTCGAGGCGGCCATCGCAGCCGGTGCCGATGTGTTCCTGACCGGCGAGATCTCCGAGCCGCAGGCTCACCTGGCGCGCGAGACCGGCGTGGCCTTTCTCGCTTGCGGCCACCATGCGACCGAACGGTTCGGTGCGCCGGCGGTGGCGTCGCACCTCGCCGAGTCGCTCGGTCTCGCGCACGAGTTCATCGAGATCGACAACCCGGCATGAAGAGCCACGCAGCGCCGCCGCTGATCGTCACGATGGGCGATGCCTGCGGCATCGGGCCGGAGATCATCGCCATGGCCTGGGCGCGCGCTGCGCTCGGCCCCGCGGTCGTGTGCGGCGACGTGCAGGTGATGCGGCGCGCGCTCAAGGCGACCGGGCTGGTGCGGCCGGTGGCCTGCCTCGAATCCCCGCTCGATCTCGCCGATGTGCCCGAAGGGACGCTGCCGGTCTGGCAACCGGCAGGTTTGCCGGCAGGCACGGCCGAACTGGCCTGGGGGCGCGTATCGGGCGTGGCCGGTGCCGCCGCCGCACGCTGCATCGAGGCGGCGGTGGCCGAGGTCATGGCCGGACGCGCGGGCGCGCTCGTCACCGCCCCGATCCACAAGGAGGCCCTGGCCGCCGCGGGCGTGCCGTATCCGGGCCACACCGAGATGCTGCAGGCCCTTGCCGCACGGCACGCCGGCCAGGCCGAGCCGCCGCCGGTCCGCATGATGCTCGCGAACGACGAATTGCGCGTCGTGCTCGTGACCATCCACGTGTCGCTTCGGCGCGCGATCGAACTGCTCGATACGCCGCGCATTCTGCAGACGCTGCGCATCACGCACGAGGCCGGTCGCCGCTTCGGCATCGCCCACCCCCGTATTGCCGTGGCGGCGCTGAACCCGCACGCCGGCGAGGGCGGGCTGTTCGGCGACGAGGAACGAACCATCATCGCGCCGGCCATCGAGGCGGCGTGCGCCGAGGGCATTGCCGCCAGCGGGCCCCATGCGCCGGATACGGTGTTCATGCGCGCCCGCAATGCGCAGGGCCACCCGGGCGAGTTCGACTTCGTCGTCGCGATGACACACGACCACGGGCTGATCCCGGTCAAATACCTCGGTGTCGAGCAGGGCGTCAACGTCACGCTGGGCCTGCCGTTCGTGCGCACCAGCCCCGACCACGGCACGGCCTTCGACCTCGCCGGCACGGGCCGCGCCGACCCGGCCAGCCTGATCGCCGCGGCGCGCATGGCGCGCCGGCTGGCCAACGCCTGAGCCCCTACTTCGCGCGCAGCGCGTCGCGGATCTCGCGCAGCAGCACCACGTCTTCCGGTGCCGGCGGCGGCTCGGCCGGGGCGGGGGCGGGTTGCTGCCGCTTCAGCCGATTGATCTGCTTGATCATGACGAAGATGATGAGGGCCAGGATGATGAAGTTCAGCGCCACGGTGATGAAACTGCCGTAGGCGAAGACCGCACCGGCCTTCTTGGCCTCGGCCAGCGTGGCGGCCGTCTGCCCGGACAGCGGAATGAAGTAGTTCGAGAAGTCGAGTCCCCCGAACAGCACGCCCACGAAGGGCATGATCAGATCGGCGACGATCGAGTCGACGATCTTGCCGAACGCTCCCCCGATGATGACGCCGACCGCGAGGTCGACGACATTGCCCTTCATCGCGAATTCCCTGAACTCCGTCGCGAACCCCATGTGAGACTCCTTGTGGCTTGTGGATGCAGTGCGGTGCCGAGCCGTCGCCGCGGCGCCCGCTTGCAGTATTGCCGCTGACGCTTCGCTGTCAATCGAATCGACCGCGTTCGTCGCGCACGACAGCGGCCGTCAGGCTCCGTGCATGTTGTCCGCTAAAATGCCCGATTGCCCGAGACCGGATCCCTTCGATAGCCGCGTCTCACCAAGTCTTCCAGAGCTCCAAGAAGGACCCCCATGAGTGATAACGCGGTGGACCAAGGCAAGCGCACGTGGCTGATCACCACCAGTTGCGCGGGTGCCGTGGGTGGCGTGGCGGCGGCCGTGCCCTTTGTCAGCACCTTCGCCCCGTCGGAGCGTGCGAAGGCCGCCGGCGCCCCCGTCGAGGTCGACATCGGTGGCCTGAAGCCCGGGGAGAAGATGACTGTCGAGTGGCGCGGCAAGCCGGTCTGGGTCGTGCGCCGCACGCCGGAGCAACTGGCTGCCCTGAAGAGCAACGACGGCCAGTTGGCCGACCCGAACTCCGAGCGCAAGGCCTACCCGATCCCCGAGTACGCAAAGAACGAAGCGCGCTCGATCAAGCCCGAGTACCTGGTCGTCGTGGGCATCTGCTCGCACCTGGGCTGTTCGCCGTCCGACAAGTTCGCCGCCGGCCCGCAGCCCTCGCTGCCGGACGACTGGAAGGGCGGCTTCCTCTGCCCCTGCCATGGCTCGACGTTCGACATGGCCGGCCGCGTCTTCAAGAACAAGCCCGCGCCTGACAACCTCGAAGTGCCGCCGCACATGTACCTCTCCGACGCCAAGCTGCTGATCGGCGAGGACAAGAAGGCCTGACGCGACAAGATCCAAGAAAGGCAACCATGGCTGAATTCAAAGTCGCGCCGGCCGACGCGCCGCTCGCCCAGAAGGTCACCGTCTGGTTCGAGAACCGGTTCCCCACCGCGTTCGACGAGTACAAGAAGCACATGTCGGAGTACTACGCTCCGAAGAACTTCAACGTCTGGTACTTCTTCGGCTCGCTGGCCCTGCTGGTGCTGGTGATGCAGATCGTCACCGGCATCTTCTTGACGATGCACTACAAGCCCGACGCGGCGCTCAATGCCGCCGGCGTGCCGGTCGCGTTCGCGAGCGTCGAGTACATCATGCGCGACGTGCCGTGGGGCTGGCTGATCCGCTACATGCACTCCACCGGGGCCTCGGCGTTCTTCGTCGTCGTGTACCTGCACATGTTCCGCGGCCTGATGTACGGCTCGTACCGCAAGCCGCGCGAGCTGGTCTGGATCTTCGGCTGCGCGATCTTCCTGTGTCTGATGGCCGAGGCGTTCATGGGCTACCTGCTGCCCTGGGGCCAGATGAGCTACTGGGGAGCCCAGGTGATCGTCAACCTGTTCTCGGCGATTCCCTTCATCGGCCCGGACCTGTCGCTGCTGATCCGCGGCGACTACGTGGTGGGTGACGCGACGCTGAACCGCTTCTTCAGCTTCCACGTGATCGCCGTGCCGCTGGTCCTGATCGGCCTGGTCGTCGCGCACCTGCTGGCGTTGCACGACGTGGGCTCGAACAATCCCGACGGCGTCGAGATCAAGGCCAAGAAGGACCCGGCCACCGGCATCCCGCTCGACGGTATTCCCTTCCACCCGTACTACACGGTGCACGACCTGGTCGGCGTCGGCGTGTTCCTGATGGTCTTCTGCGCGATCCTGTTCTTCGCGCCGGAGCTGGGCGGCTATTTCCTCGAGTACAACAACTTCATCCCGGCCGACCCGTTGAAGACCCCGCTGCACATCGCGCCCGTCTGGTACTTCACGCCGTACTACTCGATGCTGCGCGCGACCACCGATGACATGATCAAGGTGCTCGACGTGGTCATTGCGCTCGGTGCGATCGGCACGGTGCTCAAGGGCCGTCTCTCGGGCGGCGCGAAGATCGGCGTGCTCGTCGCCTCGGCGGTCGGCATCCTCCTGCTCAACGTCTTCGATGCCAAGTTCTGGGGCGTCGTGGTGATGGGCGGCGCGGTCATCATCCTGTTCTTCCTGCCCTGGCTCGACCACAGCCCGGTGAAGTCGATCCGCTACCGTCCGGCCTGGCACAGTGTGCTGTACGGCGTGTTCGTCGTCATCTTCCTGATCCTCGGCTACCTCGGTATCCAGCCGCCGTCGGCAGCCGGCACGATCGTGTCGCAGGTCGGCACCCTGTTCTACTTCGGCTTCTTCCTGCTGATGCCCTGGTGGAGCCAGCTCGGCACCTTCAAGCCGGTGCCCGAGCGCGTGACCTTCCATGCGCATTGACGAAATCGGCAGGAGATCCCTCACCATGATGAAGAAACTCGTTGCCGGCTGGATCGCCGCGCTGTGCCTGGTCAGTGGTGCCTTTGCCACCACCGGCGGCATGACCTGGGACAAGTTCCCGACCGAGCGCATGACCGACCTGGCCTCGCTGCAAAACGGCGCCAAGCTGTTCGTCAACTACTGCCTGAACTGCCACGGGGCTTCGTTCGTGCGCTACAACCGCATGAAGGACCTCGGCCTGACCGACGAGCAGATCAAGGACAACCTGATGTTCGCCGCCGACAAGGTGGGCGAGACGATGAAGGTCGCGCTCGACCCGAAGCAGGGCAAGGCCTGGTTCGGCACGGCCCCGCCGGATCTGTCGGTGATCGCGCGCTCGCGCGCTGGCCAGGGCACCGGTGCCGACTACCTCTACACCTACCTGCGCAGCTACTACCGTGACGACACCACGGCCACCGGCTGGAACAATCTCGCTTTCCCCAGCGTCGCGATGCCGCACCCGCTGTGGGAACTGCAAGGCCAGCAGCGCGCCGTGTTCGAGGAGGTCGCCGATCCGCACGAGCCGGAAAAGAAAACCCACCGGTTCAAGGCCTTCGAACCGATCACCCAGGGTAAGCTGAGCACCGCCGAGTACAACCAGGCGGTGGCTGACCTGGTCGCGTTCCTCCAGTGGATGGGCGAGCCGGCGCAGGGCCAGCGTGTGCGTCTGGGCGTCTGGGTGTTGATCTTCCTGGCTGTGTTCACCTTGTTCGCCTGGCGCTTGAACGCGGCGTACTGGAAAGACATCAAATGATCGCCTGTCCGGTGCGGCACGAGCCGCCCCGGGCCTCATGCGCAGTGAGCGCCCCCTCGGCGCCACTGCGTTTTTCCGTTTTCGGCCCCAAGCCGTACCGCTTCTGAACGCTTTGAAAAGGAGCCCACCGCCATGATGGTGCTTTACTCCGGAACCACCTGCCCCTACTCGCACCGCTGCCGCTTCGTGCTGTTCGAAAAGGGCATGGACTTCGAGATCCGCGACGTCGACCTGTTCGCGAAGCCCGAAGACATCGCGCTGATGAACCCGTACAACGAGGTGCCCATCCTCGTTGAACGCGACCTCATCCTGTATGAATCGCACATCATCAACGAGTACATCGACGAGCGCTTCCCGCACCCGCAACTGATGCCGGGCGATCCCGTCGCCCGCGCGCGTGTTCGGCTGTTCCTGTTCAACTTCGAGAAGGAACTGTTCTCGAACGTGAACATCCTCGAGGGCCGTGGCATCAAGGCGACCGACAAGCAGCTCGAGAAGGCCCGCGCGCAGATCCGCGACCGGCTGACCCAGCTGGCGCCGATCTTCCTGAAGAACAAGTTCATGCTCGGCGACGACTTCTCGATGCTCGACGTCGCGATCGCTCCGTTGCTGTGGCGCCTGGATTACTACGGGATCGACCTGTCGAAGAACGCGGCGCCGCTGTTGAAGTACGCTGAGCGCATCTTCTCGCGCCCGGCCTACATCGAGGCGCTGACGCCTTCCGAGAAGGTGATGCGCAAGTAAGCCGGCGCCGCCGGCCCGTTCCCTCATGACCCCCACGCTCCCGCCGACCCCGCCTTCGCCGCCCACCGGCCCCGACAACCAGGGCAGTTCGACCCGGCCGTACCTGATTCGGGCACTGCACGACTGGTGCACCGACAACGGCTTCACGCCTTACCTGGCGGTGTTCGTCGATGCGAGCGTGCAGGTGCCCAACGAGTACGTGAAGAACAACGAGATCGTGCTCAACGTCGGCTTCGAGGCCACCAGCGGGCTGAAGCTGGGCAACGAGTTCATCGAGTTCAAGGCCCGCTTCGGCGGCGTGGCTCGGGAGATCCTCGTGCCGGTCGACCATGTGGTGGCCATCTACGCGCGCGAGAACGGGCAGGGCATGGCGTTCCCGATGCCTTCCAGCGCACCCGAGGGCGCATCGGCCGGTGTGCCTCTGTCCGCCGAGCCCGGGGCCGACGTGGCCGGCGCCGCCCGCCCGCCGCGCGGTTTGCGCCTCGCGCGGACCGACGCCACCAGCGCCGCGCCGACCACGGCACCGGCCGCCCCGACCGGCGCAGCCGGCCCAATGGGCGATGACGGCGACGAGCCGCCGCCGCCGCCCCGCCCGGCGCTCAAGCGCGTCAAGTGAGCGCCCTAGAATCAACGACTTGGGCCGTGCCGGCTTAGCTCAGCTGGTAGAGCAACCGCCTTGTAAGCGGTAGGTCATCCGTTCGATTCGGATAGCCGGCACCATTGCCTTTTCCTCAAGACTCTTACGCCTGTCCGGATTGAACCTTCACGCGGACTGACGTAGGCTTCCACCCCCGCTCGACCAATGCCTGCTCGATTTCCGGCAGGCACTGGCGCAATTTTGCGGCCACCGCGCCGTTGGGCACCAGCAGGTTCCAGCCGGTCTCGTCCAGGACGCCCGCACGCACGTGGGGCTTCAGGCCAGGCGGCAGCACCCCGCGTACGGTCTCCAGCCGCGCTTCGGCCTCCTTCAGCCGCCGCAGCAGATCAGCCAGCGTGGTGCTGGCCGACAAGGCTTCGTGCAGCGGCCGGGTGTGAGGGCCGGGTGGGACAGGGGCAGACATCGGCCAAGGAGTTTAACGATGCAGATACTGATCACCCACGGCGGCCTGGCGCGCACCCGCGTGCTGAGCCTGAGCCGGTTGCAGATCGCCGTGGCGCTGTTCAGCCTGGTGGCGGCGCTGCTGCTGCTTTCCGGTGCCGTCTACCACTTCATCTTCCTGAAGGCGGCGCGCGAGGGCTGGCCGGTCGTCAGCCAGCTCGTGCGCCTGGTGGTGCGCGACGAGATCGCCCAGCGCGAGCGCTTCATGCAGGTCAACCTCGACGCGATGGCGCGCAAGGTCGGCGAGATGCAGGCGCGCATGGTCAACCTGGAGGCCATGGGCGAGCGCGTCACCGGACTGGCGGGCGTGAAGCCCGACGAACTCAAGGCGCTGCAGCGCCCGGCACCGGCGCCCGGCGGGCCGGCGCGGGCCGCCGTGGCCGGCCAGGGCGGCCCGTACCTGCCGCTCGCCCACCCGACGCTGGAGCAACTCGATGCCGCGCTCGCTGGCCTGGAGCAATTGGCCGAGCAGCATGGCGATGTGTTCACGCTGGCCGAATCGCGCCTGTTCGAGTCGCGCCTGAAGTCCCTGATGATCCCGAACAGCCGACCGGTCGATGCGCCGATCGGATCCGGCTTCGGCTTCCGCACCGATCCGATCACCGGCCGCCCGGCGCTGCACACCGGGCTTGATTTCTCGGCCGAGCCCGGCACGCCGATCGCCGCCGCCGCAGGCGGCATGGTCACGTCGGCCGGCTGGCACCCGCAGTACGGAAACCTGCTCGAGATCGACCACGGCAATGGCCTGACGACGCGCTACGCCCACACCCAGCGCATCCTCGTCAAGGTGGGAGATCTGATCAAGCGCGGCCAGCAAGTGGCGTTGGTCGGCAACACCGGCCGATCGACCGGCCCGCACCTGCATTTCGAGGTGCTGGTCGATGGCGTGATGCAGGATCCGGCGAAGTTCCTGGTCGCCAGCGCGCCGACATCGCCCGCGACGCGAACGGCCGCGCAGGCGAACCCGCCGCCGGTGGCGGCCGCCGTGGCGCCGCTGCAGCGCCCCTGAGCAGGCGCGCCCGACCCGGGTGCTAAACTCATCGGGTTTCGCGCCTGTGTCGCGCGGCCACTGCGTGGCTGCCTGAGACGGGCGCGCTTTCCGTTGCAGGGGCCGCGCCCGCGCTTGTGAATTCGGCGCCCGGCCCCACCTCAGTCGGCCCCGTGCAGCGCGCGCGTCGCACGGCCTGCCCGACCCCACCCGCCAGACTTCAACTGCTGCGCCGCATGTTGCCCAAGCTCCTGACCCAGATTTTCGGCAGTCGCAACGACCGCCTGCTCAAAGGCTACCGTCGCACGGTCGAGCAGATCAACGCGCTCGAGCCCAGCTTCTCGTCGCTCGACGATGCAGCGCTGCAAGCCAAGACGGCCGAGTTCCGCGAGCGCCTGGCCAAGGGCGAGACGCTTGACGGCCTGCTGCCCGAGGCCTTCGCCGTGGTGCGCGAAGCCGGCAAGCGCACGCTGAAGATGCGCCATTTCGATGTGCAGCTGATGGGCGGCATGGCGCTGCACGCCGGCAAGATCGCCGAGATGCGCACCGGCGAAGGCAAGACGCTGATGGCCACGCTGCCGGTGTACCTGAATGCGCTGCCCGGCAAGGGCGTGCACGTGGTGACCGTCAACGACTACCTCGCCCGGCGCGACGCCGAGTGGATGGGGCGCCTGTACAACTTCCTGGGCATGACGGTGGGCGTCAACGTGCCCGGCATGGACCGTGCCGAGAAGCAGGCCGCGTACGCTTCCGACATCACCTACGGCACCAACAACGAGTTCGGCTTCGACTACCTGCGCGACAACATGGTCTACGAGCTGGGCGACCGCGTGCAGCGCGCCTTGACCTATGCCATCGTCGACGAGGTGGACTCGATCCTGATTGACGAGGCCCGCACGCCGCTGATCATCAGCGGCCAGGCCGAGGACCATACCGAGCTGTACGTGCGCATCGACGCCGTCGTGCCGAAGCTGAAGAAGCAGATCGGCGAGCTCGACCTGCGCACTGGCGAAGGCGTGATCGACCCGGGCGATTTCACGGTCGACGAGAAGAGCCACCAGGTCTTCCTGACCGAGGACGGGCACGAGAACGCCGAGCGCATCCTGGCCGAGGCCGGGCTGCTGGTCGAGGGCGCGAGCCTGTACGACCCGGCCAACATCACGCTGATGCACCACGTGTACGCGGCGCTGCGGGCCAACCACCTCTACCACCGCGACCAGCACTACGTGGTGCAGAACGGCGAGGTGGTGATCGTCGACGAATTCACCGGCCGCCTGATGACGGGCCGGCGCTGGTCCGACGGCCTGCACCAGGCGGTCGAGGCCAAGGAGAAGGTGCAGATCCAGAGCGAGAACCAGACGCTCGCTTCGATCACCTTCCAGAACTACTTCCGCATGTACGCCAAGCTCGGCGGCATGACCGGCACGGCCGACACCGAGGCCTACGAGTTCCAGGAGATCTACGGCCTGGAGACCGTGGTGATCCCGCCGAACAAGCCGACGATCCGCAAGGACGAGCTCGATCTCGTCTACAAGACGGCGCGCGAGAAGTACAACGCGGTTGTCGAGGACATCCGCGATTGCCACCAGCGCGGCCAGCCGGTGCTGGTGGGCACGACCTCGATCGAGAACTCCGAGCTGATCTCGGGCCTGCTCCAACAGGCGAAGCTGCCGCACCAGGTGCTCAACGCCAAGCAGCACGCGAAGGAAGCCGAGATCGTCGCGCAGGCCGGCCGGCCGGGCGTGATCACGATCGCGACCAACATGGCCGGCCGCGGCACCGACATCGTGCTGGGCGGCAACGTCGAGAAGCAGGTCCAGTTCATCGAGGCCGACGATGCGATTCCGGCCGACGAGAAGGCCCGCCGCATCAAGCAGCTGCAGGACGAATGGCAGGGCCTGCACGAGAAGGTCAAGGCCGAGGGCGGCCTGCGCATCGTGGCCACCGAGCGCCACGAAAGCCGCCGCATCGACAACCAGCTGCGCGGCCGCTCCGGCCGCCAGGGCGACCCGGGCGCCTCGCGCTTCTACCTGTCGCTCGAAGACCCGCTGATGCGCATCTTCGCCGGCGACCGCGTGAAGGCGATCATGGAGCGGCTGAAGATGCCCGAGGGCGAGGCCATCGAGGCCGGCATCGTCTCGCGCTCGATCGAATCGGCGCAGCGCAAGGTCGAGGCACGCAACTTCGACATCCGCAAGCAGCTGCTCGAGTACGACGACGTCAGCAACGACCAGCGCAAGGTCATCTACCAGCAGCGCGGCGAGATCCTCGAAGCCGAAACGCTGACCGAGCAGATCACCAACCTGCGCAAGGCCACGATGACCGACGTCGTGCGCACCTTCGTCCCGCCCGAGAGCGTCGAAGAGCAGTGGGACCTGCCCGGCCTGGAAAAGGTGCTGCGCGACGAATGGCAGATCGACGTCGCGCTGCAGCCGATGGTGCAGGCCAGCGACTCGATCACCGACGACGACGTCCTCGAGAAGGTCATCCAGACCGCCGACGCGGCCTTCCAGGCCAAGCTCGAGCTGGTCGGAGCCGAGCAGTTCACGCCGTTCATGCGCATGGTGCTGCTGCAGTCGATGGATTCTCACTGGCGCGAGCACCTGGCCGCGCTGGATTACCTGCGCCAGGGCATCCACCTGCGCGGTTATGCGCAGAAGAACCCGAAGCAGGAATACAAGCGCGAGGCCTTCGAGCTGTTCGCGCAGCTGCTCGACGTGGTGAAGATGGAAGTCACACGGGTGCTGATGACCGTGCGCATCCAGACCCAGGAGCAGGTCAGCGAGGCCGCCGAGGCGATCGAGGACAAGGCCGAGCGCATCTCGAACGTGACCTACACCCACCCGAACGAAGACGGCAGCGTGAGCCAGGAAGCCGACCCGGCGACGCTCGTCGCCGAAGTGCCGCGCGTGGGCCGCAACGACCCTTGCCCTTGCGGCAGCGGCAAGAAGTACAAGGCCTGCCACGGCCGGCTGGCCTGACGAGCCCGGACGCCGTTTTCGGCGCATGGAGCCTCTCGATGTCCGGGTTGCGCCCGGGCATGGAGAGCCGCCTCACGACCCGTCGGCGAGCCGGTACTTCGTGCTGGGCCCCTTGCCGGTCTGCACCAGCAGCCCGCGCTCGGCCAGCAGGCCAAGGTGTTTCGACGCGGTGGCCAGGCTGACCGAGGCCACTTCGGCGTAGGTGCTCTTGTTGATGCTGCCCTGGGCAAGCACATGGGCCAGCACGGCCTGGCGACGCTCGCTGCCCAGCAGGTCGTCGCCACGGCTGCTCCAGTCTTGCGCCAGGCGCTGCTCTCGAGTGAGTTCGCGGGCGAAGGTCTGGCGCAACGCTTCCAGCTCTGCACTGAAATCCTCGGCCAGCCCGTGGCGCCCGGCCAGCGCGAGCGCGGCTTCACGCTCTTTGGCGGCGATGGCGAGGTAGGCGCGGGCGATTGCAAGGTGAGTCCGTGCCTGCTGGGCGGCACCTTGCGGAACCGCCAGGCTGGTGCGCAGGCGCTGGATGTCGGCCATCTCTTCGAAGTGGGCGGCGTACTCGGCCGGGATCAGCCTGTCAGGGCCTTCCCCCGCGCCCAGGACGCCCTGCTTCAGGCTGCGTACCGAAGCCTCCAGCCCGGGCGCGTTGTCTTCGGCGCTGACGCGTGCTGCCGCGGCGGCGTGGCGATCACCGCGCGCCTCGTCGTCAGGATCGCCGGTGCGCTGGAACCGCTTGTAGTAGGCCTCGGCGAGGTTGTAGTGAGCCATGCCCAGGTGCGCCCGCAGCCCGGCGGCCTGTTCGATGTCCAGGACGCTCTGATACTCCTCGATGGCCCGGTCAAGATCGCCTTGGTAGAAGTAGGCCACGCCGAGGTTGCCGTGTGTGCCCGCCAACACTTCCGGCTCGACGACGACGCTTCTCGCCGCGTTGATGACCCGCTGGCCGTAGTCCAGCGCGCGCTCGAAATTGCGCGCCTCGCCGTAGATCAGGCTCAGGTTGCGATAGGTATTGAGCACGGCGCGCTGATCGCCCAGCCGTTCATAGACGATCAAGGCCTTGTGCTTGTGTTCCAGGGCCCGATTGGCGTCGCCGACGCAGCGCCAGTACTCACCCCAGGTCTGTTCAAGCGGCCCGACGATGTCGCCGGGCAACGCATGTTCCTGGTCGAGTTGCTGGACTTGATCGAGCAGGGCCTTCGCGCGTGGGTTGTTTCGCCGCAGGTGCAGCCAGGCCAGGCGGACGATGCAAACGGCGTACTCCTGCACCGCCTGTTCGCGGTCCGGGTGGTCAGCCTGGCCGATCACCCGCCGCAGGTGTTCGACGCTCTCTTCATAGCAAGCAAAGGCGCGGTCTCGGTCGCGGGTCTCGTGGAATCGCCCGATCGATGCATGGGCGATGCCCAGGCAAAGCGGGTCGGCCAACTCGTCGGCCAGGCGCAGCGCTCGGCGAAGCGCCTCGTCCTCCAGGGCGTTGTCGTGTCGATAGCGCCAAAGGTGGGCCCGACGCAGCGCGAGCTCGAAGCGCTGGCGAGTGGTCCAGGAAGTCTGGGCGTCCATCGCGGCAAGGAGCGCATCCGTTTCGGGAGAACCGGCCGCCTCGGTGCCGTAGCGCTGCAGAGCGCCGAAGACGGCAGGCGTATCTCCTGCCTGCCAGAGATGCCATATGCCGTCCGTTACCGCCCCGGCCATCAAGGCCGCCTGGGCCTGCGTCCGGTGCCAGTCGGGCCAGCCGTCGCTTGGCGCAGGCAGCGTGGCCAGCGCCACCTGGGCTTGCCGGCGCATCTCCAACCGCTGCTCGCCGGTTGCCGAGGGCTCGGCGAACAGGTCCACCAACTGGCGCCGGCCCTTGTCGAGATAGCGGTACAAGGTGCTGTGGCCCACCGCCCACAGTCCGCACAGGTTCTCGAGCGGCGCCTCCTCTGCGCGCCGTCGATATCGCGAGGGGAACGCCGGCACGACGATGAATCCGTGGTGGCAGGCGATTGCCAACAAGGGACGCCAGCTTGTGCTGTAGAGCCAGGCGTGTTCGTTGATCCCGTCGAGGCCCTCCCCTCGGTCCGGGCGCAATTGCACCAGCGCCCAGCGCAACAGAACCATGGCCGCGATGGCCGCCCGCCGCGACGGCGGCGGTGCGTCGGCCAGCGTGCCGATCACAGGGGCTAGCCAGCGCTCATGGAGCACGGTCCGCAATCGAGCATGGCGTGGCGGCAACTCGCCCAGACTTCCCCGGCGGTGGGCGTTCAGACCGGCGGTCAAGAGCGCTTCGATGACCAGACGGGAAGGGCGTGTGCGCGGCGACGGCATGGAATGGGGCCTCAAGCTAGGGGGGTAGTTGGGCGTCGCAACCGGGATCGTTCAGCAATCGTCTAGCGATCGGCGCCTTGTCGTTGGCAGCCGTGCGTTGGGATGGTAATGGCTGCCGTCTAAGGTGCGCGTGTCGCCCGCGCGCTGTATGGCGTGACGCGTCTGCCTGCCTCACAACCAAGGAGAAATCACCATGGCGATGCCCAACATTTGCGACACCGGAATCAAGACAGAAGGCGTGGTTCTGGTCGTCTATGCACCATTTGGCTCCGACGAGGTGCTGAGCAATTTCCCAGATGGCGCGACGACCTCGGTGCAATCCCACCCGCTTGTCGAGGCAATGAAGGGCGTCGCATCGGCCGGCACGCACGTGATGGCCCTGATCGATCGGGTCGACGACAACTCCTGGTTGATCGACATCCCTGCTGGCGAGCCCGAGGCGATGCAGGTGGTATCTCGCTGGAAGCATGATTTCTCGTCCGAGCGGACGCTGGCAGGCCTCATCGCACAGGCGCACGAGCGCTTTCCGCGGGCTGCACTGGTGCTGGCGATCGAGGGCCATGGCGCGGGCTACCTGCCCGACGTCAACCGGCGGCAGCTGACTTGGCGCCGCGTCACTGAAGGCGGCAAGTTCGAGTGGCACTTCTCCGACCGCGATTGCGCACCGGTCCACGGTGACGGAAGCCCAGTGCTTCCGGGCGGCTTCCCAGGGCTGCCCGGAGGGTTCCCGGGATTGCCGGCAAACAGTACCTACCTCTCGACCTACCAGCTCGGCCAGGCCTTGCGCAGCGCCATCGAGCAGGGCGCGCCCAGGCCCGCCGTGATTCACTTCAACAACTGCTTCAACATGTCGGTCGAGGTACTGCACACCGTCGCACCGTACGCCAACTACGCGACCGGCTACTGCAACTACAACTTCTTCACCTCGGGGGCTTCCTACCCCGCGGTCTTCCAGCGTTTGCAGCAGGTGGGCACGGCCACCTCGCAACAGGTGGCGGGCTGGTTCTCCGAGGAGAACCACAAAGCCTTGCAAGCGAGGCCGCGCCATCCGACGGTGGGCGGCGTGGTCGAGCTGTCGCGCATGACAGGTATCGCCGATGGCGTGGATCGGTTGTCCGACGCCCTGCTGAAAGCCCTGCAGGGTGCAACGCCGGCCGACCGCCCGAAGGTCGTGGCCATGATTCGCCAGGCCATTCTCGACGCCCAGCAGTACGACTCCGAAACAGGCTGGGAGCTCGAAACACCCGATCAGCTTACCGACCTGTGCAGCCTTGCAACGATGCTGCAACGGCAGGCCGTCGGCCATTCCGCGATCCAGTCAGAGGCGGCCCATCTCGTGAAGCTGCTGGATGGAATCAAGGCCTACGGGGACAACGACGTGCCCTGGCTCGACGATTCCAACAAGATCCGTTGGGATTTCAGCTCCTCGGCGCTGGCGATGAACATCTTCCTGCCCGATCCGTTGCTCGACGGCATCTGGGACTGGCGCTCGACGTTCTATGTCGACGTCAACCCTGACCAGAATCCGCCACTTCAACGCGGGGTGATCGACTTCCTCAAGGACACGACCTGGGTCGACTTCCTCGTCGAGTACCACAAGGACGTGCCGTTCAGGGCCTTCCACGTGGGCGCGATCCCGCAGCTGCCGGGCTTCAACCCCAAGGCGGAGCCCGCGCCGCCGCCCGAAGGGCCGCGTGGCGAGTGCGGCACGCCGCGCAAGCCCTGGCCGCTGGGCGGCATCGCCCTGCGCCTGCTCGAATGGGTCAGCCGGCACGGCGACCGGACCTGACCTGAACCATCGAAGGAGGCGCCGGCGGATCGTCTGTCTTTCGTCTCGCGTGCCGTGCCGATCGGCGCGACACGCGCGTCGAAACGGGAAGCGCGGCGCGGTGCAATGCACACCGTGCCGGAGCCGATCCGGCGCCCCAAGCCAGGTGCCCTCGCGGGGCACCACCCATCGCACAGGAAGGAGTACCCCATGCACACGCTCGAAGACATGCTGCTGGCAGAGCAGGCCCGTTGCCGCCAGCTGGCCCGCGAGTACACCGAGCTCGGCACGGCCGCCGCGTTCGCCCGGGCCCTGATCGAAGACTGCCTGCGTAACGCCGAAGAGGCCCTGCTGGGCAAGCAGCTGATCGCCATGCAGCGCGCGCTCGAGCGGCTGCTGCGCTTCCAGACCCTCAACCACTTGGCCATCCAGGTGTCGCATGGCGCGCGGCCGGCCCCGGTGCACCGCCCGGCCATGGCGCAGCGCGCGCCCGTGCGGCTGCAGGAGCAGTTCTTCACCTGGACCCGGGCGGCCTGAAGCCGGACACTTGCCACAAGAAACGACGCTGTCAGTGGAGGCGGGCCGGGGCGGCTGGGGGCATCCCCCAGCCGCCCCGCGTCCCTACAATCCGGGGCCTTTGCCTCTCTCGGATTCACCGGAAGCCCGCCATGCCCGTCAACCTGACCGCCCCCGACCCGTCCAGTCTCGCCCCTGTGGCTGGCGTCAGCCTGGGCATCGCCGAAGCCGGCATCCGCAAGGCCAACCGCAAGGATCTGGTCGTCGTCACGCTGGCCGAGGGCTCGGCGGTGGCGGGGGTCTTCACCAGCAACCGCTTCTGCGCCGCGCCGGTGCAGGTCTGCCGTGAGCACCTGGCGGCCGGCCAGGGCATTCGGGCGATCGTCGTCAACACCGGCAATGCCAACGCCGGCACCGGGGCCGATGGCCTGGCGCGCGCGCGCCGAAGCTGCGTGGCGCTGGCCGGCCAGCTCGGCATCGCGGCCGAGCAGGTGCTGCCGTTTTCCACCGGCGTGATCATGGAGACGCTGCCGGTCGAGCGCATCGAAGCCGGCCTGCCGGCGGCGCTGGCCGACCGCTCGCCGGCGAACTGGGCGCGCGCGGCCGAGGGCATCATGACGACCGACACGCTGCCCAAGGCCGCGTCGCGCACCCTGACGATCGGCGGCCGCGAGGTCCACGTGACCGGCATCTCCAAGGGCGCCGGGATGATCCGCCCAAACATGGCGACGATGCTCGGCTTCGTCGCGACCGATGCGGTGATCGACGCCGGCCTGCTGCAGCCGCTGGTCAAGGCCGCGGCCGACGAATCGTTCAACCGCATCACGATCGACGGCGACACCTCGACCAACGATTCCTTCGTGCTGATCGCGACGAACCAGGCCGGCCACGCGCCGATCACCTCGCTGTCGAGCACCGAGGGCCAGGCGTTGCAGGCGGCGGTGTTCGCGGTGGCGCGCGAGCTGGCGCAGGCCATCGTGCGCGACGGCGAGGGCGCGACCAAGTTCATCACGATCCGCATCGACGGCGGCCGCAGTGAGGCCGAGTGCCAGCAGGTCGCCTATGCGATTGCCCACTCGCCCTTGGTCAAGACGGCCTTCTTCGCCAGCGACCCCAACCTCGGCCGCATCCTCGCCGCGGTCGGCTACGCCGGCATCGCCGACCTGGACCAGGGCCTGATCGACCTGTACCTCGACGACGTGCACGTCGCCCGCGAGGGCGGCCGCCACCCCGCCTACCGAGAGGAAGACGGCCAGCGGGTGATGAAGCAGGCCGAGATCACCGTGCGGGTCGACCTGCACCGCGGCGGCGGGAGCGCCACCGTGTGGACCTGCGACCTCTCGCACGACTACGTCAGCATCAACGCCGACTACCGCTCCTGAGACGCTGCGCCGGCGGCGAAAACCGCATCAGCATATTCGGCGCGATCCTTCTATAGTCGGCGCTCTTCACGCAAGGAGAGAGTTGATGAAGACCCGATTCCGCCTGCTCGCCCTGGCCCTGATCGCCACGCTGGCGCCACTGGCCCATGCCGACCAGGTGGCCGACGTCAAGGCCCGCGGCGAGCTCGTGTGCGGTGTGCTCGGCACCGACGACCCCTTCAGCTTCGTCGATCCGAAGAGCCGCGAGATCGTCGGCTACGACGTCGACCTGTGCCAGGCCGTGGCGAAGAAGCTGGGCGTGAAGACGACGCTCAAGCAGCTCGCCGTGGCCGCCCGCGTGCCTGAGCTGCAGCAGGGCCGTGTCGACATCCTCGCTGCCTCGCTGACCCACAACAAGGAGCGCGAGGCGCTGATCGATTTCTCGCTGTCGACCTTCATCACCGGGCAGAAGGTGATGACCAAGAAGGCCAGCGGCATCCAGCAGCCGGCGCAGCTCGCCGGGCAGAAGGTGCTGACGGTCAAAGGCTCGACGATGGAGCAGAACATCCGCAAGCTCGTGCCCGGCGCCGAGGTCGTCTCGTTCGACAACAGCCCGCAGGCCTTTCTCGCGCTGCAGCAGGGCAAGGGCGTGGCCTACGTGAACGACGAGACCTCGCTGATCGACGACTTCAGCAAGCTGGGGCCGGCACAGAAGGACTACGTGATCCTGCCCGCCAGCATCAGCACCGAGCACCTGGCGCTCGGCCTGAAGAAGGGCGAGGCCGGCATGAAGGGGCTGGTCGACGGCGTGCTGCGCGATCTCGAGCGCTCGGGCGAGGCCGAGAAGCTGTTCGCCAAGTGGTTCGGGCCCGCGACGAAGATGAAGTTCCCGTCGCGTCCGTTCAAGATCGAGACCGACAAGATCGATTGATCGACGCCAGCGGCGCCGCCGGGCGATGCCGGAGTTCGATCTCGCCCTGCTGAGCGCGGGCCCCTACCACGAGCAGCTCGTCGCGGGCTTCTGGCTGTCGCTCAAGCTCGCGGCCGGCACGCTGGTGCTGGCGCTGCCGCTGGCGCTGCTGGTGGCGATGCTGCGCCTGACGCCGTCCCGGCTGCTCGCGGGCGCGGGCTTCGCGTTCGTCGAGGCCATCCGCAACGTGCCGCTGCTGGCGCACATCCTGTTCTGGTACTTCGGCGCGCCCGAGCTGCTGCCCGACGCGCTCAGGCAGTGGCTGTACCGCGGCAACATCGAGGTGGCCGCGGCGGTGATCGCGCTGACGCTGTACACCGCGGCCTACATGTCGGAGGACATCCGCAGCGGCGTGCGCGCCGTGCCGCGCGAGCAGATGGAAGCGGCGCGGGCTCTGGGCCTGGGTTTCCTCGCCGCGATGCGGCGCGTCGTGCTGCCGCAGGCGCTGCGCATCACGGTGCCGCCGCTGATCTCGCAGACGCTGAACCTGTGGAAGAACACCAGCATGGCGATGGTGGTCGGCGTGGCCGAGCTGCTGTACCAGGCCCAGCAGGTCGAAAGCGCGACCTTCCGCAGCTTCGAGGCCTTCGCCTTCGCGACCGCCGGCTACCTGGGCGTGTCGATCCTCATCACCGCGCTCGCCGTCGGCTACGAGCACAGGCGCAGCGCGCGGGGGCGGCACTGAGATGGTCGAACTGTTCCAAGACTACTGGCTGTACTTCCTGATCGGGCAGTACCCCAATGGACCGCTCGGCGGGCTGGCGCTGACGCTGCTGCTGGCCTCGCTCGGGCTGTTGCTGGCGTTCCCGGTCGGGCTGGCGATGGCGCTGGCGCGCGTGAGCCCGTGGCGCGCGCTGCGCTGGCCGGCGATGGGCCTGATCTACGTGGTGCGCGGCACCCCGTTGCTGATGGTGGTGTTCTGGGCCTACTTCCTGATCCCCAGCCTCACGGGGGTCAAGACCAACCAGTTCCTGACGATGCTGGCGGCGCTGGTGGTATTCGACGGCGCCTACCTGGCCGAGATCATCCGGGCCGGCATCGAGGGCCTGCCGCGCGGGCAGGTGGAGAGTGCACGTTCCTGTGGCCTGAGCTGGCTGCAGGCGATGCGGCTGGTGATCCTGCCGCAGGCGCTGCGGCACATGCTGCCGTCGCTGATCAACCAGTTCGTCTCGACGATCAAGGAGACCTCGCTGGGGTACGTGGTCAGCCTGTCCGAGGTGTCGTTCATCGCCTCGCAGATCAGCGCCCAGGTGCTGACCCGGCCGGCCGAGATCTACGGCCTGCTGGCCCTGACCTATTTCATCCTCTGCTTCGGGCTGACGCGCTGGGCCTACTGGCTCGAACGCCGCCTGGCCCGGCGCGAAACCCCCGCCCCACGCACCGCATGATCCAGCTCGACGCCGTCAACAAGTGGTTCGACGACTACCACGCGCTGGTCGACGTGACCGGCTCGGTCGCCAAGGGCGAGGTGGTGGTGGTCTGCGGCCCGTCGGGCTCGGGCAAGTCGACGCTGATCCGCACGCTGAACCGGCTGGAGCCGATCCGATCCGGCCGCATCACGATCGACGGTCAGGACATCCACGCACCGGGCCTGGACCTCAACGAGTTCCGCTCGCACATCGGCTTCGTGTTCCAGCAGTTCAACCTGTTCCCGCACCTGAGCGCCCTGGGCAATTGCACGCTCGCGCCCATCCATCTGGGCCGGCTGAAACCGGCTGCGGCGCGCGAGCGGGCGATGGCGCTGCTCGAGCGCGTGGGCCTGGCGCACAAGGCCCACGCGATGCCCTCCGAGCTGTCGGGCGGTCAGCAGCAGCGGGTGGCCATCGCACGGGCGCTGGCGATGCAGCCGCCGCTGATGCTGTTCGACGAGCCGACCAGCGCGCTCGACCCCGAGATGGTCGGCGAGGTGCTGCTGGTGATGCGCGATCTCGCCCGCGACGGCATGACCATGGTCTGCGTCACCCACGAGATGGGCTTCGCGCGGGAGGTGGCCGATCGCGTCTGGTTCATGGACGCCGGCCGGGTGCTCGAGCAGGCCACGCCGGCGGACTTCTTCAACCGGCCACAGCACCCGCGGGCGCAGAAGTTCCTGGCGGACATCCGCTCGCCATTCGACGCGGCGCGCTGACGGCCGCGAGGCGAGCTATTCCTCGGCCAGGTCCATCTCGCCGCGGAACTCGATCTTGCCGCGCAGCCGGGCGCGCGGATGCACGTCGAGCAGCGCGTCGTACATCGCATCGCCCATCAGCGTGGCCGAGCCGGTGATCTCGAGCGTCTTGCGCGCGATCACGGTGCCGCGCACCTTGCCCTCGATCAGCACATGGTCGGCCTCGATGGTGGTGCCTTCGACGATGCCGGTGGCGCCCACGTGGACCGTGCCGCCGTTCTCGAGCCGGATGTCGCCCTTGAGCATGCCGTCGACCTTCAGCCCGAGGTCGGCCTTCGCGCTGAAGGTGCCTTCGAACTGCGCGCCTTCGGCGACCAGGCTCGAGATGTTGTTCAGCTGCTCGGCAGGCACCAGCCGGGCCGGTGCGCGTTGGTTGTCTTGGCCGTTCACGTCAAGGGTCTCCTTGGGGTTGGGTGCCGCCGGCGGACGCGGGGGGCGATGATGATGGCGCATGGGGTGAGCGGGTGCTTGCGGGCCGGTGAAGCAGCGGTTGCAGGGCCTCGGGCATCGGATGGTCCCGCAACCACAGCGCCCAGTACAGCTCGGCCAGCAGCAGCAGCGGCAAAGTCCAGATCAGCAGCTTGTACACCGCCCAGGCCACCCAGCGCCAGCGCAGCCGGCGGCGCGCCACTTCGGCGTTGCGCCGGGCCGAGCGCTCGAGCGCGGCCCGGCGCAACTCGTCGGTGGTGGCCACGGGCGGCGCGCCGGCCGGCTCAGCGTGAGCCGGCGGCCCCATCGCCCTCGGGGCGCACGCGCTCCAGCTGGGCGTTGAGGTCGGCGCCATTGACCTGCAGGTGGGTGTAGCGGATGCGGCCGGACACGCTGGCCGTGTCGTGCAGCGAGACCCGGCCGCCCGAGGCATCGAGCGTGCCGACCGTCTGGCCGAGCACCGAGATGTTGCGGGCGCGGATGTCGCCGACCACGGTGCCCGATTGGGTGATCGTCACGTGGCCGCTGCCGCTGCCTTCCAGCTCGATGTTGCCCTGCACCTCGCCGGCCACGGTCAGCGAGCCGTCGATGCGGGCGTTGCCGACGAAGGACAGGCCGGAGCCGAGGGTGGACACGCGCAGCTCGCCGGCCGGCGGCGACGCCACCGCCTGCATGCGCGGCAGCAAGGTCGGCACACGCTGGGTCTCGGGCATGGGCTGGCCCATCGGTACTTCGGGCGCCGGTGCCGGGCTGGCGGGGTCGCTGCCGCCTTCGGCCGGCGCAGGGAAGTCGTCGTTGTCCATGGGCGGTGCGTGAGGGCGGAAAGGGCAGGGTGCCGGGGCGTCAGGCGTCGCCGTGCAACACCGGCAGCGACTGCGCGTTGCGCAAGGTGCGGAAGGGCCCCTGCAGGACCGCTCCATCATACATGCGCAGTTTGGCGGCGATCAGCGTGCCGGTGCTGACGCCGCTGCTGGCGACGTAGGCCGTGCCCTGGCATTCGATCTCGGTCTGCTCGTCGACCTCGTCCTCGGTTTCGGTGGCTTCGCCGAGCTGGCCCAGAAGGTACAGATCGCCCAGGATGCGGAAGCGCCCGATCAGCCGTGCGTCGTGCCACACGACCAGCCGCCCGGCGATCTCGCCCACGCCTTGCAACGTGCCTTGCAGCAGCACGCCGCCTTTGAACAGGAAGTCGCCCGCGAGCACCGTGTCCGCGGCGATGCGGTTCACGATGTTCATCTTCACCGGGTCGATGACCAAGGTGTCCTGGGGCTTGTCGGTCACGTGCGGAGCTTCGGGTTGGGGATTCATCAGGAGTTCATCGAGCCACGCGCTCGAAGATCCACCACAGCAATATGCTCCACAGCGCGAGGATCGCGAACAGCGCGAGCACCAGCAAGCGACGCCGTGCACGCACGAGCGCCTGCGTCGAGACCGGTTGGCCGAACCCCGCGTCGCCGTTCAGCGGCGAGACCAGCCCGCGCGCCGCATGCCCGAGCAGCTCGGCCTGGGCCTCGAGAAGATGCAGGCGCAGGCCACGCTGGGGTTCGCGCCGTACGCCTTCACTGGGCCCCATGGCGATGACGATGGGCTCGCCCACCACCTGTTCGGTGAAGTAGCGATCGAGCGCCGTGCGGTCCTGCATCGTCAAATTATCGGCGATCGAGGGCGTGTCCCCCCCACGTTTGCGAAGCCCGTTCGCTTGCGTGCTCATTGGTGCGGCTGATAGGATCCGCGCACGCATTTCGCGTCACCTGCCCCACGTTCCCGATGAAGCCCGCCGACGCCATCACCCGACGCTGCTCCGGTCACCGACCGGTGGCATTTGTCGTCATGGCGGGAGGCATCCCGCACTAGCGGACATTCGGCTTCGCGCCCGGTAGTTTCGGGCGGCCGCCGAGTCCCCCTCGGCGGAAGAATCGGAAACACGGCCCTCCTCTTTCGCTGCTTTCCCCACGCGGGCCTTGCCTTACCCAGGCAAGGCGCATGCATGGCCGAGAAGGAATGAAGACCCATGAGGTCATGGTTTCAAGCACTGGCCCGCCGCTTTCGGCTGGCCCCTGACGACCTGCTGCGCGACGCGGTCTACCGCCGCCTGTGGTCGTCGATCCTGATCAGCTCGCTCGGCGGGCAGGTGACGATGCTCGCGCTGCCGCTGACGGCCGCGGTGCTGCTGCAGGCCACGCCGACGCAGATGGGGCGCCTGACCGCGATGGAGATCGCGCCGTTCATCCTGTTCTCGCTGCCGGGCGGCGTCTGGCTGGACCGGGTGCGCAAGCTGCCGGTCTACATCGCCGGCGAGACGATGCTGGCCTTCGCGGTCGCGAGCGTGCCACTGGCCTGGTGGCTGGGCTGGCTCGCGATGCCTTGGCTGTATGCGGTGGCGTTCTTCATCGGCACCGTCTACACGATCGCCGGCTCTGCGGCGCAGGTGGTGCTGACCCAGGTCGTCTCACGCGACCGGCTGGTCGAGGCGCATGCCAAGAACTCGCTCGCCAGCTCGGGCGCCGAGGTCGCCGGCCCGGGCGTGGCCGGCGCGCTGATCCGCTTGCTGGGCGCGCCGGTGGCCTTGCTGGTCGATGCCTTCGGGCTGCTCAGCTCGGCGCTGATCCTGCGCGGCATCCGCGTGCCGGAACAGCGGCAGGCCGCGGCCGGCGGTGCGGCTTTCTGGGCCGACCTGATGGCGGGGCTGCGCTTCGTCGTGAAGCACCGCCTGCTGGTGGCGCTGGCGGTGTGCGTCGGCGCGCTGCAGATGTGCCACCACGCGGCGCTGGTGGTGCAGATCCTGTTCGCGACGCGGGTGCTCGGCATGGGCGAGCAGGCGGTGGGCCTGAGCTACGTGGCGCTCGGCGTCGGCACCATCACCGCCAGCCTGGCGGGCGATCGCATCAGCCGCCGCATCGGCCCCGGGCCGTGCCTGGTGCTGGGCTTCGCGATCACCGGCTGCGGCTGGGCGATGCTGTCGCTGGCGCCGGTCGGCGCGCTGGGGGTGGCGGCCTTCGCGGGCATGCTGTGCCTGTTCGGCGTCGGCGCGGTGCTGGTGTTCATCAACTTCCTGGCGTTGCGCCAGGCGGTGACGCCCGAGCCGATGCTCGGCCGCATGACGAGCACGATGCGCTGGTTGACGCTGTTGCCGGCCGGGCCGGGCGCGCTGCTGGGCGGCTGGCTCGGCGAGCACCTCGGCCTGCGTGCGGCGCTGGCGTTCGCCGGCGTCGGCTCGCTGCTGCTGGCGCTGGCGGCCTGGCAGTGGCAGGCGATCCGCGGCGTGCGGCGGTTGCCCCAGCCGGTGCAGGTGGGCGGGACCGAGGCGCTGGCCGAAGGAACGGTCTGATGCGGCGCGCTCGGGCTGCGGGGCTCAGCCGGGGGCGAAGCGGTCGACCGCGTCGGTGATGATGCCGTCGATGCCGATGGCCAGCAGCTCGCTCGCGCGCACGGGATCGTTGACCGTGTAGACCAGCGCGCGCAGGCCGGCCTGGTGCAGGCGGGCGAGCAGCGCCGCGTCCATCAGCTGGTGGTTGGTGATGGCCGCGACGCAGCCGAGCTGCAGCGCCAAGTCCAGCCAGCCGGGCCAGTCGGTGTCGACCAGCAGCGCGCGGGCCAGCCCCGGGGCGGCGTCGCGCGCGCCGGCGAGCGACTCGGGGCGAAACGACGACAGCAGCGGGGGCGTCGCGTCGCCGGCCCACAGGCGCGCGACCTCGGTCGCGACGATGCGGCCGGTGCGCTCCTCGTCACCCTCGGTCGGCTTGATCTCCAGATCGAGCCAGGCGCGGTTGCGGCGCAGCCAGGTGGCCACGGCCTGCAGGCTGGCCAACGGTTCGCCCGCGTAGGCGGCGCTGTGCCAGCCGCCGGCATCCAGGCGCGACAGCGCGCCCCACGGCCGGTCGGCGGCACGGCCTTGGGCATCCGTGGTCGTGCGGTCCAGCGTGTCGTCGTGCAGCAGGAAGGGCACGTCGTCGGCCGAGAGCTTCACGTCGCACTCGAAGGCGCGGTAGCCGTGCGAGGCGCCGAGGCGGAAGGCGGCCAACGTGTTCTCCGGCGCCAGCTTGCCGGCGCCGCGGTGGGCGATCCAGCGCGGGTGGGGCCAATCAGGAAGGGTCGTCATCGGAATTCGCCACTGCGCGGGGGCTCCATCACACGCGCCGGCCGGTGCCGCTGTCGAACCAGTGCAGGTGCTCGGGCGTCGCGGCGAGCATCACGCGCTCGCCGGCGCGGGGCGCCGGGTCGGTGCTCGGGATGCGCAGCGTGAACGCCGCCGGGCCGAGGCGGCCATGCACCAGGCGCTCGGCGCCCAGCATCTCGGCCAGCTCCACCTGCAGCGGCCAGCGGCCCTCGGCGTGCGGCTCGGCGTGCTCGGGGCGCAGGCCCAGCGTGAGCGGGCCCAGGCGTGGCGGCGGAAAGGGCAGCGGCAGCACCAGATCGCCGAGCCTGAAGCCGTCGGCCGTGGCCTCGCCGGCCAGCAGGTTCATGGGCGGCGAGCCGATGAAGCTGGCCACGAAGGTCGTCGCCGGCCGGGCATAGACCTCTTCCGGCGAGCCGATCTGCTCCATCACGCCGGCGTTCATCACGATCATGCGCTGCGCCAGCGTCATCGCCTCGACCTGGTCGTGCGTGACGAACAGCGAGGTGACGCCCAGCTCGGCATGCAGCTTCTGGATCTCCAGCCGCGTCTGCGCGCGCAGCTTGGCATCGAGGTTCGACAAGGGCTCGTCGAACAGGAAGACCTGCGGCTGGCGCACGATCGCGCGTCCCATCGCGACACGCTGGCGCTGGCCGCCCGAAAGCTGGCGCGGCTTGCGCTCGAGCAGGTGGCCCAGCTCGAGGATGCGCGCCGCCTTCTTGACCCGCTCGTCGATCTCGGCCTTGGGCCGCTTGGCGATCTTCAGGCCGTAGGCCATGTTGTCGTACACGCTCATGTGCGGGTAGAGCGCGTAGTTCTGGAACACCATCGCGATGTCGCGCTCGGCCGGCTCGAGCCGGTTGACCACGCGCGGGCCGATCGCGATCTCGCCGCCGCTGATCTCTTCCAGCCCCGCCACCATGCGCAGCAGCGTGCTTTTGCCGCAGCCGGACGGGCCGACGATGACGATGAACTCGCCGTCGGCGATCTCGGCGTTCACGCCGTGGATCACCTTGTTCGCGTGGGCGCCGTGGCCATAGGTCTTCTCGACCGCGCGCAGGGAAATGCTTGCCATCTTGGTGGGTATGCAGTGCTACTTTTCGGAATCGACCAGGCCCTTGACGAACCACTTCTGCATCAGCAGCACGACGATGGCCGGCGGCAGCATCGCCAGCATCGCGGTGGCCATCACCAGCGGCCACTCGGTCAGCGCATCGCCGCCGACGATCATCCGCTTGATGCCGATGACGGCCGTGTACATCGATTCGTCGGTGGTGATCAGCAGCGGCCAGAGGTACTGGTTCCAGCCGTAGATGAACTGGATCACGAACAGCGCCGCGATCGAGGTGGCCGACAGCGGCAGCAGCACGTCGAAGAAGAAGCGCATCGGGCCGGCGCCGTCGATGCGCGCGGCCTCGGTCAGTTCGTCCGGCACGGTCATGAAGAACTGGCGGAACAGGAAGGTGGCCGTGGCCGAGGCGATCAGCGGCAACGTCAGGCCGACGTAGGAGTTCAGCATGCCCAGATCGGACACGACCTTGAAGGTCGGGATGATGCGCACCTCGACCGGCAGCATCAGCGTGACGAAGATCATCCAGAAGAAGGTGCGCCGGAACGGGAAGCGGAAGTAGACGATCGCGAACGACGCGATGATCGAGATCGCGATCTTGCCCAGCGTGATCATCAGCGCCATCACCAGGCTGTTGAACATCATCGGGCCCACCGGCGCGGCGGCGCCGCGTGTCGAGCCGGCGCCCAGCACCTGGGCGTAGTTCTCGATCAGGTGCGAGCCGGGCAGCAGCGGCATCGGCACCGTGAGCACCTCTTCCAGCGTGTGCGTCGACGCGACGAAGGTCACGTACAGCGGAAAGGCGACGACGGCGACCGCGCCGATCAGCAGCACGTGCGTCAGCCAGTCCAGCCCCTTGCGGTTCTCGATCATGGAGGGGCTATCCGTATTGCACGCGGCGTTCGACGAAGCGGAACTGCACGACGGTCAGCGCGATGACGATGACCATCAGGATCACCGATTGCGCCGACGAGCCGCCGAGATCCGCCGACTTCACGCCGTCGGTGTAGACCTTGTAGACGAGGATGTTGGTGGCCTGGGCCGGGCCGCCGCTGGTGGTGGCGTCGATCACGCCGAAGGTGTCGAAGAAGGCATAGACGATGTTGACGACGAGCAGGAAGAAGGTCGTCGGCGACAGCAGCGGGAACACGATGGTCCAGAAGCGGCGCATCGGGCTCGCCCCGTCGATCGCCGCCGCCTCGATCAGCGAGGTGGGTATCGACTGCAGCCCGGCCAGGAAGAACAGGAAGTTGTAGCTGATCTGCTTCCACGTCGCGGCCATCACGACCAGCAGCATGGCCTGGTCACCGCGCAGCACCCAGTTCCAGTCGACACCGAGCTGGCGCAGTCCGTAGCTGACGATGCCGATGCTCGGCGCGAAGAGAAAGGCCCACAGCACGCCGGCCACCGCCGGCGCCACTGCGTAAGGCCAGATCAGCAGCGTGCGGTAGACCAACGCGCCGCGTGCCACGCGGTGGGCCAGCGTGGCCAGCAGCAGGGAGATCGCGATGCCGAGGAATGCCACCAGCACGCTGAACAGCGCGGTGGTCTGGAACGAGGCGAGGTAGGCCGAGTCATGCCAGAGCGCGGCGAAGTTCGTCAGTCCGGCGAACTCGGTGCTCTCGCCGAACGGGTCCTGCAACTGGAACGAATACCACAGCGCCTGCAGCGCCGGCCAGAAGAAGAAGACCACCGTGATGGTGATCTGCGGCAAGACCAGCGCATACGGCAGCCACCGGCTGCCGAAGGCCACACGTTGACCCATGTCGTGGACGCGCCTTATTCCTTGGCCGTGGCTTCGAAGCGCCGCAGCAGCTCATTGCCGCGGCGGGTCGCCTCGTCGAGCCCGGCCTGGGCGGTCTTCTTGCCGGCGAACACCGCTTCCATCTCCTCTTCGATGATCTCGCGGCCCTGCACATAGCTGCCGAAGCGCAGGCCCTTGGAATTGGCGGTCGGCGGCTTGAAGTTCAGCTGACGCACGGCGATGTCGGCGCCGGGTACCTTCTCGTAGTAGCCGGACTTCTTCGCGGCTTCGTAGGCGGCCACGGTGATCGGCACGTAGCCGGTCATCTCGTGCCAGCGCACCTGCAGGTCGGTGTTCGACAGGTAGTTGAAGAAGGTGGCGACGCCCTTGTACTCATCGGCCTTCTTCTTGCCCATGACCCACAGGCTGGCGCCGCCGATGATCGAGTTCTGCGGCGCGCCGGCGATCTCGTCGTGGTAGGGCAGCATGTTGACCGAGAATGCGAACTTCGCGTTCTTGCGGATGTTGGCCTGCGCGCCGGAGCTGGAGGTCAGCATCGCGCACTCGCCGCTGAAGAACTTGGCCTCGGCCTCGTTCTTGCGGCCGGCGTAGGTGAACCAGCCGTTCTTCGCGAAATCGGCCAGCATCTGCACGTGGGCCACATGCGCCGGCGAGTTGATCTTGAACTCGGTCTTCAGGCCGCCGATGCCGTTTTCCAGCGTGCCGATCGGCAGGTTGTGCCAGGCGCTGAAATTCTCGATGTGCACCCAGGCCGGCCAACCGGTTGTGTAGACGCAGGCCTGGCCGCTGGCCTTGAGCTTGCCTGCGGCGATGGCGAATTCCTTCCAGGTGGTCGGCGCCTTCGGGTCCAGGCCGGCCTTCTTGAACGCATCCTCGTTGACGTAGAACACCGGCGTCGACGAGTTGAACGGCATCGACAGCATGTTGCCCTTGCGGTCGGTGTAGTAACCGGCGACCGCGGGCAGGTAGGCCTTGGGGTTGAACTGCAGCCCGGCGTCTTTCATCAGCTGGTAGACCGGCTTGATGGCGCCCTGGGCGGCCATCATCGTGGCCGTGCCGACCTCGAACACCTGCACGATGTGCGGCGGGTTGCCGGCCCGGTAGGCGGCGATCGCGGCGGTCATCGACTCGGGGTAGCTGCCCTTGTAGATCGGCACGATCTTGTAGGTCGACTGGGAGCTGTTGAAGCCGTTGGCGATCTCGGTGACGCGCTCGCCCAGGGCGCCGGTCATCGAATGCCACCACTGGATCTCGACCTGGGCGCGGGCGGGCCCGGCGGCCAGCAGGGCGGCGAGGCCGAGGGCGAGTGAAGCGAGCGTGGCGTGCCGGGCGGGCCTGGAATGCATGAGGTCTCCTCCAAGGTTGCGGGCGCAAAACGCGCCCAAACGCAATCAAACTGCAGTGAAACGCGCAAGTGTTTCATTGCATTGTGACAATTGCGTTTTGTGGCATGGCCGCG
>NZ_DATFAN010000068.1:0-11005 GCF_035254525.1 Ideonella sp. | reverse complement strand
GCCCTCACGATGGCGATCGTTTCGCCGAACTCGCGTCCGATTTCGTCGGAGATGTCATAGATGTTCGACAGCTCTGGTGCATCGTTCAGGATGCTGAGCAGGCCGAGGATCTGACCTACGGGCACCAGCGGGATCGACTCCATGCGCGAGCGAGCGCGCGAGACGGGCTGGCCGGCCACCGGCACCTCCGGCGGCAGGTCGGGTAGCGTCAGCGTCGTGATCGTTTCGTGGATGACGCTGACAAGGCGCTGGAATTCCGGGTGCTTGGCGTCGCGAGGATAGGGCAGCGTGTTCTCCAGCACCAGGCCGATGCGCCCGGGACGAGGAAACACCACCACGATACGAGTGGCCATCTCCACCGCCTCCTCGATGTTGTGGGTCACCATGAACACGGCGCTCAGCCCGCTGCCGGGGGGGCGCCACAGGCTGATCAGCTCCTGACGCAGGTTCTCCGCCGTCAGAACATCCAGCGCGCTGAACGCTTCGTCAAGGCACAGCAGCTTGGGGCTCGACACCAGCGCGCGCGCAATGCCCACGCGCTGGCGCATGCCGCCCGACAACTCGCGCGGAAACGCCGCGTGGTAGTTGCCCAGCCCGATCACGTCGATGGCGTGGGCGACCGCGGCGTCGCGCTCGGCCCGCGTCACATTGCGCGACATCAGCCCGACGGCGACGTTCTGCTCCACCGTCAGCCAGGGATAGAGCGCGAATGTCTGGAACACGACGGACGCGTCCCGGTTCACGTCGTTCAGTGGCTTGCCGTTGGTCAGCACGCGTCCGCCCGTGGGCTCGATGAGACCGGTGAGGCAGCGCAGGATCGTCGATTTCCCGGAGCCCGACTGACCCAGCAGGGCCAGGAACTCGCCGGGGTTGACCGCCAGGTCGATGTTGTCGAGCACCTTCAGCTCGTGGCCGCCGGCGATCGTGTAGGCCTTGGTCACCGCACACAGCTGTGCGATGGGGGACGCTTCCTTGTCGTCCATCACAGAGGTGGTCATGCTCAATCCAGTCGAAAACGCTGCTCGGCGAAGGCGTACAGCCGCCGCCAGATCAGCTTGTTCATGGTCACGACAAAAAGCGACATCACGGCAATCGAGACGATGATCAGCGGCGTCTCGCCGCTCTTGGTCACTTCCGCGATGTAGGCGCCCAGACCGTCCGCCTTCAGCGTGGTCGAGCCCCAGGCGGCCAGTTCGGCCACGATGCTCGCGTTCCAGGCGCCGCCTGCCGCGGTGCAGGCGCCCGTGACCCAGAACGGGAAGATCGCTGGCAGGAACAGCGTGCGCCAGAGGTCCCATCTCCGCAGGCCGTACATCCGGGCGGCCTCCTTCAGGTCATTCGGAATGGCCATGGCGCCGGCAATCACGTTGAACAGGATGTACCACTGCGTGCCCATCGCGATCAGCAGGATGCTGCCCCAGTTCAGGCTGACGTGAGCGGCCACGAAGATTCCCACCACGATGGGGAACGTCATGTTGACGGGGAACGAGGCGCCAATCTGGGTCAGCGGCTGTGCGAAGCGGGCGAACTTCGGATGCAACCCGATCCAAACGCCCACTGGCGTCCACAAGAGCGTCGCCAACACCGTCATCGCGACCACCCGCAGCGCCGTGAGGAAGCCCAGCCCGACGATGTGGCCGAACAGGCCCCACGACAGCGCACCGCGCAGCGTCTCGAGTCCCGCCCACAGACCGAGCAGGACTTCGCAGGCGACCCAGAGAGCTGCCGCGGATCCGAGAGCGCGCCAGAACCACTTGCCTAGCACGAACCCGCGGCGGCGCGGATCGACACCAGCCCCCGGTATGGCGCGCCGGAGCGCGTCGGCCAGCGGTTGGCCCAGCTTCTCGTCGACCCATGTGAACAGGTACGCGCCGCGTACCAGGTCATAGACCCATGACGCGGGCGGAGAGGCTGACTCCGTCAGCTCGATCTTGAAACGATCTGCCCAGGCCAACAGCGGCCGCCAGACCAACTGGTCGCTCGCGACGATGAGCGCCAGCATCGCCATCACCGCCCAGAAAGCCGCGCTGTTGTCGCCACGCTCGATGGCCTGCGCCATGTACGAGCCCAGGCCGGGCAGCTTGATGTCCTTGTTCATCACGCTGATCGCCTCGCTCTGCGCGACGAAGAACCAGCCGCCGCCGAAGGACATCATCGAGTTCCAGATGAGGCTGTGCGCCGAGGCCGGCAACTCGACCGTGCGGAAGCGCTGCCAGCGCGTCAGACCGTACGTCGATGCCGCTTCCTGCATGTCGGTCGGGATCGTGACCATCGAGTGGTAGAAGCCGAAAGCCATGTTCCACACCTGGCCGGTGAAGATGGCGAAGATCGACGCGCACTCCACGCCCAGCAGGCTGCCAGGAAACAGCCCCATGAACCCCGTCACCGTGGCTGAAAGGAAGCCCAGCACCGGCACCGATTGCAGCACGTCGAGCGCCGGCAGGATGAAGGCCCGCGCTCGCGGGCTCTTGGCGGCCAGGTAGCCGGTGCCGATCGCAAAGACGAGCGAGAAGGCGAACGCGATCCACATCCGCAGCAGCGTCCGACCGGCGTAGTACGGAATGGCCGCGGGCGAGGCGTCGATGCCGGGCATCGCCGCAGGGTCGAAATGCACCAGCATGCCGCGCCCGAAGTGCAGCGCGCTCCATAGCAGTCCGAGCAGCGCGACGAGCACGACGCCATCGACCCACCCAAAGGCACGCGGTTCGGTCTTGACTGCAAGCTGGGGTGCCGTGGTCTTCATGCGGCTCAGAACTCGACGTGAGCGCGCAGCGCGACGAACGAGGCCGGGCCCCGGTCGGCGTTGTAGCCGGGGTTCCAGATGCGCTGCAGGTCGAGCGACAGGGTCACCGGCTCGGCAAGCTTGAGCGCGTAGTACGCCTCCACGATGCGTTCCGGCGCGTAGTTCAAGCGGCCGTCGCCAAGGAAGAACGTCGAGCCGCCGCGCTCGAGGACCTGCCGGTGCGGGGGCGAGAGGACGTTCGTCGCGCTTGCGAGGCCGAGCGCGTCGCCCCCGCGGCCCCAGCCCGCGCCCTTGACGGACAGCCCCAAGGACAGCGAGCGGTCCGCTTCGGTAAAGGCATAGGTTTCGGTTTGACCGTCGGCCCACATCGCGCGCAGGAAAGCGCCCATCTGTTTGCCTAAGGACTGCTCGAGGTTGAGGCCGACGCCCACCTTGGTCTGCTCGGTCCGACGTGCCACGTCCAGCAACGGCGGCAAGCCGCTCGAATCGGCCGACGCCAGAGTATCGTCGTAGCGGGCCATGACCGCCCGATTGCGGTACGCCAGGAGGCGCACGATCCCAGGGCGGCCGCCGCCCAGGTCGTAGTTGCGCTCCACCTCGAACTGGTCGCCGTAGTGGCGCAGGATGCGCGGGTCCAGCGGCAGCTGGTTCGGCTCCTTCGGCTGGATGAATCGCCCGGCGCGCAGCGCCCAGCCGTCGCCCTGGTATTCGGCCGCGACGCCCCAGGTGTAGCCGCGTGCGTCGGCGGCGAAGTCGTAGGCACCGTGCGTCATCACCGTCCAGTTGATGAACTGGGTTCGGGGATCGTGGTCGTACTGGTTGGCATCGAACAGGTCGAGCACCGAGACGTTGCCCGCCGTGAGCGTGAGGCGACGCTTGGCATAGGGGCCGGCCAGCTGGTTCAGCGCCGACTCGACCTCTTCCGTCTCGTCGCCCAGCGCGATCACGTGGCGCACGAACAGGCGCGCACGGTACAGCGTGGGATTGGAACCGGACGTGCGGGCCATCTCGCCGTTGGTGAAGCCGGCCAGGCCGAAGAGCCCGGACAGCGGCACGCCCTGCGAGATCTCAGGATCGAAGTAGGCCTCGGTATGGGCGCCCAGGCGAAACCCGAATGCCGCGGTGGCGGTGAAGGAATAGCTCTTCTCGGACTCGCCGCGCAGGCTGTGCTCGCCCTCGTAGGGCGAGCGCAAGGCCGGCTTGGCCTGCCAGATGAAGGTCGACTGGAACTTCGCGTTCAAGTCCTCGGCGGCCCGGGCGCTCGCCATGCCGAGGACGGCGGCTGCGGCCAGGTACAGCGTCTTCGCGCGCATGTCCGGCTTTCTTGATCTTGGCGCCGATGGCCGACGCACTGCGTGTTTGGGGGACACCGCATGCTATCCTATCCTCCCCCACAGGATTGTGACAATGCCACAGCGCCCCACCCACCTCGCCATCGTCAAGCGCCTGAGACGCGCCGAGGGGCATCTGCGCAGCATCGTCGCGATGCTGGAAGAAGGCCGCGAGTGCCTGGACATCGCGCAGCAGTTGCAGGCCGTGGAAAGCGCGATCGCCAATGCGAAGAAGACGCTCGTGCACGACCACATCGACCATTGCCTGGAGCGCGCCGTGCGCGAAGGCAGGCACAGTGCCGGCGACACCATCCGCGAATTCAAGGCCATCACTAAGTACCTGTAGGAGTTCAGGCGCGAACCTGCGGCGGCTGATTGCAGCACGTCCGAGGCGAGTGCCTTCACGCCCCCGCCTCGACACTCGCAAGAATCGCGCATGGACATCGATCCAAGAGAAATCATCAGCACCGACGAGGAGAAGGCCGATCGCAGCAGCGCGCGGCTCAACACGCTGGTGGCGATCACCGTGTCGGTGTTGGCCACCTTCATGGGCATCTGCAAGGTCAAGGACGACAACATCGTCCAAGCCATGCAGCAGGCCCAGGCGGACAAGTTGGATCATTGGAACTTTTATCAGGCCCGGAACATCCGGCAGGACGTGGCCGAAGCCTCGGCGCTCCAGCTGCGCCTTGCCAAAGCTGCGGCCCCGGCGCAGCAAGCGGCCGCCTATGACGAAGCGATCGCCAAGAACGACGCGAAGGCCGCCAGTGAGGCCCAGAAGAAGCGGGAGCTCCAGTTGCAGTCCGCCAATGACCAGACGACCTACGATCGGCTGAACTACCGGGACGATCAGTTCGACCTGTCCGATGCGGCGCTGGCCATTGCCATCGCGCTGCTGGCCGTCACGGCACTCACGAAGCTATGGTGGATGTACTGGGTATCGTGGGTGCCCATCTCCTTCGGCGTGCTGATGGGGCTTTCCGGCCTGTTCGGTTGGGCGGTGCACCCCGACGCGTTGAGCCGCCTGTTGTCCTGAGGTTCCGATGCCGACGACCCATGACCATGCCCATGACCACTACGTTCATGGGAGCACGCACGACGTGCCGAACGTCGGCGCGCATCGAGCGGCGCACAACCACGATCACCACGGCAGCCACGGTGGCACCGGCGGTCATCACCACCATGTACGCCCGAGCACGCAGGGGTGCGCGTTCGTCGTCGCCATCGCGCTGAACTCGATCTTCGTTGCGGTCGAGTTCGGCTATGGCTTCGCAGCCAGCTCGACCGCGTTGATGGCCGACGCGGGCCACAACCTGTCGGACGTGCTGGGTTTGGTCCTGGCGTGGGCGGCCGTCGTTGTCGGGCGCCGCTCACACAGTGAGCGCTTCACCTATGGGCTGCGCAGCTCTTCGATCCTGGCTGCGCTGGCCAATGCCGTGCTCCTGCTCGTGGCCTGTGGTGCCATCGGCTGGGAGGCGGCGCAGCGCGTGTCGCAGCCGCCCGCGGTGGCGAGCGTGACGGTCATGGCGGTCGCGACCATCGGCATCGTCGTCAACGGCCTGTCGGCCTGGATGTTCGTGAAGGGAAGTGCGGGCGATCTCAACATCCGCGGCGCCTATATGCACATGGCGGCCGATGCGGCGGTGTCGCTTGGTGTGGTGCTCTCCGGCCTGGTCATGCTGTTCACCGGTTGGCTGTGGCTCGACCCGCTCGTCAGTCTGATCATCGTGGCCGTCATCGTGGCCGGCACCTGGGGGCTGTTGCGTGAGTCGCTGCATCTGGCATTGAACGCCGTGCCCCCGCACATCGATCTGCCCGCCGTCGCCGCTTACCTGCGCGAACTCCCTTGGGTGACCGACATACATGACCTGCACATCTGGGGCATGAGCACGTCGGAGAGTGCACTGACGGTTCATCTGGTGATGCCGGACGGCCATCCCGGCGATCGAGTGCTCGACGGCATCGCGCAGACCCTCGACCAGCGCTTCGCGGTGCACCACTGTACGTTGCAGATCGAGCAGGGCACGACCCGGCACGCATGCAGCCTTCTCGCAAACTCACGCGGATACGTTCAATGAGGCTTCGAGCGGCTGCTTGTGGGCCATGAGTTCGAGGCCATCAAGTTCAGCTCAGGGTCGAGAGTGATGCTTCGTGGCTGAAGCAAGCTGCCAGTCGCGTCGTCTGGCTCGTCCAGAAGACTTGGAACGCACGGCCCGACCCCTTGTGAAATCAATGGCTGGTGTGACGTGGCAAAGGGACGAACCAAGCCGTTGATGCCGGGCCTCATCGCAATGGCCGACTGCGGGATGGGGCCGCCGCGAACACGCGCCGCTGCATGCTCGAAAAGCAGGCAGTCGTTCCCACGAACAGCCCTCAAACCCGCGCCAACACTCGTTGCAGGATGCGGACTCCTAATCCGCTTGTCGAGTGAGTCCGCGTTACCGGGGTAGTAGTCGGCGGCTACGAGGCAGAGCCTCCGGGGCCGGCCGTCGCGGCCGGACGCCCGGTGTAAATTCCGGTGTAGATCATGGTCGGACAGCAGGGCATTTTGGGTCGATGCGGCGGTCTTTTCCCTCGGAGACGCGTCGCGCCAATGTCGTCACTTGCCTTCACACGGCAGGGCTCGTCCGGAGCAGCGTCATGGTGGAATCGGGAACCGGCCTTTTTGGAATATGCCTCAATCGCACCGGGCTAGCGTCGGCTGAAATCAAGCGAAGTTTGGAATTCAGAATGAGCCTCCAGACCGCACGATTGCTCGCTTCTGGTACGGGCCTGTCACGCCGGGGGTCGCGGGTTCGAGCCCCGTCCACTCCGCCAATTAAATCAAGCACTTACGCCACCCGACCGGGTGGCGTTTTTGCTTTCATATTCCAAAGTTTGGAATATGAACTGCGCTAACCAAGTCGGGCGCGACGCTCACGAAGGGCCACCTGCTCTTTCAGTGAAGTGATCTACCTGGCCGGCTTGGCCTCGCGAACGTGCCTGCGGTCATAGACCTGCCGCACCATACGCTCGGAGCTGTGCATCGCTGCGTCAACGACGTCTAGATCGCCGCGCTCGAGCTTGTCGCTCACACCTTTGGGGCGACAGTCTTGCAGGCTGAACTTGCGAAACGGCATGTGCCGTGCGGCGGCTTCTCGCTCGCATTCGTCCATGAGCTTGGCGAGCGTGGCCTTCCATCCTCCCTTCGTGTAGCGCTGGCCCCGCACGTTGCCGAACACGTGCCACGTGCCCGCAACGCGATGTCGTCGGATGGCCGCTTCCATTTCGGGCGAACTCAACAAGCCGCCCCACTGCAGACACTCGCCGTGTGAGGGCACTACAACGTTGCGAACGCCTGTCCGCGCCTGTGCGCACGATCCGGTCAGACCATCGCCGGACCCCCCCCGGGTCATGGATGGTCATTTCATGTAGCTATACTAGTTACATGAAACGCGACGGCCGCCTGTCGGGCGTCCTCCACTGCCTGCTACACATGGCGGAGCTGGGCCAGCCAGCGACCTCTGCGTGGCTTGCCCGGGCCATGCAGACGAACCCCGTCGTGGTCCGCCGACTTATGGCCGGTCTACGCGACGCCGGGTTCGTTGCCTCGGCCAAGGGGCATGGCGGCGGATGGGTTCTGTCCTGTTCGCTGGAGCACATCACGCTGCGCGACGTACACGAGGCTGTGGGCGCCCCGGATCTGCTGGCTGTGGGGCATCGCGAGGAAAGCCCGGGCTGCCTGGTAGAGCAGGCAGTCAACTCTGCGCTGGAGCAGGCCTACCGCGACGCGGAGGGCGCGCTGCTCTCACGCTTGGGATCCATCACGCTCGCCGAACTGGCGCGCGACTTTCATCGTCGGTTCGCCGCCAGCGGCCGTTCGCTTGCGGCGGTTTCGCATGTTTGACGCTGCAGTCGAACCGCAGCGCAAGCCTCGTTCGCCTTGTACGTCTGAGGCCTTGTGAATGCAGGATAGGCACTCCGCCTTCACGAACCGGTTGGCCGTGGCGTCCTACGCGACCGAGACACCCCGCAAGGCGCCCGGATTGGCCGATCTCCATCGCATGACCTCGCTGCTGCTGGGAGAGCAGTCGCCTGATGCAGCCCGTGTTCTCGTCGTCGGCGCGGGCGGCGGGCTCGAACTCGTGTCGCTCGCCACGGCGAGGCCCGGCTGGCGTTTCACTGGCGTGGATCCTTCGCCCGCCATGCTGGATCTGGCGCGCGAGGCCATCGCGCCCTTTGCGGAGCGCGTGCAGCTCATCGAAGGGACGGTCAGTCAGGCGCCCGCCGAGCGATTCGACGGCGCAACCTGCCTGCTCGTGCTGCACTTCCTGGAGCGCAGTGAACGCCTGCGGACGCTGCAGGCGATCCATCTTCGACTGAAGCCCGGCGCGCGGCTGGTGGTGGCCCACCACTCGCCGCCCGAAGGGCGCGCCGAGCGCTGGATGAGCCGGTCCGCGGCGTTCGCAGCTGGAACGCCGGCGGATCAGGCGAGCGCCGCGGCCGCAGGCAAGCTGATGACCGAACGCCTTCCGATGCTCACCCCCGCAGAGGAGGAAGACCTGCTGCGAGCAGCCGGGTTTGTGGACGTTGAACAGTTCTATGCGGCCTTGTCCTTCCGGGGCTGGGTCGCCTCTGCGCAGTAATCCGATGATGTCCAGCCTCGAGCGTATTCAATGTCCGCTCCTGGCCGGGCCCGGCTTTCCATTGAGACCACCGTCAGCTGTCTTCGGCTGGGAGCTGCCCTAGATTTGGAAGTCAGCTTCCTGGCTGCGCCTCGACCTCACGCTGGCGGCCAGAAGCCGTCTGTCGCGACCGGCTGCTTCCGTCGCGCGAATCAAGGAACGAACCGGTATCCGATCCCGGTTTCCGTCAGCAGGTGTCGAGGCTGCGCGGGGTCAATCTCGATCTTCTTTCGCAACTGGCCCATGTAGACACGCAGATAGTGCGTGTCCTGCGCATGGCTCGGGCCCCACACCGACCTCAGGAGTTGTCGATGGGTGATCACGCAATGGGGATGCGCCGTCAGATGGGTCAGCAACCGGTACTCGATGGGCGTCAGGTGCAGCGGCTCGCCGGCTCGCTGGACGGTGCGACGCGCAAGGTCCACCTTCACCTCGCCGAACTCGATCGCGCTCTCGCCCGGGCGCGCGGTTGACGTGCGGCGGCGCAGGTGCGCTCGCACGCGAGCAAGCAACTCGCCGGCGCTGAAGGGCTTGACCAAATAGTCGTCCGCGCCGGCATCGAGTGCTTCGATCTTGTCGTCTTCCGACGTGCGGGCTGACAACACGAGGATCGGCACATCGGACCAGGTGCGCAAATCGCGGATCAGGTCGACGCCGTCGCCATCGGGCAAGCCGAGATCGAGTACCACGAAGTCCGGTCGCCGCGTTCCCGCTTCGATGAGGCCGCGCTTGACGCAGTCCGCCTCGAATACTTCGAAGCCACCTTCGCGCTCCAGCGTCAGGCACACGAACCGGCGAATTTCCGCTTCGTCCTCGACCACCAGAATCCTTTGTCGAGATTCACTCATGTTGTTCCCGTCTCGGTCTCGTCCTCCTCGATCGAGAGAACTTGCGGCGGCTCGCCACGCGGCAGCTCGAAGACGAAGCGCGCGCCGCCATCCGGCCGCGTTTCGCCGCGAATCGTGCCGCCATGCGCTTGCACGATCGCGCGGCAGATCGCGAGACCCAGGCCGACGCCTGCGGTCGCACTTTCCTTGCGGCCACGCTCGAACATCTGGAAGATCGACTCCTCCCGGTTTCTCGGCAGGCCGGGTCCGTGGTCATCGATCACGACCTTCACCTTGTCGCTGGAGGCCGCGGCGCTGATTTCGATCGGCGTGTCTGGCTGCGTGTACTTCACCGCGTTCTCGAGCAGATTCCACAGCACGCGCTCCAGCAGCACCGCATCCGCGTGCACCAGTGGCAGATCGTCCGGCAGCGTCACCCGCACGCGCCGCGAGTCGATCGCCGGGCCGAGGGCCTTCAGCGCGCTGCCAACCACTTCCTCCAGCGGCAGCCATTGAAGGTTGAGCTGGACATGGCCTGACTGCAGTCGCGCCATGTCGAGCAGGTTGTTGACGAGCGCGCTCATGCGAAGCGCCGCCGCGCGAATGGATTCGGCGATGCGAGCGTGCTGCGGGGTCGGCGGTGGTACGGTCATCTGCAGCGATTCGGCCATGCCGACCAACGCCGACAGCGGCGTGCGCAGGTCGTGCGAGATGGCGGCCAGCAGCGAATTGCGCAGGCGCTCGGACTCCATCTGCAGCGTGGTGTCCTGCGCGACGTCGACATAGTGGATGCGCTCCAGCGAAATCGCCAGCAGCGAAGCGCAGGTGTCGAGCAGCCGCCGCTGCTCGGGACCCGCGAGCCGCGCCGGATTCCTGGGCTCGATGGCGAGGATGCCGCGCACGCGCATCGGCGCCTTCAGGGGCAGGTAGAGCATCGGCGACGCCGGCAAGGTGTTGGTGCCATGCCCCGCCGCCTCGCCATGGTCGTATGCCCACTGCGCCACGTCCTGGTCGACGCCTTCGGGCATGTCGGGCATCGCCACTGGCGGCGCCAGCCGATTGCCGAGATCGGCCACCAGCAGCGCGCCGCGCGCGTCGAATTCGGAGCGAAGGAATCGGCTGGCGATGTCGGCGATCTGTTCGGGCATCAAGGCGCCGGATAGGTCGCGCGACATCTCGTAAAGCGCGCTGACGCGCTCCTCGCGCAGGGTGGCCACACGCGCCTGGAACTTAAGGCCGGCCGTCATCTGGCCGATGACGAGCGCCACCACCAGCATCACCGCGAACGTCACGAGGTATTGCGCATCGTTGACGCTGAAGGTGAAGCGTGGCGGCACGTACAGGAAATCGAAGGCGGCCACGCTCAGGAAGGCGGCCAGCACCGCCGGGCCGCGCCCGTAGCGCACCGCCACGAGCACGACGGCGAGCAGGAACATCATG
>NZ_DATFAN010000067.1:0-5840 GCF_035254525.1 Ideonella sp. | reverse complement strand
CTCCACCGGCTGCTCGATCGAGATCGGCCTCGATGAAGCCGGCAAGATCGTCACCAGCCGCGGCCACGCCGGCGCCGACGTCAACCGCGGCAAGCTGTGCATCAAGGGCCTGCTGGAGCACGAGCTGTTCGACTCGCCCGGCCGCGGCAAGCAGCCGCTGGTGCGCGAGCGGGCGCACCAGCCCTTCCAGCCGGCGAGCTGGGACACGGCGTTGGACCGCACCGCGGCCGAGATCAAGCGCATCCAGGCGCAGTACGGGCGCGACGCCTTCGCCGTCGTCTCGACCGGCCAGCTGCTGACCGAGGAGTTCTACACGCTCGGCAAGCTGGTGCGCGGCCAGATCGGCACCAACAACTACGACGGCAACACGACGCTGTGCATGGCGTCGGCGGTGTCGGGCTACAAGCGCAGCTTCGGCTCCGACGGCCCGCCCGGCTGCTACGAGGATTTCGAGCACACCCACTGCCTGATGGCCTTCGGCTCGAACCTGCCCGAGCAGCACCCCATCATCTACTGGCGCCTGAAGGAGGCGCTGGAGAAGCGCAAGTTCCCGCTCATCGTCGTCGACCCGCGCGTGACGATGCTCGCACAGTTCGCCGACATCCACCTGCCCATCACGCCGGGCACCGATTGCGTGCTGATCAACGCGATGCTGCACGTGATCTTCAAGGAAGGGCTGGAGGACAAGGCCTACATCGCCGCGCACACCCAGGGCATAGCCGAGCTGCGCGCGCTGGTGGCCGACTACGACCCCAAGACCGCGCAGCACGTGTGCGGCATCGACGAGGACCGCATCCGCACCGTCGCGCGGCTGTATGCCAAGGCGCCGGCCGCGATGAGCATCTGGACCATGGGCATCAACCAGTCCACCCATGGCTCCGATGGCGTCGTCGACATCAACAACCTGAACCTGGTCACCGGCAACATCGGCAAGCCCGGCGGCACCAGCCTGTCGATCACCGGCCAGTGCAACGCGATGGGCACCCGCGAGTGGTCGTCGTGCTCGGGCCTGCCCGGCTACCGGCTGCTCGAGAAAGAGAAGGACCGCCAGCAGATCGCCGAGTTCTGGGGCGTCGACGAGGGCTTCTTCCCGCCGGCGCGCGGGCTGGCGCAGACCGACATCTTCCCGGCCATCGAGACCGGCGAGATCAAGGGCCTGTGGCTGGTGGCGACCAACCCGATGACCTCGATGCCCAACCAGCCGCGCATCCGCAAGGCGATGGAGAAGCTCGAGTTCCTGGTGGTGCAGGATGTCTACGAGGACGTCGAGACCAACCAGTACGCGCACGTCTTCCTGCCCGCCGCGGTGTGGGCCGAGAAGGAGGGCTGCCACACCAACACCGAGCGCCGCGTCAACCTGACGCGCAACGTGCTGCCGGCCTACGCCGACTCGAAGCCCGACTTCTGGATCTTCAACCAGATGGCCAAGCGCTTCGAGGACCGCCACAGGATCCACTTCCCCGACACGCCCGAAGGCGCCTTCGAGGAGATGAAGAGGCTGTCGGTCGGCGCCGGCCGCACGCTCGACATCTCGGGCATGAGCTATGACCGCATCGAGGCGGCGCGCGGCATCCAGTGGCCCTACAGCGCCGAGCAGGCCGCCGAGGACGAGGCCCGTGCCGGCCCGGCCGGCGCCGACGGCATGCAGCGCCGCCAGCCTTTCCTCGGCAACCCGCGGCTGTACACCGACGGCGTGTTCCAGACGCCCAGCGGCCGCGCGAACCTGATCCCGATCCGCTTCGTCGACAACAACGAGCGCCCCGACCCCGACTACCCGTTCTGGCTCAACTCGGGCCGCGTGGTCGAGCATTTCCACACCCGCACCCGCACCGGCAAGATCGGCAACTGCAACAAGTTCAGCCCGACGCCGTACATGGAGATGAACCCCGACGCGGCGGCCGATCTGGGCATCGAACACCAGAGTTATGTGCGCGTGGTCAGCCGGCGCGGCGACGCGGTGGTGATGGTGCAGCTCACCCACCGCGTCGGGCGCGACATGCTGTTCATCCCCTTCCACTTCCACGACTGCGTCAACCGGCTGACGCTGGGCCTGCTCGACCCGTATTCACGCCAGCCGGCGTTCAAGCAGAACGCTGTGCGCATCGAGCCGATCGACCAGCGCGAGGCCGCGCGCCTGAACCTCGAACGCCGCGCGTTCTGACGGGAGCCATCCATGCTGATGAACGTGAAGATCGATCCGCGCACCGGCGAGGCCAGCGTCGGCGGCAGCGTGCCGCCGCGGCCGCTGATCCGCGCGACCGAGCCGTCGACCTGGGAGATCCGCACCGAGGAGCAGGCTTACGCCTTCCTGCCCGAGGTGGAGATCCCGGCGACCAACCGCTACGGCCAGGCCATCGACCTGATCGAGCACGTCAAGGCCGAGGCACCCCACCTCAAGGACCTGGCATCTGGCCGCTCGATGTACATCAACGAGAACCCGGTCGTCGGCCCCAACCCGAACCGCAACAAGCAGCACGGTTTCTTCTTCACGTCCGACAACTGCATCGGCTGCCACGCCTGCGAGGCGGCCTGCTCGGAGAAGAACGAGAACCCGGCGCACCTGGCCTTCCGCTCGGTCGGCTACGTCGAGGGCGGCAGCTTCCCCGACTACAAGCGGATGAACATCTCGATGGCCTGCAACCATTGCGATGACCCCGTCTGCCTGAAGGGCTGCCCGACCCGCGCCTACACCAAGCACACCGAATACGGTGCGGTGCTGCAAGACCCCGAGACCTGTTTCGGCTGCGGCTACTGCACCTGGGTCTGCCCCTACAACGCTCCGCAGCTCGACCCGGTCAAGGGCCAGGTCTCGAAGTGCAACATGTGCGTGGACCGGCTCGAGGTCGGCCTGAAGCCGGCCTGCGTGGCGGCCTGCGTCGGCAACGCACTCGATTTCGGCATCATCGAGACGGTGCCCGAGGGCCGCGAGCAGGCGCGCGTCGAGATCCCGGGCTTTCCGTCACCCGAGATCACGCACCCGAACATCCGCTTCCAGCAGATCAAGAAGCTGCCGGACGAGCTCAAGCGCACCGATTCGATGCCGGTGAAGTACCACCGCGACGAACAGGGCCGCTACCGACCAGCCATCGACCCGAAGAAGGGCCATGAGCGGCACTGGAACCTCGCCCGCCTGAGCTCGCGCGAGAACCCGCTGGTGCTGTTCACGCTGTCGGCTCAAGCAGCGCTCGGCGCCTTCGCGCTGGCCTTCGCCGGTGCGCTCGCCGGGCTGCCGGGCTTCACCGAATTCGCGGCCTCGGCGGCCTACGTGCCGCTGGCGCTGATTGCGCTGGGTCTGGTCGGCTTCGGCCTGTTCATGTCGACGATGCACCTGGGCAAGCCCAAGCGCTTCTACCGCGGCTTCAACAACCTGCGCCACTCGCCGGTCTCGCGCGAGGGCCTGGGGATCGCGCTGTTCCAGGCGATGCTGGGCACGCACCTGCTGCTGTCGCTGCCGGCGCACCCCTGGGTGGCGCCGGTGCTCGGCGGCTGGGGCCCGGGCTGGCTCGCGCCGCTGGCCCAGCTGACCGGCGTGCTGGCGATGATCGCCGGCGGCGGCGGTCTGTGCTACATGACGCGCTGCTACCGCATCAAGGCGCGCCCGTTCTGGAACCACTGGCAAGTCGCCACCGCGTTCTTCGGCAATGCACTGTCGCTGGGCGCGATCGTCGCCGCCTTGGTGATGTTGCCCACGCTGATGGTGCTCGGCGTCGCGCTGCAGCCGGTGCTGCTGGGCGTTGCCGCCGCCCTCGCGCTGGGCCTGGCGGCCGAGGCCATCGGCCACGCGGCCCACGCCGCGGCCATGCGCGCGGCGGAGCACGAAGGTGGTGCGTCCTACTACGTGCAGAGCACGACCTTCGGCAAGACCTTCGTGCTGCGCAACGTGCTGCTCGGCGCGGCGCTGGCCGGCACGCTGGGCCTGCTCGGCTGGCTGCTGTGGCAGCCCGGCGCGGGTGGCGCCGAAGCGGTGGCGTTCGCGCTGCTGGGCAGCGTCGCGCTGGCCGCCGCGGTGGTCAGCCGCGCGCTGTTCTACGTGCTCGTGATCCCGACCACGATGCCCGGCGCCTTCTTCTGGAAGAACAAGGGCTTCGAGCAGCACGCCCGCGACATCGGCCTGGCCCATTTGCCACAGGTCGGCGTGGTCCCTTTGACGCACTAGCGTGGCACCCGTCTTGCTACCTCGCACGGTATGCAAGACGGAGCCCGCCACGAGACGAAATCGACCTGCTGCTACTGCGGCGTCGGCTGCGGCGTGGTCATCGAACATGACGGCGCACGCATCACCGGCGTGCGTGGCGACCCCGACCACCCGGCCAACTTCGGCCGGCTGTGCAGCAAGGGCTCGACGCTGCACCTGACCGCGGCCGAGCACGTGACGCGGCAGACCCGCCTGCTCACGCCGATGCGGCGCGCCGTGCGCGGCCAGGCGCCGGTCGCGATCGGCTGGGACGAGGCGCTCGACGAGGCCGCTCAGCGCCTGGCCGCGATCCACGCGGCCCACGGCCCCGACGCGATCGGCGTCTACGTCTCGGGCCAGTTGCTGACCGAGGACTATTACGTCTTCAACAAGCTGGTCAAGGGCCTCATCGGCAGCAACCACATCGACACCAACTCGCGGCTGTGCATGTCCAGCGCGGTGGCCGGCTACAAGGCCACGCTGGGGGCCGATGCGCCCCCGTGCTCGTACGACGACCTCGCGCTGGCGCAGACCGTGTTCATCACCGGCAGCAACCTGGCCTGGGCGCACCCCATCCTGATGCGCCGGCTCGAGGATGCGCGGCGCGCAAACCCCGCCCAGAAATGGATCGTCGCCGACCCTCGCCGCACCGAGACCGCCGAAGCCGCCGACCTGCACCTGCCCCTGCTGCCGGGCAGCGACGTGGCGCTCTGCCACGGCCTGCTGCACCTGCTGCTGTGGGAGGGCCTGAGCGACGCCGCCTACATCGCCGCGCACACCAGCGGCTTCGAGAGCCTGCGCGAACGCGTGCGCGAGTACACGCCGCGCGAGACGGCGCGCCTGACCGGGCTGAAGGAAGCCGACATCGTCACCGCGGCGCGCTGGTTCGCAGGCCTCGACGAGGCCACGCCGACGCTGTCCCGCGGAGGCCGGAGGCCGACCCTCTCTCTCTATTGCCAGGGCCTGAACCAGAGCAGCGCCGGCACCGCGAAGAACGCCGCGCTGATCAACCTGCACCTGGCCACCGGCCAGATCGGCAAGCCGGGCGCGGGCCCTTTCTCGCTGACCGGCCAGCCCAACGCGATGGGCGGTCGCGAGGTCGGCGGCCTGGCCAACCTGCTCAGCGCGCACCGCGACCTCGCCAACCCCGAACACCGGGCCGAGGTCGCCCGCCTGTGGGGCGTGCCCGAGGTGCCGGCGGCCCCGGGCCTGACGGCGGTCGAGATGTTCCAGGCCGCGGCCGATGGCCAGGTCAGGGCGCTGTGGATCGCGTGCACCAACCCGGCCCAGTCGCTGCCCGACCAGGCCACGGTGCGGCGCGCCCTCGAGCGCGCCGAGTTCGTCATCGTGCAGGAGGCTTTCGCCACCACCGCCACCTGCGCCTATGCCGACCTGCTGCTGCCGGCCACGACATGGGGCGAGAAGGACGGCACCGTGACCAACAGCGAGCGCCGCATCAGCCGCGTGCGCCCCGCGCTGCCGCCGGCGGGGCAGGCACGGCACGACTGGGCCATCGCCGCCGACATCGCGCGCCGCCTGGCCGCGCGCATCGCGCCCGAGCGCGCCGCGCTGTTCGACTACCCGACGCCCGAATCGGTCTGGCTGGAGCACCGCGCGTCGACCCGCGGCCGCGACCTCGACATCACCGGCCTGAGCTATGCGCTGC
>NZ_DATFAN010000066.1:0-40170 GCF_035254525.1 Ideonella sp. | reverse complement strand
GAGCACGGTGCCGTTGCCGGAGCCGGCGCGCCATTGGCCGCCGAGGTGGTTGGAGAGGAGTTCCATGTGTGGCCTGCGCCCTGGGGGCATGGGTTGCGCTGGGTCAAAGCCAGCGGGGCTGCTCATGCAGTATGCTGCATTAGGACTCTAGCTGCCGTCGCCTCGCCGGTCAAGCGCGCCCGCTTACTGCAGTGCTTGCGTCTGGAAACTGCATGAACTATGATGCAGATCAAGGCGGGCGAGTGCTGCAGTTTAGTGCGTAAACCCGACGCCCGCCTCCTTCCCGGCCCGGCTTCCCACTCCACGGAGACCCCCCATGTCCTCGATCGACTACAGCGAGAAGATCCCCAACAACGTGCACCTGAGCGAAGACCGCGCCCTGCAGCGCGCGCTGGAGCAGTGGCAGCCCAACTACCTGCACTGGTGGCAGGACATGGGCCCGGACGGCTCGCAGAACTTCGACGTCTACCTGCGCACCGCGGTGAGCGTCGATCCGCAGGGCTGGGCGCAGTTCGGCCACGTGAAGATGCCCGATTACCGCTGGGGCATCTTCCTCAACCCGGCGGAGAAGGACCGCAAGATCCACTTCGGCGACCACAAGGGCGAGGACGCCTGGCAGGACGTGCCCGGGGAATACCGCGCCAACCTGCGCCGCATCATCGTCACGCAGGGCGACACCGAGCCGGCGTCGGTCGAGCAGCAGCGCCATCTCGGCCTGACCTGCCCAAGCCAGTACGACCTGCGCAACCTGTTCCAGGTGAACGTCGAAGAGGGCCGCCACCTCTGGGCGATGGTGTACCTGCTGCACAAGTACTTCGGCCGCGACGGCCGCGAGGAAGGCGAGGCGCTGCTCGAGCGCCGCTCGGGCCAGCAGGACAACCCGCGCATCCTGCAGGCCTTCAACGAAGAGACGCCCGACTGGCTGTCGTTCTTCATGTTCACCTACTTCACCGACCGCGACGGCAAGTTCCAGCTGTGCGCGCTGGCCGAATCGAGCTTCGACCCGCTGGCCCGCACGACCAAGTTCATGCTGACCGAGGAAGCGCACCACATGTTCGTGGGCGAGTCAGGCATCTCGCGCGTGATCCAGCGCACCTGCGCCGCGATGAACGAGATGAAGACCGACGACCCGGCCAAGCTGCGCGCGGCCGGCGTGATCGACCTGCCCACGCTGCAGCGCTACCTGAACTTCCACTTCTCGGTGACGATCGACCTGTTCGGCGCCGACGAGTCGAGCAACGCCGCGACCTTCTACTCCACCGGCCTGAAGGGCCGCTACGAGGAAGGCAAGCGCGTCGACGACCACCAGCTGCGCGGGCAGAGCTACCGCGTGCTCAGCGTGAGCAACGGCCAGCTCGTCGAGCGCGAGGTGCCGATGCTCAACGCGCTGAACGAGGTGCTGCGCGACGATTACATCGCCGATTCGCGCGCCGGTGTGGAGCGCTGGAACAAGGTGATCGAGAAGGCCGGCATTCCGTTCCGCCTGAAGACGCCGCACAAGGCCTTCCACCGCAGCATCGGCTCGCTGTCGGGCGCCAAGGTGTCGCCCGAAGGCCAGGTGGTGTCCGAAGCCGAGTGGGCCGCCAAGGTCGACCAGTGGCTGCCGTCGGAGACTGACCGCGCTTTCGTCGCCAGCCTGATGGGCCGCGTCGTCGAGCCGGGCAAGTTCGCCAACTGGATCGCGCCGCCCGTCATGGGCATCAACCGCCAGCCGGTCGACTTCGAGTACGTCCGGTTCAACTGAAGAACCTTCTCCACCCGAGGAGCGCGCGATGAACGCCCCCACCGAGCTCGGCCTGCTGAAGCAGCATTTGATCGACCCCGAGATCTGCATTCGCTGCAATACCTGCGAAGCGACCTGCCCGGTGGGCGCGATCACGCACGATTCGCGCAACTACGTGGTCGATGCGTCCAAGTGCAATATGTGCATGGACTGCATCCCGCCCTGCCCCACCGGCTCGATCGACAACTGGCGCATGGTGCCGGCGGTGGCGGCCTACACGGTCGAGGCCCAACTCGGCTGGGACGAACTGCCGGCCGAGCTGACGCCGGAGCAGCTCGCCGAGGCCGGCATCCCGGCCGACGCGGTGCTGCCGGACACGCTGGTGGCCGAGGCCACCGCCGCGAGCGCGGCGCAGCACACCACGGTCGGCGCCGAGGCCTTCAACGCCGGCCAGTACGGCGCATCGATCGCGCCCTGGTCCGCCGCCCACCCCTACGCCAACCTCTACGGCCCGAAGGCCGCCGAGAAGACCGCGACCGCCACCGTGACCGGCAACGTGCGCGTCACCGAGGTCGGCAAGGAATACGACACCCACCACATCGTGCTCGATTTCGGCACGATGCCCTTCCCGGTGCTCGAGGGCCAGTCGATCGGCGTGATCCCGCCGGGCACCGACGACGCCGGCCGCGCGCACTTTGCGCGCCAGTATTCGGTCGCCAGCCCGCGCAACGGCGAGCGGCCCGGCTACAACAACGTCTCGCTGACGATCAAGCGCGTGCTGGAGGACCACCAGGGCCGCCCAGTGCGCGGCGTGGCCAGCAACTACATGTGCGACCTGAAGGTCGGCGACACGGTGCAGGTCATCGGGCCCTTCGGCACCAGCTTCCTGATGCCGAACCACCCGAAGAGCCACATCGTGATGATCTGCACCGGCACCGGCTCGGCGCCGATGCGCGCGATGACCGAGTGGCGGCGGCGCCTGCGCCAATCCGGCAAGTTCGAAGGCGGCAAGCTGCTGCTGTTCTTCGGCGCGCGCACGAAGGAGGAGCTGCCCTACTTCGGCCCGCTGCAGAACCTGCCGAAGGATTTCATCGACACCAACTTCGCCTTCAGCCGCACGCCCGGCCAGCCCAAGCGCTATGTGCAGGACCTGATGCGCGAGCGTGCGGCCGACCTGGTGCCGCTGCTGGCCGACCCCAACGCGTTCTTCTACGTCTGCGGCCTGAAGGCGATGGAAGAAGGCGTGGTCCTGGCGCTCAAGGAAGTGGCAGAGCAGGCGGGGCTGGATTGGGCGGAGGTGGGCGCTTCCTTGAAGCAGCAAGGGCGCCTGCACCTCGAGACCTACTGAACGACTCTCGAGGCGGCCGGGGGGCGCCGACGCGGTGGCGGTGGACTTACACCGGCACCCTTGGCGGGCGACCTCAGGCGCCGAGCCAAGCCGCCAGCCGCCGCACCCCCTCGTCCAGCCGGGCCGGATCGCAGGCGTAGCACCAGCGCACGAAGCCCTCGCCCTCGGGCCCGAAGGCGCTGCCTGGCGCGAGGCCCAGGCCGGCCTCGCTGACCAGGCGCTTGCACAGGTCGAGGCTGTGTTCGGCCCCGGGCAGCCTGAAGAACAGGTACATCGCCCCCGGCGGCGCGCTGACCTGCACGCGCGGCAGCGCCGACAGCGCGCGCACCAGGTGGTCGCGCGATTCGCGCAGGCTGCCGACCAGCGAGCGCACCACCGGCTCGCCATCCCGCAAGGCAGCGACGCCGGCCTGTTGCACGAAGGCCGGCGCGCACGAGGTGTTGTATTCGACGAGCTTGGCCAGCTCGCCCATCATCGCCTCGGGCGCGACGATCCAGCCCAGGCGCCAGCCCGTCATCAGCCAGGCCTTCGAAAACGAGTTGACGCACAGCACGCGCTCGTCGCGCCGCGCGATGTCGAGGAAGGACGGCGCGCAGGCCGTGCCTTCGCCCGCGTAGTACAGCCGCTCGTACACCTCGTCGGCGAGGATCCAGATGCCCAGACGTCGGCAGTGGTCCAGCACCGCCTGCTGGTCCTCGCGCCGCATGACCCAGCCGGTGGGGTTGTTGGGCGAGTTGAGCAACAGCAGGCGCGTGCCCGGCGTCAGCGCGGCGAGCAGGCGGTCCAGGTCCAGCGCCCAGCCGTCGGGGCCGTAGCCGAGCGGCACGGTTTGCACCTCGGCACCGAGGATCTTCGGGATCTCGACCAGGTTGGGCCACAGCGGCGTGACCGCGACGACCCGGTCGCCCGCACCGACGACGAGCTGCGTGGCCAGCATCAGCGCGCTGACCCCGGCGCTCGTGACGGCCACCTGCGCGGCCGTGGTCGGCCCGTGCAGCGCGCTGGCATAGCCGGCGATCTCGTCGCGCAGCGGCGCGATGCCGAGGTTGTGCGAGTAGAAGGTCGCGCCGTCGGCCAGTGCCGCGCTGGCCGCCTCGCGGATGAACGCGGGGGTGACGCGATCGGATTCGCCGAACCAGAAGGGCAGCACGTCGGGCCGCCCCAGGCCGGCGTTGGCGACCTCGCGGATCTGCGAAGGCCGCAGTGCGCGGACCGCCTCGCGCGCGAGCGCGGCGCCGTCAAAAGTGACACTATGGACGCTCATCGATGGATTGTGAACCGGCACGGCGATCGACCTCGATGCTGTCGGGGGGTTGCAGGCACGTGGTTTGCTCCCTGCAGCCCGCCTGACTACGCTGACCCCTGCGATGTTCGACCTGTTTCTACCCCGCCTTCCGTTCAGCCCGCTCGCGCTGCTGGGCTACGCGGGGATGTGCGCCGCCGGCCTGCTGGCGGCCGTGAGCGTCGATCAGGTCCTGCGCGTGCAGCGCGCGCTGCGCGACGCCCGGTCCCGCCGGCCGGCACGGCCCTACCAGTACCGTACCCGGCGCGCCCGCCAACGCGTGCTGATCGTCGGCGACAGCACTGGCGTGGGCGTCGGCGCCGACCACCCCACCGAGGCGATCGGCGGGCTGCTGGCGGCCGACTACCGCGATGCCGAACTCGTCAACCTGAGCATCGGCGGCGCCTGCATCGCCGACGTGCCGGCGCAGCTTCGGCACCTCGGCCGCGACACCGCCCGCTTCGACCTCGTGCTGCTGCATGTCGGCGGCAACGACATCATGCGCAGCGGCAAGCTGGATGCGCTGGCCGATGCGGCCGAGCCGCTGCTGCTGCGCCTGCGCCACCTGGGCCGGCGCGTGGTCTGGCTCGGCCCGGGCGACCTGGGGCTCGCACCGCTGTTCCGCCCGCCGTTCAGCTGGTGGATGTCGCGCCGCACGGAAGTGGCCTGCGAGATGTTCCGGCGTGTCGCGCTGCGCCACGGCGTCGAGTACGTGGGCTTTCATGCCGGGCCGCACCGCCACCTGCTGGCCCGCGAACGTGCGCGCTACTTCGCCAGCGACGGCCTGCACCCCAGCAGCCACGGCTACCGCTATGCCTACGGCTGCCTGAAGCGTTCGCGCACGCTGGCCGAGGCGCTGGCGGCGCACCACGCGGCCGGCCGCTGACGGCGCGGCACCGAACGGCCCTTCATCCGCCGGCCACGGCGTGCAGCGAGCCGACGCAGGCCCGCGCGCTGCCCGCGTGCTGCCCGGCGCGGTCCAGCAGCAGCGCGGCCAGCCCCGCGTCGAGCGCGGCGTCGTGGTCGAGCGCGGGCGAGTCGCCGACCATCAAGGCCTGCGGCGGTGTCAGCCCGAAGTGATCGACGACGTGCCGGAAGGCGCGGGCCATCGGCTTGCTCGCGCCGATCTCCTCGCCGATGGCCACCAGGTCGACCGCCTCGCCCAGCCCCGTCGCGCGCAGCTTGCGCCGCTGGCCGTCGGACGGGCCGTTGGTCAGGATCGCCGTCCACAGCCCTTGCGCGCGCAGGCGGCGCAGCACCGGCAAGGCATCGTCGTGCAGCAGCGGCCGGTCGTTGACGCAATCCATGAACAGGCGGTTGAGCTCCTCGACCAGGCCGTCGCGCGGCGTGCTGCGCACGTGGTCGAAGGGCTCGAGGAAGCGCCGCGCGCGGTACTCGGTGCGCGTCAGCTCGCCGCGCTCGAAGCGGGCGAACAACGGCCGGTCGACCTCGGCGCAAGCCCGCAGGAAGGGCTCGGCCGCGATGCCTTCCCGCTCGACCACCTCGCCAATCAGGCGGTAGGCCGCCTGGCGCGTCGAGGCGAAGTCGATCAACGTGTCGTCGAGATCAAAAATCACCAGCTTCATGGATGTTCCAGGTTCGCCAATTTCAGTCCCAGACGGGCCGCAGGCCAATCGTTGTCGTGCCCAGCCGGGCCCATTTGCTGCGGCTGGCGCGGATGTGCAGCAAGCCAGCGCCCTTGCTCCAGGCCCCGCCCTTGGCCACGCGCTCGCTTGCCGGGCCGCCCGGCGGCGCGTCCTCGCACCACTCGGCCAGGTTGCCGGCCAGGTCGTACAGCCCGAGTGCGTTGGGCGGGAACGTGCCGACCGGCGTGGTGCCGGCGTAGTGCTCGTCGTAGTTGGCGCGCGCCGGGCTGGGCTCGGCATCGCCCCAGGGGTAGGCCACGCCGGGCTCGCCGCCGGCGGCAAAGCCCTCCCACTCGGCGGCCGTGGGCAGCCGGGCGCCGAGTTGCCGGCACAGCAGCACCGCGGCGTCCCAGTTCAGGCCCCACACGGGGTGCTGCTCCAGGCCCGGCACGGCCACCCAGCCGCCGCGGCGGCGGTCGTGCCTCAGCGCATGGCGCGGGTTGTGAACGTTGACGTGGCGGTACGACGACGCGGGCTCCGGCGGCAGCCCCATCTCGTTGAGCACGGCCGCGGCGAGCTCCGCGCTCAGCAGCGTCGTCGCCACGCGCAGCCGGCGCGGTGCGTGGCCCGGGCCCAGCCACAGCCGGCAGGCCACGGCTTCATCGCGATAGCGCCGGATCAGCATCTTCGGGTCCATCGGGGGTCGTCTCCTTCGTCCATTCGCCACGGCGTGCCCACACCGCGGCAGGGTCGTGCCAGCCGGCCACGGCCAGCACGTGTTCGATCGCGGCCAGCTCGCTCGGCCCCAGGTGCTGCTGCCAGCCCTGCGTGACGCGCTGCGGCTCGCGCACCGACGAGAAGGTGCCGCCGCGGCTGGCCACCTGGCGGCCCTGCAGGAACTGCAGCGGGCCAGGGTGCGGCGCCACGCCGAGGAAGCGGGCCAGCGCGCCGAGCGTCTCGCCGGGCCGCTGCACGACGTCGTCCAGCCCGACGACGAGGTGCTCGAAGCCCGGCAGCGCGCGCCGCGCGAGCTCGTAGCGCGTGGCCACGCTCATCGCGGCCAGGCCGGCGAGTTCCTCCCGGCTGCCCATCGCCCCGCGCGGCGGCGGCGCCTGCGGGAACAGGCGCCGGAAGGCCGGCGGCACCAGTTCACGGTAGTCCCAGAAATCGATCAGCCCGCTGCGCAGCACCGACGAGACGATGGCCCGCGGCTCGCGCCACAGCAGGATCAGCTTGAGCCTGGGCATGAAGGCCTGCAGCCAGCCCAGCTTGCCGAACAGGCCCGTCTCCTTGAAGCCGATCACGCGCTGCGCGCAGGAGCATTCCAGATAGTCGCGAAAGGCGTGAAGAAATGGACGAAGATCATCGCCATCGGGCAGGTGGCGGTGCAGCCGGCTCGGCTCGAAATCACCGGCGGCCCAGGGCTGCAGGTCGTGCTCGCGAAAGAACGGCGTGTGCATCGAGAACGGCTCGTTCAGGCACTCGATGCACGGGTGCGCCTGCAGCAGGTCGTTGAGCAGGTTCGAGCCCGACCGGTGGTGGGCCAGCAACAGGAATGGCGCGCGCGTGTCCCCCACCGTCTTCTCCCTGAACTCTTGTGGCGTGGCGGTCGACTGCCGGGCATGTTGCGCCAGGCCCGGTGACTGCGCAAGCGCATCACCCTCGATCCGACCGCGAAGCGTCTTGTCAGGCGCGCGGCCGCGACGTACGCTCGCCCGTAATCGCCAAGCGGTGCCATAAGCCGCAGGACCAGGGAGAAGACTTGATGGTTTTCGCTGCCCTCGCCGGCTGGTTGCGGCGGGCCATGCGGCTGGTGTGGCCGTGTTGTTTCGCCTGGGGCGTGGGCCTCGCCAGTGCGGCGTCGCCCGGCACGCCGGGGCGGCCGCTCACCATCGCCGTGTCGTCCACCCCGCACGCCAGCCTGCTGCACCTGGCGGCCGCCCGCGGTTGCTTCGCCGAGCAGGGCCTGACGGTCGAGCTGGTGGCTGCCAGCCACGGCAAGGCGGCGCTCGAGAAGCTCGCCGCCGGCGAGGTCGACCTCGCGGCCGCGGCCGAGGTGCCCTTCGTCGTCGCGGTGCTGCAGGGCCAGCCCTATGCCGTGGTCGCCACGGTGGCCAGCGTCGCCAGCGAGATGGCGTTGGTGGCGCGGCGCGACCGCGGCATCGCGGCCCCGGCCGATCTCGCCGGCAAGCGCGTCGGCGTGACAGCGGGCACGAGCGGCGAGTACTTCCTCTGGGCCTGGCTGATCCGCCAGCGCCTGCCGCCCACGGCCGTGACCCTGGTCGACCTGCCGCCCGGCCGTCTCGCGCCGGCGCTGGCCGACGGCGTGGTCGATGCCGTGGCCACCTGGCAACCGGTGCGGCGCGACGCCGAGCAGGCCCTGGGGCCCAACGCGCTGACCTTCACCGCGCCGCTGTCCTACACGACCACGCACGTCGTCATCGGCCGGAAGGACACCCTCGCCGCGCAGGCCGGGACGATGCGGCGCCTCGTGCGCGCCCTGCTGCAGGCCGAGGCCTTCCTGCGCCGAGAGCCACAGCAGGCGCTGGCGCTCGTAGCCGAGCGCCTGAAGCTGCCCGCGGCCGAGCTGCAGCCGCTGTGGGCCGACCTCGCGCTGCGCGTGGACCAGCGGCAGTCGCAGCTGATCACCTGGGAAGACGAGGCGCGCTGGGCCATGACGCGCGGCTACGCGCCGCCCCGCCCGGTGCCTGACCTGCTGCCCCACCTGTACCTCGACGCGCTGATGGCCGAGGCGCCGGCGCGGGTCACCGTGGTGCACTGACGATGAAGATCCGCACCAAGGGCTGGCTCACCACCGCGGCAACCTTCGGCGCGATCGTGCTGATCGGCGCGATGGCCGCCTGGGCGCAGGCCGAATTGCGCGACGCGAGCCAGCAGCGGCGCCAGACCGCCGAGGTGGCGCAAGCGCTGCGCGACCTGCAACTGGTCAGCTTCGAGTTCCTGCTGCACCGGCTCGACCGTTCGCGCGCCCAGGAAGCGCTGGCCTGGCAGCGCCTTTCGTCGCTGCTGCCCCAGCTGCGCTTCGGCGAAGACGCCGAGAGCGCCAGCCTGGCCGACGACCTGCGCGAACGCCTGGCCCAGACGCACCGCCTGTTCGGCGAGTTCCAGGCGGCCTCCGATCAGCGCCACGCCGACCCCGAGGTGCAGCGCCGTTTCGAGGCCCAGCTGTCGAGCCAGCTGCTGCTGATGCAGCAGGACAACCTGGCCGACGTCTCGCACCTCACGGTGCACGCGTCCGAGCGCATCGAGACGGCCCAGCAGGGCATGCTGGGGGTGATCGTCGGTGGCCTCGCACTGCTCGCGCTGACCAGCGCCGGCGGCGCCTGGGTGATCCAGCGCAACGTGCTGCGCCCCATCGCGCGGCTCGAGCAGGCCACGCGCGAGATCGCCGCGGGCAACTGGACCTTCCAGCTGCAGACCGACCGCGCCGACGAGATCGGCGAGCTGTCGCGCCACTTCGATGCGATGACCCGGGCCCTGCGCGACTCCTTCACCCAGGTCGAGCTCAGCAACGAGGAGTTGACGGCCCTGAACCGCGAGCTCGAGTCGTTCAGCTACTCGGTCTCGCACGACCTGCGCGCACCACTGCGCTCGATGGACGGTTTCTCGCTCGCGCTGCTCGAGGACTACGGCGACCGCATCGACGACGAAGGGCGCGACCACCTGCAGCGAATCCGCGCCGCCAGCCAGCGCATGGGCCGGCTGATCGACGACCTGCTGGGCCTGTCGCGCGTGACGCGCGCCGAGCTGAACCTGCGGCCGGTGGACCTGAGCGCGATGGCGCGCGAGATCGCCGACACGCTGTCGCGCCAGCAGCCCGCGCGCCACGTTCGCTGGGAGATCGACGACGGCATCGTCGTGCAGGCCGACCGCGCGCTGCTGCAGGTCGCGCTGCAGAACCTGATGGAAAACGCCTGGAAGTTCACCGGCAAGACCGCCGAGCCGCTGATCCGTGTCGGTGCCGAGCGGCAGGGCGACCAGCTCGTGGGCCATGTGGCCGACAACGGCGCCGGCTTCGACATGGCGTACGTGAACCGCCTGTTCGGCGCCTTCCAGCGCCTGCACCACGAGGCGGAGTACCCCGGCACCGGCATCGGCCTGGCGACCGTGCAGCGCGTGTTCCGCCGCCATGGCGGCGATGTCTGGGTGCAGGCCGCGCCGGGGCGCGGGGCCACGTTCTATTTCAGCCTGAAGGGAGCCGACAATGAACGACGGGAACAAGGTCATCCTGCTGGTCGAGGACAGCCCGGACGACATCACGCTGACCTTGCGCGCCTTCAAGCGCAGCCATCTGATGAACCCGGTGGAGGTCGTGCGTGACGGCGTCGAGGCGCTGGATTTCCTGTTCGCCCGCGGCGCCCACGAGGCGCGCGCCGAGGCCCCGCTGCCGACGCTGGTGATCCTCGACCTGAAGCTGCCCCGGCTGGACGGCCTGAGCGTGCTGCGTGCCATCCGCGCCGACGAGCGGACCCAGTTCCTGCCAGTGGTCATCCTGACCTCGTCGAAGGAGGAGCAGGACCTGATCTCCGGCTATTCGCTCGGTGCCAACAGCTATGTGCGCAAGCCGGTGGACTTCTCCGAGTTCCTCGAGGCGGTGCGCGTGCTCGGCATCTACTGGCTGGCGCTGAACCAGGTCGCGCCGCCCAAGGGCACCTTGTGAATCGAGTGCTCAAGCTCCTCGTCGTCGAGGACTCGGAGGACGATGCCCGGCTGGCGCTGCGCGCGCTGCGCCGGGGCGGCTTCGAGCTCACGCATCGGCGCGTGCAGGACATCGACGCGCTGCTCGGGGCCTTCCACGAAGAGCACTGGGATGCGGTGATCTCCGACTTCAGCATGCCCGGCTTCAGCGGCATCGACGCGCTGAACGCCTTTCGCACCACCGGTATCGACATCCCGTTCATCTTCGTCTCCGGCACGATCGGCGAAGAGACCGCGGTGCGGGCGATGAAGGCCGGCGCCAGCGACTACGTGATGAAGCAGAACCTCACGCGCCTGGCGCCCGCGCTCGAGCGCGAATTGAACCAGGCTGCCGTGCGCGCCGAGCGGCGACAGGCCGAGCTGGACCTGCGCCAGTTCGAGGCGCAACTTCGACATGCACAGAAGATGGAGTCGATCGGCACGCTGGCCGGCGGGATCGCGCACGACTTCAACAACATCCTCGGCGCGATCCTCGGCAACGCGACGCTGCTGCGGCAGGCACTCGGGCCCGACCACCCGTGCCTGGTCAGCATCGACGAGATCCAGCGGGTCGGCCTGCGCGCGCGCGAGCTGGTGCGGCAGATCCTGGCCTTCAGCCGCAAGCAGCCGCAGGAGCTGCGTGTGCAACCGCTGGCGCCGATCGTCGCCGAGACCCACACGCTGCTGCGCGCGACGCTGCCCACCCGCGTGTCGCTCGAGGCCGCGGTGCCGCCCGCCTCGCCCTGTGCCCGCGCCGACGCGACACAGGTGCAGCAGGTGCTGATGAACTTGTGCACCAACGCCTGGCATGCGCTGCCCGACGGCACCGGCCGCATCACCATCGGCCTGGACGAGACACGGCTCGACGCCGGCAGCGCCGACCTGGCCGCGCTCGGCGAGGCCGGCGTACTCGCCCCGGGCCGCTACGCGCACCTGTGGGTCAGCGACACCGGCGTCGGCATGGACGCGGCCGTTCGCGAGCGCATCTTCGAGCCCTTCTTCACCACCAAGCCGGTCGGCCAGGGCACCGGGCTCGGGCTGTCGGTGGTGCACGGCATCGTCACCTCGCACGGCGGCGGCATCCGGGTCGACAGCGAGGCGGGGCTGGGCACGACCTTCCACCTGTACTTCCCGGCCTGCGACATGCCGGCCGCTGGCGAAGCCGAGCCGGCGCGTGCCACCGTGCCCGTCGGCGGCCGCGGCGAGCGGGTCGTCTACATCGACGACGACGAGACCATGATGCTGGTCGCCGCGCGCCTGCTGCAAGGCGCCGGCTACGAGGTCAGCGCCTACACCGATGCGCGCGCGGCGATCGACGCGGTGCGCGCGGCGCCCGAGAGCGTCGACCTGGTGGTCACCGACTTCAACATGCCCGATTGCTCCGGCCTGGACGTCGCCGGCGAGCTCGCCTTCGTCCGCCCCGACCTGCCGGTCATCATCAGCTCCGGCTACCTCACCGAGGATCTGCGCACCCGCGCCGCCGCCCTCGGCGTGCGTGGCCTGCTCGAGAAGGAAAACTCCTTCGAGCAGCTGTGCCCCCTCGTGGCCCAGGTCCTGGCAGCCGGCTCCTGAGCCGAGCGGTGGCGGACGCCGGCGAAGCGCCGCGAATCAAGCGCCGGTCTGCAGCATGAAACGGCGAGCCCTCACCGCGCGGCCGCCTGCAGGCCGGCTGTCACGGCAGCCAAGGTGCGCACACCCTGCCGGATCTGATCGACCGTCAGGCTGGCGTACCCCAGGATCAGCCCGGCGGGCCGAGCCCGCGTGCGCGGCGGCGCGCCAGCGAACAGGGGCGACACCGGGTACACCCCCACGCCGCGGGCGCGCGCCGCCGCCACCAGCGCCGGCTCGTCCTGCTGCTTCAGGAAGGGCAACCACAGCACCACGTGCAGCCCGGCCGCGGTGCCGACGACGCGAGCATCGGCCGGCAGATACCGCGCAATCGCATCGAGCAGCGCCGTGCGCCGGCGCTCGTTCTCGCGCCGTGCCCGCCGCACATGGCGCTCGTAGGCGCCGCTGTCGATCAGCGATGCCAGCGCGCGCTGCTCCAGCACCGGCGCATGGCGGTCGGTCAGCCGCTTGGCTTGCCGGAACACCGGCACCAGCTCGGGCGGCAGAACCAGGTAGCCCAGCCGCAGTTGCGGCGACAGCGCCTTGGAGAAGGTGCCGACATAGATGACGCGGCCCTCGCTGTCGATCGACTGCAAGGCATCGATGGGGCGCTGGCCGTAGCGGAACTCGCCGTCGTAGTCGTCCTCGATGACCCAGGCGCGATGCTGGCTCGCCCAGTGCAGCAACGCCTGTCGCCTGCCCATGGGCAGCATGCCGCCGAGCGGAAACTGGTGCGACGGCGTCACGAAGGCGAGGCGCACCGAATCGACCTGTGGCAGGCGCGCGGTGTCCAGGCCCTGCCCGTCCACCGGGACGGCCAGAAGCCTGGCGCCCGTCGCTTCGAAGCACCGCCGGGCCATCAGGTAGCCCGGATCCTCGAATACGAAGGCATCGCCCGGGTCCAGCAGCACGCGCGCACAGAGGTCGATCGCCTGCTGCGAACCGTGCACGACGACGATCTGCTCGGCGTCGCAGCCGAGCCCTCGCGCCCGCGCCAGATAGCCCTGCAGCGCGCGGCGCAGCGACGCATCGCCCTCGGGCGGCGCGTAGTACAGGCTCTGCTGGTGGCGCAGCAGGGCGGCCTGGTAGGCACGGCGCCACACCAGCGCCGGAAAGTCTCGGGAGGCGACCGCGCCATAGAGGAAGTCGATGCGGCACGGTTCGGCAGCGGGCAACGCGGACATGACCATCTTCTCCACCCGGCGACCGAAGGTCGAGAGCGGTGGCGCCATCCTGGCGCGCCTGATCGGACGTGGCGCTTCGCGTGGCGCCAGCTGGGTGGCAACGCGGGCGGCTCGCCCGGCGGACGTGGCGATGAAGCCCTCGGCCGCCAACTGCTCGTAGACCGCCGTGACCGTCGTTCGCGACACACCGAGGTCGGCCGCCAGGGCGCGCGTGGACGGCAGGCGCGCCCCCGAGGGCAGCGTCCCGTCGGCCATCTGACCGCGCAGCAAGTCGTAGATGCGGCGCCCGGCCCGGCTGGCCGCGGGAGGCCCGGCAGATGGCGTGCGCAACTGGCCCATCAAGAATCACGAAAACTGGATCTTGTGATTGTGCCGGTTTGGGCTGACAGTGCAGCCCTGTTTCCTGCCCGAAACCCCGTCGCCCGCGATGTACATCCCACCGCATTTCGCTCAAGACCAGCCCGAGGAACTGCACCGGCTCATGCGCGAGCACCCGCTCGGCGCGCTGGTGACATCGGGGCCTGCGGGACTCGACGCCGATCACCTCCCCTTCGAGCTCGACCCTGCCGAGGGCCCGCTGGGCACGCTTCGCGCCCATGTAGCGCGTGCGAACCCGCTGTGGCAGCGCTGCCCTTCGGGCACCCCGGTGCTGGTGATCTTCCGTGGCGCCGAGGCCTACGTGTCGCCCAATTGGTACCCGAGCAAGCACGAGGCGCACCGCCAGGTGCCGACCTGGAACTACGAGGTGGTGCACGCGCACGGCACGCTGACCGTGCGCGACGACGAACGCTTCGTGCGGGGTCTGGTCGCGCGCCTGACCCGGCGTCACGAAGCGGCCGAACCGAGCCCCTGGAAGATGGGCGACGCCGCGCCCGAGTTCATCGACGCCATGCTGCGCCAGGTCGTGGGCATCGAGATCGCCATCACCTCGCTGGTCGGCAAGGCGAAGCTCGGCCAGAACAAGGATGCGCGCGATCGCCTCGGCGCTGCCGAGGCCTTGGCGGCCCGCGGGTTCGGCGAGCTGGCCCGGTCGATGCGCAACGCCGCTATCATTGAGTTCAAATGAACTCGCCTTTAGCCATAAATCGAAATGTTCATTCTTTGATCTCGGGCACAACGCGTGATCCGCCGCTCGCGTTCGACGATGTCCCGTTCCGCGCGATCGCCGAGCAATCGCTGGCCGGCTTCTACGTCGTGCTCGACGAGCGCTTCGTGTACGCGAACGACACCTTCGCGGCCATGTTCGGCTACGGGCGGGCCGAGTTCATCGGCCGCCACATCGCGGGCTGCGTGACGCCGGACTCGGTCGACGAGGTGATGCACAACTACCGCCGGCGCATCAGCGGCGAGGTGCAGGCCATCCACTACGCCACCAAGGGCGTTCGAAAGGACGGCGAGATCGTGCACCTGGATCTGCATGCGTCGCGCGTCGAATGCCGCGGCCGCCCGGCGCTTGCCGGTGTCGCGCTGGACATCACCGAGCGCGTGCAGGCCCAGGCCGCGCTGCGCCGGCTGGCCAAGCACATCGACTCGGCGCGCGAGGTCGAGCGCGCACGGCTGGCGCGCGAAGTCCACGACGTGCTGGGCGGCATGCTCAGCTCGGCCAAGTTCGATGTCTCGCGCATCGTCCGCCGCACGTCGGCACCGGGCCTCGAAGCACTGCACGCCATCGCGGGCTCGCTGGTCGAGCTGATGCAGGAGACCATCGAGACCGCCCGCTCCATCTCCGACGAGTTGCGCCCCGCCAGCCTCGACCCGCTTGGCCTGGGCCCTGCGCTCACCCAGGCCGTCGAGCACTTCGGCGCCCGCCACGGGCTGGCGGTGGCGGTCAGCGGCACCGGCGCGCCCGAGGGGCTGCCGCCGGCCACCTCGATGCAGATCTTCCGCATCGTGCAGGAGGCCTTGACCAACGTGGCGCGCCACGCGCAAGCCTCGAAGGTCGAGCTGAAACTGGCGACCCGCGAAGGCGCGCTGATGCTGCGCCTGGCCGACAACGGCCGCGGCATGGACGCCGCGCCCCGTCGCGCCGGCTCGATCGGCTTGTTCAGCATGGCCGAGCGGGCGCGCGACATCGGCGCGACGCTGAAGATCGGGCCGGGCGGCACCGGCGGCACCGAGCTGCTGTTGCGGCTGCCGCTGGCAGCGCCGGCGGCCTGACGATGGCGCTGCGCCTGCTGGTCGTCGACGACCACACGATCTTTCGCGCCGGCATCACGCGCCTGATGCTCGACGAGCCCGACATTTGCGTCACCGGCGAGGCCGCCGACGGCGCGGCGGCGCTGGCCCTGATGCGCTCGCACCAGTACGACGTGGTGCTGATGGACATCAACATGGGCGCGCGCAGCGGGCTGGACACGCTCGCCGCGCTGCGCGCCGAGTTCCCCCGGCTGCCGGTCATCATGCTGTCGATGTATGTCGAGCCGCAGTACGCGCGGCGGGCGCACAAGGCGCGCGCGAACGCCTACCTGTCGAAGGACGTGGGCACCGACGAACTGATGCGCGCCATCCGCCACGTGGCCGCCGGCGGCATCTGGGTCACGCCGGCCTTCGGCGCCGCCCCGGACTCAACGGCGCCCGGCGCCCCGCACGGCGCGCTCACGCCGCGCGAGATGCAGGTCATGCTGCAGATCGCCCAGGGCATCTCTCTGACCGAGATCGGCACCCGGCTGTGCCTGAGCGTCAAGACCGTCGGCTCGCACCGCAGCCGCGTCCTCGACAAGCTGGGCTTGGCCAGCGACGCCGAGGTCGTGCAGTACGCGATGCGGCACCGCCTGATCGACTAGGAAGGCGCCGATGGCCGGGCCCAGCGCGGCGCGCTGAGCCACCAGCGCTCCGATCGAATGACCCGCTGAGCGGGCGTCCCGCGACGCCCCGTACTAACCCCGACCCTGCATCAGAAGATCGCACCTGCCCGCCTCACCCGGCGATTCCTACGATCCCACATCACGCCGACTGATCCACAGATGGACCCCAGGCCACGGGAAGCGCCTTACATGAGATACGCCTACATCTGCGATGCCATCCGCACGCCCTTCGGCCGCTACGGCGGCGCCCTCGCCTCGCTGAGAGCCGACGACCTGGCGGCCGCGCCGATCCAGGCGCTGATGGCCCGCAATCCCACGGTCGACTGGGCGGCGGTGGACGACGTCGTCTACGGCTGTGCCAACCAGGCTGGTGAAGACAACCGCAACGTCGCGCGCATGGCTGCGCTGCTGGCCGGCTTGCCGGTCGATGTGCCGGGCACCACGGTGAACCGGCTGTGCGGCTCCAGCCTCGATGCGGTGGGCATCGGCGCGCGCTCGATCAAGGCCGGCGAAGCCGACCTCGTCGTCGCCGGCGGCGTGGAGAGCATGACCCGTGCGCCCTTCGTGATAGGCAAGGCGGATTCGGCCTTCTCGCGCGTGGCCAGGATCGAGGACACGACCATCGGCTGGCGTTTCGTCAACCCGCTGATGGAGCAGCGCCACGGCGTCGACACGATGCCCGAGACGGCCGAGAACGTCGCGCAGGACTTCGGCATCTCGCGCGCCGACCAGGATGCCTTCGCGCTGCGCAGCCAGCAGCGCTGGGCGCGCTCGTTCGCCGATGGCCGTTTCGACTGCGAGATCGCGCCGGTGCGCGTGCCGCAGAGGAAGGGCGACGCGAAGACCATCGAGGCCGACGAGCAGCCGCGGCCCGACACCTCGCTCGACGCGCTGGCCAGGCTGCGCGGCGTGGTGCGCCCGGACGGCAGCGTGACGGCCGGCAACTCGTCCGGCGTCAACGACGGTGCCTGCGCCGTGCTGCTGGCCTCGGAAGCCGGCATGGCACGCCACGGCCTGATGCCGCGCGGCCGCGTGCTGGGCATGTCGGTCACCGGCGTGCCGCCGCGCATCATGGGCATCGGCCCGGCACCGGCGAGCCGCAAGGTGCTCGCGCTGACCGGCCTCGCGCTGTCGCAGATCGACGTGATCGAGCTGAACGAGGCCTTCGCCGCGCAATCGCTGGCCGTGCTGCGCCAGCTCGGCCTGCCGGACGACGCCGATCACGTGAACCCCAACGGCGGTGCGATCGCCATCGGCCACCCGCTGGGCGCGTCGGGCGCCCGCCTCGTGACCACCGCGCTGAACCAGCTCGAGCTCACCGGCGGCCACTACGCGCTGGCCACCATGTGCATCGGCGTCGGCCAGGGCATCGCGATGGTGATCGAACGAGTCTGACCGTGCCATGTCTGCGCAGGCGCACACTCCCGCCTGCCCGTTCGACGCGCCCTGCCTGCGGGCATACTGCGGTCGAATTCACGTCAGGCCGCACAGGAAAAGCCAGGATGCCGCACGTCACGGTTGAAGTTCGCACCCGGTACACACCCGAGGACGAGATTCGTCTTCTCGAGGAAGTACATGAAGCCCTGCGCGAAACATTCGACGTCGCCGCCGGGGCGCGGTGCGAGCGCCTGATTGCCCACGAACCGCATCGCTTCACCTGCCCGGCTTCGAAGCCGCACCCGGAGAAGTGGACCGTCGTCACCATCGAGTCCTTTCCGGGGCGCTCCACGGACAGCAAGCGAGCCCTCTACAAACGCCTGGTCGCCCGCCTGCAATCGTTCGGCATACCGCCTGACCATGTGGCCATCGTCCTGCACGAGTTGCCTCGCGAGAACTGGGGCTTGCGCGGCGGTCTGGCGGCGTGCGACTTCTAGTCTCGGCCTCACCCCACCGCAGCCTGGCCGCGGCGTGACACTTGGCACAGGGGCGCTGCGGCCCGTCACGGACAATCCAGGCCATGCTGCTCGATCACCCGATGCGGCGGCGTGACGGGCTTCTGGCCCTGGCGGCGGCCTTGCTGCCCTCGTTGGCGGCCCGTGCCGGCAACCTCGTCGATGCGCCCGCCGGCCTGGTCTGGCCAGCCGCCCTGGCGGACGAGGCGGTGGCCTTGCTCGCCGCCGCTGCCGACCACGGCCTGGAGCCGCTCGACTACGGCGCCGAGACCCTCGCGAGCCGCCTCGCCACGGGCCCGGCGGACGAGGCGCTGACGGCCACCTTCGAACGCTTCCTGGCCGACCTGGCCTTCGGCCGCATCGACCCGCACACCATTCACCACGAGTTCAGCGTCGCCCCGCGTGCCGGCTTCGACCCGGCAGCAGCGCTGCGGGCCGCGATCGCCCATGGCCGCCTGGCCGATGCGGTCGACGCGGCCGTCCCGCCGCTGCCGCTGTACGGTGCCCTGCGCCGCGCCCTGGCCAGCATGCGTGCGCTGTCCGGCCACGCGGCGTGGGCGCAGCGTCTGGCGGCGCTGCCGGTGCCGCGCCGCGCGCGCAGCGGCAAGCTCGAGCCCGGCCAGCCCTGGCCCGGGCTGCCGGCGCTGGCCGAACGGCTGGCGCTGCTGGGCGACCTGCCGCCCGGCACGGCGGCCCCGGCGGCCTACGAGGGTGCGCTGGTCGAGGCGGTCCGTGGCTTCCAGCAGCGCCACGGCCTGGAGACGGACGGGGTGCTCGGCCGGGCCACCGTGGCGGCGCTGGAGGTGCCGCCGGCCGAGCGCGCGCGCCAGATCGCCCTGACGATGGAGCGCCTGCGCTGGACGCCGCTGACGCAGGGCCCGCGCATGATCGTCATCAACATCCCGGAGTACGTGCTGCGCGCCTACGAGGTCGTCGACGGGGCCATCCGGGTGCAGGCCGAGATGCGCGTCATCGTCGGCGAGGCGATGGACCACGAGACGCCGCTGTTCGACGAGCGCATGCGCAGCATCGAGTTCAGCCCGTACTGGAACGTGCCGCCGTCGATCGCCCGGGCCGAGACCATCCCGCGCCTGCGCCGTGAGCCGGGCTACTGGACGCGCCAGGGCTTCGAGTTCGTCGGCGCCGGCGGGGTGGACACCGTCTTGACCCAGGACAAGCTCGATGCCGTGCGCGCCGGCCAGCTGCGCATCCGCCAGCGCCCGGGACCGGCCAATGCGCTGGGCGACATCAAATTCGTGTTTCCCAACCGCGACCACATCTTCCTGCACCACACGCCCACCGTCGGCCTGTTCGCGCGCGAACGGCGCGATTTCAGCCACGGCTGCATTCGCGTCGAGGATCCGGTGGCGCTGGCGCGCTTCGCGATGGCCGGCATGCCGGGCTGGGACGAGGCCCGCATCCGCGCGCAGATGGCGGCCGGCACCTCGACCACCATCCCGCTGGCCGAGCCCATTCCCGTCCTGATCGCCTACGGAACCGTTCTGGTGAAGAAGGGTCGGATCTACTTCTACGACGATGTGTACGGGCACGACGCGCGGCTGCAGGCCGCGCTGGATGCGCGCCGCGTGAACCAGCCGAGCGAGGAGGACACCCACCGATGACTGCACCGCCCGAGCGCCAGCGCTGCCCGCCCCGCCGCCATTTCCTGCGCCTGGGCCTGCGCCACGGCGCCACGCTGACGGCCGTCGCGGCCATGCCGGCCGTCCTGCTGCCGGCGCGCGCGCGGGGGGCCTCGACACGTGAACTGGTGATGAACCACCTGCACACCCACGAACACATCGATGTCGTCTATGCACGCGGTGACGACTACCTGCCCGACGCGCTGGGCTCGCTCGACCACTTCCTGCGCGACCACTACTCGGGCGAGGTCGGCCGCATCGACCCCAGGCTGCACGACCTGCTGCACGCCGTGCACCGCGAGCTCGGCACCGACCAGCCCTTCCACGTGATCTCGGGCTACCGGGCCCCGGCCACCAACACGCACCTGAAGGCCACGCGCGGCGGCGGCGTCGCCTCGCACAGCCTGCACATGGAAGGCCGGGCGATCGACGTGCGCGTGCCGGGCGTGCCGCTGGCCGACCTGCGCGACGTCGCGCTGTCGCTCAGGGCCGGCGGCGTGGGCTACTACCCGCACGAACAGTTCGTCCACATCGACACCGGGCCGGTGCGCCGCTGGTAAGGCGCGGCCATCGCGCCTGGGCCATCGGCAGGGGCTTGCGAAGCGGCCGCTCAGGGCCGCGGCGCTTTCGGGCGCCTGACGGCGCGCACGGTGCCGCTCGAGCCACCGCCGCAATACAGCAGGTCGGCCCCGTCGGACTCGAGCCCGCTGACGCCGGTGCCGGGCGGCATCTCGAGCCGGTCGAGCACGGCGCCGCTGGCCGGGTCGATGCGGCGCAACTCGCTCTCGTCGCCTTCCCAGGTGCCATGCCACAGGTCGCCGTCGACCCAGGTCACACCGGTGACGAAGCGGTTGGATTCGATGGTGCGCAGGATCGCGCCGGTCTCGGGATCGATCTGGTGGATCCTGCGGTCCAGGTACTGCCCGACCCACAGGCTGCCTTCGGCCCAGGCCAGGCCCGAGTCGCGGCCATGGCCGGGCGCCGGGATCGACGCCACGATCGTGCCGCTGGCGGGGTCGATCTTGTCGATGCGCGCCTCGGCGATCTGGTAGAGGTGCCGGCCGTCGAAGGCGGTGCCGGCGTCGCTGGCGCAGTCCAGCATGCGGGCAGGCTGGCCGTTGTCAGGGTCGAAGGCGATCAGCCGGGACCCGGTGGCGGCCCAGACGCGCTGCCCGTCGTGCGTCACGCCGTGGATGCGGTCAACGCCGGCGAAGGGGCCGTATTCACGCACGATCTGGGCCGGGCGCGCTGGGGCCTGAGCGGGCATCCGGTCGATGCTGTCTCGGGTGGTCGTCATGGTCTGGCTCCGTTCGGCGCTCCGGTGCGGCACCGCGTGACCAGAATCTACGTGAGCGGCAGCGCAGCGGGGAGTAACAAGATCGTCGTGAATCCGGCCAGCGGCGGCGACAGCCAGCGCTGTGCGCGGGCGCGCCCGATCGAGCGCGCGCGCCCCTCGGCCTCCAGCTCGACGAGGGCGCGCTGCACCGTGCGCTGACTGGCCCCGAGCGCGAGCGCGAGGGCCGAGGTGGACCAGGCCGCGCCGTCGGCCAGCAGCGCCAGCAGCGAGGCCTGATCCCCATCGATGGGGGGCATCAGCACGACGACGCGGCGCTCGCCCTGCGGCGTGAGCACGAAGCCGCGCGCGCTGGCCTCGATGCGCGCCAGCGGCGCGGCCAGCGCGCGCAGTCGGCCGATCTCGACCCGCAGGCGCGCCCGGTGCGTCTCGTCGGGCCGGCGCGTGCGGAAGGCGCGCGCGATCAGCACATCCCGATCGACATCGCCCGGCCAGGCCTCGGCGAGCGCGCGCGCCAGCACGAACAGCACCGGCCGGCGCGCCAGCGGCAGCCAGTTGGTGCCGGCGTGCAGGCCCCGGCGGCAGGCGTCGAGCACCAGCGCACCCGAGTCCCTCAGCGCCTCGACCTCGTCCAGGCGCAGCGGCAGTTCGTGGCCCGCGTGGAAGCGCCGCGCGGCGGGCCGATCGAGCGCGGCGCGTGCGTCGGCCACCTCGGCCAGCAGGGCGGGCACGCCCGCGCGCTGGGCCGCCTCATGCGCGCGGCCCAGCGTCGCCTGCGCCGCCACCGTGCGCAACGAGCGCAGCGCCACCTCGGCCTCGGCCAGCCCGGCCACCGCCTGCAGCGACGGTGGCAGGCCACGCGTGTCCAGGTGGGCCAGCGAGGCGGCGGCCTCGTCGAGCCGGCCGAGCAGAAGCAGCCGGCGCACCGCGATCAGGCGGGCCTGCATGGCGTTGGCGCGGTCGGCGTGCGCCTCGAGCGTGGCCGACGCGGCCGCCAGCGTGCGCGGCGAGCCGCGCAAGTCGCGCATCGCCAGCGCCACCTCGGCCTCGGCGACGACACAGCGGGCGCGCGACAGCTCCTCGTGGGCGCCGAAGCCGCGCGCGGCGCGCCGCAGCAGATCGCGCGCACGCGGGTGCTCGCCGAGCTGGGCCATCGCGATGCCGCGCAGGGCCAGCGCCGGCGGGTCGTCGCGCAGGCTGACGCGCTTGAGCGCGCCCAGCGCGTCGCCCGCGACGAGGGCGCGCGCGGCGGCGGTGATCAGGGAGTCCATCGGCGCAGGTTACTGCGGCGCCAGCGGCGCACAGCCGTTTGTGCGGCGGCGCACAGACGGCCTGGGCATCGATGGGCGCACACTCGGGCGTCCCAAGCATCGAAAGCCTCGAAGTGTCCAATTGCATTGCCGCCCACAAGCACCGAACGCGTCTTCACGTCCTGCGAGACCGCCTGAAGAGAGCCCTGCGTGACCAGAAGCGCGGTCTGGCCGGGGCCAAGGAACGGGTCGCGGCCCACAGCGCGAAGCGGTCTGCCTACCGCGCCGCGAACCCGTAGCCGGGTCAGGCCTCGACGCTCAGCACGCGCCGGATCTCGTCCGTCTTGAACCCGAGGGCCATGGGCGTGCGCACGCCGGGCAGCGGGATCACATCGTAGAGCTCGTCGACGATGCCGTCGAAGCGCAGCCAGTGCACCGCGTCGCCGGTTCGCAGGTCGATCACCTGCACGCCGCAGCGCGCCTCGGCGCCGCGGGCGTGCAGGCGCTCGTCCAGCGGCAGCCCGCTGAAGGTCTTGTTGTCGCGCGGCTTGGACAGGCCGACCAGCGCGAAGTCGTCGACGAAGCAGAGGCCCCGCAGGTAGCCCGCGCAGAAGGCGAGCGGCACGAACCTGCCGGAATCGAGCTCGATGTGGCCGAACTCGCCGGTGCCCGAGTTCAGCAGCCAGAGCCGGCCGCGATGCCAGCGCGGCGAATGCGGCATGCTCAGGCCACGGGCCACGATCTCGTTGCGCGCCACGTCGACCACGACGCCGCCGCCCGCGCGATGCTCGCGCCAGCCATCCACCACATCGCTGGTGCTGGCCGCGGTGACGTAGGCCGGCTTGCCGTCCTTCATCGCGAGCCCGTTGAGGTGGCAGCGGTCCTCGGCCGCGAGGCGGCTGACGAAGGGCGGGCGCCAGAGCGGCCTGAAGCTGTGGGTGTCGCTCAGCGTGGCCAGGCAGCCGAACAGCGTGTTGACGAAGACGAGCCGCCCCTGCCCGTCCACCGCCATGTCGTGGATGTCGAGGTCGCCGGTGGTGTGGCCCACCTGCGGCACGTAGAGCCGGTCGTAGCCGCCCTGCGTCTGGCCCGCGTCGAGCACGTTCGCGAAGCGCCAGACCTGGTAGAGGCTGCTCATGCAGAAGCCGTTGTCGGCCGGGCACAGGCCCATGCAGCGGTTGAAGCTGCGCTCGAAGACCGACAGCCCGCCACCGGGCTTGAGCCCGAGGAGGAACAGCTTGCCGATCTGGTAGGTGGTCAGCGCGATCGAGAGCCGCTGCTGCGCCATCCAGGCGAGCATCTGGCGCGATGTGCTGATCTCGAGGGTGGGGGCGGTGGCGGTGGCCGGGTCGGTCATCGCGGGCCCTCGACCCGCCCCACCAGGTCGCTCAGCAGAAGCTGCGCGCGGCCATCGCGGCTGTTCCACACGGCATAGGCCTGGCCCGCGCGGAAGACCGTGCCCATGTTCTTCCAGTCGCCGAGCGCGTTGACGAGCAGGTCGCCCGCGTCGCCGTCGATGACCAGCTGGTGGCGGCGCACGGTGGCGGGGAACCGGTAGCTGCCGTTGACCCAGCCGCGCGCCGCCTGGTTGCCGGCGTTGATGAGGTTCATGCCCGTCATGTCCTGCACGTCCGCCACGGCCAGGCGCAGCTGGTTGTTGCCGGTGCCCGTCAGGTCGATGCGCTCGATCGATTCGATGCGCGAGGCGCTGCCCGGCAGGCCGGCGTCCTGATCGAAGATGCCGCGCAGGTTGAGGGTCATGCCGGCGCCTGCGAGCGCCAGCGTGTCGAAACCGGTGCCGCCGTCGATGCGGGCCAGTTGCCGCTTGTTGCCGCTGCTGCCGTAGGCCGCCCGCAGCGACCTGATGTTGCTTGCGTCCAGCACCAGGGTGTCGTCGCCGGGCCCGCCGTACAGCACATCGGCACCGCCCTGGCCGGACAGCACGTCGTTGCCGGCGCGGCCTGCCAAGGTGTCGGGGCCCCGGCGGCCGACGAGCGTGTCATCGCCCGGGCCGCCGACCTGGTCGAAGGCCGTCGGCGAAAACGCGCCGCCGGTCGCGCCGAAGATGACGTAGCTGCGCCCGGCCAGGCCCGCACCAGGCAGCTCGCGCCAGGGCGCGCCGACGATCAGGTCGATCAGGCCGTCGCCGTTCACGTCGCCGGCGCTGGACACGCTGGTGCCCATCTCGCCGTAATGGCCTTCGCTGAAGATCGTGAGGCCGCGGGTGGCACCCGCCGTGACGTTCGAGAGCGAGACGGCGCTCGTGTCGGTCTTGCCGTAGACCACGTAGGCGCGGCCGCCGTAGTAGCCGGCCTCGGGGGGATAGGAATCCGCGCCGGGCGCACCGATGATCACGTCGGCCAGGCCGTCGCCGTTGATGTCGCCGGCGTTGGCCACGCTGGCGCCGCTGTAGTCGTAGCGGATGCCTTCGCCCGAGATGACGAACCCGTTGGCGAGGCCAAGCTCGACGTCACGCAGCAGCACCGGCTCGGTGGTGGTGCGACCGAAGATGACATAGGTGAAGCCGCGCGCCCAGCGGCCGTACTTCCAGTAGTTGCCGGGCGCGCTGACCAGCACGTCGGCCAGGCCGTCGCCATTCATGTCGCCGGCGGCGGCCACGCAAGTGCCGCTGCCGTCGTACTCGTCCCAACCATCGAGCTTGAAGCCACGATCGCCGGCCGCGACGGCAGCGAGCTCGATCGGCGCCGTCCCCGGGCGGCCGAACACCACGTAGCTGCGGCCGGCCCCGCGGTTCATCGTCGGCACGCCGATCACCAGGTCGGCCAGGCCGTCGGCGTTCACATCGCCCGCGCCCGAGATGACGCTGCCGGGGTAGTCTGGCAGCTCGCCATTGATCACCACGCCCCCGTGGCCCTGCGCGACGGCCGACAGCTCGACCGCCGTCGTGTCCCTCTTGCCGAACACGACGTAGCTCCGGCCCAGGCTGTGATCGTCGAAGCGCTCGTAGCGGACGCCGACGGCGACATCGGCCAGGCCGTCGCCGTCGAAGTCGCCCGCGGCACCCACGTTGAAGCCGCTGGCCACGTTCGCGCCGTCCGCATGGATCGCGAAGCCGCCCGAGCCGGCGGCCACCGCCGACAGCTCGACAGGGGCGGTGTCGGCCTTGCCGAACACCACATAGCTGCGGTCGGCGGGGCTCGGGCTGTTCCAGTGCGCGGCCACGCCGACCAGCAGGTCGGCCAGGCCGTCGCCGTTGACATCGCCGGCGCCGGCCACCGTCTTGCCGCTGCCCAGGTTCACGCCTTCGCCGTGGATCACGAAGCCGCCGCCGTTGCCGGCGTCGATCGACGCGAGGTCGACGGGCTCGGTGCCGGGCCGCCCGAACACGACGTAGCTCGCACCGACACGATTGCCGTAGTCGCCGCTGCCTTGCCCCGGCACGCCGACGATCACGTCGGCGAGGCCGTCACCGTTGACGTCGCCGGCCCCGGACACGCTCGACCCGGCGCCGAGGCCGAGGGACGAGCCATTGATCACGAAACCACCGTTGCCGGCCACGATGTCCGACAGCGAGATGTTGACGGCCAGGGTGTTCGGCGCGTGGGGCCGTGCCGCCGCCACCCCGGCGGCAGCCGGCGCGCAACACAGGGCCGCGGCCAGCGCGACCATCGTCAATGCCGCGCCCGGGCGGGCACGCGCCGAGGACCTGAACGGGCTGGAAGACCGAAAAGTACCCATCGTTTTGCTCCCTGGCGCAGCGGGTGCCGCCTTGCGGCGGCCGGCCGGTGACAGCCGGCCCGCTGTGCGTCGGCAACGTAGCACCCACGCCCTTCCGGTAGTTAGTGATTAACCCCGACCCCCCCTAAAGCGATCACTCCCGACGAAGGCTCTCTACAGTGGCGCCGCACGCAACGTGTGGAAAGCCGTGGTCGAGAGCAAACTCCCTGTTCGGGCATTCCATTCGCATGGAGGAACGCACCATGGACAGTCGAGACCTCTTGCAAGCGACGGTCGATCTGCTGGTCCAACCCGGCAAGGGCATCCTGGCGGCCGACGAAAGCGGCCCGACGATCGCCAAGCGGTTCAAGGCGGTCGGCGTGGAATCGACCGACGAGAACCGGCGCGCCTACCGCCACCTGCTGCTGGCCACACCCGGCCTCAGTGCCTACATCAGCGGCGTCATCCTGTACGAGGAGACGCTGATGCAGCGCGCCGACGACAGCAGCCCTTTGCCGGAACTGGCCACGCGCCAGGGCCTGGTGCCCGGCATCAAGGTCGATGCCGGCAAGATCCCGCTCGCCCTTGCACCGGGCGACGAGATCACCCAGGGCCTCGACGGGCTCGCGAAGCGCCTGGCCGCCTACAAGGAGCACGGTGCGCGTTTCGCCAAATGGCGCGCGGTCTACAACGTCTCCGACACGTTGCCCAGCCGGCTCGCGATCGAGGCCAACGCCGACGCGCTGGCCCGTTATGCCGCCATCTGCCAGGAAGAAGCCGTCGTGCCCATCGTCGAGCCCGAGGTGTTGATGGACGGCGGCCACACGCTCGAGCGCTGCGCAGAGGCGACCGAAGCCGTCCTGCACGAGGTCTTCGATGCCTTGCATCGGCACCGGGTCGTACTCGAGCACATGCTGCTCAAGCCCAGCATGGTCGTGGCGGGCAAGGCGCAGGCGCGGCAGGCCCTGGCGACCGAGGTCGCCGCCCAGACCGTGCGCGTGCTCAGGCGCCGCGTGCCGGCCGCGGTGCCGGGCATCTTCTTCCTCTCCGGCGGGCAGACCCCTGCCGAAGCCAGCGCCCATCTCGATGCGATGAACCGGCTGGGGCCCCACCCGTGGGCGCTGAGCTTCTCGTTCGGCCGCGCGCTGCAGGACCCGGTGCTGCACGCCTGGCAAGGGCAGGCCGCCAATACGCGCAGCGCGCAGGAGGCGCTGCTCGAACGCGCGCGCTTGAACAGCGCCGCGCGCGAGGGGCGGTACGATCCCACGATGGAAGGTGTTAGCGCGCGAACATCCGCGCGGGCTTGAGCGATGCCATCGATGCGCAAGGACTCCGCTGGCGGCCTGGTCTATTCGACCGAGGGCGGGCGCATGTGCGCGCTCTGCCGCCAGCCGATCGGCGCCTGCACCTGCCGCGCGACAGCGCGGGAGCTGCCAGCCGGGGACGGCGTGGCACGCGTCAGCCGCGAGTCCAAGGGCCGTGGCGGCAAGGTCGTGACATTGGTGCGCGGCATGTCGCTCGACGCCGCGGCGCTGGCCGCGCTCGGCAAGCGGCTGCGCACCGTCTGCGGCACGGGCGGCACCGTCAAGGACGGCGTGCTGGAACTGCAGGGTGACCATGCCGAGCGCGTGATCGAGTTGCTGAAGCTCGACGGGCACACGGTCAAGCGCGCGGGCGGCTGACGGCAGGCGTTGGTCGAGGCAGGTCGCTGGACCGGAAGCAGGTGTGCAAAATCACCGCGGCAGGCGACGCGACGGCGAGAATGCGATCCAGCGCTCTTGGGACGCCTTCAGGTGCAAAGCCACCGCAGCTCCCGATCCAGCCCCGATCGGTTCGCGCGGGCCGCCGCCAGCGAAGCCACCGATCCCTCGAGCACCGAGCGGGCCTGCATCAGCTCGCTCGGGCTTTCGCTCAAGGTGGGCGTCTCGGCAGTCGACAGTGCCGCGCACGCGCAGACATAGCCGCCTGAGCCCATCCGTATCTCGACACGGCCCTGAATTTCAAGCGCGATCAACGCCTCTCTCAACGAGAGCGGCGCCATGAATCTTCTGCGCGAGCTTGCATTGATCGGACCCGATGGGTGACTTTGGTCAGGCCACTAGTGCACAAGGCTATCCGGAAATGACCTTCTCTTGCTGCCATTTTCATAGGAGAGTGCCCCATTCTGGTTTTCACCGGTTAGACCACAGTCGTGGTTTCTGTGATACTGGTATGACCTATTTGGCCTTACCACTTTCGATGATGCCCACCATGCTTCGACGACGACCAGGTGGCCGCGGTCGCAGCTATCGCGTCGCGCTGCGGGCGTTCTGACATGAAACGAGGCGGCGGCCCGACGTGTGCGGGGCCGCCCTTCGGTTCGACGATGGACAGAACACGGTTCATTCACGGTGCCTTCCGGCGCGCCGCCTACGGCGACAACGCCGCGACCATCGATCCATGACGAAGACCCTTCGCTCCGCCCTGCTCTGCGCCTCGCTCGCCTGTGCTCGCGTCTGGGCTCAGACGCCCGCCGACCTCGTCATTCTTCCCGCGCCTGCCGCCGACTGGCGCATCGTCGTGGGCCACTGGGAGAGTCAGGCAGAGCTCACCGGCACCAGCGTCGTCGCGCCGAAGCCCAGCGCCGAGTACGCGCGCTCCAGCCACGCAGGCGCCAGCGCGAGCGGCAGCGGGAGCCTGCGGCAGTCGGTGGCCTTCGAATGGAAGGACCTCTGGCAGTCCAATCTGCGCTTCGAGAGCCGGCAGCTGCTGGACCTGCGCCCGTACATGGGTGGAACGCTGGAGTTCGACCTCGATGTCGCCGAGCTCTCCAAGGGAGCGGCCAAGGTCAAACTTGCCTGCGGCAATGGATGCGAGCGCGCGGTGAGCCTCATCGAGCCGACACGTGGCTGGGCCGGCAAGGGCTGGCAGCACGTCGCGCTGGCGATGAGCTGCTTCGTGCGAGAAAACTCTGACTTCTCGCAGGTGGAACTCCCGTTCTCGCTGGAAGGCAGCGGCAGCGGCCGCGTCAGCGTCTCCAACGTGCGCATCACGAGCGCCGCCAAGGCCGGCATCGCCTGCCCCGACTACCGCACCGAGTCGGTCACGCCGGCGATGCTCAATGAGTCCTGGTCCATCGACTGGTGGCTGCCGCGCCACGAACAGAAGCTGGAGGAAAAGCGCAAGCTCGTCGCCGCCGGCACCCCGCCCGAAATCGTGTTCATCGGCGACTCGATCACCCAGGGCTGGGAGAACGGCGGCCGCGAGGTCTGGCAGCAGCGCTACGCCCCGCACCATGCGCTGGCCCTCGGCTTCGGCGGCGACCGCACCGAGAACGTGCTTTGGCGGCTGCAGCACGGCGAGATCGACGGCATCGCGCCCAAGGTGGCAGTGCTGATGATCGGCACCAACAACACCGGCCACCGCGCCGAGCAGCCGGAGACCACCGCAGCCGGCATCAAGCGTCTGCTCGACGAGATCCACCAACGGCTGCCGAAGACGAAGGTGCTGTTGCTGGCGATCTTTCCGCGCGGCGAGAAACCCGACGACTATCTGCGCCGCCTCAACGAGCGCGTGAACAAGCTCATCGCCGGCTACGCCGACCGCCGCACCGTCCACTTCCTGGACATCAATGCCGCGCTGCTGGACGCCGACGGCACGCTGTCGAGGGACGTCATGCCCGACCTTCTGCATCCCAACGCCAAGGGCTACGCGATCTGGCAACGCGCCATCGACCCCACTTTGCAGGAGCTCCTGAACCAGCCCTGATGAACCGCTCACCCATTCCCTATTCGATGTTCAAGGCGATCGGCCACTTGCTGCTGGCGGCCTGCGTCGCCTCCTGCGGTGGGGGCAGTGGCGGTGGCTCGGCGCCGGGCGGCGAAACCTCCGGCGCCATGCGCAACATCACCAGCCTTCAGCTGTCGCAGGAGATGTCCCCCGGCTGGAACCTCGGCAACTCGCTCGAGGCCATCGACACCGGCCACCCGTACGTCTGGGGCAGCACCGACTTCAACGAGCAGGCCTGGGGCAATCCCGCGGTGACGCAGGCCATGATGGACGCCGTCAAGGCGGCCGGCTTCAAGACGGTGCGCATTCCCGCTTCGTGGAAGCAGTACGCCGACGCCAGCGACAACATCAGCCCGCAATGGATGGCTCGCGTGAAGGAGGTGGTGGGCTATGCACGCAAGTCGGGCCTGTACGCCGTCCTCAACATCCATTGGGACGGGGGCTGGATGCAGCCGACCTACGCCCAGCAGGCCACCGCCAACGCGCGGCTGACCAAGTTCTGGACGCAGATCGCCAACGCCTTCCAGGACGAGGACGATCACCTGCTGTTCGCCGGCACCAACGAAGTCATGGTCGACGGCAATTACAACGCGCCGACCGCCGAGTACTGCACGGTCCAAAAGGGCTTCAACCAGACCTTCGTCGACGCCGTGCGCGCGACCGGCGGCAACAACGCGAAGCGGCATCTGGTCGTGCAGACCTTCAACACCGGGATCGACTGGGCGATGAGCTGCAATGCGACGCTGCCCTCCGACTCGGCCGAAAGCCGGCTGTTCATCGAGGTGCATTACTACGACCCCTTCGACTTCACGATCAACGCCGACAGCACGATCTGGCAATGGGGCGCGATCGCGACCGATCCCGACGCCACCGAGACCTGGGCCAACGAGTCCTGGGTCGACGCGCAGTTCCAGAAGATGAAGAGCGGCTTCGTCGACAAGGGCGTGCCGGTGCTCCTTGGCGAATACGGCGCGATGCTGCGCACCAGGTTCGACCCCGCGGGCACCTACCGCCGGTACTGGGATCAGGCGATCACGAAGTCGGCGGTCCAGCACGGAATGGTGCCCGTCTACTGGGACAACGGCTACACCGCCGACCTCCAGATGGGCCTGTTCACCCGCGCGACCGCCACCCAGGCCTTCCCCGACGTGATCGCTTCGATTGTCGGCGCGGCGCAGTAGAGCCAGTTCCACCGCTTCCCAACCGCCCGAGCGTGCAGGACGCGCGTGACCGAGGTGGTGAACTACGCGCACAACGCCGGGCTGTACACCATCATCAACATCCACTGGGACGGCGGCTGGATGCAGCCCAACTGCCGCGACTCAGGCCTTCGCCAACGCGCGCATCCAGAAGTTCTGGACGCAGATCGCCAACAATTTCAAGATGGTACTGGTCGGCGAGTACGCCGCCGTGGCGCGCCTGAACGTCGATCCCGCCTGTACGCGAAGGCCGGCGCGAAGTACTTCGTTGCGCTGGCCAACCATCACGACAACTTCGACGCTTACGACTCCAAGTACCGCGCCGGGAACTCGATGCGGGTGGGTCCCAAGCGGGACATCGTGGGCACCTGGGCCAAGATCGCACGCGCGAAGGGGCTGCGCTTCGGCGTGAGCAACCTGCGCGCCCGCGACCTGATCGACAGCGACAAGCCCGACCTGGTGTACTTCGACGACACCGGCCTGCCGCTGGGCCAGGCGGGGCTGGACATCACCGCGCACTACTACAACGCGAGCATGCAGTGGCACGGCGGCAAGCTGGAGGCGGTGGTCAGCGCCAAGCAGCTGCCGCCTGAGCGCCGCGCGGGGGTGGTGGAGCGCGGCCAGCGTGATCCACCGGCTGGCCGACATCGTCTCGAAGAACGGCAACCTGCTGCTGTCGATTCCGGTGCGCGGCAACGGTGCGATCGATGCCGACGAGCGCAAGTTCCTCGACGAGATGGCCGCCTGGACGGGCCGCAACGGGGAGGCGATCCACGGCACGCGGCCGTGGCACCGCTTCGGCGAGGGACCCACGCGCGTGTCCGGCGGCATGTTCAACGAAGGCCAGGCGCAGAGCTTCACGGCGGAGGACATCCGCTTCACCACGAAGGACGGCGCGCTGTACGCCATCGCGCTCGGCTGGCCCTCAGGCGGTGATTTGCGCTGTGGGACAGCTCGGCCAGCGTCGGTCGCTTCGACGCCCGCAACGCCGCGGCGCGGCGCGACCTGGCGGCGCCCCGGCAGCGGCGACCCGAAGACCTTCGGCCCGTCCTCCAACTGAAGCAGCCGCGACCATCGGCACGATGGTCGCGGCTCACGACGCGCTGGCTCCGGCCTGCGCAGGCGCCTTGCCTTCGCCTGCTCTTCGCCTCATGGGCACCTGCAGCGAGCGCAAGGTGGCCGCGCGCCACACCCACTCCAGCGGCCCGTACGAGTAGCGCTTCAGCCAGGCGTGGGCCAGCGCGCATTGCAGCGCGAACACCGCCAGCGCGAAGAACAGCGCGTAGAACGGGCCCACCTGGCGGTACATGCCCAACCCGAAGCCGTAGAAGAACGGCACGCCGACCACGGCCTGCGTCACATAACAGGTCAGGCTCATCCGTCCGTAGGGAACGAGGACGCGCAGCCAGGTGCCCATGGCCGCCCACTGGTAGAGCAGCACGAAGCCGCCGGCCCACACGGCTGTCTGGGCCAGGCTGGCATAGGCATTGACCAGCCCGCCGACGACGACCTGGCGGGTGCCCTGCAGGCCAAGGGCATCGACCTGGAAGCGCACGAGCAGCATCACGCCGATGCCCGCCGCACCGATCAGCAAGGCCCGCAATGCGAACCGGCGCAGGCGCGGCGGATCCTGGATCGCTCCGCTGCGCCCCAGCAGCAGGCCGCAAACGAACAGGCCCAGCATCTGCGGATAGCGGTAGGTCTCGATCACCCACCACCACTTGGCTGCCTGGCCGGTCCAGGCGTTCAGCCGCAGGACGTCGCCGAAGCTGCCGTTCGCGAACACCGGGTCGGTCAGCGCGTAGAGGCGCCAGTGCTCCGGCTGCGCGGGGGTGTAGCTCGGATCGGCGAGCACATGCAACACCTGGGGCCACTGCGGTGGCTGGAGCAGCAGCGCGACGGCGACCGCCGCCAATGCGCGGCCGCCCAGCCGGTTGAGCAGCACGAGCGGCACGCCGAGGGCGGCGATGACGGTCAGGATGTCGCCGCAGTACAGCAGCCCGTGCAGGTAGCCCAGCACGCCGAGCACGGCCAGCCGCCAGAGAAAGCGCCCCGAGGCGTTGCGGCTGCGGGCGTTCCAGTTGTCGAGCGTGATGAAGAAGCTCACGCCGAACAGCAGCGCGAAGATGGCGTAGGCCTTTCCGCCAAAGAGGAGGTAGCCCAGCTCGATCGAGAGCTGGTCGAGCCGTGCCAGCCACGGCGGCTGGTGCTCGGGCAGGTGCAGGAAGTCCCAATGCTCCACCGAGTGCAGCAAGAGGATGCCGAACAGGGCCGAGCCCCGGAGGGCATCCACGATGTCGATGCGACGGCTCACCGAAAGATCCTTTGCGCGAACTGATGGAGTTGTCGGTCTGCCGGGCGGGCCCCGCATCACGGCAACGCGCGGTCCAGGTGCACGTAGCCCCCGTCAGGATGGACCACCTTGCCATCCAGATGCAGATCCATTGCGTGCTCAATCCTCGTGGTTCATGCCATCGAGCTCCCGCCGCGTCGGCAGGCCGTCACTGTCGCCAGGAAACTGCACCACGCGGGCGCCGATGCGGTTGCCCCGCATCGCGGCCTCGGGCAGGGCCAGGCCGTCGAGCAGGCCGCTGATCACGCCCACCGCGAAGCCGTCGCCGGCGCCCACAGTGTCCACCACGCGCGGCACCGCCACGCCGGGCACGTGCTGCCGGGTGCCGGTGGGGTCGGCGCACCAGGCGCCCAGGGGACCGAGCTTGATCGCCACCTGCGAGGCCCCGCGGTCGAGGTAGTGCTGCGCGATGTCCCCGGGGTCCTGCAGGCCCGTCAGGCACCGGCCTTCCTCGATGCCGGGCAGCACCAGGTCACACATCGCCGCGAGCTCGTTCAGCGTGCTGGCCATCTCGGCAGCGCACGGCCACAGCCGGGGGCGCAGATTGGGGTCGAAGGACACGCTGAGCCCATGGCGGCGCGCCCAGCGCACGGCATCGAACACCAGTTCCCGGCAGCCGGCCGACAGTGCCGGCGAGATGCCGGTCAGGTGCAGGTGGCGCGCGCGCACCGCTGCCAGTCGCGTCAGGTCCCCCGGGCCCATGCCGGCGGCCGCCGAGCCGCGGCGGTGGTACTCGATCTGCGGGTCTTGGCCGTCGGCCGCGCGGGCCTTGAGCATGAAGCCCGTCGGCCGCGAGTTGCACACGTCCACCAGCGCGGTCGTGATGCCTTCGCTGGCCATGGTGTCGAGCAGGAACTGGCCGAAGCTGTCGGCGCCCAGGCGGCTCAGGTAACCCACGCGCAGGCCCAACCGGGCCAGGCCGATGGCCACGTTCAGCTCCGCGCCGGCGCTGTAGCGGCGAAAGCGCCCGGCCCGCGCCAGCGGGCCGGCATCCTCGGCGGCGAACAGCACCATGGCCTCGCCCAGGGTCAGCACGTCGAGCTGCAGCGGCTCCATCACATCACCGCCCCGAGCTGCCAGGGAACGAACTCGTTGTCGCCCAAGCCGTGCTGCTCGCTGAGCGTGCGCTGGCCCGATGCGGCAGCCAGCATCAGGCGGAAGACGCGCTCGCCGGCCTCGGCCACGCCGAGCGTGCCGTCCACGATCTCGCCGGCGTTGAAGTCCATGTCCAGGCTCATGCGGCGGTACATCGCGGTATTGGTCGCCAGCTTCAGCGACGGCACGGGCTTGCAGCCGTAGGTGGAGCCGCGCCCGGTGGTGAAGCAGATCAGGTTGGCGCCGCCGGCCACCTGGCCGGTGGCCGACACCGGGTCGTAGCCCGGCGTGTCCATGAACACCAGGCCGCGGCTGCGCGGCGGCTGCGCGTACTCGACCACATCCATCAGCGTGCTGCCGCCGCCCTTGGCGACAGCGCCGAGCGACTTCTCCAGGATGGTGGTGATGCCGCCGGCCTTGTTGCCGGGCGACGGGTTGTTGTTGAGCTGCGCGCCGTTGCGGGCCGCGTAGTCTTCCCACCAGCGCAGGCGCGCCAGCAGCCGCTCGGCCACGTCGGGCGATGCGGCGCGTGCGGTCAGCAGGTGCTCGGCGCCATGGATCTCCGGCGTCTCCGACAGGATGGCCGTGCCGCCGTGGCGCACCAGCAGGTCCACCGCCGCGCCCAGCGCGGGGTTGGCGCTGATGCCGGAATACCCGTCCGAGCCGCCGCATTGCAGGCCGACCACGAGCTGCGACACCGGCACCGTGCCACGCCGCGCGGTGGCCGCCTGTGCGGCCAGCTCGCTCACCAGCGCCTGGCCACGCTCGATGGCCTCGCGCGTGCCGCCGGCATCCTGGATGGTCAGGGTCCGCACGCGCGCACGCGCCGCCACGTCCAGCCCCTGGATCAGCGGGTCGATCTGGTTGACCTCGCAGCCGAGGCCCACCACCAGCACGGCGGCGAAATTGGGATGAACCGCATAACCCCGCAGCGTGCGGCGCAGCAGCTCGAGCCCCAAGCCTTCGTCGCTCATGCCGCAGCCGCTGCCGTGGGTGATCGCGACCACGCCGTCCACGCCCGCCAAGGCGGCCAGCGCCGAGCCGCTGAACGCCTGCGCGATCACCTTGCAGACGGTGGCCGAGCAGTTGACCGTGGACAGCACGCCGATGTAGTTGCGCGTGCCCACGCGGCCATCGGCCCGCACATAACCTTCGAAGGTGGCGGGCTCGCCCACGGGCAAGGCGGCGACGCGCTCGCCGCCGGCGCCGTGCCCCGGCAGCGCCTGGCCGAGCTCGACGTTGTGCACGTGCACGTGCTCGCCGGGCTCGATCGGCACCCGTGCCACGCCAATGGGCTGGCCGTACTTCAGCACCACCTCGCCGCAGGCAATTGGGCGCAATGCGATCTTGTGCCCGGCGGCGATGGCCGCGCGCACGGGTAGCGCCGAGCCATCGGGCCGCGCGACCGCGCCGCCTTCGGCCAGGGCCACGCGTGCCACCGCGACGTTGTCGTTCGCGTGCAGCACGATCAACTCGTGCGCGGGCAGGTGGTCAGTCGACATGGAACACGCAATCCATCGACGCCCAGTGCTCGCCCGGCGCGCGGCTGGCCAGCGGGCGCTGGCACGGGCTGCAGAAGGTCCACCAGCGGCGGGTTTCGGCGTCGGCGGCGATCGCCGCCATGTCGGCCTCGTAGTCGGTGCCGTGGTACTCCCAATAGCCGAACAGCAGGTTCTCCGGCTCGCGCAGGAAGATGCTGTAGTTGCGGATGTTGGAGGCAGCCAGCCGCGCCAGCACCGCCGGCCACACGGCCGCGTGCAGGCGCTTGTATTCGGCGATGTGCTCCGGCGCGATGCCGATCACCATGCCCATGCGTTGCATTGCTTGCTCCTTGTCTTCAATGCGTGGCCAGCGCCGCCTGCAGCCGAGGCTGGGGCAGGCCCGGCACGTGGCGGCGCGCCAGCTCGACTACCGGCTGCAGGCGCCGTGCCTTCTTCTGTTCGTGGTTCTGCGCGATGTCGGCGAGGCGGTGTGCCAGGAACGGATTGAGCAACCGGTCGCGCAGGTCGACCAGGTAGCTGCGCGCCTCCGCGCCCTGCCCCAGCGCGTCGAACGCAGGCAGCACCTCCTGCTGCCAGGCCTCTTCCAGCGGGTCGCGCAGCGCCGGGTCCTGCATCGCCTGCAGCACCGTCATGTCAGGCGCCAGCCGGCCCTTGAGCCACAGGTCGGCCAGCAGCGTGTGGCCGAGGTTGAGCAGGAAGAGCTTGAGCCGCTCGAAGCGCGCCAGGCCGTCGGTGAGCACGACGGCGGGATGCCGGCAGGGCAGTTGCAGCCGCGGCTGGGACTCGACGGCCCACAGCGCGTACGGCTCCGCCACGGCACCCACCGGCTCGAGCGCCTGCGAGACGATGCGGTCGACCAGTGAATTGGCCCACACCGGCTGCCCCTGCAGCCAGTCGACGAAGGCCGGCGCGCAGCACCAGGCGCGCGCCAGCTGCACCACGATCTCGCGCAGCCGATCGCCGTTGCGAGACACCAGCTCGCAGGGCAACAGCGTCAGCGCGGCGCCGGGCCGCACCAACCAGCGGTCGTGCAGCAGCACCAGCAGCTTGGCGGGAAACGAGGCCGGCGCCCCGGCCGTGTCGGCGAGCAGCCCGGCAGCGTCTTCCGACGCCAGCGCCCAGCCGCTGTCGCCGGTGTTGGAGACGATCACCTGCACGGGTCCCCGCGCACGCTCGCGCACCGCGCGCCAGTCGCTGGCGGCGTGGAAGGCCTCCCGCACCGAGCGGCAGGTCTTGCGCACCTCCACCGGCTGTCCACCGGCCAGGCCCCGTACCACCACGGGGAAGCCTTCTGCGCGGGCCATCGCCTGCGTGCGCATCGTGCTGGCCGGGTTGCCGGTGCTCTGCACCACCGTGATGCCGCCCAGCGCCTCGCCACGCTCGGCGGCCTCGCTGACGAAGAGGTCAACGTGCGCCTGCAGGAAGCGGCTGGTGCCGAACTGCAGGATGGGATGGCCGGCGCCCACCGCTTGCATCAGCACTCGACGATCGCCTTGATCACGCCCTCGGCCGGATCGAGCAGGCGGGAGAAGCCGGCGGGCACCTCGGCCAGGCTCAGGCGGTGCGTCGCCAGCGCGGCGTCGGGCACCAGGCCCTCGCGCATCGCCTTCATCACCGTCTCGAAGTCCTCGGTGGTGGCGTTGCGGCTGCTGAGCAAGGTGGCCTCGCGTTTGTGGAACTCCGGATCTGAGAAGCGGATGTCGCCCTGCACGATCGACACCAGCACATAGCGCCCACCATGGGCGATGAAGCGGAAGCCGCGCTCCATCGCCTGCGGGTTGCCGGTGGCGTCGAACACCACGTCGAAGAACTCGCCCTCGGTGAGCTGCGCGAGCCGGGCCTCGTCGCCTTCGCCGAGCTTCACCGCCGCGGCGACGCCCACGTGTCCGAGCGCGAAATCGAGCCGGTCCTGCCGGCCGTCGATGGCGGTGACGGTGGCGCCGCGCAGCCTCGCGAAGATCATCGCCGCCAGCCCGATCGGCCCGGCCCCGACCACCAGCACGCGCTGGCCGGCGGCCACCTCGCCGCGGCGCACCGCGTGCGCGCCGATGGCAAGAAACTCGAGCATCGCCGCCTGGTCCAGCGAAATGCCGGAGGCCTTGCCGACGAAGCGCTGCGGCACGCTGAGGTATTCGGTGAAGGCGCCGTCGCGGTGCACACCCAGCACCTGGATGCGCACGCAGCAGTTCGGCCTGCCCTGGCGACACGCGATGCAGTCACCGCAGGAGAGGTAGGGCATCACGTAGACCGGATCGCCCGCAACGAGGCCGCTGTCCGCATCGGCCTCTTCGACCACGCCGGACAGCTCGTGCCCCATCACGCGCGGATAGGCCAGGTAAGGCTGGTTGCCGGTGAAGATGTGCAGGTCGGTGCCGCACACCCCCACCCGCATCACCCGCAACAGCACCTCGCCGGGAGCGCGCTCGGGGCGCGGGCGCTGCAGGGCTTGCAGGTTTCTCGGGGATTCACAGATGACGGTCAGCATGGGGGGCGCTCGTGCAGTCAGTAGAGAACGTTCTTCGCCTCGGGCTTGTCGATGTTGCCCTTGGTGACCATCACCACGCCGGTATCGACGAACTTGTCCACCTTCTTGCCCGCGATCACCTCGGCCACGGTTTTCACCCCCAGGCGCCCCATCTGGTAGGAGCCCTGCACGGCGATGGCTTCCAGCGTGCCGTCCTTGACGAACTTCTGCAGGTCCTCGTTGCCGTCGAAGCCGATCGCCACCACCTTGCCGGCCTTGCCGGACTGCACCAGCGCGCGGCCCATGCCGACGGCGGTGGGCTCGTTGGCGCCGAAGATGCCTTTGAGGTCGGGGTTGGAGGCCAGCACGTCGGTGGTCTGGTTCAGCGCGGTCGCCATCTGCGACTGCGAGTAGAACGGCCCGACGATCTGCAGCTTCGAGTTCTTCTCGATGTACTGGCGAAAGCCGCCCACGCGCCCCACCTCGGAGCCGGCCCCGGCCACGTAGGACATGATCGCCACCTTGCCGGCGCTGCCCACCTTGGCGATCAGCGCCTTGGCGCACAACTCGCCCGCCAACTGGTTGTCGGTGGCCAGGAACGACTGGTAGTAGGCCTTGCCGGCGTCGGACACCATCGAGTCGATCAGCACGACCGGGATACGGGCCTGCCAGGCCTTCTTGATCGCCGGCACCAGGGCATCGGGGTCGGAGGGCGCGAGCACGATGCCGGCGACCTTGCGGTTGACCGCGTTCTCCACCAGGCTGACCTGGTCGGCGATGGCCGATTCCGAGGCCGGGCCGGAGAAGGTCAGCGTGTGGCCCTTGACCTCCTTGATGGCGCTGTCGGCGCCCTTGTTGACGTTCTGCCAGAAGGTCGAGTTGGTGGTCTTGACGATCACCGCGATCTCGCCGGCCGAGGCGGCACCGGCGGCCAGCGCGACTGCGCTGAGCGCCAGGATGCGGGCAAGCAGTTTGTTCATCTGTGTCTCCTCGTGGTGGTCGGGTCAGGAGCGGTGCGGGTGCGCGCCCGTCAGCGCCGGTTGCGAAGCTGGTCGATCCAGACAGTGAGCAGGATGACCAGACCGATGATGATTTGCTGCGTGAAGGCCGACACGCCGTTCATGTTCAGGCCGTTGCGCAGCGTGCCGATCACGAAGGAGCCGATCATCGTGCCCGAGATCGTGCCGACCCCGCCGATCAGCGAAGTGCCGCCGATGACGGCCGCGGCGATGGCGTCGAGCTCGTACATCACGCCTTCGTTGGGCTGCGCCGTCACCAGGCGCGACATCAGCACGCAGCCGGTCAGGCCGGCGAGTGCGCCGGAGACGATGTAGGTGAACCGCACCACCAGGCCGACGTTCACGCCCGACAGGCGCGCGGCCTCCGAGTTCGAGCCGACCGCATGGATGTGCCGGCCCAGGCTGGTGCGCTTGAGCAGCACCGCGACCGCGATGGCGATCACCGCCATCAGGATCACCGGGTACGGAATGCCGGGGAACACCACGTCGGGGAAGCCCTGCGCGTCGATGCGCTCGATGCGCCACAGCGCGCCGTTGCCGAGTTCGCCAAAGCTCTCGCCCAAGCCCGACACCGCGCGCGCACCGGTGACCTGCAGCGCGATGCCGCGCGCCACCAGCATCATCCCGAGCGTGGCGATGAAGGGCGGCAGCTTCGCCCGCGTGACCAGCAGCCCGTTGACCGCGCCGCACACCGCGCCCGAGAGCACGCCCAACGCCATCGCCAGCGGAACCGGAACGCCCGCCTTGGTGGCCATCGCGGCCAGCACGCCGGCCAGCGCCAGC
>NZ_DATFAN010000065.1:0-2242 GCF_035254525.1 Ideonella sp. | reverse complement strand
CAAGGCATCCGCATCGGCGGCCCGGGCAAGAACAAGAGCGCCGTCAAGGTCTGGGACCAGCGGGCCTACCAGGATTACGACGATTCGCGCGAGCTCGGCACGCGCAACATCAAGGTCGCGCTGCGCCGGCTGCGCCGCTTCGCGCGCGAGGGCTCGGAAGAAGAGCTCGACCTCGACGACACCATCCACTCCACCGCAGCCAACGCCGGCATGCTCGACATCAAGATGGTGCCCGAGCGCCACAACAAGGTGAAGGTGCTGCTGCTGATGGACGTGGGCGGCACGATGGACGAGCACATCCACCGCGTCGAAGAGGTGTTCTCGGCCGCCAAGAGCGAGTTCAAGCACCTCGAGTTCTATTACTTCCACAACTGCGTCTACGACTTCATGTGGAAGAACAACCGCCGGCGCTACAGCGAGAAGTTCCCGACCTGGGACGTCATCCGCAAGTACAACAAGGACTACAAGCTGATCTTCGTGGGCGATGCGACCATGAGCCCCTACGAGATCCTGCAGCCCGGCGGCAGCGTCGAATACAACAACGAAGAAGCCGGCGCCGAATGGCTGCAACGGCTCACGCATGCGTTCCCGAAATTCGCCTGGATCAACCCCGAGCCGCAAGGCGTGTGGGGCTACCGCCAGAGCATTTCGATCATCCAGCAGTTGATGAACCAGCGCATGTTTCCGCTCACGCTGCAGGGGCTGGAAGGGGCGATGCGTCTGCTCAGCAAATGAATGGCTGGCAGCGCACGCTGTTCAGGCCCGCGGCAGCGCTGCTGGCGCTGATCCTGCTCGGCGGCTGCGCCAACCTGCCCTTCTTTTCCAAGAGCAAGGACGAGGCGGACACCTCCTCCGCAGCGGCGCCCGGACCGGCCGTCTATGACCTGGAAGTCGAGGCCCCCAATGGCCTGCGCAAGCTGCTGCTCGCCTACCTGGACCTGGCGCGCTTCCAGCACCTGCCGGCCACCGACACCATCACCAGCGTGGAGCTCGACCGGCTGGTGGCCGCTGCGCCGGCGCAGGCGCGCTCGCTGCTGGAGACCGAGGGCTACTTCAATGCGCAGGTGCATGTCACGCGCAGCACCGGCGCGGCGGGGCTGACCCGGCTGCGGGTCGAGGTGTCGCCCGGGCCGCGCGCGCTGGTCGAGCAGTGGTCGGTCGACGTGCACGGCGATCTGCAGCGCGCGGTCCAGGGCGGCGACGAGGATGCCACGGTCGAGCTCGCGGCGTTGCGCCGGCGTTGGCCGCTGAAGGCGGACGAACCCTTCCGCCAGGTGGCGTGGAGCGATGCCAAGAACGTGACGCTGGCGCGCCTGCGTGCCGAAGGCTATCCGGCGGCGACCTGGGTCAGCAGCAGCGCCAAGGTCGATGCCCAGACCAACCGCGTGCAGCTGAGCGTGGTCGCCGACAGCGGTCCGCTGTTCCGGCTCGGCGCCGTCTCGATCGAAGGGCTGCAGCGCTACGACGAGCAGACCGTCCGGCGCCTGGCGACCTTCCGTGCCGGCGAGCCCTACAGCGAGCAGCTGCTGCTGGACTACCAGGACCGCCTGCTCAAGAGCGGCCTGTTCGAAGGCGCCGTGGTCGAGATCGATCCCAACCCTGCGACCTCCGGCGCCGCGCCGGTGGCGATCCGCGTCAAGGAGTTGCCGCTGCAGGCCGCCACCGTGGGCGTCGGCTACAGCGCCAACACGGGCCAGCGCCTGACCCTGGAGCACACCCATCGCAAGGTGTTCGGCCAGCGCTGGATCGCCAAGAACAAGTTCGAGCTCGGCCCCAACGTGAAGTCGTGGGAAGGCCAGCTCACCTCGCATCCGCTGGAGAACCTGTACCGCAACCTCCTGTCGGGCACCGCCGAACGACTGAAATCGGCCGACGAGGTGCGTCAGTCGTGGAGCGCGCGCGTCGGGCGCACGCAGGAGACGCCCCGCATCGAGCGGCTGTACTTCGCCGAGCTCGCGCATTCGCGCCTGGACACCGCCGCAGGCGTCGCCAGCAGCGACGCCGCCTCGCTCAACTACCACTGGACGTGGCGCGACGTCGACAGCCTGCTGCTGCCCACGCGCGGCGTGACGCTGGCGCTGCAGGGCGCGCTCGGCTATGCGATCGGCCGCGAGATCAAGGAAGACGGCATCACCGACGGTCGAGGCATCTTCAGCCGTGCCTATGCGCGACTCACCTGGTACCGGCCGCTGCCCGGCAACTGGTACGCGACCTTGCGCACCGAGGCCGGCGAAGTGTTCGC
>NZ_DATFAN010000064.1:0-76165 GCF_035254525.1 Ideonella sp. | reverse complement strand
CACGAGACGCCGATGCTGACGCGCGAGCAGCTGCGCACCGTGCTCGGCCCGCCCTCGCCGGTGAACGGCAACACCGTGCCCGGCATCTTCGGCACGCTGTCGGCCGAGGACCTGGCCGACCAGCTCGAGCTGATCAAGATCGCGCCGAACTACCTCGGCGCCGACGAGCTGTCGAAGCTGTGGACGGCGATGCAGGCACGCTGGCGCCCGTCGATGGCCTACATCGTCTCGGTGGTGCTGATCCAGGCCAACGGGCCGGTGTGCGCGCCGCTGCCGGTGCTGCAGCGCGGCGCGAACGACCGCGGGCCCAGTGCGCAAGCCGCGCCGCCGCCGGTGCTGCAGGCAGTGCGCAATGCGCTGTCACCGCTGTGGCCGGCGCTGCAGCTCGGCGACGACGCGCTGCTCGCCGGCAGCGGCCTGCAGCGCGAGGCCACGCTGAGCGCCGTGTTCGACTGCGGGCGGCTGGACATCACGCTCGAGCGCCCGCTCACGGCAAGCGCATCGGCAAGCGAGCGACGCACCCACCTGCCCACGCCGGCCGAAGACAGCGCGGCGATGGCCGACTGGGGCATCGGCGTCTACGCGGTCTCGATCCGCATCGCGCAGGCCGGCCAGGCCACCTGGTCGACCAACGCCGTGCCGATCGCGCTGGCCCCGCGCATCACCGCCTCGCCGCTCGCCGCCGGGCCCGGCAGCGCGATCGACCTCGTGGTCGACTGCGTGCCGCGGCTGCGGCCGCTGCAGCACGCCGGCGTGCGCCTGCTGCTGGCCGGCGGCGAGCTGCTGCCCGAGAGCATCGACACCCCGGGCGACCCGACGCAGCCCAGCCGCCTGCATTTCAGCGTGCCGGGGCAGGCCGCGGGCAGCTACGTGCTGCGCCTGCGCGTCGACGGCATCGACAGCCTGCCGGTGCGGCTGGCCGGCACCCCACCGCGCCCCGAGTTCGACCCTGCCCAGATGCTGAAGGTGGCTTGAGATGGGCCCCGACACCTGGCTCGACGACAACAACCGCTACCTGGCGGCGTCGCTGCAATGGCTGCGCCTGAAGCTGCGGCGGCTGGCGGACAGCGGGGCCGGTGCGCCGCCCGCACCGCCCGCCCCGCTGGTGGCCGCGGCCCCGGTGCCCGAGGCAGCCGCCGGCAAGCGCGCGTGGTTCGCCTTCGGCCAAGCCACGGTCGCGCCGGCCGCGTCGCCGGTGAATGCCGCGGCGGGCACCTCTCTGCCCGCGATCGCCCCGCCCCCGCAGGCCCTGGACGAGGCCGCGGCGCGGCGCGCCGACGCCGCGCGCTGCGAGCCGCCGCCGGCCCTGCTGACGCTCGCGCAGCGCCTGGGGCTGAGCGATTTCGAGGCCGACACGCTGCTGCTGTGCGCGGCCGTCGAGCTGGACCCATCCATCGGCTCGCTGATCGCGGCCGTGCCGGGCGCGGGTTCGTCCGGTGCGCCGAGCTTTGCGCTCGCGCTGCAGCTGTTCGACGAGCCGAGCTGGGAGGCGCTGTCGCCGCACCGGCCGCTGCGCTACGCCTACCTGCTCGATGTCAGCCAGCCGGGGGCCACGCCGCTGACCGCCGCCGCGCTGCGCGCCGACGAGCGCATCGTGCACTACCTGAAGGGCCTGAACGCGCCCGATGAGCGCCTGGCCACGCTGCTGCAGATCGACGACCCCGAGGCCGATGGCCCGCGGCTCGCGCCGTCGCAACAGGCCGCCGCCGAACAGACGGTGCAGCAGTTGCAGGCACTGGACCAGCAGGCCGGCGTGCCGCTGGTGGCCCTGCTCGGGCGCGACGCGGCCAGCAAGCTCGACGTGGCCCGCGCCGTCGGCGCCGCGCTGGGCCGCCACCTCTATCGCCTGTCGCTCGACACGCTGCCCACCGCGCGGGGCGACATCGAGCACCTGGCGCGCCTGTGGCAGCGCGAATGCCTGCTGCTGCCGATCGCGCTCTACCTCGACGCCGACGAGCTGGACGCCGCGCCCGCCGAGGTGTCGGGGGCCTTCCACGCCTTCGTCGGGCGGCCGCTCGGCCTGCTCTTCGTCGGCCTGCGCGAGCCGCCGGCGAAGCCGTTGAAGAACGCCATCGCGGTCGAGATCGGCCGGCCCACCGCAGCCGAGCAATTCGCCGCCTGGCGGGGGGCACTCCAACCCCTGCTCGGTGCCGGCGACGCGGCGCAGGGCGCCGCCGCACTGGCCGGCCAGTTCGACCTGGCGCAGCGCGACATCGACCGGGCCGTGCGGCTGGCGAGCGCCGGCGCGGACGGCGCGGGTGCGGGCGTATTCGATCGCCTCTGGGCCGCCTGCTGCCTGCACACCCGCCCGCGGCTGGACCAGCTCGCGCAGCGCATCGACGCGCGCGCCACCTGGGCCGACCTGGTGCTGTCCGACGAAACGATGCAGCTGCTGCACCGCATCGCCGAGCAGGTGCGCCAGCGCTACCGCGTCCAGGAGGAATGGGGTTATGCACGCAAGATGAACCGCGGCCTGGGCATCAGCGCGCTGTTCGCCGGCGAGAGCGGCACCGGCAAGACCATGGCCGCCGAGGTCATCGCCAACGAGCTGAAGCTGGCGCTGTACCGCATCGACCTGTCGGCCGTGGTCAGCAAGTACATCGGCGAGACCGAGAAGAACCTGCGCCGCCTGTTCGACGCCGCCGAGCAGGGCGGCGCGATCCTGCTGTTCGACGAGGCCGATGCGCTGTTCGGCAAGCGCAGCGAGGTCAAGGACAGCCACGACCGCTACGCCAACATCGAGGTCAACTACCTGCTGCAGCGCATGGAGTCGTTCTCGGGGCTGGCGATCCTGGCCACCAACATGAAGAGCGCGCTGGACCTGGCCTTCATGCGCCGGCTGCGCTTCGTGCTGAACTTCCCGTACCCGGGCCCAACCGAGCGGCAGCGCATGTGGCAGCAGGCGCTGCCGGCGGCCGTGCCGCGCGCCGAGACGATCGACTTCGCCCGCCTGGCGCGCTTCAACTTCAGCGGCGGCAACATCCACAGCGCCGCGCTGAACGCCGCCTTCGAGGCCGCGGCGCAGGGCCGGCCGGTGACGCAGGCGACCCTGCTGGCGGCCGTGCGCCGCGAGCTGCGCAAGCTCGACAAGCCGGTCAACGAAGGGGAGTTCCGGTGAACGCCGCGCCGGTACGCATCCACATCGAGCGCCTGGTGATCGACCCGGCGGCGCTCGGCGGCCTGGCGCTGGATGCCCGCGCGCGCACCGTGCTGCAGGCGGCATTGCAGGGCGAACTGGCGGCGCTGTTGAGCCTGCCCGGCGCGGCCGAGCGCCTGGCCACGGCCGGCACCACGGACCACCTGCGCGCCGGTGACCTGCACGTGGGCGCCGGGCAAGGTGCCGCACGACTCGGCCGCGACCTCGCCCGCTCGGTGCACGCCGGGCTGCTGCCATGACCACGTCACGCACCGTGCACAGGCCGGCGTCAGCCTCGGCGCCAGCGACGCGCAGCGGCCTGCTGCAGCGCCGCTGCACCTGCGGCACCCGCAGCACACTGTTCGGCGGCGCCTGCCCCGAGTGCAGCAAGAAGCGGCAGCCGGCCGTGCAGGCCAAGCTGCGCATCGGCCGCACCGACGACCCGCTCGAACGCGAGGCCGACCAGACCGCCGAACGGGTGCTGCGCGGCGAGCGCCCGGCACCCGCGATCTCGCGCGCCCCGGCCACCGTGCAACGCGACGGGCCGGCGCCCGACACCCCACCCAAGGCGCCCACGGAAGGCGAGCCCAAGCCCGCGCCCGCCGAGGGCGGCGAAGCCGCTGGCACCAGCGGCACCGCGCCTGCGCCGACCTGCGACCCCAAGGGCCTGAAACGGGTCGATTACCTGAAGCAGCCCGGCACCTCGACCGGCGACTTCGGCCTGACCACGCTCACCGCCAGCGCGGCCACCGTCCCCGCCGTCGCCACGAAAGCCGTCAGGGGCGGCGTGCAGATCCAGCCCACCACCGCGGCGCTGCCCCCGATTCCATCGGTCTTCACGACCGCCGATACCTTTGTCGAGGGCGTGGCGCATTTCGTCAACAGTGACGGCCGCCACCCCTGCCCCTCGGGCAAGCTCCCGATACGTTGGACCATCACGGCCAAGGGTGCCGACAAGATCCGCGAGGGTGAGCAGGACCACTGCCTGGACTTCCAGCTCGCCTTCGACCTGTCGCTCAAGCGCTATGCCAGCGCGGTGAACGCACTGGCCGGCAAGCGCCGCTTCGCCAACCAGGCGGCGGCCGAGAACGCCTTGAAGAAGGCGGTGGGCGTTCACCCCGACGACTGGTTCGACAAGTTCGTGTGCCTGACCCGCAAGACCCTGGTGCGCGACCGGCAGAAGTGGCATGAGCCGAAGCCCGTCACGCGCGAGCCGCGCAGCGACGACTGCGGGTTTGTCCGTGCCTTCATCACGGAGACCAGCTTGCCCGAGGTCGGCCAGGCCAAGCACCCGTCGGCCGACATCATCAAGGACTGCGGCGAGGCCGGTATCAAGGCGCCGGCCAAGGCCCCCGCCAGGGAAGGCAAGGGCAAGGTCGGCGCGCCCGACCTCGCCGGCGCCGACTGGCTGCCGTGGGAAGAAGGCGAGGACGAGCAGTCGCTGATGCAGCGGCGCGAAGACCCGGCCGCCGGCAGCGCCGCCGCCGAAGCGCCCGCGCCCGACCTCGTCCACCAGGTGCTCGACACCCCGGGCCGCCCGCTCGACGAGGCGACCCGCGCCTTCATGGAGCCACGCTTCGGCCGCGATTTCGGCGACGTGCGTATTCACGTTGGCGACCAGGCGGCGCGCTCGGCGCTGTCGGTCGATGCGCTGGCCTACACCGTCGACCGCCACGTGGTCTTCGGTCACGGCGCCTACGAGCCGGCGAGCGAATCCGGCCGCCAGCTGCTGGCCCACGAGTTGGCCCACGTCGTGCAGCAGACCGGCAACGGGCCCGGTGGTGGCCTTGGCAGCGGCCGTTCCGTGCTCGCGCGCCGGCCGCGCTTTCGCACCGACTTCCGGCGCGACAGCGGCCTGGTCAGCGGCGAAGACCTGCTCGACCCGGATTTCACCGAATGGCTGGGCTCGCTCGGCCGCGCCGACCTGCGCGGCTACCAGGCCATCGTCGCCGACCCGGCGGTGCAGCGCTACATCGACCTGCTGCTGATGCCCGACCCGGTGGCCGGCGTCGAGCGCGGGGTCATGAACATCACCCCCGAGCACGTGGCGAACATCGAGAAGCTCAGCTACTGGGAGCAGCGCGTGTGGCGCACGCTGGACGTGACACCGTACACCGACCGCCTGGGCAAATCCGCCGAGGAGCGTGACGCCGTCTACGCCGCGCTCGCCCAGGCCACGCCCTCGCTGCCGCTGACCGGGGCCAGCTCGACGCAGGTGGTGATCCCGGCCAACGCCGAGCGGGCCGCGGCGCTGCTGTACCGCTTCGACTTCACCCCGCGTGCGCCCGGCGCGGCGAAGGACAAGGTCGACATCCACTTCGTGCTCGAGCGTCCCGGCCGCATCGCCACGCCGGCCAAAGACCTGCCGCTGGCCTTCAAGGAACCCACGCTGTCGTTCGACACCGAGCTGGGCTTCGAGCACGGTGTCGACCCGTTCTGGAAGCAGCACCCCGACGAAAAGCGCCAGGTCGCCTTCGCGGTCTCGCAGGCCAGTGGACGCTTCGACCTGATCCTGCAGACGCGTTCGCCACCCAAGGGCACGGCCCGGCCGCACGAGGCCACGCTGCGCATCCGCGGCGTGAAGGACGCCAAGGGCGCCACCAGCCAGCTCGAGATCGAGCTCCTCGCCGAGGGCCGCCTGCCCGAGGCGCGGCTGCCCACCGACTACCGCCAACGCGACTACGGCGACCTGTTGATCAACGACGCGCAGAGCACGCCGTCGAAGAAGGGCGACACGCTGGGCCACGTGGATCTGAGCCCGGTGCCGCAGGACGAGCAGGCGGCCGTCAAGCTCTCGATCGTCAACTACTTCAACGTCACCGGCAGCCGCAACGTCGAGGTCGATGCGATCGTGCCGATCCCCTCGGCCAAGCGGCGTGTCTTCTACAAGTTCTACTTCCGCAACGACAACGAGGTGGACATGCAGCGCATCGGCGTCGAGGGCCAATCGCCCAAGCTCGACCCCGATGCCCTCGACGTCGCGCGGGTCGAGGGCTTCGATGCCCACAGCGCCACCGCGCCGGAGCTGAAGACCTGGCTCGGCAAGCGCTACCTCGCGCTCAAGCCCGAGGGCAGCACGGTGCCCGAGGTGCAGCAGTCGGCCAACAAGGTGATGCAGGCCGAGGCGGGCACGCCAGGCTGGTTCGAGAAGCAGTACAAGATCTTCCCGCTGACGGCCGGCCCCCTCGCCTCGCGCCTGAAGACGACCCACAAGCAGGCCGCCGCGTCGACGGCCGGCACCAAGGACTTCCAGCCCAACGAGCTCAAGCACGTCGAGCGCGGGCTGCAGACGCTCAGCGACCCGCTGGTCACGCTGATGCATCAGGTGCGCCTGGGCCGGCAGGCCAAGGCGCTCAAGGCCGATGGCACGCCCGACGAGGAGACCCTGCCCGACGGCACCAAACAGGGCTACGGCGGCAAGACCTACACCAACGGCAGCGCCCGCAGCATCGTCTACTACGACGGCCTGCTGCGCACCGGCCAGCAGTTCGACTTCCGCGGCGACGCGCAGCGCGTCAACCGCGCCGATACGCACATCGTGCTGCACGAGTTCGGGCACGTCATCGCCGGCAAGACCGGCGCGCAGGCCGCCTTCAACAGCTTCGTCAAGAAGGAAGGCATCGCGCCCTTCACCGCCTACGCGCAGCGCCACCCGGCCAAGGAGTTCTTCGAAGACGCCTTCGACATGTTCCAGAACAACCCGAGCTGGATGCTGCAGACCCACCCGCGCCTGCACCGCTGGTTCCAGTTGCTTTCCACCACCGGCCAGGTGCCCACCAAGCTGCCCTGAGAGGCCAGGACGAGGAAACACCATGGGTTCGTCATACGCCCCCGCCACCCGCCTGCACACCGCCACGCCCCGCGTGGCCAAGGCCTCGCCACTGCGTTCGGCCCTGGGGTCGGGACGCCCGTTGGCGGCACCCGAGCAGAGCCGCTATGCGGCGTCCTTCGGCCAGGATTTCTCGCAGGTGCGTGTGCACACCGACGCCGCCGCACAAACCCTGGCCGGTGCGATGGGCGCCAAGGCCGTCACCCAGGGTGACGACATCGCATTCGGCCCGGGCCGCTACGCGCCGGCGTCGAGTGCCGGCGGCACGCTGCTGGCCCACGAGCTGGCCCACGTGGCCCAGCAGCGCCAGGGCGGCGGCGCCCCCACCGCGGCCGAGCACCACGCGCGGCGCGCGGCGAACACGGTGGCCGAAGGCGGCCGGGTCGACCCCGCTTCGCTTGGCGGGGCCGACCCCGGCATCTACCGCGACCCGGTCGACGACAAGCAGGACAAGCCGTGGACACCCGGCGGGCCGATGCCGCGCTTCAAGCTGAACACGCCCGGGCCGCTGGATTGGCTCAAGCTGCGCGAGCCCTTCACCACCCGCGGCCAGCGCATGTCGTTGCGCGACGCCGATTCGATCGAGCAGGAATCGCGCCGCATCGCCGAGCAGCTCGCGCTGTTCGGCATCGGGCCCAACTTCAAGCTCGACTACAAGCTCGGCACGCTGACGCGCGACGACATCGTCAACCTCGGCATCGGGCGCCAGCTCGACGACCAGCTCGGCCGCGAGAACCCCAACGCGTGGGACCGCATGAACCGCAACTGGCAGCTGGCCCATCCGGGTGGCTTCCAGACGCCGATCCTGTCCAAGACCTGGAAGTTCTGAGATCGCCTGCCCATGAGCGCCTTTCCCGGCTCCCCTCGCCTGCTGCGCGGCGGCATCGTGCTGACCGACCCGACCACGGGCGCGGTGCTGCGCATCATCGCGCTGCAATACAACCCCGACACGCTGACGCGCAGCCTGCAGGTCAAGGGCGTGGGGCAGGTCAGCGGCGATCACGTCGAGGCGCTGCGGCTCAAGGGCCCGCCGGTGGAGACCATCAAGGTCGAGGTCGAGATCGACGCGACCGATGCGATGGAAGCCAACGACGGCCCCACCAACGAGGCCGGCCTGCACCCGCAGCTGGCGGCGCTCGAGACCATGGTCTATCCGCGCAGTGCCGCGCTGCTCGCGGCCAACGCCGAGGCCTCGGCGGGCTCGCTCGAGATCGCGCCGGCGCTGGCGCCGCTGCCGCTGTTCGTCTTCGGCCCGAAGCGCATCGTGCCGGTGCGCATCACCGAGTTGTCGATCACCGAGGAAGCTTTCGATGCCCAGCTCAACCCGACGCGGGCGCGGGTCAGCCTGGGCCTGCGCGTGCTGACGGTCGACGACCTGGGCTTCGACGCCAAGGGCGGCAACCTGTTCATGACCTACCTGCAGGGCAAGGAGCAGCTCGCCAGCCGCGCCGCGGGCGGCAGCTTCGCCAGCCTGGGCATCAACGGCATCCCGTGAACCGAAGGGCATCACCATGGCCAACTTCAGCTTCTCGCCCACCAGCCGCTACTACGACACGCCGGTCAAGACCCTCGAGACCGCCGACGGCTCGAACCTCGTCTACCTCGCGCGGCGCTTCGTGCCGCCGGTCAGCCGCTTCGCCACGCTGACCACCCACGCGGTGCAGGCCGGCGAGCGCCTCGACCTGATCGCCGCCGCCGAATTGGGCGACCCGCTGGCCTTCTGGCGCATCTGCGACGCGAACGACGCGATGCGGCCCGAGGAGCTCACGGCCGAAGTCGGCCGCCGGCTGCGCATCACGCTGCCCGAGGGCATCCCGGGGGCGCCGCTGGCCTGAAGGCCACCACCAGGCAAGCCGACAGACACCACGCCATGCTGCAAGGCATCCACCTCACGCTGATGATCGGCCCCGTGCTGCCGGTGCCGGCGCCGAAGGCCGTGGTCGACGCCGTGCAGTCGGTGCAGATCACCAACGGCAAGGACAAGAGCGGCTTCCAGATCAGCTTCGCGGTCGGCAAGACCTCGCCGCTGCTGACCACCATGCTGCCGGCCGGCTTCTTCGACCCGATGTCGACCCGCGTGGTGATCGCCGTCACGCTGGGCGGCATGCCGCACGTGCTGATGGACGGCATCGTCACCCGGCAGGACCTGGCCCCGAGCAGCGAGCCCGGCCAGTCGACGCTGACCATCACCGGCGAGGACCTGAGCGTGCTGATGGACGTGGTCGAGATGCCCTTCATGCGCTACCCGGCCATGCCCTCGATCGCGCGGGTCTACGCCATCCTCGCCAAGTACGCGGCCTTCGGCATCGTGCCGCTGGCGATCCCGCCGTTCATCGACGACGTGCCGATCCCGACCAAGGAGGTGCCCACGCACAAGGGCACCGACCTGCAGTACCTGAAGACCCTGGCCGACGAGTGCGGCTACGTGTTCTATGTCGAGCCCGGGCCGCTGCCCGGCCAGAGCATCGCCTACTGGGGGCCGGACATCCGCATCCCCGTGCCGCAGCGCGCGCTGGGCGTGAACATGGATGCGCACACCAATGTCGAGTCGCTCAATTTCAGCCTCGACGGGCTGGCGAAGAAGGTGGTCGTGGTGACGATCTTCGACCCAGTGAAGAACCGCGTGCCCATCGTCGTGCCGGTGCCCAACATCAACCTGTTCAAGCCGCCGCTGGGCGCGCGGCCGACGCTGCCGGCCAAGGTCGAGTTCCCCGATTACATGACCAAGGAGCAGATGCCCAGCGTGATCAACCGGGTGCTGGGCATCCTCGCCCGCTCGTCGGACGCGATCAGCGTCACCGGCTCGCTCGACGTGCTGCGCTACGGCCGCGTGCTGCGCAACCGCATGCTGGTCGGCGTGCGCGGCGGCGGGCTGGCCTACGACGGCATGTACTACGTCAACAGCGTCACCCACAACCTCAAGCGCGGCGAGTTCAAGCAGAGCTTCGAACTCAGCCGTGACGGGCTGATCTCGAACACGCCAAAGGTGCTGGTATGAGTGAAAGTTCCGGCGAGCGCAAGTTCTGGGGCAAGTACCGCGGCACGGTGGCGATCAACGTCGACCCCGAGCTGCGCGGCCGCATCAGCTGCTTCGTGCCCGATGTGCTGGGCCCCGTGCCGTCGAGCTGGTGCGAAGCCTGCACGCCGCTGGGCGGGCCGCCCGGGCCGCCGATGGGCGTGTACATGGTGCCGCCCATCGGCGCCGGCGTCTGGGTCGAGTTCGAGAACGGCGACCCCGACCGGCCGATCTGGACCGGCTGCCGCGTCGCCAGCGGCGACGTGCCGCCGCTCGCGCTGGCCGGCAACCCGGCGGACCCGAACATCTGCATCCAGTCGCTGCTGCAGCACATGCTGCTGATCAGCGACATGCCGCCCTCGCCGGTGACCGGCGGCATCATCCTGAAGAGCACGACCGGGGCGATGATCGTCGTCAACGACTCGGGCATCTACATCTCCAACGGCAAGGGCGCCACGATGACGATGGTCGGGCCGACCATCGACTTCAACCTCGGCGCGCTGACTGTCACCTGAGGAAGCCACCGCGATGCCCGGCTTCCTCCTCCACACCGGTGCGGTCGTCAACTGCACCCACGGCATCCCGACGCAGATCCCGCCGGTGCAGCCGCGTGTGCTGGTCGGCGGCCAGCCGGTGGCCACGCTGGCCAGCCAGATGCTCGTCACCGGCTGCCCGTTCACGATCCCCGGCCCGAAGCCGCAGCCCTGCCTGACCATCAAGTGGCTGATGCCCGCCGCGCGCGTGCTGGTGATGGGCCAGCCGCCCCTGCTGCAGCCCGCGCCGGGCACCGGCCCCGGGCTGTGCCTGAGCCCCGAGCAGATCCCCAATGGCCCGCCGATGGTGGCCTTCGTGCAGCCGCGCGTGATCGCCACCTGAGCCCACGAGCCGAGGAGCACCCATGGACATCGACTTCCCGCTGCACTTCGACGCCCGCGGCCGCACCGCCACCGCGGGGCTCGACGAGCACGTGCGCGACATGATCGAGCAGCTCATCTTCACCAACCACGGCGAGCGGGTGAACCGGCCCGAATTCGGCAGCGGCGCGCTGCAGCTCGTCTTCGCGCCCAACAGCCCCGAGCTGGCGGCCACCGTGCAGTTCACGCTGCAAGCCGCGCTGCAGACCTGGCTGGGCGACGTGATCGACGTGGGTGATCTCGCGGTGACGGCCGACGACGCGCGGCTGACCATCGACCTGGCCTACAGCATCAAGGCCACCGGCGAATCGCGCACGGCCCGCTTCGGCCGCGGCCTTTAGAACCGAGTGCGGGAGCCGCGATGGACCACGCCACCACCAGCCTCATCACCACCTGCCTGGCCGACACGCGCCGCCAGGCCGTGCGCCAGGCCGCCGGCCGCAACGGGCTGGACTACGTCGAGATCGGCGACGACCCCAAGACGCTGCGCGCCTGGTTCCTCGGCAAGCTGCCGCCCGAGCTGGCCGCCGATGCGCCCGACCTGCCGCGCCACCTGGCGATCGACGGCGGCGACGTGATCACCGGCCTGCGCATCCTCGACGCCGACCCGCTGGTCGACCCCGACCCCGAGCGCGACGACTGCCTGCTGATCCGCCTCGACCGCGAGGGCGACCACGCGCGCTACACGCTGCGGCTGGTCGACATCGAGGGTGTCGACCCGCACTACGCCGCAGCCGACTTCCACTTCCGCATCGACTGCGCGAGCGACGTCGATTGCCGCCCGGCCTGCGATTGCGCGCCCACCGCGCTGGACGAGCCGCGGCCGAACTACCTGGCCAAGGACTACGAGACGCTGCGCCAGCTGATCCTCGATCGCCTGGCGCTGCTCGTGCCCGGCTGGCGCGAGCGCCACGTGCCCGACCTCGGCATCACGCTGGTCGAGCTGCTGGCCTACGTCGGCGACCACTTGAGCTACTACCAGGACGCCGTGGGCACCGAGGCCTACCTCGGCACGGCGCGCCAGCGCGTCTCCGTGCGCCGGCATGCGCGGCTGGTCGACTACCGGCTGCACGAGGGCTGCAACGCCCGCGCCTGGGTGCAGGTCGGCGTGGATGTCGACACGCCCCCACTGTCGTATGCCCAGCTCGCTTTCGCCACGCCCTGGCGCGAAGGCCTGGAGGACGTGCCACGCCTGCTGCGGCCCGAGCAGCTTGCCGACGTGGCGCCCTCGGCGATCGAATGGTTCGAGCCCTGCGTGGCGGACCCATCCGCCACCGTGGTGTTCCGCGCCGCGCACAACCGCATCGGCTTCTACACCTGGGGCCGGCGCTCGTGCTGCCTGAACGCCGGCGCGACGAGCGCGACGCTGCGCGACACCTGGCAGCCCGATGGCTCGCGCACGCTGCAGCTGGCGCCGGGCGACGTGCTGATCTTCGCCGAGCTCAAGGGCGCCCGCACCGGCCTCGAAGCCGACGCCGACCCCGCGCGCCGATGGGCCGTGCGCCTGACCGAAGTCACGCCGGGCGAAGACCCGCTGTACCCGGTCGCGTTCGGCGGCGGCGAGATCCCGCAGACCCGTCCCACGCCGCTCGTGCACATCGCCTGGGCCCGCGACGATGCCCTGCCCTTCCCGCTGTGCCTGTCCACCATCGGCGCGGCGCCCGCCTGCGCTTACCTCGACGACGTGTCGATGGCGCTGGGCAACATCGTGCTGGTCGACCACGGGCGCCGCCAGCCCGCCGAGCCGCTCGGGCCCGTGCCATGGATCAACGGCGCGGCCTGCTGCGATTGCGAGGGCGAACCGTCCGAGGTCACGCGGCGTGCGCTGCCCTTCCGCCCCCGCCTGGCCGGCGCGCCGCTGGCCCATGCCGAAGTCGCCTCCGAAGCGGCCCGCCCGGCCAGCGCCTCGCTGGCGCAGGACCCGCGCGCAGCGTCGCCCGCGCTGTGGCTGGTTGAACAGAGCCCCCAGGCCGACGACGAGCGTCGGCCGCCCCCCGAGGGGGTGAGTCGACTCGGGAGCGGCCCGTCGTCGACTCATGACGCCGGCGGCGCGGTGTGGACGGCCCAGCCCGACCTGCTCGCCAGTGGGCCCGACGATCGCCACGTTGTCGCCGAGATCGACAACCAGGGTGTCGCCTGGCTGCGCTTCGGCGACGGTGAGCTGGGCCGCCGGCCGCCGCCGGGCGAGGTGCTGCGGGCGCACTACCGCGTCGGCGGCGGCAGCACCGGCAACGTCGGCGCCGGCGCGATCTCGTTCATCGTCGTCAGCGGCCTCGTGCTGGACGGCGTCGCCTTCAGCCCCAGCAACCCGCTGCCGGCCCAGGGCGGCACCGACCCCGAGCCGATCGAGCAGGCGCGCGAGTTCGCGCCGATGGCGTTTCGCCGCACGCTGCAGCGCGCGATCACCGCCGACGATTACGCGGCCATCGCAGCGCAGAACCCCGGGCTGCAGGGCGCCCACGCCGCGCTGGTGTGGACCGGCAGCTGGTACGAGGCCGACGTGGCACTCGACCCCTGGCAGCGCGATGCCGCCGACCCCACGCTGGTCGCCGAGGTCGAAGCCGCGCTGTACCGCGCGCGCCGCATGGGCCACGACCTGCGCGTGCAGCCAGCCACCCATGTGCCGATCGCCCTGGCGCTGCAGGTGTGCGCGCTGCCCGGCCACGAGCGCGGCCACGTCAGGGCCGCGCTGCTCGCGCGATTCGTCGGCCAGCCCGGCGGCTTCTTCGCGCCCGACCAGCAGGGCTTCGGCCAGAACGTTCACCTGTCGCGCATCGTCGCCGCGGCGATGGGCGTGCCCGGCGTGATGTGCGTCTCGGTGCTCGCGCTGCACCGCGCGGGCCGGCCGCCCAACCACGAGATCGAGAACGGCGTGCTGCCGCTGGCGCCACACGAGATCGCCGAGCTCGCCAACGACCCCAACCACCCCGAGCGCGGCGCGATCGCGATCACCGTCGAAGGAGGGCTGTGATGGACACCTGCTCGCACTGCGGTGCGGCCACCCTGCCCTGCGGCTGCTGCGAGGGCACGCAGGCGCTGACGCCCGCCACCATCGACAACCGCCCCGGCCTGCCCAGCCTGGCCTGGCGCGTGGGCACGCAGGCCAGCTTCTTCGAGACGATGAAGGCGGCGCTCGCCACCACCGAGGTGGACGGCGTGGCCGGCGACGGCCAGACCCCGCAGACCTTCCGCCCGCTCGCGTCGCTGGCCACGCGCGACCGCAGCGATTTCTCGATCGCGCTGCTCGATGGCTGGGCGACCGTGGCCGACCTGCTGTCGTTCTACCAGGAGCGCATCGCCAACGAGGGCTACCTGCGCACCGCCACCGAGCGCCGCTCGGTGCTGGAGCTGGCGCGCCTGGTGGGCTACACGCTGCGCCCCGGCGTGGCAGCCAGCGTCTACCTCGCCTACACGCTGGACGACAACCAGCAGGAGCCCACCGTCATCCCCGCCGGTGCCCGCGCGCAGAGCCTGCCGGGGCCGGGCGAGACACCGCAATCCTTCGAGACCAGCGAGCCGCTCGCCGCGCGCCGCGAGTGGAACAACCTGCAGGTGCGGATGACGCGGCCGCAGCGCATCACGATCGACACCGCGCTGCTGGTTGACCGGGTCGCCGTGTCCGACAGCGTCAACGGCCTGCGTACCGGCGACCCGCTGTTGTTGCTGTTCGCAGCCGACGGCAGCCTCGCGGCCGTGCGGCACGTCCGCTCGACCGAGGGGCCGACACCCGAGGGCCGCTCGACGATCCACCTCGACCCGGTGCCGGCCGAGCTCGCGCTGACCATCGGCCTGCTGGTGGCGCTGGTCGCGGCGATGCAAGCCTTCCTGCCTGGCGCCGACGCGCCCACACGCCGCGTCATCGAAGGCGCCGGCCAGGTGCTGCGCGAAACGCTGCTCGATCCTGCCGCGGCTGCGCCGCGCGACTGGGCCGACGACATCCAGCGCTTCGACCACGAGAGCCCCATCGACGCCGGCGTGCAGGCCCTGATCGACGGCCTGCGCCACGAGATCGACGACCTGCTCGAGGTGCCCGGGTCGCCGCCCCCGCCGCCCCCGCCCACCTCGCCCGACGAGTTCGTCACCGGGCTGCTCAAGCCGCGCGTCGCGCAGGCCGCGAACACGCTGCGGCTGCGGCGCGACCTGGGCCGCGCCTTCGCCTTCGGCGCCGACACTGCGCCGCAGATGCTGCTGAACTTCGCGCCGCCGCTGCGCGACAGCTACTACCGCGCCTGGACCGGCGCCAACGTCAACGTCGCCGCCGCGGCGCTCGTCGGCGTGTTCGTGCTGCGCACCAGCGCCTCGCTGTTCGGCGCCAGCGTGCCGCGCCTGGTCACCGTGACCGGCGGCAACGTGCCGCCGCAGGACCAATGGGAGGAGTGGACGCTGCAAGGCGAAACCACCGACGGCCTGTTCCTCGACCAGCCGCACAACGAAATCACCGCCGGCAGCTTCGCGCTCGTTCGGCGCATGGAAAGCGCCACGCCGCTGACCCGCGTGTTCCAGGTCCAGCAGGCCACGACCACGCCGCGCACCGCCTACGGCATCAGCGGCAAGTCGACCCACCTGCAGTTCGACAGCGACTGGTGGGAGGCCAGTGTGCCGGACCCCGATGGAACCTCGGCGAACGACATGAACGTGCTGCGCGCCACCCAGGTCTGGGCCCAGAGCGTGCCGCTGACGCTGGTCGAGGAGCCGATCACCGACGACGTGGGCAGCACGCCCGACGACGGCGGCGATGGGCTGAGCATCGAGCTGGCCGCGCTGCACCAGGAGCTGGAGTCCGGCCGCTGGGTGATCGTGCAGGGCGAGCGCGCCGACATCGAGGGCGTGCGCGGCGTGCGCGCCGCCGAGCTGATGATGGTGGCGAGCCTGGTGCACGGCTTCGACCCCGGCCTGGCCGGCGACCGCATCCACACCACGCTGAAGCTCGCGACGCGCAGCGCCTTCCGCTACCGGCGCGACAGCGTGGTGGTCTACGGCAACGTGGTGCGTGCCACCCACGGCGAGACCCGCCCCGAGCTGCTCGGCAACGGCGATGCCACGCAGGCGCTGCAGGCCTTCACGCTGAAGCAGCCGCCGCTGACCTTCGTCTCGGCGCCGACCGCCGCCGGGGCCGAGAGCACGCTGGCCGTCTACGTCGACGACGTGCGCTGGCACGAGACGCCCTCGCTCGCCTGGCTGGGGCCGAAGGACCGCGGCTACGCCACACGCACCGACGACGAAGGCCGCACCCACATCGTCTTCGGCGACGGCGAGCACGGCGCACGCCTGCCCACCGGCGTGCAGAACGTGCGCGCCGTCTACCGCAACGGCATCGGCGCGCCGGGCAACGTGAAGGCCGGCCAGATCAGCCTGCTGGCCAGCCGGCCGCTGGGCGTGAAGGAGGTCATCAACCCGCTGCGCGCCTCAGGCGGCGCCGGCCGCGAGGACCGCGACCTGGCGCGCCAGAACGCCCCGCTGGCGGTGGCGGCGCTGGACCGGCTGGTCTCGGTGCAGGACTACGCCGATTTCGCGCGCACCTTCGCCGGCATCGCCAAGGCCCGCGCCACGCGCACGAGCGACGGCCGGCGCGAGCTGGTGTTCCTGACGATCGCGGGTGTCGACGATGCCCCGATCGACCTCACCAGCGACCTCTATCGCAACCTGCTCGCGGCGCTGCGCCGCCTGGGCGACCCCGACCTGCCGGTGCGCGTGCAGCCGCGCGAGCTGCTTGCGCTGGTGCTGTCGGCCAACGTGGCGCTGCACCCCGACCACACCTGGGAGACGGTGGCCGGCGCCGTGCGCACCGAGCTGCTGGCCCGCTTCGGCTTCGGCCGGCGCGAGCTCGGCCAGGGCGTGTGCCTGGCCGAGCTGATCAGCGCGATCCAGGGCGTGCGCGGCGTGGCCTATGTGGATGTCGATGCCTTCGGCACCGTGCCCGAGAAGCTGGCCGACGAGGGCGGCACGCGGCGCCTGGTGACGCAGGCGCAGGTCAGTGCCGCCGTGCAGACCGTCGTGCGCGGCAAGACGGCGCTGCGCGGCCTGGGCGCGCGCGCCGGCGGCCTGCCGCCGGACGTGATCGCCTTCCCCGGCGGCAACGACCGCGGCGCGCTGCGCCCGGCCGAGCTGGCGATCTTCACGCCGGGTGTGGCCGACACCCTCATCCTCAATCCTCTGTCATGAACACCACCACGGACAACGCCCGCGCCGACCGCCTGTACGCGCTGCTGCCCACCGTGCACCGCATGCGCGATGCCGACCGGGGCTACCCGCTGAAGGCGCTGCTGCGCGTGATCGCCGAGCAGGTCAACGTCGTCGAGGACGACATCGCCCAGCTCTACGACAACTGGTTCATCGAGACTGCGCAGGACTGGGCCGTGCCCTACCTCGGCGAGCTGGTCGGCTACGCGCCCGCGGCTGGCGCCGGCGCCGCGGCCGATGCCCCGGCCTGCGAGAACCCGCGCGTGCTGGTGCCGCGCCGCGAGGTGGCCAACACCATCCGCTACCGGCGCGCCAAGGGCACGCTGGCGATCCTGGAACAACTCGCGGCCGACGTGGCCGGCTGGCCGGCACGCGCCGTGGAGTTCTTCCAGCTGCTGGTGCGTGACCAGCACATCAACCACCTCTATCTCGAACGGCACCGCACGGTGGACCTGCGCGAGATGGATGCGCTGGACCGGCTGGGCGGCCCCTTCGATTCGATCGCCCACGGCGTCGATGTGCGGCGCATCGATTCGCACCGCGCGCCGGGCTGGTTCAACATCCCGAGCGTCGGCGTGTTCGCCTGGCGGCTGCTGAGCCTGCCGGTCACCGACACCCCGGCCTGCTGCATCGAGGAGGTCGGGCCGCACTGCTTCACCTTCAGCGTGCTGGGGCAGGACGCGCCCTTGTTCGTCGCCCCCCAGCGCGAGACCGACCCCCACCACATCGCCGAGGAGCTGAACCTGCCCGCGGCCATCCGCCGCCAGGCCTTCGATGCCGACCCGGGCGCCTACTACGGCGAGGCCTCGAGCCTCGCGATCCGTGCCGATGGCTGGGCCGGGGCGCCTGGCGGCGGCATCGTGCCGGTGGCGCAGATCGTGCCGGCCGATCTGAGCGGCTGGGCCTACGAGCCGCTACCGAACCAGGTGGCGGTGGACCCGGTGCTGGGCCGCATCGCCTTTCCGCCCGGGCAGCTGCCGCGCAAGGGCGTGCGCGTGAGCTACCGCTACGGGCTGCCGGCGCGCATCGGCGGCGGCGAATACGAGCGGCCGCTGCACTCGCCCGCCGGGCCGTACACGCTGTACCGCGTCGGCGAGGGGGAAGGCTTCGAATTCCACCGCATCGGCGATGCGCTCGCCCGATGGCGCGAAGACCAGCCCGACGATGCGGTGATCGAACTGGCCCAGAGCGCGGTCTTCGTCGAGCCGATCGCGATCGAGCTGGCCGACGGCCAATCGCTGCAGCTGCGCGCGGCGCAGCGCACGCGGCCGGTGCTGCGCCTGATCGACTGGCAGACCGACCTGCCCGATGCGCTGACCGTCACGCTCGGCGAACGCAGCCGCATCAGCTTCGACGGCCTGCTGGTCACCGGCCGGCCGCTGCACATCCAGGGCCGCGCCGACGGCAACACCGCTGCGGGCCCCTGCGGCGCGCAAGTCGCCATCCGCCACTGCACCCTCGTGCCCGGCTGGGCGCTGGAGGGCGACTGCACACCGCGCCGCCCGGCCGAGCCGAGCCTCGAGCTCTACCGCGTGCGCGCCGAGGTGAACGTGTCGCACAGCATCGTCGGCAGCATCCGCGTGGCCGACGACGAGGTGGGCAGCGACCCGATTGCGCTGACGATCCACGACAGCATCGTCGACGCCACCGCCGCCGAGCGCCAGGCTCTCGGCGCGCCCGGCGACGGCATCGCCCATGCGACGCTGACGGTGCGCAACACCACGGTGTTCGGCATCGTTGAGGTGCATGCGATCGCGCTGGCCGAGAACAGCCTGTTCACCGGCTGCGTCAACGTCGCGCGGCGGCAGCTCGGCTGCATGCGCTTCTGCTACGTGCCCTGCGGCTGCCGCACGCCGCGGCGCTACCGCTGCCAGCCCGATGGCGTGATCGCTGCGCTGCGACAGCGCCTGCCCGAGGGCGACCGGCTGCTCGAGGCCATCGCCAGCGAGCAGCTTCGCCTGCGCCCGCAGTTCACCGCCGATCGCTACGGCCTGCCGGGCTATGCGCAGCTCGGCCTGCATGGCGCCGACGAGATTGCACGCGGCGCCGACGACGGCTCGGAGATGGGCGTGTACCACGGCCTGTTCCAGCCGCAGCGGGCCGACACCCTGCGCGCGCGCCTGGCCCAGTTCACGCCGGCCGGCATGCACGTCGGCCTGCTGTTCGCCAATTGATGTCAACGCTCCAGAGAGGCTCCCCATGAAAGGCGACTTCACCCGCTTCGGCTTCGATGCCGGCAAGCACTACAGCCGCGTGCTGCACCAGCAGGGCCGCGTGGCGCTGGACGCCGATGCCAACGAGGCCTCCGCCATCCTGCTGCACCACCTTCGCCTGCTGACGCGCGACCTGTTCGGCGCCGCCGGCGGCCCGCCCGACAGCGGCTTCGCGCTGAGCCTGGACAAATCGGCCAGCCCCGCCGCGCTGCTGCTCGGCCCGGGCCACTACTACGTGGGCGGCATCCTGTGCGAGAACGAGCACTGGGCCGACTACGCCCACCAGCCTGACCGCACACCCGCCCCGCCGGTGAACAACCAGGGCGGCGACGCGCTGCTGGCCTGGCTGGCGCAGCCCTCGGCCGACCAGGCCTTCTGGCTCTACCTCGACGTGTGGGAGCGCCACGTCACCTGGATCGAGGACGACTCGATCCGCGAGCCCGCGCTCGGCGGCCCCGACACCTGCACCCGCGCCAAGGTCGTCTGGCAGGCCAAGGCCCTGCCCTGGGACCGCGGGCAATGGGGCGACCCGCACGACAACAACGACGCCTGCGGTGCACCGATGGCCACGCTGCCGAGCAGCACCGGCCGCATGGCCGCGCAGCTCGACCCGCGCGCGGCCACCACCGACCCGTGCATCGTTTCGCCCGGCGCGGCCTACCGCGGCGCCGAGAACCACCTGTACCGTGTGGAGGTGCACCGCGGCGGCAGCGCGGGCACGAGCGGCGGCGCGAGCTTCAAGTGGTCGCGCGAAAACGGCAGCGTGGCCACGCGCTGGCTGGGCAGCGGCAGCAGCGGCGACGCGCCCACGCTCACCGTGGCCAACCCCCGTGGCTTCACCGCGGGCGACTGGGTCGAGCTCTCGCACGACGCGCTGGACCTGGCCAACGAGCCCGGCCAGCTCGTGCGCGTCGCGGTGGTCGACGGCGACCAGCTCGTGCTCGACGCGGCCAGCGTGCCCGGCGGCGCGCTGATGGCCTGGTCCGAGGCCCTCGTCAACCCCAAGCTGCGCCGCTGGGACCAGCGCAGCAGCGACATCGTCGCGCTCGACGAGGGCGCGGTGCCCATCGTCGAATCGCCCGACTCGCCGTTGAACTGGCTGGACCTCGAAGACGGCATCCAGGTCGCCTTCGAGGCCGGCGGCAGCTACCGCAGCGGCGACTACTGGTTGATCCCCGCGCGCGTGGCGACCCAGGGCATCGACTGGCCGCCCCCCGGCGGCGACGACGGCGCGATGCAGCCACCCCAGGGCATCGTGCACGCCTACGCCCCGCTGGGCGTGCTGGTGTTCGACAGCGCCGACGGCCTGGGCATCGTCAGCCAGTGCCGCCATTGCCTGGGCCTCGGCCAGGTGGAATGCACGCTGCCGACGCCCCCCGAGCGCGGGCCGCGCGACATCGCGCTGGAGCGGCGCCCGACGCGCCGGCTCGCGGCCTCGCCGGCACCGGCAAGCCCGTCGCGTGCGGCGCGCCCCAAGCCGGCGGCCCGGAAGACCAGCCGCTGACGCGCGCGCCCGAGCTAGGGATGACCGGCGGGCGACCCTGGGCGCACACTCGCCATCCGGCCCGCCGCATGGCCGCGAGGAGGCGCCCCATGATCGACCTCGGCTGCTTCGACCCCGATGTCTCCGACGCTGCCTGCAGCGCCTACTGCCGGGAACTCGAGCGCATCACCCGCTTGCCCCTGGCCGAGGTGAAACCCGGCGTCGACAAGCTGGGCATCCACCGCCGCGCGCCCGCCTCGTCCGGCGAGATGAGCGTGGCGCAGGTGCAGCAGGCGCTGCGGCAGACCGGCTTGTTCCCCGGCGGCAAGGTCGACGGCATCTGCGGCTACCGCACCCAATCGGCGATCCGCCTGTTCCAGGAGGTCGTGCGCTCGGCCGAAGGCCTCGGCGGCGTGCCCGACGGCCGCTTCGGCCCCACCACCCAGGCCCACCTGCAGCGCTGGCTGGCCGGCGGCCTCGCCAGCACCTGGGCCCCTCGCATCGCCCAATGGCGCGCCGGCTCGAACGACCTCGGCGAGTACAGCGCCTGGCTCGATCTGCTGACCCGAACCCGCGGTGCGCAGCGGGCCAGCCCGGGCCGCGTGCAGCGCATGGTCGAAGCCTTCGGCGGCGCGAGCGACACGCGCAAGCTCGCCGAGTGGGACGTCGACGGCAGCGGGTCCACCCACCTGATCGGCATCCGCCGCGAGGAGTTCAGCGGCAAGTTCGACGACATCTTCGTGCTGCTGGTCAAGGGCCTGGTGTTCAAGTTCCAGGGCACGACCGAACCCGGCGCCACCAAGGATCCGCGCGGCCTGCCCTTCCTCGTGCCCGGCCAGCACGACTACCACTTCGGCTGGCACCAGCACACCTACCTGGCGCTGCGGCCGCAGGGCGCGGGCGTGCTGGTGGCGCGCTCGGCCAACGGCAAGCGGCTGGACGATGCCGACCTCGCCAAGGGCCTGGAGCCCAACGCGACGATCAACATCCACTGGGGCGGCAAGGGCATGACGCGCGACGTGGGCGGCTGGAGCGAGGGCTGCCAGGTCATCAACGGCTCGGTCTACCTGAACCCGGACGACGAGCTGGTCGACTGCTCGGGCTTCGCCGCCACCAACCAGGCCGAACTCGCCGGCAACCCGGCCAAGACGCGCGGCGCCTACAACGTGCTGGTCGACCTGGTCACCGCGCTGGCAAGCGACCTGCCGGCCAGCGCGGTGAAGTACACCCTGCTCACCGAGGCCGACCTCGCGCACTCGCCCGCACTGGCCAGCGGGCTGGCCGCCGCGCGCGCGCGTGTCGTCAAGGCGGCGGGTTAGGCCTGGCGGCGATTCCGGCCGCGGCGCGTTACTTCTCGACGAACGCGCGCTCGATCACGTAATCGCCCAGCTCGCCCTGCCGCGGGCTGATCTGGAAGCCGCGCGCATCGAGCAGCTTGCAGCAGTCGGTCAGCATGGCGGCGCTGCCGCAGATCATCGCGCGGTCGACCGCGGGGTCCAGCGGCGGCAGCCCGAGGTCGCTGAACAGCCGGCCCGACTCGATCGCGTCGGTCAGACGGCCCTGGTGGCGAAACGGCTCGCGCGTCACCGTGGGGTAGTACAGCAGCTTGTCGCGCACCAGCTCGCCGATGAATTCGTTGGCCGGCAGCTCCTGCTGGATGAACGTCGCATAGGCCAGCTCGCTGACCTGCCGCACGCCGTGGGTCAGCACGACCTTGTCGAAGCGCTCGTAGGTCTCCGGGTCCTGGATGATGCTGATGAAGGGCGCCAGCCCGGTGCCGGTGGACAGCAGGTACAGGTTGCGCCCGGGCCGCAGGTCGTCCAGCACCAGGCTGCCGACCGGCTTGCGCCCGACGATCACCTCGTCGCCGGGCTGCAGGTGCTGCAGGCGCGAGGTGAGCGGCCCGTCGGGCACCTTGATGCTGAAGAACTCCAGGTGCTCTTCATGGTTCGCGCTGGCCACGCTGTAGGCCCGCAGCAGCGGCTTGCCTTCGACGGGCAGGCCCAGCATCACGAAATGCCCGTTGCGGAATCGCAGCCCGGGGTCGCGCGTGGTGCGAAACGAGAAGAGCGTGTCGTTCCAGTGGTGGACGTGCAGCACGCGTTCGGTGGCGAGTTGGGACATGGTCGTTCGGTCAGGGGTTCAGGCGGTGGTGGCGGCCGGATGGCCGAGTTCATGCAGGTAGGCCCAGGGGTAGATGCCGCGCCCGTGGCCGTCCGAGAACACGAGGTTCAGGCCCTGGTCCGAGATCGGCTGGATGGCCGCCAGGCGGATAGCCGGCGCCACCTCCGGGTGGCCGCCTTCGGTGCGATGGCGCTGCTGGCAGCCCGCGCAGCGGCAGCGCGCGCGCAGCAGGCCGTGCGGCAGCCGGCTCGCGCTGCCATCCGGCCAGCGCAGCTCGAGCACGCCGCTGGCCTGGTGGTCGACGATCGCCTGCGGAAGCCCTGTGGCGCTCACATCAGCGCCCTCATGCCGTCGTGGCCGAACTGGTGGTCCATGCCCTGCAGGCCGGCGTTGCCGAGTTCGCCGTCCATCGCGGCCAGGCTCTCTTCGCGGATCAACGCCTTCAGCCGGCGCACCAGCGCCTGGAAGGTCGGCGACGCGGTCATCTCCGGCGTGCGCGGACGCGGCAGCGGGATCGGGATCTCGGCCTTGATGCGCCCCGGCCGCGCGGTCATCACGTAGACCTTCTCGGACAGGAAGATCGCCTCCTCGATGTCGTGGGTGATGAACAGCACCGACAGCTGGGTCTGCTGCCACATGTTGGTCAACAGCTCCTGCATCACGGTTCGCGTCTGCGAATCGAGCGCGCCGAAGGGCTCGTCCATCAGCATCACCTGCGGGCTGGTCGCCAGCGCGCGCACGATGCCCACGCGCTGCTTCATGCCGCCCGAGAGCTGGTCGGGGTAATGGTTCTCGAACGCCAGCAGGCCGGTCATGCCGAGCAGCGAACGTGCCGCGGTCTCGCGCTGGTGCTGCCCGACGCCTTTCATCTTCAGGCCGAACTCGACGTTCTTGCGCACCGTCATCCACGGGAACAGCGAGTACTGCTGGAACACCACGCCGCGGTCGGCGCCAGGGCCGCCGATCGGCCGGCCGTCGAGCAGCGCCTCGCCCTCGCTGGGCTGCAGGAAGCCGGCGACGATGTTGAGCAGCGTCGACTTGCCGCATCCTGACGGGCCGATGATGCTGACGAATTCGCCGGGCTTGACCTCGAGCGACACGCGGCTCGCCGCTTCGGTCGTCTGGCCGTTGCGGCCGAAGCGCACCGACACGTCGTTGATCTGGACGTGGCCCTTGCGATCGACGGCGGCACTCATCGCACACTCCCGGCACGCGCGCCGCACGACAGCCACGGCGTCATCGAGCGGCCCACCAGCCGGATGAGGCCGCTGCACATCAGGCCCAGCACGCCGATGGTGATCATGCCCAGCACGATCTCGGGGTACGAGATCAGCGAGTAGGCCTCCCAGGTGAAGTAGCCGATGCCGAACTGGCCTGAGATCATCTCGGCGGCGATCAGCGAGACCCAGGCCACGCCCATGCCGACCGCCAGGCCGGTGAAGATCTGCGGCGTCGCCCCGGGCAGCACCACGTGCCACATGATCTGTCGCTCGCGTGCCCCGAGGCACTGGCTGGCCCGCAGCAGCACGTCGTCCACCGCCTGCACCCCGCTCACGGTGTTGAGCAGGATCGGAAAGAACGCGCCGATGAAGGTGATGAAGACGATGCTCACCTCGTTGTCGGGCCACAGCATGATCGAGATCGGCACCCAGGCGATCGCCGGGATGGGGCGCAGCACTTCCATCGCCGGGAACAGGAAGTTGCGTGCCCGCCGGTATCGACCGATCAGCAGGCCGAGCGCCACGCCGAGCACCGTGGCCACCGCGAAGCCGATGAAGATGCGGCGCACGCTCATGCCCACGTTCTTGATGAACTTCGGCGACGCGTTCACTTCGACCACCTTGGACAGCACCTCCATCGGCGTCGGGATGTTGGTGAAGCGCACGTACAGATCCAGCTTGTAGGTCGTGGCCAGGTGCCAGAACAGCACGATGCACAGCATCGAGCTCGCCGCCATCAGCCATGCCGGTGCGCGCTCGCGCAGCGCCTGCCAGGCTCGTCGGGACGGGCCCGGCACCGCGGCAGCCGGCACGGCCGGGGCCACCGGCGCAGGCAGGCTGCGCTCGGGGCGGGCCGGCGGCGGGTCGTCGGGCGCTGGCACTTCATGAAACAGGCGTTGCGCGGCGGTGGACATCGTGGGCTCCTCGGTGTCAGAGGCCGGCGGCGGCAAGCGCCTCGGGGTAGGTGGCCAGCCGGCCGCCGATGGCCGCGGCCTCGGCCTGCGCATCCTTGCGCAGCAGGAACGGCACGATCTGGGGCTTCTTGGCGTTGCTCGTGTTCACCGCATAGAACGCCTTGTCGGCGAACAGCTTGATGCCCAGCGCCTTGTCGTTCAGATAGGCCACCTTGACCTTCTTCTTCTCGCCGGCCGCCTTGTTGATGGCGGCCAGCGTGCACACCGGCGACGAGTAGGCCGCGATCGGCGCACCGTCGATCCACACCTCGCCGGCTTCCTTGGGGCGCGTGATCGGCGTCTTGCACAAGGTGTCGGTGCCGCCGATGTCGTAGTTGGCCAGGGTCTGCTTCTGGGCGTCGTAGTCGAGCTTGAGCTCCTGGTAGGCCCGGCGCACGTAGGTCTCGTTGACCCAGGCGTTGATGTCCAGCGGCTTGACGCGGTTCAGGCGGGTCAGCACCTCATGCCCGACCTTGATGGTGTCGAGCCAGCGCGGCTTGATGGTCGGATCCAGCGTGTGGATGCCGCCCGGGCCGAGGTAGAGGTAGGCCACCTCCTTCTCGATCTTGGTCCACTGCTCGATCTTCGCGGCCGCCGCCGTCGGGTTGCCGCGGACCCAGTTGTCGGCCTCGATCAGCGCCTTGATGTAGGCGACCACCACTTCGGGGTATTCGGTGGCGAAGTCCTTGCGCACGACCACGCCGTGGAAGGTCGGGACCTTGGTCTCGGCGCCGTCGAAGATCTTGCGGGCGAAGCCACGGTAGGGCAGCAGGTCGGCGAAGGGCACGAAATCGGCGTGCGCGTCGATCTTCCTTTCCTGCAGGTTGGTGGTGCCGACCTCGGGGCTCTGGCTCACCAGGCTCCAGTACTCCTCCGTCCACCCTCTGGATTGCATCGCCTGCAGCAGCATGCCGTGTGCGGCGGAGCCGAAAGGCACCGAGACCGCCTTGCCCTTGAGGTCGGCCAGTTCGTAGTACGGCGAATCCTTGTGCACCACCACGCCGTTGCCCGAGCCGAACGCGTTGTAGGCGATGATGGCCACGAGCTGCGTCTCGTTGCCCGGCTGCGCCTGGCCGGTGGCGCCGTTCACCAGCAGCGGGTAGTCGCCCATCATCCCGATCTGCAGCTTCTTGGCCATCATGCCGTTGGTGATCGGCGGGCCGGAGGTGAAGTTCTCCCAGTCGAGCACGAAGTCGATGTCCTTGTACTTGCCGGTGTGGGGCAGGTACTTCTCGATCAGCTTCAGCTCCTTCAGCACCACGCCACCCGTGACGGTGTTGGTGGTGGTGTTCTGCGTGCCGATGCCGATGACCAGCTCCTGCCGCGCGAGGGCCGGCAGCGTCGCGGCAAGGGTCAGCCCAAGGGCCGCGCAGGTTCGCAAGACGATGTGCATCATGAACAGTGGCTCCGTGAGGGTGGGATCGCGTTCGTCTCCTCCGATTGCAAGACAGGTGCCACGGCGTGTGGTCGCTGGTGCGCTCGCGGCGCGGCTGTCTCGTCGGGCTCGGTGGGGCGTGGGGTCATGGGCTGGCCAGGCTCGGCGGCGCCTCGAGGTGGGCGCGCTTGTCCGCCACGCCCGCCCATTGCTCGGCATCCGGCAGGGGCTCGCGGGCCTGGCTGATCACCGGCCATTGCGTGGCAAGACGGGCGTTCAGCGCGACGAACCCGGCCTGCGCCGGCGGCACCTCGGTGTCGGCGACGATCGCGCCGACCGGGCACTCGGGCACGCAGACGGCGCAGTCGATGCACCCCTCGGGGTCGATCACCAGGAAGTTCGGCCCCTCGTGGAAGCAGTCGACCGGGCAGACCGACACGCAGTCGGTGTACTTGCATCGAATGCAGGCTTCGGTGACGACGAAGGTCACTGGACTACCCTCCGTGCTGCGCACTGCGGGATGAGCGCTTCGGAGCGGCCGGGCGCGCTCATGAGCCCGCTCCTTCGGACCGGGCCTTCTGCGCCAGGCCGATGGCGGTGAGCGCCAGCCGCGCGAGCTTGCGCACATCGGGGTCGGGGTCGGCGAGCGCGCCTTCCAGCGGCGTGATCGCGCGCGTGTCGCCGATTTCGCCGAGTGCGATCACCGCCTCCTTGCGCAGGTTGCTGATGCTGTGGGTCAGCGAGGCCACGAGCGCCGGCAGCCCGGCCTCGGCCTTGAGCAGGCCCAGGCTGCGCGCGGCCTTGACGCGCACCTGCCAGTAGTCGTCCTGCATCGCGTGCACCAGATCCGGTATCGCCAGGGCGAGGCGCAGCTTGCCGAGCGTCTGGGCGGCCTCGTCGCGCACCATCCAGGCGCCATCGGCCAGCGCGCGGGTCAGGGCCGGCAGCACGCTGACCGTGCTGGCGTACCCGAGGGCGCCGACGGCGATGCGGCGCACCTCGCCGTCGGGGTCGTTGGCCGCCACCTCGGCCAGCTCGCCGATGGCGGCCGGGTCCTTCAGGTAGCCGAGCACGCCGACCGCCTCGCGGCGCACCGCCGCATCGGCGTCGCGCAGCGATTGCATGGCCGGGACGAAGGCCTGCGGCGCACGCAGCGCGCGCACCGCACGGAATGCCAGCGCCCGCACTTCGGCCGGGCCGCTTTGCAGCATCGGCAACAACGGCGCGACGGAGGCCGTGTCCTTCAACTCGGCCAGCACCTCGCCGGCCGCCAGGCGCACGCCGGCGTCGGCATCGAGCAGCATGGCCGCCAGCGCCTGGACCACCTCGGCCTCTTCGAAACCTTCGAGGGCGCGGACCGCCTCGGTGCGGACCTGCGCGTCGCTGTCGGCCAGGCGCGGCAGCAGCAGCGGGACGATGTCGTCCTCGTCGCTGTAGGGCAGGTCGATGACGGCCAGGCGCCGCACGGTGGCGTCGGGGTCGACCAGACGGTCGGCCAGGGTCGGGAGACCGGTGTGCATGGCGGCCCCCTCAGCGCAGCAGGTAGGGAATGTCGACCGTGATCGCGCCGGTCGGGCAGTCCTGCTCGCAGGGCAGGCAGTACCAGCACTCGTCGAACTTCATGTGGGCCTTCTTCGTCAGCAGGTCGATGGCCAGCACGTCGAGCGGGCAGACATCGACGCAGACGGTGCAGCCCTTCTCGGCGATGCACCTGGATTCGTCCACGCGGACGGGCACTTGGGTGAGGGTGGCGGCAAGGGTCATGGCGGCTCCTGGTGTCGGTTCAGGCTTCAGGCGTCGGGCATCAGGCGGCTTCGGCGCGGCTGGCGACGCGCAGGCGCTGGTAGGCGGTGCGCTCCTCGTCGTCGATCGGCACGATGTAGGGCTCGACCGCCTTCTTGCGCAGCGCGATGCGGCCCTGCGCATCGCGGCTCAGCAGCGAGTGGCAGAACCAGTTCTCGTCGTCCCGCTCGGGGTGGTCGACGTAGTGGTGGTACAGGCCCCAGCGGCTCTCGGTGCGGAACATCGAGGCGTGCGCGGCCATCTCGGCGCAGTCGAGGATCGAATGCGCCTCCATCGCGCGCATCAGCTCGTGCGCGTTGCCGGCCGACATCGAGGCCATGTCCTCGCGGATCTCGCCGAAGCGGCGAAGGCCGATCTCGTACTTGCTGGTGACCTTGGGCGGCTGCAGGTAGTCGTTGACCAGGCGGCGCGTCTTGTACTCGATCTGGTACGGCGTCAGCCCGCCCTGGCGCCGCAGCGGCGCGAGGATGCGCTCGCCTTCGGCGGCCTGCACCGCACCATCGACCGCCGCGTGGCCGACCTCGGCGCAGTAGGCCGCAGCGTTCTCGCCGCACAGCTTGCCGTAGACGAAGGCGCCGAGCATGTAGTTGTGCGGCACGCTGGCGCAGTCGCCGGCGGCATAGAGGCCCTTCACCGAGGTCTCGCCGCGCGCGTTGATGTGGATGCCCGAGGCGCTGTGGCCGCTGCAGAAGCCGATCTCCGAGATGTGCATCTCGACCATCTGCTTGCGGTAGTCGTTGCCGCGCTTGTCATGGAAGCGGCCGCGGCTGGGCCGCTCGTTGCTGTGCAGGATGGTCTCGATCTCCTGGATCGTCTCCTCCGCCAGGTGGTCGAGCTTGAGAAAGACCGGGCCGTTGCCGCTGAGCAGCTCGTTGTAGAACTCCTGCATCATCTGGCCGCTCCAGTAGTCGCACTCGATGAAGCGCTCGCCCCTGGCGTTGGCCGTGTAGCCGCCCAGCGGGCCGGTCACGTAGGCGCAGGCCGGGCCGTTGTAGTCCTTGATCAGCGGGTTGATCTGGAAGCACTCGAGGTTCGCGAGGTCGGCCCCGGCGTGGAAGGCCATCGCGTGGCCGTCGCCGCAGTTGGTGGGGTTCTCGTAGGTGCCCATCAGGTAGCCCGAGGCCGGCAGACCCAGGCGCCCCGCGGCACCGGTGCAGATGACCGCCGCCTTGGTGCGGATGAGGTAGAGCTCGGCCGTTCGGCAATCGAAGCCCATGACCGCCGCCACTTCGCCGCCCGGCCCGGTCAGCACCCGCGTGACGACCACGCGGTTGGTGATCTCGACGCGCGCCCGCTTGAGCTGGCGGTACAGGATGCGCTTCATGTGATGCCCCTCGGGCATCGGCAGCACGTAGGCGCCCAGGTGATGCACCTTGCGCACCGAGTAGTCGCCGGTCTCGTCCTTCTCGAACTTGACGCCCCAGCGGTCCAGCTCCTGGATCATGTCGAAGCTGCCGGCGGCGTAGGCCATCACCGCCTCCTGGTCGACGATGCCGTCGTTGGCGACGGTGATCTCCTTGACGTACTGCTCCGGCGTCGCGTGGCCGGGGATGACGGCGTTGTTCAGGCCGTCCATGCCCATCGAGATTGCGCCGCTGCGCTTCACGTTGGCCTTGTCGATCAGCAGCACGCGCAGCTTGGGGTTGCGCTCCTTGGCCTTCACCGCGGCCATCGGGCCGCCGGTGCCGCCGCCAATGACGACGAGGTCGAACTCCAGGTCTATGGTCTTCATGGGTCGCTCCTAGGTGCGGTCGATGCGCAGGCGGTACTGGAAGGCGTCGCCGCGGTAGTAGAGGAATTCGAAGTCGACGGGCTGTGCGTCGGCATAGGTCAGCCGCTCGATGCGCAGCAGCGGCGAGCCCTCGGCGATGCGAAGCTGGCGCGCCAGGAACTCGTCGGCCGAGATCGCTTCGATCTGCACGTCGGCATGCGTCAGGTGCAGGCCGAAATCGTTCTCGAGGATCACGAAGATGTCGCGCGTCGGCAGGTCTTCCTGCGCGAGGCGCTCGCCCAGCGCGAGCGGGAAGAAGCTCTGGTCGACCGAGATCGGCTCGCGGTTCAGGTAGCGCAGGCGCTGGATCTCGTACACCGCATCGCCCTGCCCCAGTTGCAGGCGGCGCGCGACCACCTCGCTGGCCGGCACCTGGCGCATGCTGAGCACCTGCGAGAAGGTCTCGTAACCCGAAGGCGCCATGGCCTCGCCGAAGCCCTGCAGGCGCGACAGGTTCTGGAAGGCCTTGGGCTTGGCGACGAAGCTGCCCTTGCCGGGCACCTTGAAGATCAGCCCCTCCTTCTGCAGATCACCCAGCGCCTGCCGGATCGTGATTCGGCTGACCGAGAACGCCTCCATCATCTGGCTCTCGGAGGGCATCTGCGAGTGCGGCGCGTAGGTGCCATCGAGCACGCGCCGTCGAATGATTTCGCGGATCTGCGTGTGCAGCGGCACCGACGACATAGGCACGACCTGCGTGTCCCTTGCCGCTGGTTTCGCCGACTTGCGAACTGGATTCATCGCGCCCGACCTGACTTGTTATGACGAGTCATGTCTAGCAGTTCGCGTGCCAAGGTTTGATGTGAATCAACGGCGCGAGTCTTATAGAGGGAGATCGCGGTTCGACCACTCGAAGAGTGATAAGGGGGCGAGGCAAGCCGGTGCACCGCAGCAAGGGCCGACGCACCGGTTTGCGTCGGCGAGTCACTTCCTTGGTGCCGTGGCTCAGCCGAGCAGCGCCGTCACGCCGCGGTTGATCAACGCGCCGCCGCCGACCAGCCACGCGAACAGCGCGAGCGCCAGCAGCAGTGGCCGGGTGCCGGCCTGGCGCAACGCGCCGAGGTGGGTGGACAGGCCGAGGGCGGCCATCGCCATCACCAACAGCGCGGTGTCGATCTCGTTGACCGCCGCCACGGTGGAGGCCGGCAACCAGTGCAGCGAGTTGAACAGCACCACGCCGACGAAGCCGAAGGCGAACCAGGGCACGGCGAGCCGGCCCGGGCCCTCGGCTTCGCCATGCACCGGCGCCGCGCCCCGCGACGGCGCGCGGCCGAGCCAGGCCGACAGCATCACGAGAAACGGCGCCAGCATCATCACCCGCACCATCTTCGCGATGACCGCGGCATCGGCCGCGCCCTCGCCGACCGAGCGCGCGGCCGCCACCACCTGGGCCACCTCGTGGATGGTCGAGCCCACGTAGACACCGAAGCCCTGGGCACCGCCCGGGATCAGCGACCAGTGCCGGTTCAGCGCGAACAGCAGCGGGTACAGGAAGACCGCCAGCGTGCCGCACACCACCACGGTGGCCACGGCCACCGTGACCTGCTCGGCCCGCGCCTTCACGACCGGCTCGGTCGCCAGCACCGCCGCGGCGCCGCAGATCGAGCTGCCCGCGCCGATCAGCATCGCGGTCCGCCGGTCCAGCCCGAGCCCGCGGATGCCCAGCCAGCAGGCCAGCGCGAAGGTCGAGCCCAGCACCAGCGCATCGATCAACACCCCCGCCGCGCCGACATGGCCGATGTCCTGCACGGTCAGGCGCAGGCCGTAGAGCACGATCCCCAGCCGCAAAAGGCGCAGCCTCGCGAAGTGAACCCCGGCGTTGCCGGCCGCCGCGAAGCGCGGATAGAGGGTGTTGCCCACCAGCATGCCCAGCGCGATGGCCACCGTCAGCGCGCTGAAGCCGTGGCCCTGCAGCCAGCCGATGCGCCCGAGCGCCATGCTGATCGCGGCCAGCGCGGCGCTGAGCACCAAGCCCGGGAGCAGGCGGCGCCAGGCGCCCCCCGCGTGCACAGCGGCCGGCCCCAAGGTGATGGCGGGAACGGCGGGCGAGGCAGGTGCGGCGGTGGAAGTCATGGCGGCAGGGTCCGGCGGGATGGCGACGCCGCGCAGTCTCGGGGCCAACGCCTGACCCGTCCAACAGGTTGTCTGCGTAAGATCGACCTGTTCTGTCGCTAACGAAGGGTGACCACCATGGACGTTCTGCGCCTCACGCTGCGCCAGTTGCAGATCTTCGCCGCCGTGGCGCGCACCGGCAGCACCACCGCCGCCGGCGCCGAGATCGCGTTGTCGCAATCAGCCACCAGCGCGGCAGTCAACGAACTCGAACGCCTGCTGTCGCTGCGCCTGTTCGACCGCTCCGGCAAGCGGCTGCTGCTCAACGACAGCGGCCGCGCGCTGCTGCCGCGCGCACAGGCCCTGCTCGACGGCGCCAGTGGGGTCGAGCGCATGGCACGTGACGAGGGCGCACAGTGGCAGGCATTGCGCATCGGCGCCAGCACGACGATCGGCAACCACCTGCTGCCTGCCCTGCTCGCCGGCTTCCTGGACGGGCAGCAGCACCGCGCGGCCGATTGGCGCTCCTGCGTCGCCATCGGCAACACGGGCGACATCTGTGCCCGCGTCGCGGCCTTCGATCTCGACATCGGCCTGATCGAAGGCCCGTGCCACGAGCCGTCACTGCACGTCCAGCCCTGGCTGCGCGACGAACTGGTGGTGGTGGCGGCGCCCGACGGCCCGGCCCGCCGCCGAGACACCGCCACCGCACAGCGCCTGCCGGTGAAGGACCTGCGCAACGCAGTGTGGCTGCTGCGCGAGCCCGGCTCCGGCACGCGCGAGGCGACGGACCAGGCCCTGCTGCCCCACCTGCGCTCCTACCGCCGCAGCATCGAGCTGGGCAGCTCCGAGGCCATCAAGCACGCAGCCGCTGCCGGGCTGGGCCTGGCCTGCCTGTCACGCTGGGTGGTGGACGATCTGCTGAAGGCGCGGCGCCTGCGCGAAGTCGTGACCACCCTGCCGCCGATCACGCGCCAATGCCACTGGGTCGTTCATCGCGACAAGCAACTCACGCCCGCCTTGCGGCGGCTGATCGACCAGCTTCCGGCCGCCAGCGCCCGCGGGCTCGCGAAATACCCAGGTTAGCGCGTCCGCAGCGATCGGATCGCGGGCGAAGGCCGCGGCCGGTGATCCAGCCAGGTCAGGAACATCGCCTTGAGCGGCTCCTTCTGGCGCTCGATGCTGCCGCCGAGCAGCCAGACCACCGCCAGCGAGCCGAGGGCCACGAAGGCGGCGCGATGCTCCTCCAGGCCGGCCGCCGGCGTCAGGGCGGCGAAGAACTGCACCAGCGGGTAGTGCAGCAGGTACAGGGCAAAGGTGAAGCCGGCCACGTAGCGGATGGGCCGCTCCAGCAGCGCCGGCGCGCGGCGCAGGTGGGGGGCCAGTGCCGCAGCCCCGATGAAGTTGGCCGCGACGCAGGTGCCGATCAGGAAGCTCGCCAGGAAGCGCCGTGACCAGGACAGGTCGTCGTAGAGAAAATCCTTGCCCAGCCATTGCTCGCTCAACTCGAGCAGGTAATGCGGGCCCTCGGCCAGCCGGAAGGCCAGGTACAGCGCGATCGAGCCGAAAAACAGCGCCAGGCCGGCGCCGACACTGATCGTGGAGGTCATACAGCGCCGGTAGGCCCATACGCCGAGCAGCCAGACCGGCAGCAGCAGAAGGATTTTCGGGCCGATCAGCAAAGAAATGACGGTGACGGCGGCCACCCTGGTTTTGCCGCGCAAGAAGTGGGCCGCCCCGAAAAGCACGTAATACCAGACCTCATAACCCAGCGACCAATAGGGTCCATTGGAAAAAGGCCGAATGTAAGAAAACCACAATTCGTTGCTGAAGGTCAGCGCGCCCAGAATGCGAACCAGTGGCGCGTCATATTCATACCAGCGGCCGGTATACAGGCTGGGATCCAGCCTCGAGCCTGCGGCGTCCAGCGCCATCGTCAAGATCAGCGCGGGCAACGCGACGGAATACAACCTGGCGAAACGGCTGGCGGCATATTCCTCGATCGTCCGTTCCTTGTGGGCCGCCACGTGGGCGATCACAAAACCAGAAAGAACGAAGAAAACCATGACGGCGTCATTGCCAAGATCCTTGAAACGCCAAAGAACCGGCAGGCCGCCGGTAAAACGCTCGTAATTGGCATGCACGACGAAGACCATCGCCGCCGCCAGGAACCGAATCAAGTCGAGATAGATTGAAAGATTTCGATGCATGAAGCCCTCTGCCGAAGATTCTCGGAGAGGGCTCGCCGCGACATCAACCCGATAAGCTGAAATGTTTGGATCAACCGGTGAATGAAATACCCCTAGTTTCGATGGGGGATCACCGGCAATTCCCGCAGGCGCAACACGGGGTAACGCCGCCAAGCCGGCTCGGCGTAGCGGCGGGCGGTGACGAAAATGAAACCGAGCACCGCCTGCGGGTCGCCCAGCAGTTCGGGATGCTCGGCCTTCCAGGCCTCGAAGCGCTCGCGCAGCCCCGGCTCGGCGGCCAGCAGGCGTTCGGCCTCGTCCTCGAACACGTAGTCGCTGAACGATTCCTTCTTGTCCAGCATGCTGTCGAAGAACGCCCAGCGGAAGAAGCTGTCGATGCCCAGTGGCTCGAGCACTTCGACGATGAACCGGTCGTGCGGGCCGCCCAGCGGGATCAGCCAGTCGCCTTCGGCCACGGCGGCGTCCAGCGGCTCGGCCTGGACGTCGAGCCGGTCGTGCAGGTGCCGCCCTTCGAAGGGCGCGCGCCGCTTCTCGTAGCGGGTGATGCGATAGGCCTCGGCAAGCACGCGGCCCGCCTGCGTGGCGCGCTGCAGCGGCACGCCATGGGCCTTCAGCCGCAGCGCGACGTCGTGCCAGGCCTGCGGCAGAAGGTACGCCCGCGGCGGCAGCACCGTGGCGGTGGCCACGTAGCGGTCGAAGTAGGCAATGTCCTTCTGCCACGGCGCCGCACGGTCGTAACGCAGCCGCCGGTAGCTGCCGAGGCGGCTCGGTTCGTACACCGCCTGGAAGCCGCTGAAGCGAAAAGGCCGGCTGTGCTGCAGGTCGAGCCGCCAATCCAGCGCCACCGGCGCGCCGGCCGAAACCGCCGCACGGTCGGCCGCGCGCGCGGCGCGAATGGCGTCGCCGTGCACCACGGTATGGGCCAGCGCGCTTTCCACCAGCGCGCGCGTGCCGTGGTAGCGCGCCGCGAAGGGCTTGAGCATGTGCGTCTCGGGCATGAAGCCGATCGTGTGGTGCAGCGCCGCGTAGCCGGTGGAAAAGCGCGGCGAGTCCAGGAAGTCGGCGATGCCGTCGTCCGGAAGCTCCTTCACCGGGTTCACGTAGGGGCACAGCGGGAAGCCCCGCGCCGCCATGTCGGCATACAGCGCGGGCAGCATCGATTCGCGCAGATGCTGGCCGGTGCGGCCGCCGAGCTTGTCGGGCTGGGTGGCGATCAGCGTCACCACATGCTGGTAGTCGGCGCCGTTCGACGTGTGGGTGTCGACCATCACGTCAGGGTCCCAGCGAGTGAACACCTCGGCGAAGGCGCGTGCATTCAGGCTGTCGGCCTTGACGAAGTCGCGGTTCAGGTCGAGGTGGCGCGCGTTGCCGCGAAAGCCGAAGGCCTCGGGCCCGTTCTGGTTGACCCGGCTGCTGTCTTGCCGGTCCAGCGCGCCGTCGACGTTGTAGATCGGGATGTAGACCAGCACCGCGCGCCCGAGCGCCGCGCGCCTGGCCGGGTCGAGGCACAGGTCGCGCAGCAGGGCCATGCAGGCGTCGATGCCCTCCGGTTCACCGGGGTGGATGCCGTTGTTGTTGAAGAACACCGGCCTGCCGGCGGCCTTCACCGCCTGCGGGTCGAAGACACCGTCGGGCGAGAACACGCCAGCGTGGATCGGCACCCCGCCGTCGGAGCGGCCGACCTGCTCGAACTTCAGCCATTGCGCAAAGGCCTGCGCCAGCCGCTGGTGGAAGGCGATGCAGTCCTGCCACGTGGCGGTCTGGTTGCCATTGCCTTGCTCGAACGGGGTCGCCCAATCGCGGTTCGTGTCCATACAGCTCAGAAATTGAACGCGTTCGTCAGGTCGCCCGCGCCCGGCCGCGCGCCTGGCAAAGGCTCGAGGCCGAAGCGCCGGGTGATGAGCTTGATGATGGAGGTCGTGTCGTAGGGCGTCTTGTCGACGAAACCCTTCTTCGCGAACGGCGAGATCACGATCGCCGGGATGCGCGTGCCCGGGCCCCAGCGGTCGCCGGCGGGCGGCGGCAGGTGATCCCAGTAGCCGCCGTTCTCGTCGTAGGTCACGATGACGGCCATCTTCGGCCACTGGGGGCTGCGGGCCAGGCGCTGCAGCAGTGCGTCGATGTGCGCGTCGCCCTGCGCGAGGTCGGTGTAGCTGGGGTGCTGGGTCAGCCGGCCTACCGGCTTGTAGAAGCTCACGGCCGGCAGCTGGCCGGCGTCGATGGCGGCCACGAAGTCGTCGTGGTCCTTCAGGTGCTGCGCGCGGTCGGCGGTGCCGGGCGCGAAGCGGGCGAAGTAGTTGAAGGGCTGGTGGTGCGGCTGGAAGGCCAGCGCCTCGGGCGTCGAGCCGTCGTAGATCACGCCGCGCCGCTCGCCCGGGGGCTGGCGGCCATCGGCCAGCGCCGCGTTCCAGCCGCCGGCGTACCAGGCCCACGAGACGCCCTTGGCCGACAGCGTGTCGCCGATGGTCTTGGCCGTCTGCGGCGGCAGCGGATGCTTGGCCGGGTCCGCCAGGTCGAGGTTGCCGGCTGCCGCGGGCGGGTAGCCGCTGGGCTGGTAAGGCGGCTGGGAGGTGTTGACCGCAAAGCCATCGGGCGTCACCGAGCCGTCGAAGACCTGCACCGGCCCGGCCATCACGCTGGGCGGCGAGCTCGGCTTCTTCTTCAGCTTGCCGTCGGCTTCGAGCGTGGGTTTCAGTGAATCCGGCGCGTTAGGGAACGACGGCGTGCAGGCGCAGACCAGCCACTGGTGGTTGAGGAAGGAGCCGCCGAAGGCCCCCATGAAGAAGTGATCGGCCAGCGTGTACTGCTGGGCCCACTTCCACAGCTTCATCTGCGAGCCGTCCCAGTGGCCCATGACCCAGGCGCCGACCGTGCTCATCGCGACGAAGCGGTTGTTCGCCCCGCCGGCGATCTGCTCCTGGTTCTGCCAGAAGTTGTGGATGGGGCTGGGCAGCACCTCGTCGAGCCTGCGCGACACCGGAGGCTGGTCGATGCGGAAGGGGCCGTTGGGCAGGCCGGTCGGGAAACGGTCGCTGGCCTTGCCGTGCTCGTACACCGGTGGCAGCGTGGGCAGCGGGCGGCCGTCGTGGCCGACCTGGGTCTTCTGCTGGGGCGTGGCCTGCACGATGCCGTCGGCACCGGGGAAGAGCCCGTAGAGGTGGTCGAAGCTGCGGTTCTCGGCGTAGATGACGACGATGTGCTCGATGCGGCTCAGGCCGGCCGGCTCGTTGGTGGGCAGCGGCGCGCAGCCCGCGAGGGTGCTCGCGAGCAAGCCGGCGATGAGGGGGTAGCGCATGGTGCCGATCCCGGAGTCTGACGAAGGCGGCACCATCGCTCATTTCGGGGCGGCGCGCAATTCGGCGCTACAACAAGCGGTACACCACCTGCACCATCTGCGGCCCGTCCGGGTGCGGGCGGGTGTGGGCGCCAAGGCCGCGCATCAGCACGAGCATGCGGCGGTTCTCGGGCAGCACGTCGCCCACCAGCGCAGCCAGGCCCTGGGCCTTGGCGTGGCGCGCGAGCCGGGCCATCAGCGCGCGGCCCAGGCCCAGGCTCTGCCAGTCGTCGGCCACGGCCACCGCGAACTCGGCCTCGTCGGTGCCGGCCAGACGGACGTAGCGCGCATCGGCCACGATGGGCGGCTCGGCATCGGGAGGATGGTTCTCGTCGAACACCTGCGCCACCAGCGCGACATGGTCGCGGTAGTCGATCTCGGTCATCTGGCGCAGCGTGGCGGCGCTCAGCTGCCGCAGGCCGACGTGAAAACGCTTGTGCCGGCTGGCCAGCGACAGGCCGCCGACGAAGGCCTGCTCGGCCTCCGCATCCTGCGGCAGCACCGGGCGCAGCACGACCGCGCGGTTGCCGGGCAGGTTGAGCCGGTCGATCAGCCCGGCCGGGTAGCGGTGGATGCGAAAGACCGGCGGGGCCGGAGGCTCCTGCAGCGCACGCGGGTCCATCAGTGCGCCTCCGCCACGGCCGCCACGGCGGAGGGGACCGGGATGGCCGGGCCGAGGTCCAGCACGGCCGGGCCACCGAGCGCGCAGATCAGCAGCGGCGCGTCGCCGGTCACGTCGAAGCCTTCGCCGGCCTCGAGCACGATGTCGCGCGGGTCGTTGTCGATCGTGATCCAGAGCGTGCCGGCGGCGCTGGCCAGGTGGGCGGCGCGGGCCCCGGTCAGGCGGCTGCTCTGGCCTCGTTCGAGCAGCATGCGGGTGCGGCGGGTGTCGATCAACATGGCGAACTCCCTGGTGGGGGTGTGGATTTGCATGCGCGGGTGGCATGCTGTGGCGCCCACTCAAAGATGCTTGCGAAGGCGCCGCCGTGGAGCGAATATTCGGGCCGCCAGGGCGGCTTGACAAACGATGGTTTGGAACCACAAGCATTCCCGCCACGCATGCAAAACAAGCCCGTCGACAGACTCCCGCCGCTGGATCTGCTGGCCTCGTTCGAGGCCGCGGCGCGGCACCTGAGCTTCACGCGCGCGGCCGCGGAGCGCTTCGTCACGCAGTCCGCGATGAGCCGGCAGATGCGCGCGCTGGAAGACGAGCTGGGGGTCGCGCTGTTCACGCGCCGGCACCGCGCGCTCGCGCTCACCGCCGACGGCCAGCGCCTGCTGACGGCCTGCGCGACGGCGCTGGGCACGCTGCGTGGCGCCGTGCGCGACATCCGCACGCCGAACCGGCGCGAGGTGCTGGCGCTGACCACCACGCCGGGCTTCGCGGCGCTGTGGCTGATCCCGCGGCTGACCGGCTTCACGCGCGCGCACCCCGGCATCGACGTGCGGCTGGACGCGACCTTCGAGAACCGCAACCTGGCCGCCGACGGCTTCGACCTCGCGGTGCGTTACGGCAAGGTCGGCCAAGTGCCGGGCGGCCGGCACCTGTTCGGCGAGGCGCTGCTGCCGGTGTGCAGCCCGCGGCTGGTGAAGGAGACGGCGCGCCCGCTGCGCGTGCCGGCCGACCTGGCGCGGCATGCGCTGCTGCACATGGAGCTGGACAACGACGTCGGCGGCCTGCCGATGGAGTGGGAGCCGTGGCTGGCCGCGATGAGCCTGGCCGACCTGCAGCCGGCCGCGCGACTGAGCTTCACGAACTACGCCGAGGCGATCGCCGCCGCGGTGGCCGGCCACGGCGTGGCGATGGGCCGGCGGCCGCTGGTCGATGCGCTGCTGGCCAGCGGCCAGCTCGTCGCGCCGTTCGCGGGCGAGGCCGCGTCGGCGCGCGGCTACTACGTGGTCACCGACCCGGCCGCGCGCGCGCGGCCTGCGGTGCGCGCGCTGGAGCAGTGGCTGCTCGAGCAGGCCGGTGCGGCCCGGCCCGCGCCGGCGACGGCCGGCTGAGCATCAGGCGGTGATCTCGCGCGCCGAGATCGTGTAGCGGAAGCTATCGGGCGAGAGCTCGTCGAAGCGCCCGCTGGCGTTCTCGCCGTTGGGGTACATCAGGAAGGGCAGCGTGCCCTTGGCCACGCTGCCGGGCAGCCGCACGTCGTGCGCGGTGTTGAAGCCGACCCAGTTGCCTTCCCAGCGGCCGAACAGGCCCGTCGCCACCGGCGCGACGACCGGGTGCTTCGGGTCCTTGATCCACTCGGGCGTCTCGTGGCGCATGACCTTGAGCACGTCCGCCGGGTCCATCGCGACCCAGCCGTAGCCCTTGAGGAAAGCCTCGGCCCGGCAGTGCTGCGCGCCCTGCAGCCTGGCCGAGCCGGCCCCGAGCTGGCCGTAGCCGAAGGCCGAGGGCGCGACGCGCAGGCCATAGACATCGCGCGCCGGCACGCCGCTGGCGCGGCACAGGCCGACGAAGATCGCGTTCAGGTCGGCGCACTTGCCCCCGAGGTTGCCTGTCTCAAGCATCGCCTTGATGTCGCCGGTGCCGCAGCCGCGGGTCTTGGGCTCGCGGTAGGCGTTGGCCACGACCCAGTCGTAGACGGCGCGCACCTTGTCGAGGTCGGTGCGAGCGCCGCGGGTGGCCTGCTGCGCGGTCTGGTGCACGATGCCGTCCAGCGGCAGCAGTTCGGTCGGCGCGAGGCAGGTGCGCAGCACGGCCGGGTCTTCGCTGACGCGGCCGGGCTGCGACCAGTCGACGGCCCGGTCGCGCGCGCGAAACCGGCTGACCAGCGTGATGGCCGGCGCGCCGACGTCGGCCGCGAACTCGGCATACAGCATGCGCACGCCGCGCACCGGGTCGGCCACCAGCCGGGCCTGGGTCGCGTTGCCGGCCCAGGCGTTGTCCAGCGGCTTCTGGTAAACGCTCTCGACATCAGGCACCGGCAGCCACAGCCGGGTCAGGCCCTGGGGCTCGGCCACCTGGACCGTCGTCGTCAGCTCGAACTGGCGCCAGGGGCCGGGCTGCGGCTCGAAGCGGCGCGCCTCGGCGCGGACGGGCCCGGCCAGCGGGGTCAATGCCGCGGCCGCGCCGGTCATCAGCAGGGTGCGGCGGCGGGGATGGAAGTCAATCATGGTCGAAGGCAGTGGGACAGGAACAGGAGGCGGAAAGGTACCGCGAATTCAGGGCCGCAACAGCGGCGTGATCCAGGCGCGGGCGGTGGGGCCGGTCCAGTCGACCTCGCCCGTCACGGCGAACGCCACGCGGCCGTCGCGGCCGATCACCACCGTGGTCGGGAAGGCACGCACCTGCCAGTCGCGCGCCGCGGCGCCGTCCACGTCGCGCAGGATGGTCAGCGTGATCGGCCACTGCGCAAGATAGCGCCGGATCGCGCCGTCGGTCTCGCGGTGGTTGACGGCCAGCACCTGCAGGCCATCGGCCTCGTGGCGCGCGGCCAGCAGCTCGAGCGAAGGCATCTCGGTGCGGCAAGGCTCGCACCAGCTGGCCCAGAAGTTGACGACGACGACCTGGCCGCGCAGCGCGGCCAGCTTGATGCGCCCACCTTCCCAGGCGGGCAGGTCCAGCGGTGGTGTGGGCCGGCCGGCGGGCCAGGGCCGGCGCGGTGCGCCCGGTGGGTCGCCGGCACCCTGGGCGCGCAGCTCGGCCGTCGCGCCCAAGGCCCCTGCGGCCAGCGCGGCCAGCAGGCCGCGGCGGTTCGTAGAGACATTCATGGGCCCGAAGTGTCTCAGGCCCGGCGGGGTGCCGGCCAGCCCAGCGGCCTCAGGCCCTTTCCGGTATCGGGTTGCGCAAGCTCACGTTGAGCAGGTTCCAGGCGTTGATCGTGGCGATCGCGAAACCGAGCTCGGCGATCTCGGCATCGCTGAAGTGCGCGCGCAGGCGCTCGAACTCCTCGTCGCTGGCGTCGCTGGCCGGCGTGGCGGTGACGATCTCGGCCCAGCGCAGCGCGGCACGCTCGCGATCGTTGAAGAACGGCGCTTCGCGCCAGCCGGCCACGGCGTTCAGGTGGCGCGGGTCGGCGTCCTGGCGGATCAGGTCGCTCCAGTGCATGTCGATGCAGAAGGCGCAACCGTTGATCTGCGAGACGCGCAGGAAAACGAGATCGAGCAAGCGCGCGCCGAGCACGCCCTTCTTGACGGTGGTGGAGAGGTCGTACAGGGCCTGGAAGGCCTTCGGGGCAAGCTGGTGGTAGGCGATGCGGGGGGCCGCGTGTGACATGGTGCGTCCTTCGTGTCCGGGTGAAGAGGTGGCGGCCGACCGCCCGATGCGGCCGGCCTGCTTTCAAGACGCGCGGCCCGCGCAGTCTGTGACAGCGCCGCCTCGATCGGGCAGGGTCTGCGCGATGCCGGCCAGCTTGTCCGGGTTGCGCACCGCGTAGATCGCGCGGATGCGCTCGCCGTCGGTGGCAAAGGCCTGGGCCGATTCCAGCCGGCCGTCGACGTAGCGCAGCAGGCCCGGCTCGCCATTGATCCAGGCCTCGCGGTAGACCACCTGGCTGCCCAGGCGGAGAAACAGCGCCCAGTACAGGTTCGCCACGCGGTCGGCCCCGCGCAGGATCTTCATGAACGACGGCACCTTGCCGCCACCGTCGCCGACCACCGCCACGTCGTCGGCCAGCAGCGCCTTCAGCGCCTGACGCTCGCCGCTGCGCGCCGCGTGCATGAAGCGCTCGACGAGCTGCCGGTGCGCCGCCGGCGGCACCTCGAAGCGCGGCCGCTCCTGCTGCACACGCTCGGACGCGCGGTGCACCATCTGCCGGCAGGCCGCCTCGCTGCGATCGAGCAGCGCGGCGATCTCGGCGTAGTCGTGGTCGAACACCTGGCGCAGCAGGAAGGCGGCGCGCTCCTCGGGCCCGAGCCGCTCGAGCACCCACAGCAGAGCCACCGACAACTCGCCCGCCAGCTCGGCCGCGGCCTCGGGCGTGCGTTCGTCCACCGGCTCGACCAGCGGCTCGGGCAGCCACCAGCCGACGTAGGCCTCACGCTCGGCCTTGGCCGCACGCAGCCGGTCGATCGCGAGCCGCGTGACCACGGTGACCAGCCAGGCCTCGGCCGACTGCAGCGATGCGCGGTCGGCGCGGTGCCAGCGCAGCCAGGCGTCCTGCAGCACGTCCTCGGCATCGGCGCGCGTGCCCAGCATGCGGTAGGCGATCGCGAACAGCCGCGGGCGGGCGGCCGCGAAGAGCGTGTCGACGCCGTCGTCGTCGGGATCGTCGGCGGCGGGCAAGGGGGCTAGCGTATCGGACATGGCGGCGAGCATCGTGGCAGACCCAGCCAAGACGGCCGGGCTTGTGGGCTTGTGACAGCCCGCCACCAGGCCCTCACACCGGCCCGGCGCCCCCGTCGCCGCGATGCAGCATCAGCGTGACCAGCACCGCCGAGTCGGCGCGCGCGCTCAGCGCGTGGCGCTGGCGGGCCGGCAGCACGACGAGCTGGCCGGGGCCGAGGCGCCGGCTGCCACCGGGCATCACCACCTCGACGTCGCCCTCGAGGCAGTGGATGCAGCACTCGTCGTCGACATGGTGCTCGGGCTGGTCCTGGTGGGCCGGCAGCACCATGTGCAGCAACTGCAGCCGATCGGTCTTGATCAGGCTGGTGCTGAAGGTGTCGATCAGCGCCGGCCCGAGCGGCTGCACGCTGATCACGTCGAGCATCTGGGCATGGGGCAGTGCCATCGGGCTTCCTCCTTCGCGTCACCTCGGCGCCGAGCGGCCATTCACGCGCCTGGCGCGGCGGCCACCAGGCCGTCGCCATGCGGTGCCGCGCGGAAGGCCGGCAAGGTCTCGGCTTGGTCCGACCAGGCGGCCAGCGCGGGGAAGGCCGCCGCCGGCAGCACCTCGGGCAGGGTTCGTTGCACGAAGTGCCAGGCGATCGCCGTGCTGACCCCGGCCTGGTCGATGTGCGCCGCCGCGAACGGGTGGCGCCCGACCGCGTCGTCGAGCAGGCGAGCGGCCGCGTGCAGCTGCGTCGTCACGCGGTCCAGCCAAGGCGCGTGCCACTTCTCGCGCGGGCGCAGGTCGTGCTCGTAGATGATCTGCACCGATTTCTCGCACACGGCCAGTGCCAGCCCGATGCGGTGCAGCGCGTGCTGGCGCTCGGGCAGCTGGGCCGGCATCAGCCGCCGCGCCGGCTCGGCCAATGCCTCGGCATAGTCGAGGATCAGCGACGAATCCATCAGCACCTCGCCGTCGTCGCAGACCAGCGTCGGCGCCTTGACCACCGGGTTGATGGCGCTGAACTCCTTGAAGGTGCGGAAGACGGACAGGTTGTGGTGTTCGAAATGCAGCCCCATGAGCTGCAGCGAGACCGCGACGCGCCGCACGTACGGCGAATCGAGCATGCCGATCAGTTTCATCATCAAGCCCTCGGTTCGGGGTGGATCGGAGCGGCCGGGGCCGCGCAGCCGCGCGCGTCGCCCAGCCCCTTGAGGTAGGCGCGGCGCACCGTGCCGGCGGCGATGGCCGCGGCCACTTCCTTCGAGTAGCGCTCGGCGCCGGTCAGCTTGCGCACCCAGCCGCGAAACGGCACGATGCCCTCGGCCGCGCTCTTCAGCGCGCCGGCGGCGGCGTTGCCGACTTCCTTCGAGCCGCGCGCCACGAGCCCGGGGTCACCGGGCGGCGGCGGCGCGTCCAGATCCACCCCCAGCACCTCGTCGAAGGCGCGGACCTGCGCGGCCAGGCTGTCGCAGCCGGCGTCCACCGGCGCTGCATAAGGCGCCTTCTGCGCCTCCTTCAGCACCGCGGGGATCGGCGCGTTCACGAGGTTCAGGTCCGACAGCGGCGAGGTCACGGCCTGTCCGACGGCGGTCTCGGCGGCACCCGGCGTGCCGGCGCCTGCCGTGCCCGCGTCGCTGCGCGGCGTGCCGGAGGGTGCCGCGGCGCAGCCGGCCAGCGCCAGCAAGGGCGCGGCCAAGACGATGTGACCGAGGGGAAGGATCTTCATCGGCGCAGGATAAGCCGCCCGGCCATCCGACACCACCCCTCGGTCAATCGGGCGCGAGCTTGACCAGCTCGCCGCCGCGCACGATGGCGTGCAGGTGGCGGCCATCCGCCGCGAGCAGCCCGATGTCGGCCAGCGGATCGCCATCGACCAGCAGCAGGTCGGCCTGCGCGCCGGGCGCGATGCAACCGATCTGGCCGGCCATCATCAGCATCTCGGCCGCGGTCGAGGTGGCCTGGCGCAGCAACTCGAGCGGCGTGAAGACCCGCGCGCGCAGCGTGAACTCGCGGCACTGGTCGGTGTAGGTCTTGCCCAGCAGATCGGTGCCGTAGCAGAGCTTGACGCCGGCCCGGCGCATCGCATCCAGCCCCGAGATCGCCTGCTCGAACACCTGCTCGACCTTGGCCTGGCTCTGCGGCGGAAAACCGAGCGCCCTGCCCTGCTCGACCAGCGCGAAGATGATCGCCATCGTCGGCACGATGAAGGCGCCGCGCTCGGCGACGAAGTGCGCGGTGTCGTCGTCGATCAGCGTGCCGTGCTCGATGCTGCGCACGCCGAACTCGGCGCAGCGCCGCACCGCGCTGGCCGGGTGGCAGTGCGCCGAGACATAGGTTCGCCGCTCGACGCATTCGTTGACGATCGCGCGGATCTCGTCCTCGCGGTACTGGTTCATCCAGATCGGGTCGGTCGGCGAGGCGACACCGCCCGAGCCCATGATCTTGATGCAGTGCGCGCCCTGGCGCAGCTCCTCGCGCGTGGCGCGGATCACCGCGTCGACGCCGTCGGCGATCACCGCGAACATGTTGCCGCCCGAGCCGGCGCAGCCGCACAGGGCGCCGTAGCGCGCAGGCTCCTCGATCGGCCGGAAATCGCCGTGGCCCCCGGTCATCGACAGGATCTTGCCCGCATAGAGGTAGCGCGGCCCGCGCACCAGGCCGTCGGCCAGCGCGCGCCACAGCGAGTGGTTGCCGCCGCCTATGTCGCGCACCGTCGTGAAGCCGCAGTCGAGCGCGTGGCCCAGCATGCGCACCGCGTGGGCCGTGCGATAGGCCTCGCCCATCGCATCGATCCTCGCCACCGCGACGTCACTCGCGAAGGCGTGCACGTGGCAGTCGATCAGGCCCGGCATCAGCGTACGGCCGCCGCAGTCGACCACCAGCGTGCCTTCGGGTGCGGCCAGCGGGGTATCGCACACCTCCTGGATCACCCCATCGGCCACGCGCAGCCACTGGCCCTCGGCGCAGTCGGCGCTCGTGCCGTCGAAGATGCGGGCGTTCCTGAACAGCAGCGAGTGCATCGGGCGCCTCCGGTGGCTGGGCTACTTGCTCACATTGAGAAAGGGCACCGGCGCGCCGGCGTAGATGGCCTGCGGCAGCGCACCGTTCCACTTCTCGGCCTTGACCTTTTCGACCTCGATGCGGCGCAGCTCGAGCACGTCCTTGTTCTGCGCCAGCGCGGCGTTCTGCACCCGCAGCGCCTCGGCCTGGGCCTTGGCGATGGTCAGGTTGGCATAGGCCTCACCATCCGCCGCAGCCTTGCGGGCGTTGGCCTCGGCTTCGGCCACGGCCACCTTCTGCTTCTGCTCGGCCTCGACGGTGCGCAGCTTGTTCTCGGCCGCCAGGCGCAGCTGCTCCTGCGTGACCTTGTCGTTGATGGCGTGCATGTACGACTCCGAGAACGCGAAGTTGCGCATGTCGATGTTGATGACCTGCGCGCCGTACAGCGAGAGCTTCTCGCGCAGCGCGGCGTTGATGTCGGCCGACACCTTGGCGCGCTGGGCGATCAGGTCGGGCGCCGTGTACCGCGCCGTCACCGCCTTGAAGATCTCCTGCGTGGCGGTCTGCACATAGGACGACAGATCGCCGTCGTGCGAGTACTTCTCGAACACCTCGGCCACGCGGTCGGTGGCGATGCTGTAGCGCACCGTCATGCTGACCTTGACCGGCTGGGTGTCGCTCGTGCTGCCTTCCGCGTTCTCGATGTCGGCCTTCTCGGCGCGGATGCTGAAGTTGTGCAGCTTGCGCCACGGCGGCAGCACCGCCAGCCCCTCGCCCTCGATGCCGACGATGCGGCCGAACTGGGTGACCACGCCGCGGCTGCCGGTGGGCACCGAATAGAACGGCCAGACGACCGCCAGCACGACCAGCACCCCGACGGCCACGGCCGCCCGCCCCAGCCAGCGCACGCGCCGGTCTGCGTCCACGAACTCCATCTCTCACTCCTCCTCGTGTTGATCTTCGATTCTTGTCGTCAGGCGCCCAGCCGCTTCTCCACCACGTGCCGCCGCAGCCGATACGCATCCGGCATGCCGGAGCCGAGCAGCGGACGCAGGTACAGGCGGAAGGCGTCGGTCACGTCGGTGCCGGATTCGCTGATGAACTCGTCTTCCATCACCCGCGTCTTGCCGGCCACGGCGGCCAGCGGCTGCAGCTCGTAGTCGGCCGAGTAGAAGCCGGTGCGCTTGATCGCCACCGAGCCGGAGGTGTTGCCCCCGGCGTCGCCCCACATCGCGTACTGCACCGCCTTCTCGCCGACCTCGCGCGCCTCGCGCTGGTCGACGTCCGACACGCAGCCGATGAACGAGCGCTGCAGGTAGCCGAAGGTGTCGCCGCGCACGCGCTTGATCCCCAGCTTGGCCTTGATCTCTTCGCACAGCAGGTCGGCCAGCGCGCCGGTGCCGGACAGCTGCACGTTGCCGTGCGCGTCGTGCTCCAGGTGCTTGGCCAGTTGCGCGGCGATCGGCTGGCCCGAGGCGTCGTGGATGCCCTCGGACACCGCGATCACGCAGCGGCCATGCAGGTCGTTGGCGGCCTTCACGTCGGCCAGGAAGCGATCGAGCTCGAACACCCGCTCGGGCACGTAGACCAGGTGCGGGCCGTCGTCGGGGAACTTCTTGCCCAGCGCCGAGGCCGCGGTGAGGAAGCCGGCATGGCGGCCCATCACGACGCCGACGTAGACGCCGGGCAGCGAGGCGTTGTCAAGGTTGGCGCCGGCGAAGGCCTGGGCCACGAAACGTGCCGCGCTCGGGAAGCCGGGCGTGTGGTCGTTGCCGACCAGGTCGTTGTCGATCGTCTTCGGGATGTGGATGCAGCGCAGCGGGTAGCCGGCGGCGTCGGCCTCCTCCTTGACGATGCGCACCGTGTCGGCCGAGTCGTTGCCGCCGATGTAGAAGAAGTGGCCGATGCCGTGCGCCTGCAGCACCCTGAAGATCTTCTGGCAGTAGGCGAGGTCGGGCTTGTCGCGCGTCGAGCCCAGGGCCGACGACGGCGTGTTGGCGACCAGCTCGAGGTTGTGGCTGGTCTCCTGCGTGAGGTCGTAGAAGTCCTCGCCGACGATGCCGCGCACGCCGTGGCGCGCGCCGTAGATGCGCTCGATGCCGTGGTGGCGCCGCGCCTCGAGCACCACGCCCGCGAGCGATTGGTTGATCACGGCGGTGGGGCCGCCGCCCTGGGCAACCAGGATGCGTCCGGATGACATGGCCTGTCCCTTCTTCGGTTGATGCGCCGCTGAACCGGCGCGTTCGATTGTCGTGCCGTTCAGGCGGTATGGTGCATGATCCGGCCGGCATCGAAACCGCATACCGATCAAGGAGACTGTCGAATGGTCGCAACCGTGCTCGTGGCCCTGCTGGCCCTGCTGCACCTGTACATCCTGGTGCTGGAGATGTTCATGTGGGACAAGCCCGCCGGGCGCAAGGCCTTCGGCACCACGCCCGAATTCGCCGCCGCGACCAAGGTGCTCGCCGCGAACCAGGGCCTGTACAACGGCTTTCTCGCCGCCGGTCTGCTGTGGGGCCTGAGCCTGGGCGCCGCCGGGCGGCCGGTGCAGGCCTTCTTCGCGGCCTGCGTGCTGGTGGCGGGCCTGTATGGCGCGGCCACCGCATCGAGGAAGATCCTGTTCGTGCAGGCCGTGCCGGGCGCGCTGACCCTGGCCGCGATCTGGCTGGGGCTTTGATCAGCCCGCGGCAAGGGCTGTGACGCCGGCGGCCATCAGCGCCGCGCCGGCCAGGCGCCAGCCGCGGTCGGCCTCGCCGAGCAGCCGGCCGCCGATCAGCGCGGCGAACAGCATCGAGACTTCGCGCGCCGGCGCCACGTGCGACAGCGGCGCCATCTGCACCGCATACAGCACCAGCACGTAGGCCAGCGGGCTGATCACCGCCATCAGCAGTGCCGCGCGCCACTGCGCGCGCCACGCCGCGGCGAAACCCGCGCGGTCCTTCAGCGCCGAGGGCAGCATGAACGGGATGCGCGCCACGTTGCCGAGGTAGTCGACGAGGATGGGCGAGATCAGCACGACCTTGACCGCATAACCGTCGATCAGCGTGTAGCCGGCGATCAGCACGCCGGTCAGCGCGCCCCAGCCCAGGCCGGCCCGCACGCGCGCGCGCTGCACCGGGTCGCGCACCCCGTGGGCACGCTGCCACAGCGCCGGCCCGCCGGCGATCAGCCAGATGCCGCCGACGATGCCGGCCAGCCCGAGCAGCGTCCACAGGCTCGGCGCCTCGGCCAGCAGCAACATCGCGCCGACCGAGCTCAGCAGCGGCCCGGTGCCGCGCGCCACCGGGTAGACCACGGTCAGGTCCGACTCGCGGTAGCCCTTGAGCAGCACGTTGAAGTAGACGAGGTGGATGATGCCGCTGGCGACGACCAGGCCCCACTCGAGCGCGCCCCAGCGCGGCACCGCGGCCCAGGCGAGCCAGACGCCCAGCGGCGCCCACAGCAGCACGATCAGCACCGCGCCCATCAGCACGAAGTGGTGGCTGCCGCCGGCCTTCTTCGCGGCAACGTTCCAGGCGGCATGCAACAGCGCCGCCACCAGCACCAGTGACAGCGCAAGCCAGGACATGGGCCGGCATTGTGCCCGGCGCACAATCGCCCGCGTCGATCATGCGAACGCTGGAGGTCCGACCCGATGAACCCGGTGCTGGTGAACGTGTTGCGTGGCGGTGCGGTCGAATCCTTCCACCGCGGCGCGCTGGCGATCGTCGATGCCGACGGCGCGGTCCACACCACGCTCGGTGATGTCGACCGGCCGGTGTTCCCGCGCTCGGCCGTCAAGGCCTTGCAGGCGCTGCCGCTGGTGGCCAGCGGCGCGGCCGAGCATTTCGGCCTGAGCGACGAGCAGATCGCGCTGGCCTGCGCCTCGCACCGTGGCGAGCCATTGCATGCTGCCACCGCCGCCGCGATGCTCGCCCGCGCCGGCCTGGGCGAATCCGCGCTCGAGTGCGGCACCCATTGGCCGTATGACGAGGCGGCGAGCCGGCAGCTGGCACGCCAGCGCAAGGGCCCGGGCGCGCTGCACAACAACTGCTCTGGCAAGCACGCCGGCTTCGTCTGCGTGGGCTGCCTGATGGCGCTGCAGGCCGGCCGCGAGCCGGCCGAATTCGTTCGCGGCTACGTCCAGCCCGGGCACCCGGTGATGCGCGAGATCAGCGCCGCGCTGCAGGCCGCCACCGGCTGCGACCTGGCCAGCGCGCCGATGGGCACCGACGGTTGCTCGATCCCGACCTTCGGCATCCCGCTGCGCCAGCTCGCGCGTGGCTTCGCCCGCTTCGGCAGCGGCCACGGCCTGTCGCCCACCCATGCCGCCGCGACCCGTCGCCTGCGCCAGGCGGTGGCGCAGGCGCCGTTCATGGTCGCCGGCACGGGCCGCTTCGACACGCGGGTGATGCAGCACTTCGGCGAGCGCGTGTTCTGCAAGGTCGGTGCCGAGGGCGTCTACTGCGCCGCGCTGCCGACCCGCGGCCTCGGCGTCGCGATCAAGATCGACGACGGCCAGGGCGCCCGTGCCGCCGAGGTGGTGATGGCCGCGGTGATCAGGGCGCTCGCGCAGCGCGACGAGGCCGATGCCGCCGTGCTGCGCGAGCTGGTCAACGTGCCACTGCGCAACTGGAACGGCATCGAGGTCGGCGCGATCGCGCCAGCCGAGGGGCTGCGCGCGCTGAGCTGACCTTCAGGGCGCCTTGATCGGGTGCGCATCCACCCGCAGCGTCAGCGCGGCGCCGTTGCCGGCCGGCTGCCAGGCACCGCCGTAGGTCGTCGTCGTCCACATGTTGCCCGTCTTGGCGAAGGTCCACACCGGGTCGACGAAGGGCGGCGACTTCGACGCGGCCACCACCCAGTACGAGCGGCCGGCCAGCAGGCGCGGGCCCGACCTGGTGAGGAAGAACTGCTCGACCGGGTTCCAGCCGAGGGTCTGCACCGTCGTCGTCCAGCGCTCCAGCTCGACGCCGCTGGGCAGCGTCTGGTTGCCGCCTTCGTCCAGCGCATCGGTCTGCACCGACAGGCGGACCTTCTTCTGCAGCGTCTCGCTGTTGTTCATCAGCCAGAGGCCGACGCGCGCCAGGCGCATGTCCCCGTCGGCCGGCACGGTGAAGCGCGCCGCGACGGCCTGCTCGGCAAAGATGTCGAAGCCGTTGGTGCCGAGCAGCCCGCCCGGGCCGGGCGTGTCGACGATCGGGATCGTCTTGTTCCAGTCCGGCGTGGCCGCGGTGGCGACGGCGGCGGCGAAGACACAGGCGGCGCTGACGGCGGTCAGCGCAGCGGCGCGCAGGGGGCGGCGAATCGACATGCATGGACTCCTGAGGTGATGGCCACCATCCTAGGCATGCCGGCTGTGGCAAGCTTGACCGAATCCTGATCATTTGCCCAGCACGTTCGCGATGCCCGACGGCCTGACCCTCGACGACGCCGGTTTCCCTGCCGCCCATGGCCGTCCGCTGGATCTCGCGCCGAAGGAGCGCGCGGTGCTGGCGCTGCTGCTGCGCCGCCGCCCTGCCGTCGTCAGCAAGACCGACTTCGCCGAGGCCGCCTGGGGCGGCGCCGCGATGTCGGACGAGAGCCTGGCACGCTGCATCAGCCGGCTGCGGCGGGCGGTGGCGCCCTGGGGCCTGGCGATCGAATCGGTCTACGGCACCGGCTACCGGCTCGATGGCGCGGCCGCCACGGCCCTGCCGGCCGCCGACGCCCGCCTGGCCAACGCGGCCCACGCCTCGCCCGCCACCGTCAACGCCTACCTGCACGCCCGCCTGCTCGCCCAGGCGCGCACGCCGGCCGCCGTCGGCCGGGCGATCGAGTTGCTGCGCGCGCTGATCGCGCGCGAGCCCGCCTACACGCCGGCGCGGGTCGCCCTGGCCGAATCCTTGGGTGCCGCGGTCGGCTGGGGCCAGTTGCCGACCGCGCCGTCGGTCGAGGAAGGGCTGGCGGCGCTCGCCGACGCCGAGCGGCGGGACCCGGCCACCCCCGGCCTCGCGGGGGCGCGCGGCACGCTGCTCGACATGGCCTGGCGTTTCGACGAGGCACAGCGCTGGCACGAGGCCGCGCTCGCGCGTGACCCGGACGACCCCGACACCCGGCTGGTCTACAGCCGCCACCTGCTCTTCACCGGCCAGGCGGCGCAGGCGGTGGAGCAGTTGCGCAGCGCCTTGCGGCTGTCGCCCCACACACCGCTGCTGCGCATGACCTTGTCGCGCGCGCTGCTGCAGGCCGGCCGCGGGCCCGAGGGCCTGGCCGAGGCCGACGCGGCGCTGGCCGAGCACCCGGGCCAGCTGCTGCTGGTGGCGTTCGCGCTGGCGATCCGCGCGATGGTGGCGCCCTCGCCGGAGATCGAGGCGCCGGCCTGGCGGCTCTCCGAAGGGCCGGACACGCCGCCCTTCGTCTGGACCGTGCTGTCCTTCGTGCTGGCCCGGCTCGGCCGGCGCGAGGCCGCGCTCGACATCATCGACGCGACGCTGCTGTGCTCGCGCACGACCCCTGGCGAGGCGACGCTCTATGCGGCGCCGCTGGCCGAGCTGGGCGAGATCGACCGTGCCGCCGCGCTGCTGCAGCGTGCCTACGATGACCGCAGCGGCATGCTGGCGATGGTGCTGCGCGATCCGGCGCACGCCGGCTGGCTGCCGCAGCACCCGGTGGGCCGGGCGCTGCTTCGCGCGGTCTTCCGCTAGCGGGCCCTCTCCCCGGACGCGCGAAGCGCCGCCCGCCTCACGTGGCGTGCGCGGATCCGGCTTCGCCGGTCCGCTGCGCGAGCGCCCTCGGGGGGGCAGCGACCGGAAGGGAGCGTGGGGGCGCTATCTCAGGCCGGCACCCACAGCGTCGGCAGATCCCCCGGCAGGGCGCGGAACACCGCCGACAGCGCGCCGCCGGTGACCAGCGCGGTGGCGCGCTCGATCTCGGGCGCGAGGTAGCGGTCGGTCTCGATCGTCGGGCACTGCGCGCGCAGCAGCGCGTGGGCCTGCTCGAGCGCGGGCGAGCTCTTCAAGGGGCGCAGGAACTCGATGCCCTGCGACGCCGCCAGCAGCTCGATGCCGAGGATGTGCGCGACGTTGGCAATCATCGGCTGCAGCCGGCGCGCAGCGAAGGTGGCCATCGAGACGTGGTCTTCCTGGTTGGCCGAGGTCGGCAGGCTGTCGACGCTGGCCGGATGGGCCAGCGACTTGTTCTCGCTGGCCAGCGAGGCCGCCGTCACGTGGGCGATCATGAAGCCGCTGTTCAGGCCGGCGTTGGTGGTCAGGAACGGCGGCAGGCGCGAGACGCTGGTGTCGATCAGCATCGCGATGCGGCGCTCGGCGATCGCGCCGACCTCGGCGATCGCGACCGCCATCGCATCGGCGGCCAGTGCCACCGGCTCGGCGTGGAAGTTGCCGCCGGAGATCATCATTCCGTCGTCGGCAAAGACCAGCGGGTTGTCGGTCACCGCATTGGCCTCGCGCACCAGCACCAGCGACGCATGCCGCAGTTGATCCAGGCAAGCGCCGACGACCTGAGGTTGGCAGCGCAGGCAGTACGGATCCTGCACGCGGTCGTCGCCCTCGGCGTGCGAGGCGCGGATGGCGCTGCCTGACAGCAGCGAGCGGTAGTACTGCGCGACGTCGATCTGGCCCGGCTGACCGCGCAGCGAGTGGATGCGCGGGTCGAAGGGCCCGTCGCTGCCGCGCGCCGCGTCGACCGTCAGCGCCCCGACGACCAGCGCCGATTCGAGCACCGGCTCGAAGCTGAGGAAGCCGTGCAGCGCCAGCGACGCGCTGGTCTGCGTGCCGTTGATCAGCGCGAGGCCTTCCTTGGCTTCCAGCGTCAGCGGCCGGATGCCGTGCTCGGCCAGCGCCGGGCCGGCCGGCACGCGCTTGCCACCCACCAGCATCTCGCCTTCGCCCAGCAGCGCCAGCGTCATGTGTGACAGCGGCGCCAGGTCGCCCGAGGCACCGACCGAGCCCTGGCTCGGCACATAGGGCACCAGGCCTGCGTTGAAGACCGCGAGCAGCGTGTCGACCACGACCTGCCGCACCCCCGAGGCCCCGCGCGCCAGGCTCGCCGCCTTCAGCGCCAGCATCAGCCGCAGCACCGGCGCGCCGAGCGGCTCGCCGACACCCACCGAGTGCGAGCGGATCAGGTTCAGCTGCAGCGTGGCCAGGTCGGCCGCGCTGATGCGCTGGTTGGCCAGCTTGCCGAAGCCGGTGTTGACACCGTAGACCGGCGCGTCGCCCGCGGCCGCCGCCTGCACGATGGCGGCGCTGGCGGCGATGGCGGCCCGCGAAGAGTCGGCCAGCGCGAGGGTCACGCCGCCGGCATGGATGGCTTGCAGCTGCTCCAGCGTCAGCTGGCCGGGCGTCAGGGTGAGTAGGGACATGATGGAGGGATCCTCGGTTCTAAGATGGCTGGATGACGGCGAAATCAGTCTTCTCGGCGCTCGCGCTGGCCGGCGCGGTGACCCTGGCATCGGCGGCCGACGTGCCACCTTACAGCGCGGTCGCCGCACCCGAATGGACGACCCTGTTCGCGGCGCCCTACGGCGTGGCCGATGGCTGGAGCGGCGCCGACGGCGTCTACACGCTGCCGATGAACGGCGACGAGCGCTTCGGCAGCGGAGCGTCCACGAAGACGCTGTGGCTGTTCTCGGACAGCTTCGTCGGCGGCGTGAACCCCGACGGCAGCCGCATCGCCGGCACGGTGATGGTCAACAACACCAGCGCGATGCTCACCGGCGCCGCGCCCGACGCGCTGGCGCTGCAGTTCAACGTGCGGCGCGACGGCGCCGGCAAGGCGGTGTCGATGGTCGTGCCGGCGCAGGCCGACCAGTGGTACTGGCCCGGCGACGGCGTGGTGTGGAAGGGCAAGGTGCGGATGTACGCCTCGCGCATGGCGCTGGGCGACGGCGGCGCCTTCAACTTCAAGCAGGTCGGCACCGATCTGCTGACCGCACCCGCCACCGACCCCGCGCCCTTCCTCGGCACCTACACCCGCAGGACGCTGCCGCTGTTCGCGCCGCGCAACGGCGCGATCGGCGAGATTGCCTACGGCGTGGCGACAATGCCGCTGACGACGCAGGCCGGCGCGCCGAACCCCGACGGTTTCCTCTACGTCTACGGCGTGCGCTCGGACGACTACAACAAGAAGCTGCTCGTCGCCCGCGTGCGGCCGGATGCGATGACCAAGCCCGGCGCCTACCGCTTCTGGAACGGCGCGGCCTGGGTCACCGACATCAACCAGTCGGCCCCGGTCGCCAACCGCATGGGGGCGGAGCTCAGCGTGACGCCGCTGCCCGACGGCCGCTACCTGGTCGTGCACCAGCTCGACACGCTGTCGGCCACCGTCGCGGTGCGCTACGGCAACTCGCCGGTCGGGCCCTTCGGCAAGCCGATCCCCGTCTGGCTGTGCCCCGAGGACAAGCTGACGCCCGACACCTTCGTGTACGGCGCGAAGGCGCATCCGCACCTGTCGGCCCCGGGGGAATTGCTGATCAGCTACCACGTCAATACGTTCGACTTCTGGGAGAACTTCACCGCCGGCGGTGCGGACATCTACCGCCCGCGCTTCATCAAGCTGCCGCTGCCCTGATCACTTCACCATCGGCAGCTTGAGGCCGCGCGCCTTCGCGCAGGCGATCGCGTCCTCGTAGCCCGCGTCGGCGTGGCGCATCACGCCGGTGCCCGGGTCGTTCCACAGCACGCGCTCGATGCGCTTGGCCGCCGCATCGCTGCCGTCGCAGACGATCACCACGCCCGCGTGCTGCGAGTAGCCCATGCCGACGCCGCCGCCGTGGTGCAGGCTGACCCAGGTGGCGCCGCCCGCCGTGTTCAGCAGCGCGTTCAGCAGCGGCCAGTCGGAGACGGCGTCCGAGCCGTCCTTCATGCTTTCGGTCTCGCGGTTCGGCGAGGCGACCGAGCCCGAATCGAGGTGATCGCGCCCGATCACGATCGGGGCCTTCAGCTCGCCCGACTTGACCATCTCGTTGAAAGCCAGGCCGGCGCGGTGGCGCTCGCCCAGGCCGATCCAGCAGATGCGTGCCGGCAGGCCCTGGAAGGCGATGCGCTCCTGCGCCATGTCGAGCCAGCGGTGCAGGTGCTGGTCCTCGGGGAACAGCTCCTTCATCTTCGCGTCGGTCTTGCGGATGTCCTCCGGGTCGCCCGACAGTGCCACCCAGCGGAACGGGCCCTTGCCCTGGCAGAACAGCGGGCGGATGTAGGCCGGCACGAAACCGGGAAAGTCGAACGCGTTCTTCACGCCCTGGTCGAGGGCGACCTGGCGGATGTTGTTGCCGTAGTCGACCGTCGGGATGCCCATGGCCTGGAAGGCCAGCATCGCCTGCACGTGAACCGCGCAGCCCCTGGCGGCGGCGTCGCGCAGCGCGGCGTGCCGAGAATCATCCGCCTGCGCGGCCTGCCACTGCGCCACCGTCCAGCCCGGCGGCAGGTAGCCATGCACGAGGTCGTGGGCCGAGGTCTGGTCGGTCACGAGGTCGGGCTTCAGGCCTCCCTTTTGCGCGCGCTTGACCAGCTCGGGCAGGATCTCGGCGGCGTTGCCGAGCAGGCCAATCGAGATGGCCTTGCCCTCGGCGGTGTAGCGCTGCAGACGCGCCAGCGCGTCGTCGAGATCGGTGGCCTGCTCGTCGAGGTAGCGCGAGCGCAGGCGGAAATCGATGCGCGACTGCTGGCACTCGATGTTCAGCGAGCAGGCGCCGGCGAAGGTGGCGGCCAGCGGCTGCGCACCGCCCATGCCGCCGAGGCCGGCAGTGAGGATCCACTTGCCTTTGAGGGAACCCCCGTAGTGTTGGCGGCCGGCTTCGACGAAGGTCTCGTAGGTGCCCTGCACGATGCCCTGGCTGCCGATGTAGATCCACGAGCCGGCCGTCATCTGGCCGTACATCATCAGGCCCTTGCGGTCGAGCTCGTGGAAGTGCTCCCACGTGGCCCACTTCGGCACCAGGTTGGAGTTGGCCAGCAGCACGCGCGGCGCATCGGCATGGGTGCGGAACACACCGACCGGCTTGCCGCTTTGCACCAGCAGCGTCTCGTCCTCGGCGAGCTCGCGCAGCGACTTCAGGATGGCATCGAAACAATCCCAGTCGCGGGCGGCCTTGCCGATGCCGCCGTAGACCACGAGTGCGTCGGGGTTCTCGGCCACCGCCGGATCCAGGTTGTTCTGGATCATCCGGTACGCGGCCTCGATCAGCCAGTTGCGGCAGTGCAGCTCGGTGCCGGTGGGGGCCTTCACCGGGCGGGCCTTGGCGGCCGTGCTTGCGCCGCGGGTGGGTTGGGACAGGTCGGTCATCGCGGGGTCTCCTGGGCGAAGGTCGGGTCGGGCAGGTGCCGGGGCGGGCGTCGGGATGGGGGCGAATCCTACTTGTCTAGACAAGTTTAGGCAAGTAGCATCCCGCCTCATGGTTTCCACTGCCTCGTCGCCGCCTGCCGGCACAGCGCCCTACGCACAGGTCAAGCACTACCTCAAGGGCCGCCTGGCTGCCGGCGACTGGGCCCCAGGGGTGCTGATGCCCTCGGAGGCCGAGCTCGTCGCGCAGTTCGGCGTCAGCCGCATGACGGTCAACCGCGCGCTGCGCGAGCTGCAGGCGGAAGGGTTGATCGACCGCGTGCAGGGGGTGGGCACCTTTGCCGCGCAGTTGCACAAGGTCTCGTCGACGCTGACGCTGCGCGACCTGCACGACGAGATCGCCGAGCGCGGCCACCGCCACGAGGCCCGCGTGGTCGCGCAGGAGGAAGTGCCCGCCACCGAGGGCCTGGGCGGGCAGCTGGGGCTCCCGCCGGGCGCGCCGGTGTTCCACACGCTGATCGTGCACCTGGAGAACGGCGTGCCGTTGCAATGCGAGGACCGCTACGTGAACCCGGCCTGCGCGCCCGGCTACCTGGCACAGGATTTCACGCAGACCACCCCGACCCACTACCTGTTCGAAGCCACCGCGCTGTGGCGTGCGCAGTACTCGATCGAGGCCGCACGGCCGACGAAGGAGGAGGCCCGGCTGCTCGGCATCGCGCCGACCGAGCCCTGCCTGGTCATCGTGCGCCGCACCTTCACGACCGACCGCGCGATCACGATCGCGCGGCTCGTGCACCCGGGCACGCGCTACGGCATCGAAGGGCAGTTCACGCCATGACGGTCCGTGTCGTCGAGCTCGCGTCGGTCGCGCCGCAGCGTTGGCGCAACGGGGGCGGCGTCACGCGCGAGCTGCTGGCCTGGCCGGCCGGCTCCGGCGCCGATTGGCAGCTGCGCGTCAGCGTCGCCGACATCGAGCGCGACGGGCCGTTCTCGGCCTACCCGGGTGTGCAGCGCTGCTTCGCGGTGCTCGATGGCGCCGGCGTGTCGCTTCGGTTCGGCGCCGTCGCGCACGTGCTCGACAACGACAGCCCGCCACTCGCCTTCGACGGCGCCGACGCGCCCGACTGCCGCCTGATCGACGGCCCGACGCGCGATCTGAACCTGATGGTGCGGGCCGGCGCCGGTCGGGCCTGCTTGTGCGCCGTTGGAGACGCGCTCGAAGCGGCGGGGCCGGCGAGGTGGCGCGGCCTGTACACGGCCGTGCGCCTGCAACTCGTCGTGGGCACCGAAAGCCCCCTGCCGTTGCGGCCCCACAGCCTCGCATGGAGCGATGCCCCCATCGGCTCGTGGCGGCTGTTGCCCGCCGCCGGGGAACCACCGCGGGCCTGGTGGCTCGCCAGCACCTAACTTGAAACGTCAACGAATATGCACCCGACTCCGCATCGCGAATCGCCGATGCCCGGCCCCTGGCGCTGGTGGCGCCGGGGCCGCTTGGCCACGATGTCGGCCGAGCCCGGCACGCCGGCCTGGGGCTGGTTGCCCGAGGGCGACCTGCTGACGCGCGGTGAGCGCATCGAATGGGTCGGCGCGTGCGCCAGCGCCGAGGCGGCGCTGCGCAGCCTGGGCGCGGCCGTGCACGAAGCCGAGCTGCACGATTTGCATGGCGCCGTCGTCACCCCCGGCCTGATCGACGCGCATACCCACCTCGTCTACGGCGGTCACCGCGCACGCGAGTTCGAGTTGCGCCTGGAAGGCGCCAGCTACGAGGAGATCGCGCGCGCCGGCGGCGGCATCCGTTCCACCGTGGCCGCCACCCGCGCGGCGACCGACGAGGCCTTGTTCGAGGCCGCGCTGGCGCGCGCGCGCACGCTGCTGGCCGGCGGCGTGACGGCGGTCGAGGTCAAGTCCGGCTACGGTCTGAGCCTCGAGCACGAGGCCCGCTGCCTGCGCGTCGCGCGCCGGCTGGGCGATGCGCTGCCGATCACCGTGCGCACGACCTCGCTGGCCGCCCACGCGCTGCCGCCGGAATTCGACGGCCAGGCCGACGACTACATCGACGCCGTCTGCACTTGGCTGCCGCAGTGGCATGCCGAGGGCCTGATCGACGCGGTCGACGGCTTTTGCGAGCGCATTGCCTTCACGCCGGCGCAGATCGAACGCGTGTTCGACGTGGCCCGGCGCCTCGGCCTGCCGGTCAAGCTGCACGCCGAGCAGCTGAGCGACTCGGGCGGGGCCGCGCTCGCGGCGCGTTTTCGCGCGCTGAGTGCCGACCACCTCGAATACCTCAGCGATGACGGCATCGCCGCCATGGCCGCCGCCGGCACGGTGGCGATGTTGCTGCCCGGCGCCTACTATTACCTGCGCGAGACGAAGCTGCCGCCGGTCGACGCCCTGCGCGCCGCCGGCGTGCCGATCGCGATCGCCACCGACCACAACCCCGGCTCCTCGCCCACGCTGTCGCTGCCGCTGATGCTGAACATGGCCTGCACGCTGTTCCGCCTGACCCCCGAAGAGGCGCTGGCCGGCGCCACGCGCCACGCCGCGCGCGCGCTCGGGCTCGAAGCCAGCCACGGCCAGCTGCGCGCCGGCTGGCGCGCCGACTTCGCGCTGTGGGATGTGGACCACCCGAACGAACTCGCCTACCGCTTCGGCGACCCGCGCTGCCTCGGCGTGGTCGCCGGCGGGCAGGCCATCGACACGACCGCCGCATGAACGACGACACCACCACCTTCGACACCCCTGTCTTTCGCCTGCTGCGCGGACGCGCCCCGCTGCTGGTCAGCCTGCCGCACGTCGGCCGGCTGATCCCGGAAACGCTGGCGCCGCTCTACACCGAGCGTGCGCTGGCGGTCGAAGACACCGATTGGCACCTGGACCAGCTCTACGCCTTCGCGCACGAGGAGCTCGGCGCCAGCCTGCTCGTGCCGCGCCACTCGCGCTACGTGATCGACCTGAACCGCCCGCCCGAGAACACGCCGATGTACGCCGGCGCGAACAACACCGAGCTGTGCCCGACGCGCCACTTCACCGGCGAGCCCATCTACCGCGAGGGACGCGCACCCGCGCCGGCCGACATCGACGCGCGCCGCGCCGCCTACTGGCAGCCCTACCACGACGCACTGGCCGCCGAGCTCGCGCGGCTGAAGGCCGCGCACGGCCACGCGCTGCTGTTCGACGGCCACAGCATCAAGAGCGAGCTGCCGTGGCTGTTCGAGGGCAGGCTGCCCGACCTGAACCTGGGCACCGCCGAGGGCCGCAGCTGCGCCCCTGCGCTGCGCGCGGCACTGGCCCGCGTGCTCGACCAGCAGCATGCGTTCAGCCACGTCGTCGACGGCCGTTTCAAGGGCGGCCACATCACGCGCCACTACGGCCGGCCGGAAGGCGGCGTGCACGCGGTGCAGCTCGAGATGTGCTGGTCGACCTACATGCCCGAGACGCCGCCGTACGCGGTCGACCCGGCCCGCGCCGCGCAGCTCGTGCCCGTGCTGCACGCGCTGCTGCAGACGATGCTCGACTGGACACCTGCACCATGACGACGCCCCCCGCTGCGCAAACCTTCTGGGCCCCGCGCGCCTGGCTGCCCGGCGGCTGGCGCGAGGCCGTGCTGCTCGAGATCGATGGCCAGGGCCGCTGGCAGCTCGTGCAGCCCGACACGCCGGCGCCCGAGGATGTGCCGCAGCTCGCCGGCCCGGTGCTGCCCGGCCTCGTCGACGCGCACAGCCACGCCTTCCAGCGCGCCTTCGCCGGCCTGGCCGAGCGGCGCGAAACCGAGGGCGACGATTTCTGGAGCTGGCGCGACCGCATGTACCGCGTCGCCGGCGCGGTCGACCCGGCCATGTTGCGCGCGATCGCGGCGCAGCTGTACGGTGAGCTGCTGCGCGGCGGCTATACCCAGGTCTGCGAGTTCCACTACGTGCAGCACCGGCCCGATGGCCAGCCCTACGCCGAGCGGCACGCGATGATCCACGCGCTGGTCGACGCCGCGGCCGAGGTGGGTATCGGGCTGACGCTGTTGCCGGTGCTGTACGAGCGCGCCGGCTTCGCCCAAGCCGCGCTGCGGCCGGACCAGGCACGCTTCCACTTCGATGCCGACGACGTCTGGGCCGCCGCGCAGGCCGTGCAGCGCCATGGCCACCCGCGGCTGAACGCCGGCGTCGCGATCCATTCGTTGCGCGCGGCGCGGCCCGAATCTCTCCACCGCCTGCGGGTGTTGACCGAGGGCTTCGGCGGGCCGATCCACATCCACGTGGCCGAGCAGCTGGCCGAGGTGCGCGATTGCCTGGCGACCACGGGCCTGCGCCCGGTCGAATGGCTGGCCCAGCAAGGCCTGCTCGATGCGCGCTGGCAGCTGGTGCATGCCACGCACGTGAACCGCGCCGAAATCATGGCCGTCGCGCACAGCGGCAGCACGGCGGTGATCTGCCCGAGCACCGAAGCCAACCTCGGCGACGGCCTGACCGATCTGCCGGCCTGGCTGCGCGCCGGCGTGCCGCTGGCGGTGGGCTCCGACAGCCAGGTCACCCGCGCCTGGCGCGAGGAACTGCGCTGGATGGAGTACGGCCAGCGCCTGGGCCTGCGCAGCCGCAACGTCGCCGCGGCGCCCGAGGCCGGCCAGCCGGCCACCGCCGAGCGGCTGTGGCAGGCCGCGCTCGACGGCGGCGCGGCCGCGGCCGGCGAGGCGCTGTGGGGCATCCACCCCGGCGCGCGCGCCGACCTGCTGGTGGTCGACCTGGCCGATGCCAGCCTGACCGGCATTCCGTCGGGCCGCCTGCTCGATGCGCTGGTCTTCTCCAGCCCAGGCCGGCCCTGGCGCGACGTGATGGTCGCCGGCCACTGGGTCGTGCGCGAGCACCAGCAGCCCGGCAGCCACGACCGGCAGGCGCACTTCGATTCGGTGATGCAACGCCTGTGGGTCGACGCGGCATACTGAGGCCACGATGTTCACCCTGCCCATCCACCACCACGCCCCGCCGCCCCTCGGCGAGGCCATGACCCCCGCGCAGCTCTACCTGGGCCTTCACGGTCGGGTGAACCGGCGCGGCTTCTGGTTGTACGGCGTGCTGGCGCTGCTGGTGGTCGGCATGGTCCTGATGGCCTTGCTCGAGATCGCCGGGTTCCACCCGGACCGGGCCGAGTACATCGTCAACGCGCTGATCGCCTGGCCCGCGATCGCCGTCTCGGCCAAGCGCTGGCACGACCGCGACAAGTCCGCCTGGTGGGTGCTGATCGCGCTGATCCCGCTGATCGGCCAGCTCTGGGCACTGGTCGACAACGGCTTTCTGCGCGGCACGCGCGGGCCGAACCGCTTCGGCCCGGAGCCGCCGGCGGCGCCCTAGTCGCTGGTCGGCCAGAGGCGGGGAGCGGCCGTGCTAGCCCCCGCCCGCCGGACCGGCGGCCGCGCTGACGAGCAGATCCACGTAAGCGCCCTCGACGAGGTCGGCCGGCGCGATGCCGAGCTGCCGCATCAAGTCGTGGGCTTCGCGCTCGCCCGTTTCGGCCGCCTCGCCGTCGGCCAGCACGACCTCGAGTTCGAGGAACGCGCCGAGCCCCTCGACCTCGTCGAGGTGGATGCGGGTGCGGCCGGCCAGGACCAGCGTGCGGCGCTTGCGCACCCGGCCGGTCTCGCCCCAGGCCTGGCGCAGCGCGCTGCGCAGGCCGGCCGGGTCGGCCGTCGGGGTGATGACGTAGTGCGAGGTCTTCGGCCCGGCCTGGTCGGCGCGCTGGTAGAAGATCAGCTCGCCGCGGCCGTCGCCGAAATCGCGCAGTTTCAGCCGGCCGTTGGCACAGCGAAAGAAGCTGTCGTCCTGGCGGATCTCGCGCGGGCCCTCGGTGGCCACGGCGAGCACCGCGGGCAGCAAGGCTTCGATGCCGGCGATGCGGGCCTTGATCTCGATGTTGCGCGCCATGGCGTTCAGTATCGTCCGCTCAGGCCCGCCATGCGCAGGTACCAGTGCGCCACCCAGGCCACGAAGCCGCGGCCCAGCACGGCCAGCGCACCCTTCTGATAAGGCGCGACGGTGACCTGGATCGACTGCGTCAGCGCGAGCTCGAAGGCCCGCGCCAGCTCCGCGGCGAAGCCCTCGTCGAGGATCGCGACATTGGCTTCGAGGTTCAGCAGCAGCGACAGCGGGTCGATGTTGGAGCTGCCCAGCGTGGCCCAGGTCTCGTCGACGATCGCCGCCTTGGCGTGCAGGAAGGCCGGCTGGTATTCGTGGATCTGCACGCCCTCGGCCAGCAGCTCGTCGTACAGCACGCGGGCCGCCAGCCCGGCGAAGCGGTAGTCCAGCTTGCCCTGCAGGAGCAGGCGCACGCGCACGCCGCGCCGCGCGGCCTTGACCAGCGCCCGGCGGAACGAGCGGCCGGGGTAGAAGTAGGGCACGACGATGTCGATGCTGTGCGCCGCGCCGCGGATTGCGTCGATGTAGGCGCGCTCGATCGAGCGGCGCTGGCGCAGGTTGTCGCGCACCAGGAAGGCGGCGCGCACCGGGTGCTGGTCGCCAGCCGCCGGCGGCGGCGCCGCCGGCAGGATGCGCAGCCGCCCGAGCAGCCGGCGCGCCTGCGTCAGGGGCTCGGCGCTGCGCGCCATCGACAGCACCTCGGCGCGCCAGTCGTGGCCGAAGGCGGCGCGGGTCCACATCGCGCGCACGGTCTGCTCGATCGGCGCGACGACCGGCCCGCGCAGGCCGACGGCGAAATCCAGCCGCGGTGTCTCTCCGTAGCCGTGGTTCAGGTCATTGCGGTCGTCGATGACGTTGATGCCGCCGACGAAGCCGTGCGTGCCGTCGACCACGCACAGCTTGGTGTGCAGGCGCCGGAGCTGGCCGGGCTGCAGCCAGTTCCACCAGCGCTCGACGGGGCGGAACACCACCATCGACACGCCGCTGCCGGCCAGCCAGCGCTGCAGGTGGCCCAGCGCGCGGTGCGTGCCGAAGCCGTCGACGACCACCCGCACCCGCACCTTGCGCCGCGCCGCGCGCACCAGCGCGCGGGCCACGCCCTCGGCCGCCGCGTCGTCATGGAAGATGTAGGTGGCGAACCAGACCTCGTGCAGGGCCGCGTCGATGGCGGCGATCACCGCCGGAAAGAGCTCGTCGCCACCACGCAGCAGCACGGCCTCGTTGCCACCGAGGAACTGCGGCTGCGGCAAGGCGTACCAGGCGGCAGGGTGCGGCGGCCGGTCGACCTCAGAGGGCATCTCGGCTGCTCCACCGCCCGGCGCACGGCCTGCCGCGCGCCACGCCAGCCAGCAAGGCGCTCCGCAGGAGCCGCCGCCCATCAAGCGGCGTGCGCGGATCCGGCTCTGCCGGTCCCCCCGACGCGAGCCCCAGGGGTCCGAAGGGCCCCTCCGTGGCCCTGGGGGCAGCCCCCGGAAGGGGGCGTGGGGGCCCCATCACACCGGCTCCAGCTCGGCGACCAGGGGCAGGTGATCCGACATGCGCGCCCAGGCCGAGCCGCGCGGCACCATCGTCGACAGGCAGCGGAAGCCCCGCATGTAGACCCGATCGAGCGCGAACACCGGCACGCGCGACGGGAAGGTCACGCGGGCATCGCGCTGGCCTTCGGGGGCCACGGCGCGCTCCAGGCCGATCACGTGCATCAGCTTGTCCAGCCGCTCGCCCCAGTCGTTGAAATCGCCCGCCACCAGCACCGGCTCGCCGGCGGGCACCTCGGCCTCGATGAAGCGGGCCAGGCGCTGCACCTGGCGCACCCGGCTGGCGTGGATCAGGCCGAAATGCGCCACCACCGCGTGCATCTTCATGCCCTGCCAGCTGACCGGCACGTGCAGCAGGCCGCGCTGCTCGAAGCGGTGGTCCGACACGTCATGGTGGCCGACGTCGCCCAGCGGCCAGCGCGACAGCAGCGCGTTGCCGTGCTCGCCGTCGCGGGTGATGGCGTTGGAGCGATAGGCCGATTCGTAGCCCTGCGGGGCGAGGAATTCGGCCTGGCCCTCTTCGGGCCAGCCGAACCAGGTCTGGTCGAAGCGGCGCGCATCGCGCGCATGGAACAGCCGCACTTCCTGCAGGAACACCAGGTCGGCATCCAGCGCCTCGATGCCGAGGCCGAGGTTATGGATTTCCAGCCGCTTCTGCGGGCCGACACCCCGCACGCCCTTGTGGATGTTGTAGGTGGCGACCCGCAGCACCTGCGAGGTGAAGTCGGTGCTGATGGTGGTGGTGGAGGCCAGGCCGAGCGGCGGCCGGGTGACGCGGGCATTCATGTCGAGACGGACTCCATGAAACGCGGCAGCAGCAGGATGGCCTCGGCGTTGGACGGCGAGAAGCAGCGGTCGGCCGCCTCGCGCCAGGGCAGCCAGGCGAACTGCGTGTGCTCGCGCGGCGCCAGCTGCACCGGCGTGCCGGCCGGCACGCTCAGACCGAACACGTGTTCAGTGTTGTGCGTCACCTCCGGCGCGTAGCGGTGCCGCCAGCGCGGATAGATCTCGTAACGATTGGCCAGCCGCCAGTCCGCCAGTGCGCTCAAGGGAACCGCCGAACTGCCGATCTCGATGCCGGTCTCCTCCTGCACCTCGCGCATGCAGGTCTCGGTGAGCGATTCGCCCGGCCGGTCCTTCGAGCCGGTCACGCTCTGCCAGAAGCCCGGGGCGTCGGCGCGCTCGATCAGCAGCACGTCCAGTGCGGGCGTGTGGATGACGACCAGAACCGACTCGGGGATCTTGAATGCTCGGGCGGGGGCGGCCATGGGTGGATGGTAGTGCAGTGCTTTCGTGGTGTCGGGCGGGGTCGATCGTCACACCTGGACACCGTTCCGGCGGCCTGCCTTAAGAAATCGCCAAGCCGCCTTCGGTAGACTGATGGCTCTTAATGTGCATATTGCACATTTACATTCGCCATGTCTGCCCTCCCCCAATCCCTGTCGCCCTCGAACCCGCCGCGGCCTGCAACCAGCCCCGCCACGGCCCGCGCCTGGTGGCGTGCCGTGCAGCCGCTGGCCTGGACGCTGCTGGTCGTCGCCTCGGCCTGGGTGGCCGGCCGGGCGTTGCAGCTCGATGCCGGCTCCGACGCCGGCTACTGGATCGGTGTCGCCGGCGGGGCGGCGATGCTGGCGCTGTTCGTCTACCCCTTGCGCAAGCGGGTGCCGGCGCTGCGCCACCTGGGTGCGACGCGCCACTGGTTCGTCTTCCACATGCTGATGGGGGTGGCCGGGCCCTGGCTGATCCTCGTGCACTGCAACTTCCGCATCGGCTCGATGAACGCGGCGGTGGCGCTGTTCTCGATGTTGATCGTCGCGGCCAGCGGCGTGGTCGGCCGCTACCTCTACGGCCACGTGCACCGCGGGCTCGACGGCCGCCACGCCGAGCTGGCCGAGCTGCGCGCCAAGCTCGAGGCGACCCACGAGAAGCTGGCCGTCTCGCTGTCGCTGGCGCCCTTGGTCCGCGAGCGCCTGTTCGGCTTCGAGCAGGCGGCGCTGACGGCGCCGGCGGGCAATGCGCTGGCGCTGCTGTGGGCCAGCGCGCGGGCGGCCCGCAGCGCGCGACACGACGTGCGCAGCCTGATCGACCAAGCGCTGGCCGCCGCGCCGCAGACGCTCGAGGCCAAGCGCCGCCGCCAGATCCGCGCCCACTGGCGACGGCAGACGACGCTGCACATCGAGCAGACGCTGGGCGTCGTGCAGCTGCGCGCCTGGGAGCGGCTGTTCGCGCTGTGGCATGTGCTGCACCTGCCCTTCGTCTACGTGATGGTTGCCTGCGCGATCGCACACGTCGTTGCCGTGCACGCGTACTGAGCAGCCGATGGAATGGACGCGCTGCGCTGCCACCTTGTTGCGCCATGCCGCGGCGGCCGTGCTGGCCGCCGCGGCGTCGCTCGCCTCGGCGCAGGGCCTGGAATCGGCCTTGTCGCCCGGGCCGGTCATCCGCGGTCACGCCAAGGTCGAGGACCAGTGCGCGAACTGCCACGTGCGCTTCGACCGCGCGGCACAGGACGGCCGCTGCCTCGAATGCCACAAGGACGTGGCGGCCGACCTCAAGGCCAAGGCGGGCCTGCACGGCAAGCAGAAGCCGCAGGCCTGCCGCAGCTGCCACACCGACCACAAGGGGCGTGACGTGCAGATCGCCCCGCTGGACAAGCGTGCCTTCGACCACCAGCTGACCGACTGGCCGCTGCGCGCTGCGCACGCCAAGGTCGACGACTGCGCCAAGTGCCACGTCGCCGGCAAGCGCTGGCGCGAGGCGGCGCAGGACTGCGTGGCCTGCCACAAGAAGGACGACGTCCACAAGGGCAGCCTGGGCCCGAAGTGCGCCGACTGCCACGGCGAGGACCGCTGGGCGCAAATCCTTCCCGGCCGCTTCGACCACTCGACGACCCGCTTCGCGCTGACGGGCAAGCACGTCGATGCCAAGTGCAGCGCCTGCCACCGCAAGGGCGAGCCCTACACCGAGGCGCCCAAGGCCTGCGTCGGCTGCCACAAGGACGACGATTTCAAGAAGGGCCACAAGGGCCGCTACGGCGAACGCTGCGACAGCTGCCACGACGCCAAGTCCTGGCGCGCCGCGCTGTTCAACCACGATGCGGACACCAAATACGCCCTGCGCGGCAAGCACCGCAACGTCAAGTGCGACGACTGCCACACCGGCACGCTGTACCGCGACAAGCTCGGCACGGACTGCCTGGCCTGCCACAAGAAGGACGACACCCACAAGGGCAGCCTGGGCACCGAGTGCGCCACCTGCCACCAGGAAAGCGGCTGGAAGAGCGTGGGCCGCTTCGACCACGACAAGAGCCGTTTCCCGCTGCTGGGCAAGCACGACGACATCGAGTGCAAGGCCTGCCACAAGAACGCCGCCTACCGCGACGTGCCCCGCACCTGCATCGGCTGCCACCGCGCCGACGACAAGCACCGCGCGACGCTGGGTGAAGCCTGCGGCGCCTGCCACGGCGAGCGCACCTGGAAGATCCCGCGCTTCGACCACGGCACCACGCGCTACCCGCTGCGCGGCGGGCACGTCAAGGCCGAGTGCAAGGCCTGCCATGCGGACCTGACCCACTACCGCGACACGCCGACCGACTGCCTGGCCTGCCACAAGAAGGACGACAAGCACGAGGGCCAGCTCGACGCCCACTGCGAGAGCTGCCACAACGAGCAACGCTGGCGCGAGACGCGCTTCGACCACGCCCGCGCGCGCTTCGCGCTGGTCGGCGCGCACCTGAAGGTCGAGTGCAAGAGCTGCCACGCGGACCTGCGCTACCGCGACGCGGCGAAGGATTGCCTGGCCTGCCACAAGAAAGAAGACAAGCACAAGGGTGGCCTCGGCGCGCGCTGCGAAAACTGCCACAACGCCCGCGCCTGGCCGCTGGTGCGCTACGACCACGAGCGCCAGGCCCATTGGCGGCTCGACGGCGCCCATGCCAAGGCCGCCTGCGCCGCATGCCACCGGGCGCCGGCACCGGCCGGCAAGGCCATCGCCGAGGTCGGGCGCGAATGCCTCGCCTGCCACCGCGGCGACGACGCCCACGACGGCGCCTTCGGCCCCGTCTGCGACAGCTGCCATACGAACGACAACTGGAAGACGCTGCGCCCGCGCCGCCCTGGTGCACCGGGTGGTCCAGCGAACTTGGGAGCCCGACCGTGATGCGCCGACTCGTTCTTGCCGGTTCCGCCTGCTGGCTTTTGTTGCTCGCGCTGTGGTTGAGCCTGATGCTCAGCCTGCCCGCGCACGCCCAGACGACCACGTCGCGCCAGTTCGACCACGTCAGCACCGGCTACGCGCTGACCGGCGCGCACGCCAACGAGCGCTGCGAGTCCTGCCACGTCAACGGCATCTTCAAGGGCACGCCCAAGGACTGCGCAAGCTGCCACACCGCCGGCGCGCGGCTGGCCCGCAACAACACCGTGATGCCGAACCAGCACGTGGTGACCTCCGCCGCCTGCGACACCTGCCACGACACGCGCCGCTTCGCCGGTGCACGCTTCAACCACGCCGGCATCGCGCCGGGCAGCTGCCAGAGCTGCCACAACGGCAGCATCGCCAGCGGCAAGCCGCGCGACCACCTCCCGACCACCGCGGCCTGCGACAGTTGCCACACGACCAGTAGCTGGACCGGCGCCAAGCCCGACCACGCCGGCTTCACCGTCGCCACCAACTGCGCGAGCTGCCACAACGGCAGCAGCGCCAGCGGCAAGCCGGCCACCCACATGCCGGTCGGCGCGGCCAACTGCATCAGCTGCCACAACACCAACACCTGGAAACCGTCGAGCTGGAACCACACCCAGCTCGTGGTCGCCGGGCAGTGCGCGAGCTGCCACAACGGCAGCTTCCCGCCCGCCGACGGCAAGCCGGCCGATGCGGTGCACGCCAACGCCACCGCCTGCGACAGCTGCCACAAATCGACCAGCAGCTGGGACGGTGCCAAGGTCGACCACTCGGCCTACAACCAGGCGACGAACTGCGCCGGCTGCCACAACGGCAGCGATGCCACGGGCAAGTCGTCCACCCACATGCCGGTCGGCGCCACCAACTGCTACGCCTGCCACAGCGTGACCGGCTGGAAGCCGACCAAGTGGAACCACACCCAGGTCGTCGTCACGGCGCAGTGCGCCAGTTGCCACACCGGCACCTACCCGCCCGCCGACGGCAAGCCGGCCAACCACATCCCCTACACCCAGGTGCCCGGCGCCGGCTCGGCGAACTGCGATGCCTGCCACAAGGCCGGCTATGCGAGCTGGACCCCGGGGCGCCTGCACGCCAACTTCGCGGTCAGCACCAACTGCGCGAGCTGCCACAACGGCTCCTTCCTAGGCGCGCGCGGCAAGCCGGCCGACCAGACGCACGCCAACGCCACGGTCTGCGAGAACTGCCACAAGTCGACCACCAGCTGGACCGACGCCAAGGTCGACCACTCGACCTTCAACCAGGCCACCAATTGCGCCAGCTGCCACAACGGCAGCGATGCGACCGGCAAGTCGGCCACCCACATCCCGGTCGGCGCGACCAACTGCTACAGCTGCCACAGCGTGACCGGCTGGAAGCCGACCAAGTGGAACCACACCCAGGTCGTCGTCACCGCCCAGTGCGCGAGCTGCCACACCGGCACCTATCCGCCGGCCGATGGCAAGCCGGCCAACCACATCCCGTACACGCAGATCGCCGTGTCGGCCGGCGCCAACTGCGATGGCTGCCACAAGGCCGGCTACACCGCGTGGGACCCTGCCCGCTACCACGCCTACTACGCGGTCAGCGCGCAATGCGCCAGCTGCCACACCGGCTCGTACCTCGGTGCGCGCGGCAAGCCCGCCGACCAGACCCACGCCAACGCCACCGTCTGCGAGAACTGCCACAAGTCGACCACCAGCTGGACCGACGCCAAGGTCGACCACTCGACCTACAACCAGACCACCAACTGCGCGAGCTGCCACAACGGCAGCAACGCGACCGGCAAGCCGGCCACGCACATCCCGGTGGGCGTGACGAACTGCTATGCCTGCCACAGCGTGACGGCATGGAAGCCGACCAAGTGGAACCACACCCAGGTCGTCGTGACCGCGCAGTGCGCGAGCTGCCACACCGGCACCTATCCGCCGGCCGACGGCAAGCCGGCCAACCACATCCCGTACGCGCTGGTGCCGCCCTCGGCTGCGGCCAACTGCGACGGCTGCCACAAGAGCGGTTACGCCTCGTGGAGCCCCTCCCGCTACCACGCGTACTACAGCGTCAGCACCTACTGCTCGACCTGCCACACCGGTTCCTACCTCGGCGCGCGCGGCAAGCCGGCCGACCAGACCCACGCCAACGTCACCGCCTGCGAGACCTGCCACAAGTCGACCACCAGCTGGACCGACGCTAAGGTCGACCACTCCACCTACAACCAGAGCACCAACTGCGCAAGCTGCCACAACGGCAGCAACGCGACCGGCAAGCCGGCCACGCACATTCCCGTCGGCGCGACGAACTGCTACAGCTGCCACAGCGTGACGGCATGGAAGCCGACCAAGTGGAACCACACCCAGGTCGTGGTGGTGAACCAGTGCGCGAGCTGCCACACCGGCACCTACCCGCCGGCCGACGGCAAGCCGGGCAACCACGTGCCGTATGCGCTGGTGACCGTGACCGCCACCGCGAACTGCGATGGCTGCCACAAGAGCGGCTACACCTCGTGGAACCCGGGCCGCGTCCACAGCTACTACACGATCAGCAACCAGTGCGCGACCTGCCACACCGGCGCCTACCTCGGCGCGCGCGGCAAGCCGGCCGATTCGCTGCACGTGGGGGTGACGACCTGCGAGAGCTGCCACAAATCGACCAGCAGCTGGACGGTCGTGGTGTACCAGCACGCGCCGAACAACCAGGTCGGCTCGGGCACCTGCGACGGCTGCCACAACGGCAACGTCGCCGGGGGCAAGCCGGCCAACCACATCCCGATCCAGGTCGCGACGGTCAAGTGCGACGGCTGCCACAAGTCGCAGGCCGCCTGGGGCACGGCCGTGACGACCAACCACTCGGCGTTGTCCGCGCAGGCCTGCAAGACCTGCCACATCCCGACCTACGTGAGCCAGGGCCTGCAGGCCAAGCCGACCAACCACATCCCCGAGGCGCAATTGCTCAACGGCGGAACGATGGACTGCAAAGCCTGCCACACGACGACCACCAGCTGGGGCTCGATGCGCATGAACCACAACGGCAGCCTCGGGGGCGGGGCCGGCTGGTGCAAGAGCTGCCACGCCAGCGGCACCAACTACCTCGGGAACATGGAGCGCAAGTCGCTCACCCACGAGTCGGGTAACCGCACGCCGCTGGACTGCTCGGAGTCCGGCTGCCACCGCCCGCTGGGCACCAAGGGCAAGACCTACGTCGAGTGGGATTGAGTCAGAGGAAGAGGGAAAAGGGACCATGAGATTTGCAGACCCCGCCGCGCTGGTCGCGCGGCTGGCACCCATCGCCCTGGCCGTCGCCGCCGTCGGCGCGCGGGCCCAAGTGATGGAAGACGTCGAGTTGCGCCGCGAGGGCGCCGATGCGATCGTCGTCGTGCGCTTCAACGTTCCCGTGCAGTACCGCCGCGCGGTGGCGGCGAGCTCGAACGACCTGGTGCAGATCGTCTACGACGTCGTGCCCAGCCGCGACAAGCCGCGCTTCATCGAGGGTGAGCGGCGCACGATCGGTGGCGATGGCATCCCGCGCCTGACGATCACCGAAGAGGGCGGCAGCAGCGGCGAACTCGATCGCCGCCTCGTCGTCCGGCTGGTGCCGCCGGCGAAATTCAAGGTGCGCGGCGGCGCCGACCGGCGCAGCATCGAGGTCGTGCTCGAGGGCCTGGGGGCCACGGCGTTCGGCGCGGCGCCGAAGCCGGCCGCGGCGGCGCCGACGCCCGCCCCGATCACCCCGGCCGCGGTGGCGGCGCCGGCCTCGCTCGACGCACAGGTCGAAGCGCGCGGTGCCGAGCTGATGGCCCAGGCCCGCGAGGCGCTCGCCAAGGGCCAGAACGGGCTCGCCGTCGAATCGCTGAACGAGGCGCTGAACCTGCCGCCCAACAGCCACACCCGCGAAGCCCAGGCGCTGATCGCGCAGGCCCGGCTGGCCGATGGCGACCTCGCCGGCACGCGGCGCGAGCTCGAGCTGTTCCTCCAGCTCTACCCGGAAGGGCCGGACGCCGACCAGGCGCGCATCATGCTGGCCGGCCTGCCGGCCGGCGCCGCCACGCCCACGGCTGGCACGGCCGAAGCGACGCCCGAGCGCAAGAAGGACAACACCATGCTGATCGGAGCGCTGTCGCAGTACTACTACGGCGGCAACTCCAAGACCCGCACGCAGCTGAAGGACACGCCGCTCGAAGGCCAGATCCCGGTCGTGATCTCCGAGGACACGCTGGACGCGATCGACCAGAAGCAGCTGCTGACCAGCGTGGACGTGAACTGGCGCATGAAGGACGAGGACCGCGACCTGCGCTTCGTCTTCCGCGACGCCTTCACCAACGATTTCATGCCCGACCGGCCCGACGAGAACCGGCTGTCCGCGCTGTACTTCGACTGGAAGGAAACCGGCCCGGGCCTGTCGGCCCGGCTGGGCCGGCAGTCCGGCCTGGGCGGCGGCGTGCTCGGCCGCTTCGACGGCGCGCTGCTGGGGTGGAGCTTCGTGCCGAAGTGGAAGATCAACGTGGTCGCCGGCCAGCCGACCGAAAAGCTGCTCGACACCCGGCGCCAGTTCTACGGGGCCTCGCTCGACGCCGAGGCCATCGTGCCTGGCCTGGGCGCCAGCGCCTATGCGATCCAGCAGACGATCGACGGCGAGGTCGACCGCCGCGCGGTCGGCGCCGACATCCGCTTCTTCCAGCCCGGCGTCTCGGTGTTCTCGCAGTTCGAGTACGACACCACGCTGCAGGGCATCAACATCGCGTCGGTGCAGGGCACCTGGACGAGCGAGGACAACACCGTCGTCAATGTGCTGTACGACCGCCGCGCGACGCCGATGCTGATGCTGGGCAATGCGCTGTTCTTTCCCGACCCGAACATCGCCGTGATGCCGCGCCGGCTGCAGGATCTGCTGGCCGCCGGCAAGACGCTGGAACTCCTGCGCCAGCAGGTGGTCGACACGACGGCCTACTCCACCCAGGGCCTGCTCGGCGTCACGACCCCGTTGAATCCGCACTGGCAGATCGGCGCCGACCTGCGGATGACCAGTGTCGGCGCGATCCTGCCGGTGCCCGGCATCCTGCCCGAGGGCATTCCGGCCACCGGCGAGATCTGGACCGGCTCGCTGCAGGCCATCGGCACCAACCTCTATTCCGAGCGCGACACCCATGTGTTCAACTTGACCGCCGTCAAGGGCCCCACCTACACCGGCTGGCTGGCGTCGTACAACCACCTGTCGGTCCTGTCGGAGCGCTGGCAGCTCGAACCCTCGTTGCGTTTCTACCAGCAGGACGGGCCGAACGGCGTGCAGACCACCCGCTGGTCGCCCGGCCTGCGCGTGACCTGGCGCGGCGGCGAGAAGTGGGTCGTCGAAAGCGACATGAATGTCGAGGCCAGCGACACGAAGAGCGCACAACAGAACGAGAATTCGACCCGGCTGTACTACTCCTTGGGGTACCGACTTGATTTCTGAGCAAGGGGCGCTCGTCGCCACCGACCTCACCTGCCGGCGCGGCGGGCGGCGCCTGTTCCGGGGCCTGAACCTGCGGCTCGAGCCGGGGCAGGCGCTGTGGCTGCGCGGGCCCAACGGCTGCGGCAAGACCAGCTTGCTGCGCATCCTGGCCGGGCTGGTGCGGCCGGCCGAAGGTGAAGCGCGCTTCGATGGCACGCCGGTGCATGCGCTGTCGCCGGCGCAGCGCGGGCGCTTGCGCTACATCGGCCACGCCAACGCGTTGAAGGCCGAGCTGCGTGTCGGCGAGGCCATCAGCTTTCTCGCCGGCCTGCATACCGACGGGGTCGAGTCGCTGCGCACGAGCCGCGAGTGCATCGCCCGCGCGCTGGAGCAGGTCGGCCTGGCCGGGCGGCTCGACCACTTCGTCGCCACGCTGTCGCAAGGGCAGCGGCGCAAGGCGGCGCTGGCCCGCCTGATGCTCGACGACGAGCCACGCACCTGGCTGCTCGACGAGCCGCTCGATGCGCTCGACGCCGACGGCGTTTCGCGCTTCGCCGCCTGGCTGGACGCCCATGCCGAGCGCGGCGGCGCCGTGCTGATGACCAGCCATGCCCCGCTGGCCAGCCGCGTGCTGCGCGAGTTCGAGCTGGCGCCCGCGGGGCCGCTCAGCACGGCGGGCGCGGTGGCCAACCATGAGACGATGGCCGGATGAACCTCCTTGCGCGCGATCTGCGCGCCGCCGCCCGCCATCGCATCGGCTGGCTGTTGCCGCTCGCCTTCTTCATCGCCGCCGTGAGCCTGTTCCCGCTTGGCATCGGCGCCGAGCCGGCCCTGCTGCGCCGGGTGGCGCCGGGCGTCGTCTGGGTCTGCGCGCTGCTGGCGATGCTGCTGGCCATGCACGGCATGTTCAGTGCCGACCTGGCCGACGGCTCGCTCGAGCAGATGCTGCTCGGCCGGCGTTCGCTCACCCGGCTGGTCGTCGAGCGGATCGCCGGCCAGTGGCTGCTGGGCGGCGCGCCGCTGGTGCTGCTGGCCCCCTTGGCCGGCCTGGCCTTCGGGCTGCCCGGCCCGGCGGTCGGCGCGCTGGTCCTGAGCCTGCTGCTCGGCACGCCGGTCACCGCGCTGCTCGGCGCCCTGGGCGCGGCGCTGGCACTGGGCTTGCGGCACGGCAGCGCGCTGGTCTTCCTGCTGGTGCTGCCGCTGGCAATGCCGACCCTGGTCTTCGGCAGCGGCGCGGTGCTGGCCGCGCTGAACGGCGAGCCGGCCGAGGCCGGGCTGTCGCTGCAGGCTGCACTGCTGATCTTGACCGCGCTGGGTGTGCCGCCGCTGACCGCCGCCGCGTTGCGCATCGCCATGGAATGACATGACTCTGTCCACGACCTCCCCTGCCGACGCCGCCCCGCCCCGGCGCTGGACCATGTTCGCCTCGCCGGCGCGTTTCGACCGCCTGGCCGCGGTGCTGGCGCCCTGGTGCTGGGCCATCGCGGTGATGACCGGCCTGGCCGGCATGTACGTCGGCTTCGTCGTCGCGCCGACGGACGCGACCCAGGGCGAGGCCTACCGCATCCTGTTCATCCACGTGCCGGCCGCCTGGCTGTCGATGGTCTGCTACCTCGCGATCGCCTTCTGGGCCGTGATCGGCTGGGTCCTGAAGGCCCGCATGGCCTCGCGGCTGGCGCGGGCGCTGGCGCCGTCCGGTGCGCTGTACACCGCCATCGCGCTGTGGACCGGCGCGCTGTGGGGCCAGCCGACCTGGGGCACCTGGTGGGTCTGGGATGCGCGGCTGACCTCGGAGCTGATCCTGCTGTTCCTCTACCTGGGCTTCCTGGCCCTGGTCAACGCGATCGACGACACCCGCCGGGCCGACAAGGCTGGCGCGCTGCTGGCGGTGGTGGGGGCGGTGAACGTGCCCATCATCTACTTCTCGGTGAAATGGTGGAACACGCTGCACCAGGGCGCGACGATCAGCATGACGGCCGCGCCGAAGATGGCGCAGACCATGCTCACGGCCATGTTGCTCATGACCTTCGCGTTCT
>NZ_DATFAN010000063.1:0-5584 GCF_035254525.1 Ideonella sp. | reverse complement strand
CCGTGGAAGACCTGCAGCACGCGCAGCACCGCGACGATGCTGATGTTGAACTGCACCGCGGCCAGCAGTGCGCTGGTGCTGGTCGGCGCGGCCTCGTAGGTCTCGGGCAGCCAGCTGTACAGCGGGGCGAGGCCGAGCTTGCTGCCCAGGCCGAACAGCATCAGCGCCAGGCCGAGGCGCTGCCAGCCGTCGCCCGAGGCCGGCAGCGTGGCGCCCAGCGCGTCGAACGCGAAATCGAGCGACACCCCCTGCAGCTGTGCCGAGCGGGTCAGGCACAGGATGCCGAGGAAGGTCAGCGCCAGCGACATGCTGGAGTACATCAGGTAGTGCCAGGCGACCCGGCGCGAGCGCGGCGTGTCGCCCTGGGCCACCAGCGGCGCCGCGCACAGCGTGGTCAGCTCGATCGCCGCCCACTGCAGCAGCAGGTGGTTGGCGAGGATGCCGAGGTTCATCGCCAGCATGAAGGCCAGCGTCAGCGCGGCGCGCGGCAGCAGGCTGCGGGCCAGCACGCGCGAGGTGCTGACGCGCGACGACATGTAGACGCTGATGCCGAGGAAGACGCTGTTGACGACCAGCACGAACAGCAGTGAGGTCGCGTCGAGCACCAGGTAGCGCCCGGCGAAGTACAGCGGCAGATCGGCGAGCGCCACGCGGGCCACGACGAGGCTGGTGATGCCCAGCATCACCAGCGCCGCGACGACCAGCGCCGGGCCGGCCCACAGGCCGCGGTCCGGCCGGCCGCTGCTGACGCCGGGGATCACGGTGTCGGCCATCATCGCGAGCCCTCCGCCTCGATCAGCCGGCTGCCGACACCGACGGTGCCCACGAAGACCGCACTCAGGGCCAGGTGCACCGGCAGCGGCCACGGCGCCGGCATCAGCAGCTCGAACAGCGCGATCGCGTTCTCCATGAACAGCACCGCCACGAGCTGCGCCGGCGGCGCATCGTTGGCTGCCAGCAGCAGCAGCGCGACCGCAACGGTGGCCGCCACGGTGCCCAGCGTCAGCGCCTCGTGCTCGCCCAGCGGCGGTGCGCCGAACTCGAAGGCCAGCACGATCAGCGCGATCGCGATTGCCCAGGCGAACAGGTTGGACGGCATCAGGTCGCGCTGCGTCTCGGCGCGGCGCACGACCACCTGCTTCAGCCAGCGGGGCGCCACGAAAGCGCGCAGCAGCAGCACCTCGGCCAGCGCCGCCCACTCGTGCGGGCCGGCCTCGCCGTGGTGCACGAAGCCGGCGGCCCCGAGCGCCGCCGCCTGCAGCACCAGCCACCATGGCGCCGAGCCGAGCTTGCCGAAGAAGATCGGGATCACCGCCGCCGCGAGGAACGCCACCAGCGCGACCGTCATGACGCGCTCCCCGCCAGCCAGCCCGAGGCGCCGAGCGCCAGCGCGGCGAGCGCCGTCGCGGCCAGCAGATAGCGCGGCACGTGCTGCATGCGCAGCCGCGCGGTCAGCGATTCGATGCAGCCGACGAGCACCGCGACGGCAGCCATGATCGCCAGCGACACGGCGATCGCCGGCGCCGGCGCATTGCGCGGGTCGAGCGGGTTCAGCAGCGCGGCGATCAGCCCGGCATACATCGTCAGCTTCAGCGCCGCGGCGTACTGCATCGCGGCCAGCTCGGGGCCGCTGTGGTCGAGCACCATCACCTCGTGGACCATGGTCAGCTCGAGGTGGGTCAGCGGGTCGTCGACCGGCACCCGCGCGGCTTCGGCCTGCAGCAGCACGAGCAGGATCGCCACGGCCGGCGCGCCCAGCCAGGCGAACGATGCCGAGGCATGCCAGTGGCCGATCAGCCCGGCGAAGCTGGTCTGGCCGGTGGCGACCGCGGCGCTGCCCACCAGCAGGAACAGCGCCGGCTCGATGAAGGCGGTGAACGAGGCTTCGCGCGCGGTGCCCATGCCCTCGAAGGCGCTGCCGACGTCCATTGCCGACAGCATCAGGAACAGGCGCGCCAGCCCCAGCGTGTAGGCGAAGACGATGAAGTCGTGGCTGAACTGCAGCGGCGCGAAGGCGCCCAGGATGGGCGCGATCTGCGCAGCCAGCAGCGTCGCGGCCAGCACCACCCAGGGGCCGGCGCGAAACAGCGAGGTCGCCACCGTGCTGAGCACCGGCCGTTTGCGCATCAGGCGCGCCAGGTCCCAGCCCAGCTGCCACAGCCGCGGCCCGCGCCGGCCGCCCCACCAGGCCTTGGTGCGGTTGACGATGCCCACCATCAGCACCGGCATCGCCAGCACGATCAGGACGTGCGTGAGGATGAGCACAAGGGCCGTCACGGCAGCGGCCCCCCCGCCAGCACGATGGCCGCGGCCATCACGATCAGCGCCAGCAGCGCGCCGGCAAAGGCCAGGCGCGGGTCGTCTTCGCGCAGCTTCTTCGACAGCCCCTCGGCCGACTCGTCGCCGTGCTTGATGACCGAGAACAGCCGTCGCTCGACCGCGTCGACGCAGTCGGTGATCAGGTAGGCATCACTCGGGAAATAGCCTTGCGGCGCCTTCTGCCGGCGCAGCAGCACCATCAAGCCGCGAAAACGCTGGGCGAAATCCCACGAGAAGCTGCCGCCGGTGTATTGCATGCGCGGGTTCGGCGCGGTGTAGCCGCAGCCCCAGGTGACGTGGCGCGAGGCCGCGGGCGTGTCGGCCACCCGCGCCAGGCGCGAGCGCAGCCACCACAGCAGCAGCGCCGCCGCCGCGAGCGCACCCGAGATCGCGCCGATGCGCGACAGCGTCTGCCCGATCACCTGCAGCGCGCTCGCATCGGCGCCCGGCACGCCGGCCAGCGCGAGCCGCACGGCGCCGTCGACCATCGCCAGCCCGAGCACCGGGGCGACACCGAGCAGCACGACGCCCGCGGCGTGCAGGCCCATCGGCGCGAGCATCCAGGCGTTGACTTCCTGCGGCTTTTCGATCTCCGCGTCGCGCGGCGCGCCAAGGAACACCACGCCGAAGGCCCGCGTGATGCTGAGCGCCGACACCGCGCCGACGAAGGCCAGGCCCGCGCCGGTGGCGGCCAGCGCGACCTTGGCCCAGGGGGCGATCGGCGCGTTGTTGAACAGGCCCGCGTAGATCGTGAACTCGCTGGAGAAGCCGTTCAGCGGCGGCAGCGCCGAGATCGCCACGCCGCCGATCAGGAAGGCGACCGCCGTGGCCGGCATCAGCCGCGCGAGGCCACCGAGCTTCTCGACGTCGACCGTGTGGGTCGCCTGGTAGACCGCGCCGGCCGCGTAGAAGAGCTGGCACTTGAAGAAGGCGTGGTTCAGCACGTGCAGCAGCCCGCCGGCGAAGCCCAGCGCCACCAGCGGCGTGTTGCCCCAAGCCAGCCCGAGGCAGCCGACACCGAAGCCGAGCGCGGCAATGCCGACGTTCTCGGTCGACGAATAGCCGAGCAGGCGCTTCAGGTCGCGCTGGCCGACGGTGTAGAGCGCGCCGATCACCGCCGACAGCAACGCGAAGCCGATCAGGAACCAGCCCATCCACTCGTCGGGTTGGCCGATCAGCAGGATGAAGCGCACCAGCGCGTACAGCCCCGCCTTGTGGATCACGCCTGACATCAGCGCCGAGACGTGCGCCGGCGCGGCCGCGTGGGCGCGCGGCAGCCAGGAATGGAACGGGAAGAAGGCCGACTTCAGGCCGAAGCTGGCCAGCAGCAGCAGGAACACGAGGTTGCGTTCGGAGCCCGGGTGAGCGCGCAACCAGCGGCCGAAGCTGCCCAGCTCCCACGAGCCGGAATGGGTGTACAGGATCATGAACGCCGCGACCAGGAAGATCAGGCCGATGTGCGTCGAGACCAGGTAGTTGAAGCCGGCGAAGCGCACCTTCTGGTTCGGGTAGTCCCAGATCACCAGCAGCCAGGCGGCCAGTGCGGCGATTTCCCAGCCGAGCAGAAACACCAGCGCGTGCTCGCCGGTGTAGACCAGCACGAACGACAGCGCGGTCAGGTTCAGCAGCGCGTAGTGCACGCCCAGATGGCGCTCGCGGCTGTCGAGGTGGCGGCGCAGGTAGCCGACCGCGTAGACGCTGCCTGCCCAAGTCATCGGCAGCGACCAGGCGAGGAAGAACGCGCCCAGCGCGTCCAGCCGCATCTTCAGCGTGCCCACCGGGTAGGCCCAGGCCAATTCGCCCTCGAGCGGGGCGGCGCCCCACAGCACCGGCCAGGCGGCCCACAGCACCAGGGCCATCGCCAGCCCCTGGGTGATCAGGCCCAGCGCGGCGCGGGCCCGGTTGGGCACCGGCAGCAGGCAGGCAGCCGCGCCGAGCAGCAGCAGGGCCTGGGCAGCCAGCAGGGCGTTCATGCTCGGGTTGTCATCCGGGTGAAATCAAGTGCGGTTTGTATGATACTCGCATGTTAATAGAACTGACATACCAAACCCGATGGAACTCAAGACCGCGCGCCTGACGGTGCTGATCGACCCGGCCAAGAAGAAGGCACTCGAGGGCCTGTGCGCGCGCCAGGACGTGACGCCATCGCAGGTGGTGCGCCGCCTGATCCGCGACTACCTCGCGCAGCACGGCGTCAGCTTCGTGCCCAGCGGGGCCGACGATGCTGTGGGCGCGGCCGCCGACAAGGACTGACGGCCGACAAGAAAAAGCCCGCGGTGCTGGCGCACGGCGGGCTTGCTTGAGATGGGAGCGGCGAGCTCAGCGCACGCGCATGCCCGGCTGGGCGCCGGGGAAGGGCTCGAGCACGAAGATGCCCGGATTGGCCTTCTCGTCGGCGTGGCTCGCGGCGAGCACCATGCCTTCGGACAGGCCGAACTTCATCTTGCGCGGCGCGAGGTTGGCGACCATCACGGTCAGCTTGCCGATCAGGTCTTCCGGCTGGTAGGCGCTCTTGATGCCGGAGAAAACGTTTCGCGTGCGGCCTTCGCCCACGTCCAGCGTCAGGCGCAGCAGCTTGTCCGAGCCCTCGACGTGCTCGGCGTTGACGATCTTCGCGATGCGCAGGTCCACCGCGGCGAAGGCATCGATCTTGACCTCCGGCGCGATCGCCTCGCCGCCCGGCAGCGGCGCGGCCTCGGCCGCCGCGGCCGGCGGCTCGAACAGCGCGTCGAGCAGCTTGGCGTCGACCCGCTGCATCAGGTGCTCGTAGGCGCCGATGGTGTGCACGCCGAGCGCGCGCGCGGCGTCGTCGAACTGCAGCGCCGGGGTGCGCAGAAAGGCCTCGACCTTGGCCGCCAGCGCCGGCAGCACCGGCTTCAGGTAGATCGTCAGCAGGCGGAAGGCCTCGATGCAGGTGCTGCACACATCGTGCAGCGCCGCGGCGTTGTCGGTGCTCTTGGCGAGTTCCCAGGGCTTGTGCTGGTCGACGTATTCGTTGACCTTGTCGGCCAGCGCCATGATCTCGCGCAGCGCCTTGCCGAACTCGCGCTCTTCGTACAGCTCTTCGATGGTCGCGCGGTGGGCGCGCAGCGTCTCGAGCAGGCTGGAGCCCTCGACGCCGAGATCGCCCGACAGCGTGCCGCCGAAGCGCTTGGCCAGGAAGCCGGCCGCGCGGCTGGCGATGTTGATGTACTTGCCGACCAGATCCGAATTGACGCGGGCGATGAAGTCGTCGGGGTTGAAGTCGATGTCCTCGACGCGGGCG
>NZ_DATFAN010000062.1:0-2651 GCF_035254525.1 Ideonella sp. | reverse complement strand
ATGGTGAAGCTGTCGCGCACGAGCTTGGGCTTGTGGGCCTTGCCATCGCCCGCCGCCGCAGCCACTGGGCCGTTGCCGGCCATGGCGGGCGATGCCTTGGGCTTCGCCGCGACGCCAGCGCGTTTCGGGCTCTTGGCGCGCACCGGGTCGCCGGCGCGTGTCCACGCCTTCGGTGTGGCCGCAGGCGTCGCGGCGGCGCGGGAGGCCTTGGCCGACGTCTTCGCGGGCGCGGCGGAGACCTTGCGCTTGGTCTTCGGTGTGGTGGTCTGACGGGTGCTCATGACTCTTCCTCAAAACGGTATAAACAATATATTCCGTTTTGAGGACCGGACAATCCGGCCTAAGGCCCGACAAGAACCTGCAGGGTGGTTCGCATCGCGCGCTGGTAGATGTCGTCCACGTTCAGTCGGGCAGCGGCCTCGTGCGAGGGAAGCAACACCTCGCCCGTGGCATCACCGGTCGCTTCACCCAGGGCGTCGCGCAAGTGGCGCGCGGACAGCAGCCGCGGCGTCCCTTGGTCGTCGCGCAGAGCCAGGCCGAGCATCCGCCCTGCAGCGTCATAGACGACGGCCTGGGCGACGCGCGACGGAAGCTCGATGCCCAGGCGTGGCGCGGTCCCGGCGGCGCCGGCACGGCCGAGGAAACCCGCGTACAGCCACGGCCAGGCCGCTGCACCATCGGACGAGGGTGTGAACGCCACGGCATATGACGGACTCCCCGCGAACCCCTCCCGCGGCCCGCGTGCAAGGAAACCGGCGTCAAGGCGCACATCGAGGCGCACGAGCGCCAAGCCCAATGGAGCGATCGCTCGAACGAGCGTAACCGTGCGCAGGCGGCCTAGCCCGTCGCGCACGGCGGCGAACGCGCGCCCCTGCAACGCCTCGAGGGGCAGCAGCGCGTGCAGCCCATCGTCCATCAGCACGCCTGAGCCCGCCACACGCCAGCTCTCGGGGTGCGCCGCCTGTGCAGCGATGTCGGGCGGAGCGACGCGCTGCGGCCGCTGCAGCAGGATGCCGCCGGGCAGTGCGCCCGGCTCGCGCAGCGTGGCGGCCGCCGCGGCAAGTACCGGATGGTTCGCAGCGCGCCCCAACGCCTGCTCGACCAGCGCTCGCCCGTAGGGGCACTGGCCGCCGACACAGAGCAGCCAGCCGTACAGGGCGGCGGCTTCGGGTGCTTCGAGATGCCCGCCAGCGACGTGCGCCGCGAACGCTTGCGCGCGGCGGTACTCACCCTGCGCCATCAGCGCGCGCACCAGGGCCATTTCGGTGTCGGGGTCGTGCCCCATCGCCGCAGCGCGTTCCAGCGTATCCAAGGCGGCCGCCGCATCGCCGGCGGCCAATTGCCCTTCGCCTTGCTGCAGCAGGCGCTCGTGCGCGGCGCTGCGTGCGGCGTGCTCCCCGCCCCACGCGACCAGCACCGCGCCGAGCAGCAGCGCTGCGACACCGGCGCGCAGGGGCCGCGCCGTCATCATGGCAGGCGCACGATGCGCGGGATCTTCATCGCAGGCAGGGCAGGGTCGTAATGCGCGGCTGGGGCCTTGTAGCTGGCAAGGTAGGCGACCAGCGCATCGATGTCCTGCGCTCCGCCCAACGAATTCACGCCGCCCGTGAAGGTGCTGAAGCCGTCGCCTCCGGTGGCCATGAAGTTGTTGATGGTCACGCGATAGGTCTTGCCCGGGTTCTGCACCACGCCGCCGATCACGATCAGGTCGGGCGCCCCGGTCACCTCCGGAGGAACCACCGTCACGTCGGTCGGCGTGAGGGTCACGTCGACGATTCTTGCGCAGGCCGGCGCGCTCGCGCTCCACGAATACCGCAGGCCGTTGGAGATCTGCATGATGCGCTGCGCTGTCTGGCCCTTGCAGCCGGGGAACTGCTGCTCGAGCACGTCCTTGATCTGCTGGGCAGTGAGCGTCATCGTGACCAGGCTGTTGCCGAAGGGCTGAACGGTGAAAGCGTTTCCGTAGGTCACGTCGTACGGGTAGCTTGCACCGGCGACGTCGAAGCCGGGATTGCGCACGCCGCCCGCGTTCATGAAGGCCATGACCGCACCGCCGAGTGCCGCGGGCTGCGTGGCCTGCAGTTGCGCATCGGCGATCAGGCTGCCCGCGGGCATCTCGCCGGCCGCATTGGCTGCGTTCGGCAGGCGCGTGGCGATGGTGCCGATCACCTCATTGGCCAGCGGCGACACCAGTGTGTTGTAGCCGGCGACGATGTTCTTCACCGTCGGATTGGCCTCGACATAGGCAGTCGCCGCGGCGTCGGTGCGGTCGACCAGGCGGTTGGTCGCCGAGACCTTGAGCACGTGATGGCTGACCGGGTGGATCGTGAGATCGATGTCGGTCAGCACACGGCCGAAGGCGCTCGCGCTGGTCACCGGGACCAGGCGCCCCACGCGGTTGGGCACGCCGGTGGGGCGGGGCGTGCGCGTGACCACACCGTTGACCGTCTTCACATCGACCGTGTCGGCCGAGCAGTTGTAGGCCGCGTGGGTGTGGCCGCTGATCACCAGGTCGACCGCGTCGTCCAGCCGGCGCGCGATCGCACGGAGGTCGGAATCGCTGCCGTCGGCGTTCTTCAGGTCGCCGTCGCAGCCGTTGATGTCGCTCACTGTCGGGCTCGACTGGAAGCCGCCCTGGTGGACCAGCACCA